>NZ_BAAGZE010000001.1:0-550068 GCF_054778875.1 Spirosoma luteolum
GTTTACGGTCCAGTTGATTAAGGGCAACATTGATTCGCTCGAAAGTGCCATCCTGCTTCCACTGATCAAAATAGTAGTAAACGGCCTGCCAATTGGGCCACTCGTTGGGTAAGTTACGCCACTGCCAACCCGTTCGTAAGAGCCATAGAATAATGTTGACGATCTGACGGGGGTTGTGTTTACGCTTTCGTTTGAGATTGAAAAAAGGCGAAATTGCGGCCCATTGAGGGTCGGTCATCGGACCGCCGAAGCGGTGGCTTCCACTGTTTGGTCATAACTCTGTAGTTTGGCGACCACAAAGTTGGCACGACTCTCAAGTTCTGTCAATTCCCAAACACGTTCTAAGTATACCATTGACTCCGCGTAAATTTAAGTGTGTTTCCCAAGTAGTGGGTTCATCCTGCGCCTGAACTCGAACAATAAGACTAATTGATATAACGCATATTAGAAAAAGACTTTTCAATGATTTCATAAAGTTCAATTTTTGTTTAAGTAAAATGTGTAAGATACTACTCATTCATGCAATAGAACTAGTAGTAAAATTTAGTACTCAAACATATACCTTTCAATTTAACCATAAAAATGCTTTGTTTTTTTATTGAAAAAATTATATTTTTCTATAATTTATATTTAGATAATTTATATTTATTAAAAGGTATTTTTTGTGGCTTTATTTATATAGAAATTAAAATAATTGCATTTTTAATGGTAAGACATAACGGGAGACCAAGCTGTCAATCTTCAATAAGATATTAAAAAAATACCATTCAATATATTTCGTGATTTTATCTAAACGTTTCACATTATTAACTTAATTCGATCTGTTTCATCAGGCGTATTTATATTCTTACAGAAGTTGCTGTGATACGAATTACACCTTACTGTTACTTACTATCTGAGTATATATACCTATATATTTTGGTTTCTATTATTGCCTATGTGATTTAGATTTTCCTGTCAAAATTGGAGTATATCTTATTGATCCGTGCATTAGCTCGTGAAGCCGCTAGCTCATAGTAATGGTCCTACGATCTCCCACCGGACACTGAGCAATGGCAAACTTTACAGACTTGCTCACGGAGTAAGATTCATCGTATCAGGCGTTGCCCTGCCAAGGGGCATGGGTGCCCGAACTACTCATTGGCCCGCCGGTAAGCAGCGCCGGGCCGGCGCTCAAACCAGACCGGGCGACGGCAGCGGCTCCGTCTGGAGTCGTACCGTCGCCCGGAGCGAAACGCTGATCTGATCGTCCAGCTACATATAGGCTTCGTCGCGGCCGAGTCGCAGGCGCAGCACGCCCAGCCGGTTGAGCAATCGGATGAGCGGATAAGCCGGGTCGAATTCATGCCAGCGGAACCCGCCAAAGTTGGGCCGGCCGCCAAACTTATGGTGGTTGTTGTGGTACGATTCGCCCATCATCAGAAAATCGAAGGGAAGCAGGTTTTTGGCCGTATCCGCCAGCTCAAAGTTGGTGTAACCGTAGCGGTGGGCATACCAGTTAATGATGGCCCCGTGGACCGGTCCCATCAGGAAATGAACCGGCAGCAGCAGAAAGAACCAGGGCGAAGGGGCAAACAGCCAGTAGAACAGCGTATAGCCCGCCCCCCACGCCAGGCGCACCGGCCACCGGTCGCCAAAACGCTCCATCCAGACCCAGTTGGGCACCCCCTTCTTGAACCGGGCCGGAATAAGGTCGCGGTTGTTGAGGATGTCGTTGTAGTAGGTCCGGGTTTTCCACATCATGTCGAACAGGTTGCGCGAATACTCGGGCGAGTGGGGGTCGTGCTCGGTATCGGCGTGAGCGTGGTGCAGGCGGTGCATGATGCCATAGGCCCGGGGGCTCAGAAACGACGATCCCTGCCCCACAAAGGTGAGCACGTAAAAAAACTTCTCCCAGCCCGGGCTCATCGTAAACATCTGATGGGCCGCGTAGCGGTGGAGAAAAAAGGTCTGCATCAGCACCGAGAGGTACCAGTGCGCCAGAAAGAAAGCCAGAATCAGCATAAAAAAGAGGAAGGTGCGGGTGGAGCCGCTCAGATCAGGTTTAATCCCATCAGTTCGCTCAGAAACGACTGACAGCGTTCTTTCAGCCGGACATATTCGGCCGATACCGTTCCGATCAGGCTGTTGCCCGCCACGGGCATACTGAAGTGCGGATCGGCACAGCGGGTACTGGTGGCCGGCACAGCGGTGCAGGCGGTGCCGGTGCAGACCATATCTGTCTGCAGGTCATGAATCCGGTTTTTGAGCCGCCCCAGGGCCTGCGCGTAGGCATCGGCGGGGTGGTTCAGGCTGTGGTAGGCATCAGGGCCGGGCAGATCGGCCAGCAGGGTCAGGAGCTGATCGATCTCCTGCTCGCTCTGGCGTAGGGTACTGGCCCAGGTCTGGTGCTGGGCGTGGCAGGCCTGCAGGGCATGGAGTGAATCGGGGCGGGGGGCGCTGTTCATACGTGTCAGGACGTTGATGCCGCAAATGTGCAGCCCGGCCCCGCCCGCTACCCTGACGCCCGTCAGCCGCCGGCCTGATCTGCGTCAGGGGGTCGGGCCTGACAAACGTCAGGTCGGGGCCTGACGGGCCTCATCGGGGCCGGGACCGGGCAGTGGCAGTTTTGCGGCAGTCAATTCCATCGGATATGTCTATTCTGTACGTCATGATTGGCGTGAGCCTGACCCTGGCGCTTGGGTTTCTGGGTGCCTTCGTCTGGTCGATGCGCACCGGGCAGCAGGACGACCTGTACACGCCCTCGCTCCGGATGCTGCTCGACGATGCGCCCCCACCCGTACCGGCCGTGCCCGATCCGGATTACCCAGCCACCCAACCAATGCCCAGCCGGGCTTCTTCTGCCGTATGAACACCCAGTTTTCTCCCGCTCTGCCAACTCAATCGCCCCCCGTTCCGCCCCTGCCTGCCGATTCGGCTACGGGCCTGCCCCCGGGCACCCGCCCCGTGGCCGAATCGTTTGCCTACGACAATACCATTGTCCGCAACTTTGCCATTGCCACCATCGTGTGGGGCCTGATCGGCATGCTGGTCGGCGTCGTGGCGGCCACGCAGCTGGTAGCGCCGGGGGCCAACCTGGGTACGCCCTATACCACCTTCGGCCGCATCCGGCCGCTGCACACCAACGCCGTTATTTTTGCCTTTGTGGGCAACGCCATTTTCATGGGCGTGTATTACTCGCTGCAGCGGCTCTGCAAAGCCCGCATGTTTTCCGACTGGCTGAGCCGCATCAATTTCTGGGGCTGGCAGCTCATTATCCTGTCGGCCGTGGCCACGCTGCCCCTGGGCCTCACCACGTCGAAAGAATATGCCGAACTGGAGTGGCCCATCGACATCGCCATCACGCTCATGTGGGTGGTGTTTGGCATCAACCTGTTCGGCACCATCATCAAACGGCGCGAGCGGCATCTCTACGTAGCCATCTGGTTCTACATCGCCACGTTTGTTACGGTGGCCGTGCTCCACATCATCAACTCGATGGAAATCCCCGTCAGCTTTCTTAAAAGCTATTCGGTCTATGCCGGGGTGCAGGATGCGCTGGTGCAGTGGTGGTATGGCCACAACGCGGTGGCGTTCTTCCTGACAACGCCTTACCTGGGCATGATGTACTATTTTCTGCCCAAAATGGCCAACCGCCCCGTTTACTCCTACCGGCTGTCGATTCTGCACTTCTGGGCGCTGATCTTCATCTACATCTGGGCGGGGCCCCACCACCTCCTCTACAGCTCGCTGCCCGACTGGGCGCAGTCGCTGGGGGTTGTCTTTTCGATCATGCTCATTGCGCCTTCGTGGGGCGGTATGATCAACGGGCTGCTGACCCTGCGCGGAGCCTGGGACAAGGTGCGCGAAGATACCGTGCTCAAGTTTATGGTGGTGGGCCTGACCTGCTACGGCATGGCCACATTCGAAGGCCCCATGCTGTCGCTCAGGAACGTCAACGCCATCGCTCACTTCACCGACTGGATCGTGGCCCACGTACACGTAGGCGCGCTGGGCTGGAACGGGTTTCTGACGTTTGCCATGCTTTACTGGCTGCTGCCCCGGCTCTATCACACGCCCCTCTACTCGAAACGGCTGCTGAACGCCCACTTCTGGCTGGGCACCCTCGGTATTCTGTTCTACGCCGTGCCCATGTATATCTCGGGGTTCACGCAGGGCATGATGTGGAAGGAATTTACGCCCGAAAGCACGCTGCGCTACGGCAACTTCCTCGACACCACCCTGCAGATTCTGCCCATGCACCGGATGCGCGCCATTGGCGGTACGCTCTACCTGCTCGGGGCGGTGCTGATGGCCTACAACCTCGTTAAAACCATGGCCGCCGGCACGCTGACCGCCAGCGAACCGGCCCAGGCGCCCCCCCTGCCCACCCAGTACACCCCAACCGGGGGCGACACGTTCTGGCACCGCTGGTTCGAGCGCAAACCCGTGCCGTTGCTGATCGGATCGCTGGTGGTTATCCTGATCGGGTCCATGATCGAGCTGGTGCCCACCTTTATGGTCAAAAGCAACGTGCCGACCATTGCGTCGGTACAGCCTTACACTCCGCTCGAACTCGAAGGGCGCGACCTGTACATTCGCGAGGGCTGCGTGAGTTGCCACAGCCAGATGGTACGCCCCTTCCGCTCCGAAACCGAACGCTATGGCGAGTATTCCAAAGCCGGCGAGTTCGTGTATGACCATCCCTTTTTGTGGGGCAGCAAACGCACCGGCCCCGACCTGCACCGCGAGGGGGGCAAATACCCCAACGCCTGGCACTACCACCACATGCAGGACCCCGCGTCTATGTCGCCGGGCTCGATTATGCCGCCCTATCCGTGGCTGCTCGACCAGACCCTCGATGTGTCGCATACGGCCGACAAGATGCGGGCGCTGCGCCGGGTGGGCGTGCCCTACGACGATGCCGCTATCGACCGCTCGGGCGTGACGCTGCAGGAGCAGGCCGGCACCATCAGCCGGTCGCTGGCAGCCGACGGCATCAAGGTTAAATCAGACCGCGAAATCGTAGCCCTCATTGCCTACCTGCAACGGCTGGGTACCGATATCCGCAAGATGGAAAACTAACGACCGTGGCCGGCCCGGTGCCGGCCACCCAACCCCAACGCCCATGTTCAAGCAATTCATCGACCGGCTGCCCGGCGCCGACCGCTACCTGGTCGGTTCGTTTCTGACCTTCTTCCTCTTTTTCGTACTGGTAGGGCTTTACCTGTGGCTGGCCGATCGCCACCACATGAGCCGGATGAGCCACCTGCCCCTCGACGATATGACCACCGACCCACTCGCTACCGCCACCCCCTTATGAACGTACTGCTTCTAACTACCCCTGCATCGACCTGGTCCATTACGTCGGGGCAGGATCTGCTGCTGCTTAGCCTGAGTTTGTTTCTGCTGGTCGGGATGGTTCTGGTAGGTGGCTTCGCGATCTACCTGCTGGCTGTGCTGCGCCGGAGCCTGAGTCCGCCCCCGCCCATCGATACGCGTCCGGGCTGGCAGAAGCTGGCCGGTCTGCACAACCTCAGTCAGGAAAAAGACCTGATGATGGAACACACCTACGATGGCATTGCCGAGCTCGACAACCCCACCCCGCCCTGGTTTATGGCCCTGTTCTACGGCACCATCGGCTTCGGACTGGTCTACCTGCTGGTTTTCCACGTATTCGGGGCGGGCGATCTGCAAACGGCCGAATACACCCGCGAGGTAGCCCTGGCCGACGCAGCGCGCGAGGCTTATATCCGTAAAGTGGCCGGTTCGATCAACGAAAATACCGTTGTGCAGGTCGCCGATGCCAAATCGCTCGACGCGGGCAAAGCCTTGTTTACGCAATACTGCGTAGCCTGCCACGGCGCGCAGGCGCAGGGGGGCGTTGGCCCTAACCTGACCGATGCCTACTGGCTGCACGGCGGGTCAATGAAAGCGGTGTTCCACACCATTACCGAGGGGGTGCCCGAAAAAGGCATGCTCTCCTGGAAAAAGCAGCTCAATCCGCTCCAGGTGCAGCAGGTGGCCAGCTTCATTCTGTCGCTGCAGGGCAGTAACCCGCCGGGTGCCAAAGCGCCACAGGGCACTCCCGAAAAGCCCGTAGCCGCCCCATCGACCCAAACGGTTGCCCAGCGGTAATCCAGCCCCATGCACGCCAACCCCACACCACCCGCTGCCAGCCCCGATGATTTTCGGGCGCACCTGCCCAACCAGCTGACCAGCGGGGAGCGCAAATGGCTCTATCCCCGCGCCACCACCGGCCGCTATACCCGCTGGCGGATGGTGGTGGCGGGGGTGTTGCTGGCCCTGCTGATTGCCGGCCCCTTCGTCTGGGTCGACGGTCACCCGCTGTTTCTGTTCAACATACTGGAGCGCCGGTTCATTCTGTTCGGCGTACCGTTCTGGCCGCAGGATTTCTACCTGGTCGCCATTGGCCTCATTACCTCGGTGGTGTTTATCGCGGTGTTTACGGTTATCTACGGCCGGGTATTCTGCGGCTGGGCCTGCCCACAGACGATCTTCATGGAGGGCGTTTTCCGCACCGTCGAGCGCTGGATCGAAGGCGACCACAAG
Source organism: Spirosoma luteolum (assembly GCF_054778875.1). NCBI lineage: Bacteria > Pseudomonadati > Bacteroidota > Cytophagia > Cytophagales > Cytophagaceae > Spirosoma > Spirosoma luteolum. The sequence goes on from NZ_BAAGZE010000001.1 coordinate 6,553, forward strand.
GCCCGGCAGCAACGCGACGCCGGCCCCTGGACCACCGATAAACTCATCCGGAAAACCGCCAAGCACCTGGTCTTTTTCCTGATGGCTTTCGGCATCAGCAATGTGTTTCTGGCGTATGTGATCGGGCGCGACGCCTGGCAACAGCTCGTCAGCGACCCGCCCGACCAGCACGCGCTGGGTTTGCTGGCCATGCTGGTATTTACCGGGGTTTACTACGCCGTTTTTGCCCACCTGCGCGAGATCGTCTGCACAACCATCTGCCCCTACGGCCGGCTGCAGAGCGTGCTGCTCGACCGCCACTCGCTCGTGGTTGCCTACGACTTTGTTCGGGGCGAGCCGCGGGGCAAACGCCGGCGCACCGCCCCCGCACCGGCCCCCAAAACCGGCGACTGTGTCGACTGCGCCCTCTGCGTGCAGGTCTGCCCGACGGGCATCGACATTCGCAACGGCACGCAGCTGGAATGTATCAACTGCACGGCCTGCATGGACGCCTGCGATCAGGTGATGACCACGATCGGCCGCCCCCGGGGCCTGATCCGGCTCGACTCACAGCAGGGTATCGAAACGGGACAGGGCTTTCGAATAACGGCCCGGCTGGGGGCCTACACCGCCCTGCTGCTGGTACTGCTGGGCGTGATGACCTACGGCCTGCTGAGCCGCCCCGACCTCGACGTTACCATCCTGCGGGCGCCGGGTCAGCTCTACCAGCGCACGCCGGCCGGTCAGATTCAGAACCTGTACACAGCCGATATCATCAACAAAACCTACCATACGCTGCCCCTGACGCTTCGGGTCGACCGGCCAGGGGCTACCCTTAGGCTGGTGCAGCCGCTGACGCAGGTGTTGCCCGGCACACTCACCAAAGCCCTGTTTTTCATTACCCTGCCCGACACCACAATCCATCAGCCAACTACGCCCCTGACCATCGATGTCCTGTCAGATGGTCGCCTGGTCAACCAGTTCAACACCACCTTCACGGGGCCGGCGACGGGTGTTCACTGAGGGGTATGCATTGAGCGATTGAGTGGTTGGTGATTGAGCGGGCTACGCGTTGGCATTGAACGATTGAGTGGTTGGCGATGGTGCGGGCTACGCGTTGGCATTGAGCGATTGAGTGGTTGGCGATGGTGCGGGATACGCGTTGGCATTGAGCGATTGAGTGGTTGGTGATTGTGCGGGCTACGAGTCGTACAGGCTACCGCCAGAGGCCGAAGCTATGAATTGCGTACCAGCAGAAAAATTCTGGCTCATTCACAAACCACTCAACCTCAAATCACTCAATAACCATCACTCAACCACTCAATAACCATCACTCAACCACTCAATCTCAAATCACTCATTCACCAATCACTCAATCTCAAACCACTCATTCACCAATCACTCATTCACCAATCACTCATTCACCAATCACTCAATCATGAACTGGGGAAAAAGCATCGTTCTGGTATTCATCGTCTTTGCCGGCTTTATCGGCACGATGGTTTTCTGGATGAGTCGCCAGCAGGTCGACCTGGTGCGCGACGATTATTACCAGGATGAACTGGCTTATCAGCAGCACATCGACCAGGTAGCCAACGCCCGGCACCTCGACCCCGATGCCTACATCCAGGTCGACGCCCCACACCGCCAGGTACACATTGTCCGACCCGATTCGCTTTTGCAGGGTACGTTGCTCCTGTACTGCCCCGCCAATCGCCGGGCCGACATCCGGCTAACCCTATCGCCAGCAGGGTCGGCCACCACCACGCTCGCCATGCAGAACCGGCCGGCGGGCCTGTGGCGGGCGCAGCTCACCTGGTCGGACGGGCAGCGGAGTTATTACACCGAACGCAGCCTGCAACTGCCATGACGGGCTGGTGGCTACCGGCCCTGCTGACCGGTCTGGCAGCCAGTCTGCACTGCCTGGGTATGTGCGGGCCGCTGGTACTGGCCCTGCCCGTGGGCCGGTTTGCGCCGGGCCAGCGGGGGCTCGTCCGGACCGTTTACCATACCGGCCGGCTCAGCGCCTACGCCGGGCTGGGCGCTGTGGTGGGCCTTCTGGGTCAGCGTGTGTTGCTGAGCGGGCTGCAGCAGCCCGTATCGATCGGGGCCGGACTGCTGCTGCTGGGCTGGCTGGCGCTCCACCGGTCGGTGCCGCAGGCCCGCTGGTCGGTAGTAGTGACGCGCTGGCTCACGGCCCCCATGAGCCGACTGCTCCGGCACCCCCGGTTCGGTCATGTGCTGCTGCTGGGCTGGCTCAACGGCCTGCTGCCCTGCGGTTCGGTCTATGTGGCCGTGGCCGGCGCACTCGCCACCTTTTCGGTAGGCAGCAGCATCGGCTATATGCTTCTGTTCGGGTCAGGCACGCTACCCGCGCTGCTGGGGCTGCAACTGGTTGCCGGCCGCCTTACGCCCCTGCTGCGGCACCGACTCACCCGAACCCTGCCGGCGGTTACGCTGCTGGTAGCCCTGCTACTGATCGGGCGCGGCCTTTACCCGTATACGGCCTTCAGGGCCGACCCCAGCCAGCCCATTCCGCTTTGCCACGGCCGCTGATTACAAGAAAAAACCGGGCACCAACAGCGTCGGTGTCCGGTCTGGGCAGGTCCGAAAAAACCCGTCTTTACCTTATCGATGGCAGGTCATGGCCGGCATTACCGACTCGCTGCCTTTGCGGTTCTGCTCGGCCAGCGACCAGTTGACCGTGTCGTCGGTATCGTGCCAGCTGGCGCCCGTCCAGCGTCGTACCTGCGCCGTCAGGCCAAAGCAGTTTCTGAAGTTGTCGACCAGTTCGGCCACGGTCATCCCGGGTTCGATCAGAAAGCAGCTGTAGCACGGCTGTCGAAACGGATGCGGCAGCTGACTATCGGCCGAGATCGACAGCTGCAGATAGGGAAACTGCTCACTAAAATGCTGCCGGATCAGCGGTAGCGTCATCATCGGATACACTTCGAGGGGAGTAGTCATGGGCGTAAACGGTTAGGAGTCGTTGCGGGCACAAACAGCCTGTCCACGCGGCCCGACCAACGCGGCCCGACCTACGCGGCCCGACCTACGCGGCCCGGAGTTCAGCACATCGATGCCCGCGTGGCCAGCGACTGCTGCTGGTTGTCGGCGTAGCTGAACTGGTTGAGCAGACTGCGGGCTATCTGCTGCAGGGCATCGTCGGTGAAATACCCCTGGTGAGGGGTCAGCAGCACGCGGGGGTGCTGGCGCAGCCGGTTGAGTCGTTCGTCGGGGATGGGGGTTGCGGAGAAATCGTGGTAGAAATAAGTCCGTTCGTTTTCATACACATCGGCGGCATAGCCACCCAGCTGGCCGCTGTCGAGCGCATCGAGGACCGCCGTCGTGTCGACCAGCCGCCCCCGCCCCGTATTAACCAGCAACGCGCCAGGCTTCATCAGCGAGAGCGTCTGCTCATTAATCAGGTGGTCAGTGAGCGTGGTAAGCGGGCAGTGGAGCGACACTACATCGGCGGCCTCCAGCAGGGTCGACAGCGCCACATAGCGCACCCCCGTTTCGCTCATCCGCCGGTCTGGATTGAGGTCGTAGGCCAGCCGTTTGCAGCCAAAGCCCTGCATGATGCGCAGAAAAGCCTGGCCAATGTGGCCCGTGCCCACCACTCCTACCGTTTTGCCGTGGAGGTCGGTGCCCAGCAGCCCCTCGATCGTGAAATCGCCGGCCCTGACCCGGCGGCTGGCTTCGGGCAGGTGCCGCACCAGTCCCATCAGCAGCGTGGCCGCCTGTTCGGCTACGGCATAGGGCGAGTAGCCCGGCACCGACAGCAGCTGCATGTCGAGCTCGGCCAGCGCCCGCAGATCCACGTTGTCGAGTCCGGTACAGCGCATCCCCACCGTCCGAACGCCCAGTGCGTGCAGGCGCCGGAGCACCGTGCGGTTCAGGTCATCGTTGACGAAGGCACAAACGGCGTCATGACCAGCCGCCTGGTCAACGGTCTCGGCCGTCAGGGTCTGCGGCAGGTACGTAAGCCGGTGCATCCCCCGGAACTGATCAAACCAGTGAGACTCAATGGGCAGGGCGCTGAAGAAGGCGATGTTCATGGCTATGCTGTATGGTTGCGAGTTGTACCGACCCGGCAAAGGTGGTTAAACCCACCGCGCGGTACCCTGCGCCCGATCAGGCCACGAACTGATTTCTGACAGCCCGACCGCCGGGGCTTCAGCGCAGCATGACCAGCTGAATGCGGTTGCCGCAGGTGTCGTCGAGCACGGCTAGCCTGACCGGCCCCATATCCGTTGGCAGTACGCTGAACTGAACACCCCGTTCCACTAACTGCTGGTACGTTTTGTCTACATCGTCGACGGTAAAGACCATGGCCGGAATGCCGGCCTCGTAGAGCGCCCGCTGGTACACCTGAGCTGGTTCGAACTGCATGGGTTCCAGCAACAGCTCCACCCCGTCGGGCTGTTCGGCCGACGCAATCGTCAGCCACTGCATCTCGCCCATCGGCACGGCCCGTCTGAGGGTAAACCCTAACACATCGGTATAAAACGCCAGGGCTCGCTGCTGATCGGAAACCAGCAGACTACATACATCGATACGCATTATCGGTCAGATTTGGTTGTCCGTAAAGATGGGCGGCCGCCGGTTGACTTAGTTCTTCAATCTTGCTCGTTTGTGAGCGCGGGGCGGCCGACCGGTCTGCTTTTTAATGAGTCCGCTGAACGTGCTGATGCTTTCATAGCCCACCGCCAGACATACATCCAGCACCGATTCGCGCCGGGCGAGCAGCTGGCGGGCCCGCGCCACGCGTTTGCGGATCAGATACGCCCGGGGCGACAGCCCGTAGAGCCGCCTGAACTCGCGGCAGAAATGAGAGGGCGAACAGCAGGCTATAGCCGCCAGCTGCGCCAGGGTGATGGGATTACCCAGCTGGGCATCCATAAGGTGTCTGGCCCGGATAATGCGGTCGGTTTTGTGGGTATTGCCGTAGAACTGCCGGGTCAGGGTCGCCAGGCTGTCGGTATACAGACTCATGGGTTGGCAGATTGAGGCCAGACGGCCGTGGTGATACATGCCTACCAGTTGCTCCGGCGCAGGCGATCGGGCTGCAGCAGCCGGATGCCGCCCGAGCCGCCCATATCGATCAGCCCATCCTGCCGAAACTCGCTCAGGGTACGGATCAGCGACTCGGTCGCCGTGCCGACCATGGCGGCCAGATCGTCGCGCGAGAGCTGGATGGGGCTATCGGGCTGCTGCTCGTGGAGCCGCAGCAGCGTATCGGCTACGCGCCGGCGCAGCGAACTGTAGGCCATCCCCAGCAGCTGCTCTTCGCGCTCGCCCACCCGACCGGCCAGCAGCCGGATAAACTGCTGGCTCACACTGGGGCTGGCCAGCAGCAACTGCCGGAAATCAGCCTCCGGAATATAGATCAGTTCCGAGTCATCGAGGGTAACGGCCGAGTCGGTGTACTCGCGGTTGTCGAGCAGGGCGAAGTAGCCGAAAAAATCGCCGGCATGGTAGAGGCCCGTGATAAACTCTTTCCCATCGTTGTTGGTCCGAATTGTCTTTACTTTTCCCGATTTTAGAAAATAAAGCCGCGTCGGCTCGTCGCCCTCCGAATACACATACTGCTTTTTGCGCACTGCGTGCACCTTGCGATCGATCGACAGACTATCGAGACTCGCGGTCTGGCGGGCTTCGTCGAGAAAGCGGTCGAGATCGGCGGGGGTAGCTGCCGGTTCGGCCGGCACCAGGTGCCGGAAGCGGTTGAGCCGGCCCTCAATGGCGCTCAGCAGTTCCGATTCGTCGAAGGGCTTGGTCAGGTAATCGTCGGCCCCCAGTTCCATGCCCTTCCGGAAATCGGTACGCTCGGTCTTGGCCGTCAGAAAAATAAACGGCACACCGCTCAGCTGGGGGTTTTTATTGAAGATATGCAGCACCCCGTAGCCATCGAGCACCGGCATCATAATATCGCAGATAACCAGATCGGGGCGTTGAAGCAGGGCTTTCTCAACGCCGATTTTGCCGTTCTCGGCCGTCGTTACCGCGTAACCGGTCAGTTCCAGAATTTCGGCCGTATTCTCGCGAATCGCGTCGTTGTCTTCAATCAGCAGAATGGTTGTCATAGGGGAGCTGAATGGTTACGGTTGTACCCTTGTTTAGTTCGCTGCGCAGCGATACCTGGCCGCGCATCAGGTCGACATAGCGGCCCACAATATGCAGGCCAAGCCCCGTTCCGGCTACGTTGGTCGCGTTTTTGGCCCGGAAAAAGCGTTCGAACAGGTGCTGCTGATCCTCGTCGGAGATACCGATACCCTGATCCTGAACGGTGAGTGTCAGGTAGCCATCGCGGCAGGCAGCCGACAGGCCGACCACCGTATCGGGCCCCGAATATTTGAGGGCATTAGAGAGCAGGTTGACGACCATCTTGCGCAGCAGCGACGAATCGAGCCAGATGGGCGTGGGGCAGTCGACGGTTGGTTCGATCCGCTGCCCCGGCTTCAGCAGTGCCTGCATATCGGCGCTGGTATCGGTCAGCAGCCGCGCCACATCGGTGGCCACGGGCCGGGTTTCTACCTTGCCTTCTTCCAGCCGCCCGACCGACAGAAACTCTTCCAGAATATCGTTGAGGTGCTTCACCGACGACTTGATACGATCGAGGTGTTTCTGGCGCTTGTCCTGCTGATCGCCCCCGGGGTACTTCTCGATCAGCGATGCCGACGACAGCACGGCCGTGAGCGGGGTTCGAAACTCGTGGGAGGCCATGGCCACGAACCGCGATTTCAGTTCGCCCAGTTCGCGTTCGGCCACCAGCGCCCGGGCCAGCTCGTCTTTCGACTGCTCGAGCTGGTCGAGGGTGTTGAGCAGCGCCTGTGTCCGGTCGGCCACTTTCTGCTCGAGGTCGCTGTTGAGCCGCTCGATGTGGTCGCGGTGGGCCAGCAGCTGCCGTTCGGCTTCCTTCTTCAGGGTGGTATCGATGATGTAGGCCACCACATACAGTTCGTCTTCGAGCCGAAAGTAGCTCAGGCTGATTTCGACCGGAAACACCGACCCGTCGAGCCGCTGGGCGTGCAGGTCGCGGTTGTGCCCCATGGCGCGCACCTGCGGCCGTTCGTTGAACGACTGGCGCAGTTTTTCGTGGTAGCGGCTGACGCCCGTGGGCACGAGCTGCTCGATTGTCTGATTCAGCAGGCCGCCCGCCGGGTAGCCAAACAGCTGATCGGCCATCAGGTTGGCCGATACGATATGCCCCTGCTCGTCGCAGACCACGATGCCGATGGTAGCACTGGAGAAGATAGCTTCGTAGCGCCGGACACTGTGCTCGAGTTCGACCTCGGTGCGGTGCAGCTGCTCCTGACTGATAAGCCGTACCAGTGCAAACCGACGCTCGCCGGCCATGTAGGTTCGGATGCTGAGCCGCCCCAGAAAGGCAGGGCCGTTTTGCCGGCCAATCAGCGTGGTTTCCTGATAAAACCCCGCGTCGAGCCGGTTATAAAGCGCCAGCCGCTCGTCGGCGGTGAGGGGCTGGGTGCGCAGCGACCGCGACCGGACGGGGTCGCTGAGCAGTGCCGGTACCGAGTCGAAACCAAGCAGGCGGGCCCCCGCCTGGTTGATCCGCACGAATCGTTCATCCAGCAGGTCGTAGATACCGACAAAATCGTCGTTCTCCTCGAAGAGCAACGCCGACAGTTCGGGGGTGTATAGGTCGGGTTCCATAAGACTCGAAACGCGTTGCAGCCGGGGTGTACCGGCGTATGCGGCCAAAATACGGCGAATCTGACTAAGCCGCTACGAAAATCACCTGGGTGGCTGACGCCGATCAGCCCGCCGGCCTGACGGTAGTCCTATTTTTGCCGGGCATGATCTCTTCGTTTGTTCCATCGGTCTGTTCCTTATGAACGCTTCTGCTGAATCCGCGCTGCTGCCATCAGCTACCCTGCTGTTTTTCATGCCGCCCGACTGGGGTGATTTGCGGCAGCGTGCCTCGGCGCAGCGGCTGGCCCAAGCCATTCAGCACGGGGTTGGCCCCCGGCTGCGGGTGCTGCGCGTCGATACGGCCCTTCATCCGGAGATTATGACCAGTTTCGATATTCACGTTACGCCTGCCTTTGTGCTGGTCCAGCACGGCACGGAGCTATGGCGACAGGAAGGGTCTACCGACCCCGCCACGCTGACGCACATCGCCCGGCAACTGCTGACGACCTGACGGGCCGCAGGTCTTCGCCTGACCAGGTTCATACGATCCTATGATCCGGGCGATTAGACGGCCGTTGGCTACCCGCCAACTTTGATCCGTTAGCCAAACCCTGCACCCAACATGCCGATTAACCCAGCCATATCCGCCCTTAACCGCCAGTGCCAGCAGCAACAGCAGCTGTGGTCGCGGTCACTGCAGCAGTGCGATCAGGAGATCGATGACCTGCTCAAACAGCTGGCGAATCGTTCCGAGCTGGCTCCGCTGCCCGCCTACGAGTTGCATGTTCAGGCCCTCCACCGGCTTAAAATGCGCGTACGGCGCCTGCTGCGGAGTGTTATCTGCCCCGTTACACGCTGCACCATTTCCGACGAAAACAGCCGGTGTACCGATATCCGGCTGCACGTAAAGGGCCTGTCGGCAATTTTGATTGATGGGGTTCGGAACGACTTCCGGCTGGAGCGCCGGCGCTGTGTCCGGCTACTCGAAAACAAACCGTCGGGCCTGACTGACAACTAATTGCGTGGCGGGCGGATGGTGCCAGTACCATCCGCCCCCCACGAAACGATACACCAACCACCAGCAAAGGGGGGCGACCGATAAACGTGGTGCACGTTTATCGGTCGCCCCCCTTGTTTGTTGAGCCGGCTTCAACCGATGGCCAGCAGCGGAATATCCGTCAGACGGGCCAGACGCTCGGTGCGGGTGTCGGTCAGCAGGCGGCTGAGCCAGTTGTGGGCCTGGGGCATCATCACAATCAGATCGGCTTTCTGCTCATGGGCAAACGCCAGCAGCACCTCGCATACATCGTCTCCCGACAGCAGCGTCAGCGTATGCGGCACCGTACCCATCAGCCGGCGAATCAGCTCGGCCTGCTCGTGGCGCCCGGCGCTGGCCGGCAGCGGGTCGACGCACAGCACGTTGACAACGCATCCGACCTGCCGGGCAAACCGCAGGGCGGTTTCCATAGCCAGCACATCGGGGGGCGTTATCAGGTCTACCCCCATCACCACGTTCGTAACGGCACTCAGGTGGGCGCCGGGCGGAATCAGCAGCAGCGGCACCTCGATATCGGCAATCAGATCGGTCGCAACGCTGCCCAGCAGCTGCGCGCTCTGGGGCGCACTGCCAGCCGTCGACATGATGAGCAGATCGGCCTGCTCTTCGTAAACCACGGCGTGGATCGAGGCAAGGGTATGGCCTTCGCGGGTCCGGTGCCGAATGGGTACTGCCGTGCCATAGCGCGCCTGCAGTTCGTTGGCCAGCTGGCGGAGCCGCCGTTCACTATCGTCGAACATGGCCGTGCGGCTCAGCGGAAAATCGAAACCGCTTTCGGCCGGGTTGTCGGGCCAGAAGTGAAACGCATGCATCAGCACCAGCGACGCCCCCTGGGCAGTGGCCAGGTGCATGGCTACATCGGCCGCCTGATTGGCCGCTTCGGAAAAATCGGTTGCCAGCACAAAGGTTTTCATAGAGTGCGTCGGTTGGGGTTGTGTGCAGAATCGAAACGGCAGCCGCCTACAGCAGGTCCATCAGTGTGATGGCCAGGTGGATCAGGGCGCTGAACACAAAGGCCGGCATGAAGTAGCGGACGGGCATAGCCGACAACACCGGTATCAGTACCAGCAGAAAACACAGGAAGGCAGTCAGCAGCTGCCAGTCGCCCCCGTTGAAGTTGAACATCACCAGCAGCAGCGCCGGGGTCAGCACGCAGCCCTGAATAATGACCGCCGTGGCGGCCCAGCCGATGCGGTTGAATTCGAGGGTTGCCATCAGCTGATTGAAGCGGGCAAACAACGACTGGTTCTGGGCGACGGTGGCCGGTGGGCTGTATGCGCTGGTTGGTTGGTTGATCGTTACCATGATTGTGCGTCGATTGAGTGACAGCACAAAACAACGACCGCCGGGGCATTGCCGGGCTGACCGCCGTCAGGGCGGCACCTGATTTATGGCAGGCGCGCTCCCGCCGGATAAAAACCGATCTGACGGGCTTCTACGCTCAGTTCGTTAAACCATTTACCCCTCCCAACAGTCACATAGGTATGTGTAGCCGGCGGCCAACGGGCGGGCGGCTACGCACCCGGTACTGCACAGGCACCGGATTATCCAACCAGCTTACTCACTATGAAACGCATTCTTTTGTCAATCTCCCTGATCGTAGCAGCTCCGCTGTTTGCACAGGCTCAGGGCGCGGGCAACCTGCTGCAGGCCGGCCTCGACGCCATCAACTCGGCCACCCTCTCCAACGCCCAGGTTGTTCAACTGTCTAAACAGGCGGTCAAGCAGATGGACGCCCAGAACCCCGTGGCCGGTCCCTCCGACCCCTATACCCAGCGGCTCAACCGGATTGTCCGGCGGCACCAGACCATCAGCGGCATCCCGATCAATTACAAGGTGTACATGGTCAAGGATGTAAACGCTTTCGCCACGGCCGACGGCAGTGTGCGGGTTTTCAAAGGCCTGATGGACCTCATGACCGATACCGAACTACTGGCTGTAATGGGTCACGAGATGGGACACGTCGTGAACCAGGACACGCGCGATGCCATGAAAAGCTCGCTCCGGCGGTCGGCAGTCCGGAACGCCGTAGCGGCCAATTCGGGTACGATCGGCGCACTGGCGCGGGGTCAGGCCGGCGGAGTGGCCGATTACCTGCTCGGGGCCAAGTTTAGCCGGCAGCAGGAAACCGAAGCCGACGATTACAGCTATGGTTTCCTGAAAAAGTACGGGTATAACGTCGTAGCGCTGGCCACCTCGTTTGAGAAACTGGCTGCTCAGGGTGGTGGCGGGGGTGGTCTGTCGACTATCGTATCGGATCACCCCGACAGTAAAGCCCGGGCCCAGCGCGTCCGCGACCGGGCCCGGCGCGACGGACTGCTGCGCTAACGCCGGCAGCGCCGGCGATGGCCAGCTACATTGATCGGGCGGGTGAATTGGTTTACTTTGCGTAAGCTAATTCACCCGCCTTTTTTTATGCTCGTTCAAGACCGTTCGTTCTGGCTTCGGCTGTTCACCGTAGTTGCCGTGATCGACATCGTCCATGTGACGTTGTCCGACGTACCGGCCTATGGCTACAAGCCGCTGCTGATGCTGTCGCTCGGCGCGTATGCGTGGCAGCAGACGCGCGCGCACCGGACTCCGCAAACGCGCGCGTTGCTGTTTGGTCTGGCCTTCGCCTGGCTGGGCGACGTGTTGCTGCTGTTCAGCGGGCCTGGTCTGTTCGAGCTGGGGCTTGGCGCTTTTCTGGTCATGCAGCTGCTCTACAGCCGCGCGTTCCTGTTAGATGCCCGGCGCCCCTCCTCCCGGACTTGGGTGCTGATCGGGGTCGTGCTGGCCGGGATCGGAGCGCTGATGGCCCGTCTGTTTCCCCTGGTGCCCGATGCGCTGCGCCTGCCCGTGCTGCTGTACATGACCGCCATCACGGCCATGACCCTGACCGCGCTCTGCCGCCGGGAGGCCGTGCCCCCCGCGCGGTTCTGGCCGGTTTTTGCCGGCGCCTGCCTGTTTGTCTGTTCCGATTACCTGCTGGCTCTGGAGCGCTTCGGCACGCCCAATGCCGTTGTGCGCTTCTTCGTTATGCCGACCTACCTGCTGGCGCAGTACCTGATTGTCAGCGGCATGCTGCAGCCCGTAGCCCAGTCGTCAGGGCCTCCGGCAACGCAGCCAGCGTAAAACTGTGCGAATAACTTTTTTTTCGGGCCGGCGTTCGCGTATTTGTGCTGGTATTTAGCCCCGGTCGTGTCTGGTTCATGCCAAACAGGCAGCCCCCGGCTTTACACACTTTTTCGTTGATCATTTTAGTCTACAAACCTACCCATGAATCAGGACCAGACGCACGAAAGCATCGGCCGTCAGCTCGAAGACGAAGCCAACAAAATACAGGACCGTCAGATCGAGCAGCAGTTTCGCGACGCATTCCTGCAACTCGACCCCACTATCAACCTGGCCAGTGTGCTGATCGTCAGCGACGTAGCCAACGATACCCTGACCATCGACGGCGTCGATGACGAACTGATCGATAAAGCCGTGCAGATTGTCAGCGGTGCCCATGCCGGCGACGACAGCGACTTGTAAGGACCAGGGCCATCTTCGGCCAACCGACCAGTCAGCCCTGAATACAGCAGCGCCCCGCATCAGTTTAGGTGATGCGGGGCGCTGCTGGTAAAAAACCCGTTGGGCTTACTTCACCCGAACCGGCATATCTTCGAGTTGCGCATAACTCAGTTTCCAGGTGTTGTCAGTTCCTTTTTTCCAGAGCAGGATAAAATTGCCTTCGCCGTAGCCCCGTACCTGCTGCCCATCTTCAGGCAGCACATCGACTGAGAAAGTTCCGGCTTCGTAGGCAATCTGCGAATCGGTGCCCGAGCTGAGCACGCTGGTTTTCAGGCTGCTCAGCGTCGGCAGGGTTTCTTTCACCCATTTGCTCGACACTTCGCCTTTGCCCTTGAAATGGGCCTCGCCCTGCACGAAGTCGATGTCGTCGGCCAGCATGTTGTTGATCTGATCGGCGTTTTTGCTGTTCCAGGCGCCAATAAACTGCTGGTTCAGCGACTGCACCGAAACAGCCTCGTCTGTTTTATTACAGCTGGTCAGCAAAGCTGCGCCAACCAGCGTGTACAGAATCGTTTTCATAAGTTGACTGTGTTTGTGAACGGGATGTATAAAAACGGCAGGAGACGGTTGCGCCCCCTGCCGGTCGGGTACGAACTAGCTTACCAGCTTTTCCGGCGGTATTCCGACGACGAGTAGGGCGCGTCGGAGTTGCCCATGCTGGTGTTGGGCAGAAAGCCCGAGGTAGCGGCAAAGGTGGTGGCAGCCAGCGTAACGGGCACGGCGGCTGTTCGGGCCGCGGCTACGGCTGCGGGGCGCGATACGCCGAAACCGTGTTTGGGCGCTGCGTTGGCAGCGGCAATGCGGGCGCGTTCGGCTTTGGCTTCGGCCAGACGGGCGCGCTGTTCGGCTTCGGCCGCGCGGTTCAGAGCCGCCACACGGGCCGCTTCGGCCTTGTTGCGATTATCTTTCGCTTTCCCGATACCATAACCGGCGGCCGTACCAACGGCACCACCGATTAGACCGCCAACGACCCGGTTGCGTTTGTTGATGATGGCACCAACGGCACCACCGGCAGCACCGCCGATAACGGCCCCTTTGGCCTGTGGGCTCCAGCGACGGCGTTGCTGAGCCTGGGTCGATTGCGCCAGCGTCAGAACAGCCAGCAGAACAAGTATGGTAACTGAATGGATGGTTTTCATGGTCTTTCTGTGTTAGGTTAAACTGCGTAATGCATCGATAAGACAGCATTGGCCCCGCAGGGTTTAATCCAGACTGGGGCTGCAGCAATATCTAACCGACCAGAAAAGGCAATTGTTCATGTCGATACACCGATCAGACCTGACGATCAGTCCAGTGCTTTGGCCATGACGATGAACCGGAGCGGCTGTCGCTGGATCCCGAACCGTTCGTCGGCCGGAAAGGGCTGGCTCTCGCCCGTGGGCGCATACCCCCGTCGTTCGTACCAGGCAATCAGCTCCCGACGCACCGAAATCACGGTCATCGTTACCCGCCGGCATCCCACCGCCCGACCATAGGCTTCGCCCGCCGTCAGCAGCTGCCGACCCAGGCCACCTGCCTGCCGGTCGGGTGCCACCGACAGCATACCCAGATACAGCTCATCGGCTTTCTGCTCCAGATAGACACAGCCCACCAGGGTCCCGTTCTGACGGGCGGTCAGGATGCGGGTATGGGGCTGGCGCAGCATGGCCAGCAGGCCGGCTTCGTCGGTGCGGATACCGTCGAGCAGATCGGCCTCGGTGGTCCAGCCCCGGCGCGAGGTATCGCCCCGGTAGGCACTGTTGACGAGCTGGTTCAGTTCCGGCACATCGGCCTCGGTAGCCGGGCCGATGACAATGGATGACTCCGTCTGCATGGTTCTAGCGCCGGACAGCGGCCAGGTAGCCGGCCATTTCGGTTTGTAGGGCCTGCGCTTCGGCCCGGGCCTTCTCGGCAAAGTCGGGACCATCAGACGCGTAGAGAATGCTGCGCGACGCATTGACCAGCAGGCCACCGTCGTGGGTAAGCCCGTGGCGCGACACGTCGGCCAGGCTCCCGCCCTGCGCGCCAATGCCCGGTACCAGCAGGAAATGACTGGGGGCCAGCGCCCGGATGCGGTTCAGCACATCGGCCTGGGTGGCGCCTACCACAAACATCAGCCGGTCGGGACCCGCCCAGGTGCCGGCGGTCTGGATAACGGCTTCAAACAGCTCGTCGTCGCTGTCGGAGCCCACCGGCAGCCGCTGAAAATCGGCACTGCCGGGGTTGGAGGTTAGCGCGAGCAGAATCACCCATTTGCCGGGATAATCGAGAAACGGCAGTACCGAATCGCGCCCCATGTAGGGCGCCACCGTGATCGAATCGAAGTCGAGACCTGCGGCCGCAGGCTCGAAAAAAGCGCGGGCGTAGAGCCCCGACGTATTGCCGATATCACCCCGTTTGGCATCGGCAATGGTGAAGCAGTTTTTCGGGATGTAGTCCAGCGTTTTCTGGAGACTTTCCCAGCCCCGGGGGCCCTGCGCTTCGTAGAAGGCGATGTTGGGTTTGTAGGCCACGGCCAGATCAGCCGTTGCGTCGATAATGGCGCGGTTGAACGCAAAAACCGGATCGGAGTCGGCGAGCAGGTGGCGGGGTAGTTTGCGGGGGTCGGTATCGAGGCCTACGCACAAATACGACTGTTTGTCGAAAATCTGCGTGCTCAATTCATCGTACGTCATTCGGTCAGAAGCAACTACTGGCTAAATAGGTTTGGGCCAAAGGTACGAACTATGCCCCCTGCTTAGTACTTTTGTTGGGCTAGTTAGCCGGCTTTAACCAATTCTGTACCGATTATATACGCTTTCCTATGCAAGTTCGCCACACGGCCATCGATGGGCTGATTGAACTGATTCCCCGTGTTTTCGAAGACGAACGGGGTTATTTTTTTGAATCGTACAACAAGCCATTGTTTGCCTCGCTGGGCCTGCCCATGGATTTTGTGCAGGACAACCAGTCGTTCTCGGTGAAGGGCGTGCTGCGGGGCCTGCACATGCAGAAAGCGCCGTTTGCGCAGGGTAAGCTGGTGCGGGTATCGAGCGGGCAGGTGCTCGACATCGCCGTCGACCTGCGCGAGAACTCGCCTACGTTTGGGCAGTATGAGACGTTTCTGCTCGACGCCAAACTGGCCAATATGGCTTACATTCCCGAAGGCTTCGCCCACGGCTTTGTGGCCCTCGAAGACAGTATCTTCACTTACAAATGCACCAACGTCTACGATAAAGCGTCGGAGTCGGGCATTATCTGGAACGACCCCGACCTGAACATCGACTGGGGCGTTAAAGATCCCCTTGTTTCGGACAAAGATCAGCAGCTGCTGACTCTGCGCGAGGTATTCCCCCACGCATCGGTCTAGGCGCTTCCCCGGCTGCGCCCGGTCATACAGGCGGTTTGCCGGCATCGGGCCGGCGAGCCGCCTTTTTTTTGTGTTGCCGCCACCTGCCCGTCCAGTAACGCTCCGACACCAGGTTAACATGAAGCCGCCCGTGTACAGACGCCCAGCTGGGCGTCTGTACACGGGCGGCTTCGCAACCGGCATCAGCGATGCCAACTGCCGACACGGGCTTAGGCCAGCGTAGCGTCGACGGTGATGGTGGCGTTGAAGAGTTTCGAAATGGGGCAGTTATGCTCGGCATGGTCGACCAGCTCATCAAATTTGGCTTTGTCGAGGCCGGGAACAGTGGCGTTCAGGGTTAGTTTCGAGCTGGTGATGGCACCGTCTTCGAGGGTGATCGCACAGGCTACGTCCAGCGACTCAGCGGCAAAACCGGCCTGCTGAATGTTGAACGCAAGCTGCATGGCGAAACAGCCGGCATGAGCCGCACCCACCAGCTCTTCGGGATTGGTACCCGCGCCGTTTTCGAAGCGCGTGTTGTACGAATACTGGGTGTTGTTCAGCACCGTGCTGGCCGTGCTTACCGTGCCCTTACCATCTTTACCGGTACCAGCCCAGTGGGCCGATGCATTACGCGTGATTTTCATAGTTGTGCTGTTTTGACTCGTGTAGGACAAAGGTAATTGACCCATTTTTACCGAAATTTCACTTATGTTAAAAGAATAGCCCGGCTGCGCCCCTACGCATGATTTTTTCTGACTCTTATCCCCTGCTGCGGCAGCAGCTCAACGAGCTTGCCGATCTGTCGGACGCCGATTATGCGCTGGGTGCCCCCTACTGGACACTCCGTACCATTCCCCGGCACGATTATTTCAATTTCCGGAATTCGGTATGCCGGCATGTGGGCCTTGTGCTGTCGGGGCTGTTCCGGGTCTATTACCTCGACCCCGTTTCGGCCCAGGAGCATAATCTTTTCTTTATCCCCGACGGGCAGTTTCTGGCGTCGCTCAAGAGCATGGTGACTCAGACGGCCTGCCCCTACAGCATCGAGGCCATGGAAGACGCCCGGCTGCTGGTTATTGAAAACGACGATCTACAGCGGCTTTATGCGCAATCGCACGGCTGGGAGCGGTTTGGCCGGCGGCTGGCCGAGCAATACCTTGTGCTGACCCAGAGCCGCTCGGAAAGTCTGCTGACCAAAACGGCCGAAGAACGTTACATCGATTTTATGACTACCTACCCCGACCTACACAACCGGCTGTCGCTGGGGCATATTTCGTCGTATCTGGGTATTCGGGGGCCGTCGCTGAGCCGCATCCGGGCGCAGCTGGCCCAGCGGCATACCTAGCCGGCAGCCGATTTCCGACGGAGGCCAATCCGTTATTTCTCGTACATCTCTTCCATTACCTTTCGCCCCACCTTGCGGGCCGAAAGCGGATTCTGCCCCGTCACGAGCCGCTCGTCGACTTCGATGTGGGGCAAAAACGGAATCAGGCCCTTGCTGTACAGCGTGGTGCGCTGCCGAAGCTGATCTTCGAGCAGAAACGGCACTTCCTCATCCAGTCGAACCAGTTTTTCTTCGACGTTGGAAAAGCCGGTTACCTGCCGGTTGGCAATCAGCCGCGACCCGTCGGACAGCGTTACGTTGAGCAGCCCGCACACGCCATGGCAAACGGCCGACACCATGCCGCCCCGTTCGTAGATGTGCCGTACAATAGCCTGCAGCGCCGGATCGTCGGGAAAGTCCCACAGGGAGCCGTGCCCGCCGGCCAGGTACACGATCTGGTATTTGCCCGGGTTTACATCGGCCAGCCGCAGCGAATTGGCCATTTTCTCCTGAAACGCAGGGTTGTGCGTCCACTTTTCGTTGGTCGTATCCCGGCGCTCCAGACTGCGCTCGTCGATCGGAATCGGGCCGCCCGCCGGACTGGCAATATCGTAGGGCAGGTTCCGATCAACCAGTTCATCACAGAAGTGGGTTACCTCGCTCAGCCAGGTCCCCGTTTTGGCCGGCTTGACGGGAAAATCGGTATGGTTGGTGCAAACGATCAGTACGCTATAGATAGGATCCATGCGGAAAAGAGATAAGGGTAAGCGCTGTTGGGCGGGCGGAATCGCTACGCACCCAACGACCAGAATAGCTTAAATCGTGCGGCTCGATACGGGCCCCAGTTCCAGATTGAGTACCCCGCGCGGGCACACCGCCGAGCAGATGCCGCAGCCCACGCACGACGACCGCACAATGTCCTGCCCGCGCTGGGCATAGGCCCGCACGTCGATGCCCATTTCGCAGTAGGTCGAACAGTTGCCGCACGAGATGCACTGACCGCCGTTGGTGGTGATGCGGAACCGCGACCGGAACCGCTGCACCAGGCCTAGGTATGCCGCCAGGGGGCAGCCAAACCGGCACCAGACCCGGTTGCCCATGACTGGATAAAAACCCGTGCCGACCACCCCGGCAAAGATAGAGCCGATGGCAAAGCTGTAGGTCGACCGGATGCTGTAGCTGTCGAGAAAGCCCAGCACCGTACCCTGCCCCGTCGCGTAGGTCCAGAGCATCAGCGCTGTCATGACCACCGCAAACACCAGTACGCCGTGGATAATGACCCGCTCGGCTTTCCAGGCATTGAGGCTTTTGTCGGACAGGTGGCGGTAGGGATCGCCGAGGGTTTCGGCCAGGCCACCGCAGCCACAGACCCACGAGCAGTACCAGCGTTTGCCCAGAAAATAGGTCAGCACCGGCACCGCCACGGCGGCCAGCACAATACCCCACACGAGCAGAAAAATACCGAACGAGCCGGCCTGAATTTTTTCATTGATCTTGTAATCGAAGAAGAAGGTGTAATCGAGCGGCCAGATATTTTTCAGATCCTGATACGGCTGGTTGAGCCGCTGCATAATCTCGGGAATCAGAAAAGCGAAGGCGGTCTGAAAAAACATGACCGAGGCCGTGCGCAGCTGCTGGTAGGGACTGTGGCGGTAGTGCACCAGCATCCGAACCCCCATCACCAGGATGGCCAGGGTGTAGAGAAACCCGTAGAGAAACCAGCGGCTCGCCGGTCCGCCGTTGAGCGCCCGGCTGATCGGATCAACCAGCAGCACCCAGTTGGTTATGTACTCGGGGTAGAAATACAGAGCGATATAAAAAGCGACCAGAAACACCCCTACGGCAATGCCGATCCAGCCCCGGTGGGTGGCCGGATGGCGCATGAGGTTGTCGTTGCGGATACCGGGCAGTCGCTTCAGGCCCGCCAGGGCGTAGAGCAGGGCGCCCAGCGCGGCCACGCCCATGGTGAGCCAGAACCAAAGCCAGCTTTGTCCGGTGGTGAGCATACCCAGCGACGCCCCCTTCGTAATGTCGAAGACGTAGTTATCGCCGATTACTTTATCCCAGGCTTTGGCGGCCTGCTGCTGCGCGTTGTAGCGATCGATAGCCCCGCGAAAATCGCGGATAAAGGCCAGGTTGCTCGTATAGAGCCGGTCGACCATGAAGGCTGTCTGCTGCCGAACGATGGACCGATGATCGGGTTTCACAACCCGGTCGATGAGGGCGTTGGTGAGCCTGAACTGGCTGAAACTGAGCACCACCAGCCACAGCCCGAAACCAACCACGAATAAACCTATGCCAAGGCGTTGCCAGCGTACCATACGAATGCCAGTTTGATGGCCCTAAAGTACGGCAATCTGACCGAGATAGCGCAGTGGGGGTCAGCCCCTTTCAGACCGGTCAGCCGTTAAACCTGCGCGGCTTTCTGTTGTCCAATCATTGGCAAAAGAAGCGAACACCAGATTAAAATTTTACCGTAATCGCATTTTGCCGATCATTAGGCCCGTGAATTGTATATTTACTTACAATCCGTAATGTGCATTAACCATGAGCAAAACAAACTATGAGTTTCTGAAAGTCGAGCAGGCCTGGCTGACCGTTTCCGATCAGCTGCAGCAGCGCAACAATGTGCTGGCCAAGAGCATTGCCCACCTGGAGCGGTTTCCGGCCGAAACCCGCATGGCGGGCCGGCTCATGATGCTGCGGTACCACCTGAAGATGAGCCTGCGCCAGCTGACCCAGTCGGCCCGGCAGATCCCCCGCCCGGCGGCCGATACCCAGCAGCTGCAGCGCCAGTGGCAGCACGTTCACGAACTGTTTTTTCTGCTTCGCCAGATCGATACCGAGCTCAACGAAGCCACGGCCCGGAATCCGCGCCTGCGCCAGTGGGTCGATTCGCTCGATAACCGGGTGTACCGCTCGGCGTTTCTGCACCTCAATTAACCAGTCTGCCCGGCCCCGGCAGCGAACTACCGGGGCCGGGCAGGCAAATGGGGGGGGTAGTCTGGCGCGGTTAGCGACCAAATTCGGCTACCTGCCTGTCGAGGGTCGCCGGATCGGCTTTCCCCGACTGGATCACAACCCGGTACCGAAACGTTACCGACTTGTTGGCCGGCAGGGTGTAGTTCATGGCCGGCAGTTTCCCGTCGGTAAAGACTGCCTGTCCCAGTGGGTTGGCCGCGTAGAGTCCATAGCCCCGGGCGTGCCAGTACGTTGGGTACCCCACGTTTTTGGGATGGTCGAGCAGGGTCACCACCACCGGTTCGTTCTCGAGGGTACCCGTCAGGCTCATCCATTTGGCGCGTTTACCCCAGACGGCATCGCCCGTGACGCCTTCGCTGCTTGTGTACAGACCCGTTACACCCGTATTGTCGAGCACGGGCACCTTGGTGGTTACGCCCTGCGCATCGGTAAACACTTCGGCCTTGTTGGATGGCTGTTCCAGCTGCCGCGCCATCCGGATCGCAATCATGCCTTCTTTATTGTCTTTGAAAACAACCTCGTTGCCCTGCGCCCGCAGGGTCGTCACGCGGTCGATGGTCCGGCTGGCGGCATCACCCCGGAACACGTAGGTGGTCGTTTCCTGCAGCATCCGTTTGCCGTCTTTGTCGAGCCAGTCGGCCGTTACGGTCAGTTCGGCGCGGTCGTTACCGCTGACCATGCGTTTCACCCCCGTGTGCACGATGGTGCCGAACGGGCCTTTATGCTCGGGCCCAATGGCGGTCGAGTTGTTCCAGAAATCGTGGCCGTTAACATCGCCGTAGTTGAACCACATGCCCACATGGTGCGGGTGATCGACGCGCTCGCCCGGGCGGGGGTCCATGGGCCAGCCTCGCGTGATGAAGTGGCCGCCCACCGTCTGAATGGGGTACAGCACGGGCTTCTTGAGCACGTCGGGGCCGGGGTAGATATACGCCGTGAAGGGTTTTCCATCGACCGTGACGGTAACGCGCTTACTGGCTTCCTGATGGGTCAGCTGAATTCGGTTTTGCGCCTGTGTCAGCAGGGTGGTGCCAAGGAACAGCAGGGCAGGTAATAAACGGCGCATAGGCAGGGAAACAGGTAATGGATAAACAGGTTGCTACGGGTAGCGGGGCCATAAAAAAAGCCCCGGCTCACAAAAGCCGAGGCTTCCTGATTATTACTCAGGCGCTGAAACAGGTCCGTTACCCTACCGGCCTATCATTTTGTTGGTCACCTCCTGATCGATGGTGATGTAGCCAGGATAGTTGATCTGTTTGCCGCCCAGATCGAGCGTCGGCTTCATTTTGATCGTCAGCTTCGACGGCCGGGTGTTGGCTGCCCCCGACAGGTTCTGCACCAGTTCGGTGAAGGCACCGCGCGTTTTGGGGTCGGTCAGCAGCTGATAGGCATTGGTGTTGAGGTGAATGGGCACCTGCACCCGTCCCCCCCCGGGCTGCACTTCGACCCGCTGGTTCAGGAAACCGTTGAACAGTTCCTGCCCGGCCAGCAGCACCTTGTATTCCATCTGGTTGATACCGGCAATGCGGTTGGTCGGGTTGGTGATGTCGAGATTGAGCCGGGCATCGAGGGGCACATTGCGAATGAGCAGGCCGGCCGCCAGCCGCGGAAACCGCAGCGGGTCGAGGTCTTCGATCCGGCGCAGCTGCTTCACGTCGATACCCGCCAGGTAAACGCTGTCGGCCGATGCCAGGCTGTAGCGGCAATCGCCGAGCGTTTTCGCCTGCGAGATTTGTTTATTGATGCCGCACTGCGTCAGCAGCAGCAGCGGCAGGGCCAGCAGGCCCAGCACCAGGATTTTTTTCATTGCTCGTGATAGTGGTTTCTTACCTAAACGTTCGACAGGGCCGAAAGGATTTGGTTTAATCTGTTTTCACGAAAACCAGCTGCGCCCGATCGGCCCGGGCCACTTTGCGCCGGAAGGCCGCCCAGTCGGCGTAGGCCGTGGCGGGATAGCGGCCGCCGTGCATGCGCATGTGCCGGTAGTACCGCACCCGGTCGCCCTCGATGACGGCCTCGGCCGCGTAGTCGCCAAAGGCCGAACTGATCCTGATCGGCTCCATCCGAAACTCGGGCGTGTACCCTTTGGGCAACTGATACACAACGGTATCGCGATCGTCGTATTCGTAGCTGTCGTCCATGTGCACGGGCATTTTGCGCGTGCCCACCACCGGCGTCACGTTGCCCTGCGCCGACAGCAGGTTTAGGGGCAGCATAAGCCGACTCCCGCTGGCCGTTGCCCACCGGCGCGCCCTGAGGGCAATGGTTTCGACAATGGCCGGCACCCGGCCGGGCTGCTCGGCATACCCGAACGTAGTGAGGTCGAAGGTGGGCAGGCTGATGCGTTTGATGAGCCACGCCCGCTGGTCGTCGCGGCTCAGGCTGTGCATGACCTCTGCGTAGGTATCCTGTTGCAGGCCCGTGTAGCGGGTTCGGATGGCGGCATCGGCATCACCCTCGGGCGTAATGGTAGCCGTAATGGACCGCTGCTGCCGGTTGTCGGCCGCCCGGTAATCGGGCATCCGGATCAGCCGCCCTCCGTCGGGTAGCACCAGCAGAGCCTGCCGGCCGCCGGTAAAGTCGCCCATGTAGCCCGGCGCGTTGTGGCCACTCGTACATTCCAGAAAGGTAGTATCACGGCCGTCGGGTACGCACAGCACCACGTGGTTGAACTGAAAGCTTGGAAAATCGGCCATCAGCGCCGGCTGACCGCTGCCCGCCCGCACCAGCACCGGGTAGGCCGGAACCCCAACGGCCGCCAGCATACCCTGCGCAAAGTTGGTCAGCGCCTTGCAGTCGCCGTATTTGCTCAGGGCAACCTGCTCGGCTTCGATAGTCTGCCAGCCTCCGATACCCAGCTGAATACCTACGTAGCGGGTGTTATCCTGCAGATACCGGTACACCCGCGCCACTTTGCCGGCGGTGGTCTTTTCGGTCTTTACCAAATCCAGCACCTGCTGTTGCAGCGCGGGCGGCAGCTGGTTGCGCCCCGTATTGAGCGTGTGGTAGAACCGGCCCAACTCGCGCCACGACGTCAGGTTGCCCGTGTAGCGCTGCAACTCAAACGTGGCCGGAGCCGTGTACACGATAGGCATCATCTCACGAACAGGCGGATGCAGCGGCTCAAATACCACCGCCGGCTGGTTGGCCAGCGTCCAGACATACGTTTTGCCCCCGTCGGGCCGGGCGGTTTCCGTGGGCGGCACCGACAGGTTGACTGCTTTGTGCCGCAGCGCCAGCCCGGCGGGCATCTGCACGGTAAACGTCGACTGCTCTACACTCAGGTGTTCGTCATCCTGCGGTATCCAGGTTGGATAGAACATCAGGTTGCGCTCGCCTGTCTCCACCACGAATTCAACCGTGTAGGGATAGGCTGGCTGCTTCGGAAATACCGCCGATTTATAACGCTGATCATCGAACAGGGTATAGTCCGACTGGGCACTCTGGTCGGTAATGTCGGCTTTTTTCAGGCGCCGGATCAGTTTGCCGTCGGCGTCGTAGAGCGCCCCCGTAAAATCCAGCACCGTCGATAGCTTGTCGTAGCCGACAACGTGTTTGGCATACTCGTCGCCCTGTTCATCGAGCACGGTGATGACCTGGCGCAGGCGCTGGGTGGCTTCGCCGGGCGATTTTACCGCGTACGTCAGCTCGTGCCGGCGCATAACCGCATGGGCATTTTCTTTAAGGGCCTCGGGCAGCGTGGTGCTGCCATACTCGGTCTGGCCTATAGCCAGCCCCACAGGGGTCAGCAGCAGTAGCAGTAACGTTTTCATCGGCGCTTACTTACCCGGTTGCCGTTTCAGTACCACCTGCTCGGCCTGTTTGGCCACCATCATGGCAAACAGCTCGCGCAGGGCGCCATAGGCCTCGGCCGAATAGGTTGCCTCGTTGAGCGTCAGCCGGCTCAGCACCCGCAGTTGGTTGCCTTCGGCTTTGACTTCGTAGGTAAACCGCCCGCCTTTGTCGGGCAGGCTGATTACGGCCGTTTTGGGCAGTTCTTCGGCCGCATAGCCCGCCGGCAGGGTATATACCGCCGAAAACGATTCCGTGATGGGTACGCCAAAATCGACCGGGTAAAGCCGATTTTCTTCCTTGAACGGGTTTTCTGTGTACCCCTCCGTCAGCAGGGGGCGCAGGTACAGCCGATCGCCGGCCTGCCCGCAGGCGTTAGGCACGGTCACGGTCAGCGAGGTGGTCGTTCCCGTTGCCATGTCGGGGTGGTTGCTCACCGTGGCCGACTCGATCTGCCAGCTCTTGTGATCTTTCTGCAGCTCCTCTACATAACCCGTTTTGCCGTGGGCAGCCACGCTCCGGCGGGTATCGAGGCCGTCGTAGCCCGACTCGATCAGGGCCATCGTTCCCGACACATCGCCTTCTTCATTGATGGTCAGCACGCCCGACAGCGTTTCGACCGACCGGGCGGCCGTTTCGATTGGAATGAACCGCGCCTGGGTGGGGTGCACCAGCCGACCGACGCCGTTCAGGGCTTGGCGCGCTACCATACCCGGCGTCAGCCATGTGTCGGTTGCGTCGAGCAGCAGCTCTTTGCCGCCCACCGACACGTGCGCGACCACATAATTGAACTTGCGCAACAGGGCAAAAGCCGGGTTGATCCGCCCGTTGGCGCGCGTACTCAGAATGACGGGGTTGGCATCCATGTCCATTTCGCGCAGCAGCGCCACCAGCAACAGGTTGATATCGCCGGCGCTTCCCTTGCGGTCGTCGAACGCTTTCCGCACGTTGGCCGACCAGAACGCATTCTCCTCGTTCCATTTCACGCGCTGGCGCACCAGATCGTAGGCCGCCGAGATGCGGGCCAGCGTGTCGCGGTGCTGGGTCAGCAGCGTTTTGGCGGTTTCTTTCAGAAAGCCCCCCCGCCGGATCTGCCCGCCAAATTCCGAGTCGGCGAGCAGTGTTTTATCGATCGACTCCCAGGTGTTCGACAGATCTTCGCGGATCGAGTTGGGCAGCTGGTAACTGGCCAGTTCGAGCTCGATGCGCGACAGATAATCGTCGGGGGTGGTGATGTACGCTTCGTTGCGGAAAGCCGGGGCATCTTTCACCGCAAAGCGGTAGGCGGTGGCCGGCGCCTGGTCCTGCCCGGGCAGCAGCGCCACCAGCGCCCGGTCGTGCTGATTAACGGCCAGCGCCAGGTAGCCGTTGTGGATCATGTTGTAGTTGAAATAATCCGGGATGGTGATCTGGTACTCGCTCCACCGCACGGGCACATCCGACTGAAACGACCAGGGCCGGGGGGTATGACTCACCGAAAAGGGCGTCACCATGTCGTAGCGGTACTCGATGATCGACCCTTCGCGCACGTTGGGCAGGCTGTACTTCTCGAGCCAGTATTTGTCGGAACTGTGTTCGGAGAAGTGGCTGGTTTTGGGCATCTTGTCGACCTGTACAACCCCGTTCACCAGGTTATAGGTCTGGCCCTCAAAGCCGCTTACATACTCGTGCTGCCCCGCCGAACCCCGCCGGGTCATCATCTCGAGCGTGGCCAGCGGATACCCCGATTTTTTGCGGATAAGCGTCCGGACGTGGTAACTGGTCGTCAGCCACAACTGGCTGCTATTGACCTTAAACGAAGTGATGCCGGATTTGTAGAGCACAATGGCTTCGGCGGTGGAGTCGGCAGCCGGCGTCTGAAACGCATCGGGGGTTAGTTTGCCAAATTTTACGACGGGTGCGGGATCGGCCGGTTGCTGACCGTAACTGCAGGCGACACTGACGAGGAGACACACAGCAGTTCGTGTCAGCGACTGCCATGCCTGGGTGAACCTAAGCATGAAGAATGGGAAGTATGTGGATTTAACCGTGCAATATACTGGTCGGTCGTATGCAATAGTTAATCCAACCGTAATATGGTGCCCTCCCCTTTTTTTTTATCTTTGTCAACAGGGCAATTTTGGGCTTTATGAGCGTACTGACGGCAGATGAGTTAATCTATGGCTATGTAAACGGCATTTTTCCGATGGCCGATACCGATGGTACGCTCTATTGGTATGCCCCCGACCCCCGCGCCATCATTCCGATCGATACGTATAAACCGGCCCGCTCGCTCCGGCCCGTCCTCAATCAGCAGCGTTTCGACGTACGCATCGACACTGGTTTCGAGCAGGTGATGCGCTATTGCTCAGAACCCCGCTCGGCCGACGACAGCACCTGGATTTCGGAAGAGATTGTGCAGGCTTATACCGAACTGCACCGCATGGGCCTTGCGCACAGCGTTGAAACGTATATCGATAATCGGCTGGTGGGGGGGCTCTACGGCGTTGCGCTGGGCGGTGTTTTTTTCGGCGAGTCGATGTTTCACCACGTCAGCGATGCGTCTAAAGTAGCGTTTCACCACCTCATCCTGACGCTCCGGCAGCAGCATTTCGAACTGCTCGACACCCAGTTCATCAACGACAACGTCCGGCGATTCGGCGCCATCGAGATTCCCAAATCCGACTACCTGCGGCTGCTGAAGAAGGGGCTGCGCCGGAAAGCCCGTTTCACCGAGCCGATGGTCGAGCACATGTTCCGCAACCACGCCGAGTGATCCCTTCGCCACAAACGATTCGATTCGATGGGCACCACATGACCAGTGTGGGCCCACATCCCGTACCTTTGCGCCATGAGTAAGCCCGTACTTGTGCTGAAATTTGGCACGGCCTCCATCACCCGACCCTCTGGCGAACCCAACGAACCCGTTATGGTCGACATTGCCCGGCAGGTGGCTTCCCTGCACGCGCACTACCGCATCGTACTGGTTTCGTCGGGTGCGGTGGGCGCCGGCAAAGCCCAGATCCGCGACTACCGGGGCGACATTACGCAGCGCAAAGCCGCGGCCGCCATCGGCAACCTGCTGCTGCTGAACCAGTACTCCCGCTTTTTTGCCATCTACGGCATCAACATCGCCCAGAGTCTGTGCGAACGGCAGCATTTTGCCAACCGCGATCAGTTTCTGCAACTCAAGCAGACCTACGACGAGTTGTGGGCCAACGACCTGATTCCCATTGCCAACGAAAATGACGTGGTCAGCAGTCGTGAACTGAAGTTTTCGGACAACGACGAACTGGCCACGCTCATCGCGGTTGGCTTCGGGGCCGAAGCGCTTATGCTGTGCACCTCGGTGGGGGGGCTGCTCGATGGCAACGGGCAGATCATTCGCACCGTGAGCCAGTTCGACGAAGCGCTGTTCAGCGTAGTGCGGCCCGACAAATCGTCGCTTGGCCTGGGCGGCATGGCCTCCAAACTAACATTTGCCAAACTGGCCACACGCATGGGTATTCGGGTGGTTATTTTCGGCATGAGCGAACCCGACAGCCTGGCGCGGGCGCTGCAGGGCGAAACGGGCACTTCCTTTACACCGGCCGAAACGGCCCTGTCGGCGCGTAACCGCTGGCTGGCCAGTGGATCGCTGGTGGTGGGGCGTCTGCGGCTCGACGAGGGGGCGGTGCGCGCGCTACAACAGCGCCGGAGTCTGCTGGCCGTGGGTGTGCAGCTGGTACTTGGTGATTTTGCCGCGGGCGAGATGGTCGAACTGCTCGACCCGACCGACACGGCCATTGCCGTTGCCCGCACGCGGGTCTCGGCCAATACCCTGATGCAGCAACTGAATCGGCAGAATGTAGAGGTGGCAAATGCCAGCGATATCGTACTTTTGTAGCCCGCACCACGGCACCTGCCCCGCCGTCGCCGGTCTGGCTTCATCAGCTGCTTCCCAACGCTTGTTTTCTCTGGCACCGGCGCGCCGGTGATGCGGACCGTAGCCAATGGCAGGTCCGTCGCCCGCCCGTAACCTGTCTGTTCTGCATGACCTCCATTACTCCGTTGCTTCAGGCCGCCCAGCAGGCGGCAGCCGCCGTGCGCCGGCTCAGTCCCGATCGTAAAACCGAGCTGCTCAACCGGCTGGCCGAGGTGTTGCTGGCCAACCGCACGCACGTGCTGGCCGAAAACCAGCTCGACCTGGACCGGATGCCCACGACCGATCCGAAATACGACCGGCTGAAACTGACCGAAGCGCGCTTGGATGGTCTGGCCATCAGTCTGCGCGAGGTGGCCGTTTTACCCGACCCGGCCGGCGAAGTGCTGATCGACCGTACCATTGAGCAGGGCCTGCAGCTCAAAAAAATTGCCGTACCGCTGGGCGTGGTGGGCGTTATCTACGAAGCCCGCCCCAACGTGACCATCGACGTAGCGTCGCTGTGCCTGCGCTCGGGCAACGCGTGCGTGCTCAAAGGGGGAAAAGAAGCCGACCACTCGAATCGGGTACTGGTCGGGCTGATCCAGTCCGTACTTGCCGAATTCGACGTTCCCCCGGCCGCCGTTACGCTGCTCCCACCCGACCGGGCCGTGGTCACCGAACTGCTGACCGCCACCCGCTACGTTGACATCATTATTCCGCGCGGCTCCGACTCGCTGATTCAGTTTGTGCGGACCCATTCGCTGGTGCCGACCATCGAAACCGGCGCCGGGGTATGCCACGCCTACGTCGAACGCTCGGCCGACCTCGACAAGGCGGTGGCCATTGTGGTCAACGCCCGGGTGTCGCGCCCGTCGGTGTGCAACAGCCTCGACTGTGTCCTCGTCGACCGGGCCATTGCCGGCCAGTTTCTGCCCCGCCTGATTCCTGAGTTCAACCAGTGGAACGTAACGGTCTACGCCGACGAAACAGCCTATGGCATACTCGAAGCCGCCGGTTTCGACGCGCTGCAGCCCGCCAGCCCCGACGATTTCGGCCGGGAGTTTCTGGATTACAAGTGCGCTATCCGCGTAGTCGACGGGATCGACGAAGCGCTGGCGCATATTCAGGCGTATTCCTCACGCCACTCCGAAGCTATACTGTCGCAGAACCAGGCGCTGGTCGACACGTTTCTGCGCGAGGTCGATGCGGCAGCCGTCTACGCCAACGCATCGACCCGCTTCACCGATGGGGGGGTGTTTGGGCTGGGAGCCGAAATCGGCATCTCGACCCAGAAACTGCACGCCCGTGGTCCGTTTGCGCTCGAAAAACTGGTTACTGAAAAATGGATCGTTGTGGGCGACGGGCAGGTGCGCTGGTAATGCTTACCGGGCCGATGCCGTAGCCCCGCCGTTTTGCGGACTAAACGTGATTTTCAAGCCAAAGTCCTTGCCCTTCGATACGTCTTTCAAGGTGACCCGCGCCCCATCGGTGCCCAGCCAGGTGGTGGTGCCGGCGCTGGTTGCAGGCGTTCCGTAGCGCGTTGAGAAGTAGGGTGTCAGCTCGCGCGTGTAGGTCTGGACCGCTGCCCGGCTGTTCAGAAACAGATCGACCTCAATACGCGACACCTTGCCGCTCTGTTGATAATACAGCATATCGGCCGACTCCAGATTCTTGAAATCTACCGTATAGCCTACGTGCTGTGCATCCTGCTCGAAAGGCTTGCCGGCTTCGTGTTCGCCTACGGCCGAAAACGGATCGCCGAGGTTTATGCCGCGCCAGTGGCTATCGCGGGTGAGGCCCAGATCGGCCAGCTGGGCCGGCATGGGTTCGGGAGCATAGTCGACATTGGGGGCAACGGGCTGCCCGGTAGCCGTGGCCGAGTCGGCGGTGTGGGTCGTGTCCTGCTGTTTTTTCTGGCAGGCCTGCAGGGTCAGGCAGAGACCCGCCAGCAGGAACAGGCGATACGGAGAAGTGGTCATGAACGGTTCGGCGTTGGTTGTGTGCCGCTGCGAAGGTACACTACACCGGTCGAAGGCCGTATGCCGGCCGCCTGAAAGCGGGCTTCAGGAAGGGAGTGCCCGGCCCGTCCGCAGCGGCTGCCAGCGGGCCAGCGGTTGCCCAATGAGCAGGTAGCCGAGCATGATGGCCAGCAGCGCCATGCTCAGGCAGGCCAGCTCCGCCACTGTTAGGTAGAGGGCATCCGGTACGTCGAACACGTAATAACCGGCGTAGCGGAAACTATCGTCGTAGCGCTGCAGGGTGGTTGTGTAGGTACGGCCCGACGTCAGTTCCAGAAAGGTTGTCAGGCCACAGAAGCCGACTACGCCAACCATGGCATCGCGCAGCCGCCGGATAAGCAGCCGGTGCCAGCGCCACAGGCACATACCCAGCAAAATCGACCCCATCAGCACACTCCAGCGGCTGCTTTGCTTGAGCCATTGCACTTTCCAGACCGCCAGATGGTACCGGATGAGGGGCGCGTAGTGGCCATCGAGCCAGTACTGTGCGGCTACGGCATGTTCGTGGCGAAGCATCCGCTGCTGCTGCTCGTAGTAGTTTACCTGTTCGGAGGGCGGCAAGGGGTAGTTGCGGTTGGCCTGAATCCAGCGCCCCAGCTGGCCCGGCAGGTTCAGCAGCAAAACCAGCGTCAGCAGGGCTACCCAGCGGGCCCGTACGCGCAACAGGCCCATCATCACAATGCCGCCCGCCACAAAGCCCAGAAACGTGGTGTCGCCCATGAGCAGATAATAGCCCAGGGCCAGCGCTCCGCGCAGCGCAAACCAGCCCGCCATGATGTAGGGTGCCCGACGGCCCTGCATTTGTTCGAGCAGCGGGTAGCTCGAAGCCGCCAGGTATCCGTAACCGATACCCGCTACGAGCATGGCACGGCTGATGAGCCAGATCAATAGCTCCTCGGTCTTGCTGGGCGTAGCATCGTCGAGCAACGTCGACTGATAGCCCAGTAGAATAATGGTCAGACAAATGAAAAACGGCCAGCTAATCAGCAGGCGGATACGGGTGAGCGGTGACAGAGTTGTCATACTACCGGTTTGTGGACAGGTTCGACCGCGGTACGTTCGTTGCCGGCGGCCCACAAACAAAGCTACAGAAATCGGCCGATGTTTCGTAAGCGGTAGGCAAACTACCATTCACGAAACATCGGCTGCGGCCGCCGATTGATTAAACGGTAGCCAGCTTACTGTCCGATGCCTCGAACCACACCTCACAGCCGGCCTCGGCAAACACCAGCTGGCCGGTGGGTTTGAGCCCCCCTCGTTTGGCCGGCAACTGCCCCGAGGGCGCCGTCAGAAACGTGTAGCCCGTTGGGTCGGCGTGGGTCCAGGCCAGCACGCCCGAGGGGTGGCCCGGGGGCAGCAGCCAGCGGGTAGCCCGCCCCACGATAGCCGGCCAGATCGACTCGGCAAACGCCCGCATACGGCCAATGGTCAGAAACTGTTCGGCGTTCTGCCCCCACTCGAACGGGCCGTGCGTTACCTTGTCGGGTTGCCGGTCGTCGCCGATCTGGAACACGTATAGCTTCGTGTATTCTTCGTTGGCCCCGCGGGTTTCATGGCGGTTACGCACTTCGAAACCCAGCCCCACGTAACTGGGCATATCGGTTAGAAAAAGGGCCGTGAAGTAGCGAAAGAGGTTGCCGGTGCGGTAAAATTCGTCGAACCGCGGATCATCCTTGTCGGCGGTCATCACCGTGAAGTTGGGCGCAAACTGCCGGGTTTTGAGCAGCTCGTAATAGCGCGCCAGCTGCTGCCCGAACCCGGCCCCGGTCACCACCATCGACTGCAGATCACCCAGGGTCGAATCGGCCGCAATGGCGTCGAGGTGATCGTCTTCGTCGCCATACCCCATGGTATCGGGGGGTGCCAGAAAGGTTTCGGCAAAGAACCCGAAATAACCGATGCCGTTGCCCTGCACGTGTTTCTTGATGGCCCGCAACGGATCGTAAAAGCGCAGGCTCTCGTCGTCGCGGCTGGCCGGCACGCCATCGGGGCGCATCTGCACGTGGGCCATATCGCCCCGCATGAAGTCGAAGTTATACAGCCGCTGGCACTCGGCTACCTTGTGACAGAGGTAATCCCAGGCGGGACGGTTAGGCCGGTCGAAGTCGAGTTCCCAGTGCTGGTTGTCGGCCTTTGATTCATAGAACCGGTAGCGGGCCAGCGGTCCGAACACCCGCGACATGGCCTGCGGTTTGTCGAAGGCATACTGGTACCAGGTCTGCCCGTATTCGTCGAGGGTAAAGTCGGCCGGGTCGATATGGATGCCCCGGTACGGTGGCGCCATGGTCATCGGCAAGGTTTCGAACCCCATCCCTACCAAATGCCGGATCAGCGCAATGCGCCGACGCAGCCGGCCGCCGTAATCGTGGGGGTAACCAAACAGAATCCGGAACCGGTGCTCGTCGGTCAGGATGGGCAGTTCGGTTGAGAAAAAGTGTTCGCGGGCAAAGTGCAGGGGGGTGCCATCGGCCGCGCCCTCCGACCGCAGAAACTGCCAGATGGCTTCTTCGACATAGCGGTAAACCAGACTGCTGTGGTCGGCCAGCCGGTCGCCATCCCGGCGGACCCACTCGAACAGTGACGGACAGGCCAGCACCATTTCGGAGAAACGGTCGGTGTGCGGAATCACGTCCATACCCACCGTGCGCCCCATGGCATGCAGCAGATTGACCACTACCCGCAGCTGTTTTTCAACGGTGTCGAGGCCGGGGATGTACCGCGCCAGATCGACGTCGAAAAACTCGGGGTTGATCTGCCAGCTGGCCATACCATAGAGACTGCCCACCACCCCCGGCTCCCAGATGGGCAGCAGGTGAATGCTGTCGTGCAGTTCGGGCAGGGTCAGCGTGTACCCGACCACGCGCCAGAACGAACCGATGGTACGAACGTTTACGCCCACCATATTGCTGGTTTTGAGCCAGCTGCTGCCTCCGGCCCGCCCGGCAACAGGACTGCCAATGGTTTGCATGGGGTCGAGCGCCCGGCGCAGCACCTCGTTGCCCAACCGCTTGTGCAGCATGTCGAGGGTCTGGTAGACCGACAGCTGCACGGCCGTCTGCGGCAGCAGGTTAGGCACAAACGTCTGCTGCCGGGTTTCGTAGGTTTCTATGTATGCTGCTTTATGCTGACGCCAGTGCTGGAGCAGTTCATCAATCTCTGTTGCCATACGGCAAATGTAAACCGCTTTTCAGAAAACCAAAGGGCTCGCTTTTTTGTCCTACACCTACGGTAGATCGTCCGCATTGGGCGGCTACGACAACCCACTGATTGTCTGACCTGTTCTGTATGACCGATTCCGACGTAGTGCTGGCGGGCGGAGGGCTGGCCGGACTGGTAGCCGCCCTCGAACTAAGCCGGGCCGGCCACCGGGTCGTGCTGATCGAACGCAAGACCTACCCGTTCCACAAGGTCTGTGGCGAGTACATTTCCAACGAAGTGCGTCCCTACCTGAGCCGGCTGGGCCTCGACCTCGCTGCGCTGGGTGTTGCCGACATCCGGCAGTTTACGGTGTCGGCTCCCTCGGGCCGGCAGGTTCACGCAGCCCTCGACCTGGGCGGTTTCGGCATCAGCCGCTACCGGCTCGACGACACGCTCTACCGCCTTGGCCTGCAGGCGGGTGTACGGTTCATGACCGGCCATACCGTCGAGGCCATCCGGTTTGCCAACGATGAGTTTACGGTTGAGCTGGCCGATGGTACCGAGCTAACCAGCCGGCTCGTTATCGGCACGTTCGGCAAACGGTCCCGACTCGACAAAAGCCTCGACCGGGCGTTCATGCACCAGCCATCGCCCTACGTAGGCGTCAAGTACCACGTCCGGATGGACTTCCCCACCGACCTGATTGCGCTGCATAATTTCGACGGAGGCTACTGCGGCATGTCGGCCATTGAAGATGACCGTTACTGCGTCTGTTACCTCACGTCCCGCCAGAACCTGCGCACCCACGGCAGTATCCCGGCCATGGAGCAGGCGGTGCTCTACCAGAATCCGCACCTGAAGCGCGTGTTCACGCAGGCCGATTTTCTGTTCGACAAGCCCGAAGTGATCAACGAGGTGTCGTTTGCCCGCAAAGAGCCCGTCGAAGGGCATATCCTGATGGCGGGCGACGCGGCCGGACTTATCACGCCCCTGTGCGGCAACGGCATGGCCATGGCCATCCACGGCGCCAAACTTGTCAGCGAACTGAGCGACGCCTATCTGACGGGGCAGCTGACCCGCCCTGTGCTCGAACAGCAGTACCGCCACCACTGGACCGCCCTGTTTGCCCGCCGGCTGTGGGTAGGCCGTACCGTGCAGCAGCTCTTCGGCAGCCCCCGCCTGTCCGATCTGGCCGTGCAGGCCTTCTCGCTGGTCAAACCGGCGCTTCGGCAGGTTATGCGGCAAACCCACGGCCGCGTGATCGAGGTTTAAGCCTACCCCTACTCGACCGGCACCACGGTCGAGTTTTTCACTTCCGACATCACAAAAAAACTGCTGATGTGCAGCGCGCCCGGCAGCACCGACAGCTGTTCCTGGTAGAAGCGGTTGTAGGTCTCCATATCGCGGCTCACAATCTTGAGCAGGTAATCGAAGGTGCCCGATACCCGGTTACACTCCAGCACCTCGGGCAGCAGCCGGATGGCTTCGTCGAAATTGACAAACGTGTCGCGGGTTTGTTTATCGAGCGTAACCTGGCAGTACACAAGCAGCGAGTTGTCGATTTTTTTGCGGTTGAGCACCGTCACGTAGCGATCGATAATGCCTTCGCGTTCGAGCCGGCGGATGCGTTCGTGCACGGGTGTTTTGGAGAGGTTGATCCGCTGCCCGATCTCCTGAATGGTCAGGCGGGCGTTTTCCTGCAGCAGCCCTAGAATCTGCCGGTCGATCCGGTCGAGTACAGCCATTGGGATTTTTTACGGTTAGGTTCAGACTTTTTCAGCGCAATCAGATAATTAGTCTGATCAGCGGATACAAAATAGACCAATTTCCTGAAAATAGCGCACTAACTAGAAAATAGAAGCAAGGCCCGTACTTTTGTTCAGTCAACAATGAAAACCTAAACACTCCGCATCGTCATGGTCATTGGTGTTCCCAAAGAGATCAAAAACAACGAAAACCGCGTGGCACTGACGCCCGCTGGTGTTACTGAGCTGCGCAAACATGGCCATACGGTTTACGTACAGGTCAACGCCGGCGAAAGCAGCGGTTTTGAAGACGAAGAATACATTGCGGCCGGCGCGCAGATGCTGCCCACCATCGAAGACGTTTACGGCATTGCCGAAATGATCATGAAGGTGAAGGAACCCATCGCGTCGGAATACAACCTGATCAAGGAAAATCAGCTGCTCTTTACCTATTTCCACTTTGCCTCGTCGGACGAACTGACCCAGGCGATGCTGGCGAAGAAAGCCGTTTGCCTGGCCTACGAAACCGTTGAACGGCCCGACCGCAGCCTGCCGCTGCTGGTGCCGATGTCGGAAGTAGCCGGCCGGATGGCCATTCAGGAAGGCGCCAAGTACCTCGAGAAGCCCCTCAAAGGCCGTGGCATTCTGCTGGGCGGTGTGCCGGGTGTGAAACCGGCCAACGTGCTGGTGCTGGGTGGTGGCATCGTAGGGACGCAGGCGGCCAAGATGGCGGCCGGTCTGGGTGCCCACGTAACCATTATGGACGTGAGCCTGCCCCGCCTGCGCTACCTGTCGGACATTATGCCCCCCAACGTGCAGACCATGATGTCGAACGAATACAACATTCGGGAGATGATCAAAGTATGCGACCTGATTGTGGGTGCCGTTCTGATTCCGGGTGCCAAAGCCCCCCACCTCATCACCCGCGACATGCTGTCGCTGATGCGGCCGGGCACGGTGCTGGTCGACGTAGCCGTGGATCAGGGTGGTTGCATTGAAACCTGCCGGCCCACCACCCACGAAGATCCGACCTACATCATCGACGGTGTGGTGCACTACTGCGTAGCCAACATGCCGGGTGCTGTGCCCTACACGAGCACGGTAGCCCTGACCAATGCCACCCTGCCCTACGCACTGCAACTGGCCGACAAAGGCTGGCAGCAGGCTTGCCGCGACAATAAAGATCTTCAACTGGGCCTCAACGTGGTCGACGGTAAAGTCGTCTACAAAGGGGTAGCCGATGCCTTCGGTCTGCCGCTTACGCCGGTCAGCGACGTACTCATGGCCGACGAAGCCTACGCCCAGTAAGTTCATTACCGATTCATCGACAGACGATGGCCGCTTCTTTCGGGGAGCGGCCTTTTTTTTGGTGGCTACGGCCGACCGTTCCCGACCGCCGGAAGCGTTCAGAGACAGGCGGCCGAAACGACGCTAGCTTGTCAGCCACTGCGCCACCAGCGCCTGCCACTCCTGATCGAGAGTACCGGTGAAAACGGGTGTGCGCGCCCGGCGGTACCAGTAACCGGCGTTCCAGTCGTCGCCTTCTTTGCGGTGCAGGTAAGCATGCAGCCGATCGTGGTCGGGCTCCCCTTCGCGGTCCTGCGCAATGGCGTGGGCGGCTTCCCAGTTGCCGTTGGCATCATGCCAGAGGGCCTGGAGCAGGGGCGACACACCGGCGGGGGGCTGCGGGCCGGTGAGCGACTGGGCAAATTCAGCGGTTGTCATGGAGCGCTTTGGTCAGATAGGGTTCGAAGGCCGGTGTTACGTACACCTCATAGGTCGATAACGCTATCCGGCGGTACGGTTGTTTCATCGCCTTTGGCACATAGGCCCGCAGCGGCTCAAAACCAGTTCGCGGCACAATGGCCAGATCGGCGTTCTGCCACTGCTTGCCCGTGGGCCAGATGTTGTAGTGGCGGTGGAAAAACGGAATCAGGTAATCGAACATAAACACGCTCGACCGGGGCGGAATGGTCTGGGCCAGCTGCGTCACAATAGCAACATCGCGGGCAGGCAACAGGGGCTCCTTGACGGGATCGAAGCGGTGCGTGAACGTACTGACAAAGGTGGACTGGTAGTCGACGTCGGGCCGCGCCAGCGAAACAATCGGAAGCTGGATCAGGAACAGCACCACGCCCAGACCGATCACCCACAACCGGGGCAAGGGCCGGGCGTCGGCGCCGTAGAGCAGCCATACCGCCACCACGTAGGCCACCGAAAAGGCGTAGACCAGCACAAAACGCGGGGGCCAGGTCAGCGATACCAGATAAAACAACGGGTTGGTACCGTAGTAGGTCGATCCCTGTACCCAGTTCGACAGCAGCAGGGCCGTTTGGGCCACGGCATACACCAGCCAGATACTTCCCGCCTGCCGGTTGCCCGTCCGGTTCAGCACCAGTACCAGCATACCCATCGAAGGCAGCAGCAGCAGCAGGGTCTGGCCCAGCAGGGTCAGGTTTATCTGAATAAACGTCGGGTCGGTTATCCCCGTCCGGATGGCCATGAGGGCCTGCTGAAGCCGGGGTTCGGGTTCGGCCGCCCGGTTTTTGAACGACAGAAACAGCACACCTGCCACAAAGACCCCGGCCCAGCCTACGGCTGTCAGCCAGAACCGGCGCTGCCCCAGCACACCCAGCACCCGACGGCCGGCATCGGCCCGCAGGTACTGCAGACAGATCACGGCCAGGTGAACTGAACCCGCCAGCAGCGCGCCATCTTCCTTGACCAGCACAATAAGCCCCCCCGTTACCCAGACCGGCCAGGCCGTTGTGGCAGTCGTGAGCGCCAGCATAAACAGCAGCACGAGCGGGTAGTACAGCAGTTCGGGATGCCAGCCAATACCCGGATGT
Organism: Spirosoma luteolum; assembly: GCF_054778875.1. Taxonomy (NCBI): domain Bacteria; kingdom Pseudomonadati; phylum Bacteroidota; class Cytophagia; order Cytophagales; family Cytophagaceae; genus Spirosoma; species Spirosoma luteolum. The sequence continues at coordinate 43,844 of NZ_BAAGZE010000001.1, forward strand.
TCGTTGTACCAGAACCAGACCGGCCCGAACAACAGCACCGCCAGCGTGAGCCACATAAACCAGCTCCCCCGACGGGCCAGCGTTTTAAGCAATAGCCAGTAACTCACCAGCAACAGCAGCACCAGTGTCCCAAACGCGCCGTAGACGCCCCACCCGTAGATCAGCGGGCCGAAAAGCAGCAGGATGTAGTTGTTATGAATACGACTGTCGTAGCCCCAGATGTTTTCGTACAGCAGCGGCCGGCCATCCAGCCAGCTGCACGACGACTGGATGAAAATATACATGTCGTTGAAAGTGTAGTACAGTGCCTGAAACCGCAGTGTCTTAAACGCAAAAAAAAGCAGGAGTAGCAGACAGGACAGCGTTACAGCCCTACGCCAGGGGTACAGTGATTGCATATAGTGTAGTAAAAAACGGCGACCTGCCAGACGGGGCAGCTGGCGTGCCCCGATGCTTTCGGCGCCGGCAGGAAGGCCAGGGCAGGCGTCGATCAGGACAGGTCCGTATCATTCGGGCGTAAAGATAGTCAAGTGTACATGTGCAGGCCCGTTGCGGGCTACTATCTGAGCGAGCAGCCCCCCGGCGTTCCGCCCAGGCCCTGTTTACCGACGGTCGGCCGGTGGAGGCAGGCAGGTCTGAACCTGCGTTCGGTAGCGCGTGGCCACGTACAGGTCGTAGGCCCGCAGGTGAATCACGTCGTAGGGTGGCTTCATGGGTAACGCTTTGCGTAAGCCAGGCGTATCGGGCCGCGGAATAAGCGCTATATCGGCCGGTTCGTATTGTCGGCCGGTAGGCCATATACCATACTGACGATGGAAGTACGGCACCAGAAAATCGTAGACAAAGACGCTGGCGTGCCGGGGCAGTGCATCGGCCAGGCAACGCACCACGGCCAGGTCGTCGGGTTGCAGCAGCGTCCGGTCCATATAGCGGGCCGGCTGCCCCCGCACCACGCCCAGCCAGTCGCGGGCATCGGGTATGTCGGGGCGGGCTATGTACAGGAGCGGCACCTGCACCAGCAGCAGCACCACCACGGTCAGGGCGGTGGTACGGGCCGACAGGGGCTGCCACTGATCTGTGAAAAGGCCGGCCAGCAGCAGGAGATAAGCCGCCGAGAAACCCCACACGAGCACGAAGCGCGGGGGCCATGTCAGCGACACCAGGTAGAACAGGGGTTGCCCGAAGTACAGCACGCTCTGCACGAAGTTGAGGGCTGTCAGCACGGCTACCCCCACCAGCCACAGGCCCAGCACGGCCCAGGGGCGGTGGCCACGCCACTGCCGCAACCAGAGCACCAGTATGGCCAGCACGGGGAGCAGCAGCAGCAGCGAACGACTCAGCAGGCCCAGCATCTGTTTCCAGAACGCCCGCTCGCCGATGTTGGCAGTCAGCAACGCCATGGCCTGCTGCAGACGCGGCTCGGGCGCACTGTTCTTGAGCCGGAGCCACACCATGCCCAGGCCAAAAACAAGCACCCAGCCGCCCGCGATGACCCAGAGCCGGGGCTGTCTGAGCCCGGCCAGCCACGATTGACCGGGTTGCTGCCTGATCCAGCGCAGAGCCTCGTATCCCAGCTGAATCAGCGCGGCCAGAATGGCCCCGTCTTCTTTAATCAGCACAACCCCCAGGCCGGCCAGCCCTATCGCCAGCGGCTGCCGGCTCAGCAACGCCAGGGCAAAGAGCAGGGCCGCCGGCAGGTACGTCAGCTCGGTGTGCCAGCCGATGGACGGGTGATCGTTGAGCCAGAACGCCACCGGCCCCAGCAGCACGACTCCCAGCAGGGTATAGCGCATCCAGGCCGGCCCCCGGCCCAGCCGCTCGTTGACGAGCGCGTAGGCCACTGCCAGCAGCCCCGCCTGAACGGCAAACAGACCGTAGGCGCCAAACCAGTAGGTCAGCGGCCCCCAGAGCAGTACGGTGTAGTAGTTGTGAATGCGGTGGTGATACCCCCAGATATTGTCGTACATGAACGGCCGCCCATCCAGCCAGCTGTGCGACATCTGCAGAAAGGCATACATGTCGTTGAAGGTGTAGCCCAGCGTCTGAAAACGCAGCACTTTGATACCAAAGAAGCCAATCAGCAGCAGAATGAGTCCGTAGGTCGACCGTTGCATAGTGTCTGAACGTCTGAGCCACAAACCTAATCGGTTTTTTCGGGAAGGAGCGCCTTCTACCGCCTACACACAACCTGTTTGTGTTTTCGGTCCTATGCGTTAGTATTACGCCCACGCCTAACTTTTTTTACAACCTTCCTCATGACTGGCCCTGAACGGGATCGCTGGATTGGTCGCAATCGCTACTACTACCGGTGTCTGATCGATTTTCTCAAGTATACCATTCCCACCCAGCGCTCGGTGCTGGAAATTGGCTGTGGCACGGGCTACGTGCTCAATGCCCTCGCCCCTGCCCGCGGGGTCGGCATCGACCTTAACCCCGATTTCGTGGCCCATGCCCAGGCCGCTTACCCCCACCTCCACTTTCAGGTTCTCGATGCCGCTGCGCTGTCGGCGCTCAACGAACGCTTCGACTACGTGGTGCTCAGCGATACCATCGGCTACTTCACCGATGTGCAGCAGGTACTCAGTGAGCTGCACGCCGTATGCCATCCCGACACGCGCATCCTTATCACGTACCGCAATGCGCTCTGGACACCGGTGCTGACCATGGCCGAACGGCTGGGCCTCAAAATGCCCGAAGCCCGCCAGAACTGGCTCGACCGCGCCGACATTACCAACCTGCTCGACGTGGCCGACCTCGACGTTGTCCGCACGGGTCGCAAGCTGCTCATGCCCCGCTATGTGCCCCTGCTGTCGACCTTTCTGAATCGCTACGTGGCCAACCTGCCGCTGTTCAACTACTTCGGGCTCTATTCGTTTATCGTGGCCCGCAGCCAACACCAGCGCAAACCCGCGGCCGACCATACCGTTACGGTGGTGGTACCGGCCCGCAACGAGAGCGGCAACATCGAATCGATTGTCAGGCGCACTCCCCAGATGGGCCGGCACACCGAGCTGATTTTTGTGGAGGGCAACTCGACCGACGATACCTGGGCCGAAATTCAGCGCGTAACGGCCCACTATCGAACGGTGCGTGACATCAAGTGTGTGCAACAGGATGGCAAGGGCAAGGGAGACGCCGTTCGGAAGGGATTTGGGATGGCCACGGGCGATATTCTGATGATTCTGGATGCCGACATGACCGTTCCGCCCGAAGATCTGCCCAAGTTTTTCGACGCCATTGCGTCGGGCAAAGGGGAATACATCAACGGCACCCGGCTTGTATATCCCATGGAGAAAGAAGCCATGCGCACGCTGAACCTGCTGGGCAACAAGTTTTTCTCGATTGCTTTTTCGTGGCTGCTCAACCAGCGCATCAAAGATACCCTGTGCGGCACCAAGGTACTTACCCAGGCCAATTACCAGCGTCTGATTGCCAACCGCAGTTACTTCGGCGATTTCGACCCCTTCGGCGACTTCGACCTGATTTTCGGATCGGCCAAACTAAACCTGCAGTTTGTCGAGATTCCGATTCGGTATCGGGCCCGCACCTACGGCGAAACAAACATCTCGCGCTTCAGCCACGGCTGGTTGTTGCTGAAGATGACGTTCTTCGCCCTCAACAAAATCAAATTTGTCTGATCCGGGCTACATCCAGCCACTTTTCAGCATACCGTTCATCTGCTCGTAGGGCACCACCACTTCGATCGGCCCCACGGCATAGGCCGCTATTTCGTAGGGGTTGTAATAAAAGATAAGGCCCTTGCGCCCCACGCCGATGTTGGCCGGCAGGAAGAAGTGACCGTCGCGCAGGAAATAGCCCCGCTCTTCGAGGTTATACTGCGGCAGCAACCCCTGCTGTTTGCGGAAGGCCGTTTCGACTACGCCCAGCAGCGCCGTGGTATCAGCCACAATGTCGGCCAGGTTGACGGGGCGGCCCGTTCGGCGGTCGAAGGTCATCAGCGTAACGTTGGCGTTGGGGTGGGCGCCCCCCGTGTAGGCAAACGTTTCCATGCGGGCCGTCAGCAGATTCGGACTCGAGAACAGCGTATCCATTTTGGTTTCGAGCTGCCAGCAGCCACCCAGCCCGCCCATCTCGCTCAGCAGCGACTGGTAGCTGGCGGCAAACAGATCGGCGGCCGCTTTCAGATTGGTACGGGCTTCGGGATGGGTGGCTACATCGGTGCTGTCGAGCCAGGCCGTGATGCTGCCCACGCCCAGTTGCTGCAGGCTGTCGTTGATCTGCCGGGCCGCATCCGACTCATCGCGGAGCTGGAGATACGAAACCGACAGATCAATGCCTTTATTGGTGGTGGTGTCGCACTGACTGGCACCCGTCAGTGTATACGCTTTTCGATCGAGGGCGGGCGGACCCGATGGTGTAGGGGAACAGGCCGCCAGCACCAGCAGGCAGCCGGGCAATGCCAGGCGAAGCAATGTAATCATACCGTTGAGGAAGCGACGGCCCCAACGACCGCCAGCCGGAGACTAAGTACCGACGCGAACCGCCGTTGTACATATGTTTGTCACCGGTCGGCCCTTCTACAAACTTAACAAATCTTTAAACCGAATTGCCTGCCGCCGGCTTATTTCGATTTTATCGCCCCCCCGAAGCGTCACCAGCAGACCACCGCTGAACCAGGGCTCGATTTTCTCGATCCACTGCAGATTGATGATGTGCTTGCGGTTGGCCCGGAAAAAAGTAGCCGGATTGAGCCGGTCTTCCAGCGCGTTCAACGACTTAAGAACCAGCGGCTTCTGATCGTCGAAATACAGCCGCACGTAGTTACCCATCGATTCGAAGAGTCGTACCTTGCCCAGCTTCACAAACCAGCACTTTTCGCCGTCTTTCACGAACACCTGGTCGTTCTCGCCCAGCGTTTTGGTCGATGGGGTTCCGGCCGGGCTGGCAGGCTCGGCACTGTGCAATTCTTCTTCGACCCGGTGGATGGCCTCGGAGAGCCGCGCCAGCTCAACGGGCTTCAGCAGGTAATCGAGGGCATTGAACTCGAAGGCTTTGATGGCATACTCATCGTAGGCGGTTGTAAAAATCACCTCCGGCGCTTTGCCTTCGATCGATTGCAACAGCTCGAACCCGTTTTTGCCGGGCATCTGTATATCCAGAAACAGCAGCTCGGGTTCCAGCTCGTCGATCATCGGCAGGGCTTCATCGGCATTGGCAGCCTCGCCCACAATCTGAATTTTAGGAAAATTTTCGAGTAACCGGCGGAGCTCGTTGCGGGCCAGCCGTTCATCGTCGATCAGGAGGGTTTTCATTATGTTGGTCTAGAGTTTTCTGTATAGCAGTTTTTGGTGTACGGCTCAGGACAGGCAACGGGTAACAGGCAAAGAAGGGAGCGCCCTGTAAACCGCAGCCTGAAAACGGATTACGATGTTGCCGTTTCACGCCGACGAAAGATCGTGTCCGACTGCATGGGGATCACAATATCGGCCCGCACCACGTTGTCGTCTTCCTGAGCAATGCTGAAGGCCGCGTCGGGGCCATAGAGCAGGTCGAGCCGCTGTGCCGTGTTGGCCAGGCCAAACCCACCCGACGCTTCCTTGTCACCAAGGGTACCCGTGTTGCGGATGGAAATGTGCAGCTTATCGGCGTCGACCGTCGACAGTACCTCGATAAAGCCCCCGCTGACCGCCTGCGACACGCCATGCTTGATGGCGTTTTCGACCAGTGTCTGCAGCATCATGGGGGGCACCTGCCAGAATAGCGTGCGCGAGTCGAGGTTGATGCGGGAGTTCAGCCGTTCTTCGTAGCGGACCTTCTCAAGCGCCAGGTAATCTTCTACCGTCTTGATTTCTTCGCGCAGCTCCACGGTCTTGCGCCGATCGGCCAGGAGCGAGTTGCGGAGCAGGTTGGAGAGTTGCGTAATGCTCTGCTGCGCTTTGGTGGGATTTTCATAGACCAGCGCCCGGATACTGTTGAGTGCGTTGAACACAAAGTGCGGGTTCAGCTGCGAACGCAGCACTTTGGCTTCGGTATCGCGGATGCTCGTTTTAAGCAGAATCTGCTCGATTTCGGCGTCGCGGGTGCGCTCGACGTAATGATAGACTGTATAGCTGAGCACCCAGGCCAGCATGGTTTTACCCCAGGTCATGATGTAGCCGATGACCACCCAGGGCTCGTCGACGAGGTAATCGGGCACAATCAGTCGGTCGATGGGCAGGTTGACGGCAGTCATGATCAGGGCGAGCACAAACACCGACAGCAGCACGCGGGGAGCCAGTTGCAGAAACGGCAGCCGCACCCAGTTCAATCGCCGGATCATGCGCCGGTACAGGTGCGTCAAGGAGATACCGAGGCCGATATTGGCAATCGCCAGATACACGGCATTCGGATCAAAGCCATCCTGCAGCAGATAAGCCAGGTATTCGATCAGGATCAGTAATGTCCAGCCGAAGATCTGGCAAATCCAATATATTTTCTGTTTTCCTGGACCCATTCGCTGGCAACACGTTTAGCGCATACTATACGAAAGTACGACAAGCCGGTCATAGTGGCCGGATTACTACATTAATGGAGCTATACGGGTAAGAAAGGGCGAAAACCGCCGGCAGCTACTAACCCATCGCCAGCGAGAGCAGGTGCGCGGTGTCGTTGCTCAACTCAATGGTGAACTGGCGGGTGTCGTAGTCGTAGCGGAGTTTATACAGACACAGGTTGCTGTGTTCGAACTGATCCATTTCTGAGAGGGGGCGGCCCGTGAGCCAGCATAGCAGGATCCGGATGGCGCGGCCGTGCATGGCAATCAGCACCGGCGTTTCGGTGGGGTTGGCCAGCACCACGGCCATGGCCTCGCGCTGCCGGGCAGCCACCTGATCGGGGCTCTCGCCCCCGTCGGTAGTGGTATCGGTACGACCGGCGGCCCAGGCATCGGTCAGGCTTTTGTAGTACACGTCTTCGGTGCTGCCCGGCACCCGGCCTTCCATGATGCCCCAACTGATCTCATTGAAGCCCGTCAGCGACTCGTATGGAATGCCCAGGCTGATAAACGGCTCGGCGGTCTGGTAGGTGCGCTTAAGCCCCGAGATGAAAATTTTCTGAAACGGAACGTGCTGATAAGCCTCAAAGAAAGCCTGAGCCTGGGCCCGCCCCATGGCGTTCAGGTCAGAATCGACGCCACTGCCCTGTACTACACCCCGGCGGTTGTAATCGGTTTCGCCGTGGCGAATCAGGTAGATGATTTTATGCTGCAAGACTGTAGATTTGTCGTTTCGGAAAACAGGGGGCAAAACTACGCAAAATCACCTCGTTATGAAAGCTGCTTTCGATCTAAGTGCCCTTCAGTTCGCCCACGTCGACTCGATTGTCAAGCACCTCGGGATCGAGTTTACGGAGGCCGGCGAAGGCTATCTGATTGCCCGGATGCCGGTCGATGGCCGCACCCACCAACCATTCGGTATTCTGCACGGTGGAGCCTCAGTGGTACTCGCCGAGTCGCTGGGAAGTGTTGCCTCGTGGATGCTGCTCGATGATCCCACTACGCAAAAGGCCGTGGGGCTGGAGATCAACGCCAACCACCTGCGGGCTGTGCGGAGCGGCTGGGTCTATGGCCGCTGCACGCCCATCCACACCGGCCGTTCGACCCATGTCTGGGATATCCGCATCACCGACGAAGCCGACCGGCTTGTCTGCATCAGCCGGCTTACGGTGGCCATTATGGGCGGCCAGTAGGTCATCAACGCCCCCACAACGCTGGTAACAACACAAAAAAAACGCCCGAAACGGAGCCCGGCTGCACAAAATCCGCCCACAAACTGTTGTCCTGTCAGCGGCCCTTTTTGCGACCGATTCTTCGTATGCAAGCGGATTACGTCATCAACTCAGTAGTTACCCATCAGCCCACGGCTGCCGATCTCTGGGATACGGCCCGGCACCTTGGCCTGCCAGCCGCCCTGTGGCGACTGCCCAGCCAGCAGGATAAACACCTGATCGTATCGTTTGAAGAAACGCTGCCCCACGTGGTGGTCGACCTCGACGAACTGCCGGCGGGATTTGTGGTGAGTCCGTTCGACAACCTCGACGGCGGCCTCGACAACCCCGCCCAGTCGTTGTTTCTGCGCGCCGACCTCCAGGCTCGTTTTACGACCGATGCCCCCGCCACACTGACCTATGCGCCCGGCCCCGATGCCGAACGTTTTCGGCAGGCAATTCGGCCCCGGCCTGTACAGGCGGGCCCGGCGATCAATGCCTTTACGGTCTTACCCGACGACGCCCAGCGCGAAACGTACCTCCACAACGCGGCCGAAGCCGTAGCCGCCATGCAACGGGGCGATGTGCGCAAGGTGGTGCTCTCGCGCACCAAGCAGCTTCAGTATACGAGTGCGCCCGACGCCGTAGCCCTGTTCGATGCCCTGTGTGCCACCTACCCAACCGCGTTCGTATCGGCCGTGTCGATTCCGGAGCGGGGCCAGATCTGGATCAGTGCCACGCCCGAGCGGCTCATCAGCCAGCAGGCCAACGGCTTGTTTCAGACCGTATCGCTGGCCGGTACGCAGTCGGCCTACGAACCCGACGGTACGCCCAAGCGACCGTCGGAAGCCATGTGGTCGCAGAAAGAAATCGAAGAGCAGGCCCTGGTGAGCCGCTATATCATCGAGTGTTTCAAAAAAATACGGCTGCGCGAATACCTTGAAGAAGGTCCGAAAACCATTATTGCGGGCAACCTGATGCACCTCAGTACCCGCTTTACAGTCGACACGCAGGCGGTTCATTACCCACAGCTGAGTACGGTTATGCTGCGGCTGTTGCACCCCACCTCGGCCGTGTGCGGCATGCCCCGCGACCGGGCCATCGATTTTATTGCCAGCCACGAACCCCATGAGCGGGAGCTCTATGCGGGTTTTCTGGGGCCCGTCAACAGCCCGGCCGGCAGCGATGGCCCCGCCAGCAACCTGTATGTGCATATCCGCTGTATGAAACTCGAAGGACGGCTGGCAACGCTTTACGCCGGTGCCGGCCTCACCGAAGATTCGGTGCCGGAGCGCGAGTGGCTCGAAACCGAAATGAAGTGCCAGACCCTGCTCTCAGTGCTGGCCAAAAAAGACGGGCGTACTACCAGCCGCTGATGACTGGTAGTACGCCCGCTGGGCAGACCGGTATGCGAACGCCTAAGCGCCTTCGGCCGGATCGATGGGGGCACGCGAGCCACCTTCGGCCGTGCGATGGCCAGCCTGGCTGGCATCAGACGACTGGGTGTCGGCGTCGGGAGCCGTTTCATCGGGACCATTGTTGGTCGATGCGGGCTCTACCATCTCTTCCTTTTCCACATTTTGTTGCTGGGGAGTCATACGTAGTCTGGTAATAGGGTGATTGGCAGGGCTGCGGAGTACAGCCCCATCCGGCTTAGTCTATATCGTCGTCCAGATCGTCGTCATCGAGATCCAGATCCAGATCATCGTCCAGATTGGCTTCATCGAATTCTTCGTCGTCGATATCGGCAAGATCGTCTTCGCCGTATCCGCTGGTGTTTCCTGAGCCCAGTTCGTCGAATTCGGCACCGCCATCGAAGTCGTCATCGTCGTCTTCGAAAGCCGCAGTTTCAGGATCTGGATTCATCATCAGCACGTCTTCGTCCTGGTCAAACGCTAGCTGGTTCATCATGGCTAAATAAGGTCTGTTTTTGTACGCTTTCCTAACCTGGTAGCGCAGGTGAGGGTTATCCGCCCGCCCGACTAATCGAGCAAACGGCCGGTGGCTAAACTCCACCCGGCTTTTGCGGTTTAAACAGGGTAGCTGCTCGAATCGAGTGCCGACCAGATGTCCCAACCGCTTAATGCCGACTACCGTGCAAAACTATAAACTTCGCCGACTTTCCGACCAGCCAATTTTAAAAACAACCGATGTTTTACCCGCTGTAGAGGGGTTTTCCGTACTGGGGGCCTTTAATCCGGCCGCCTGTCTGGTGGGCGATGAGGTGCTGCTGCTGCTGCGTGTCGCCGAAGCGCCCCCCGCCCGGCCCGGCCAGATCAGTGTGCCGATGCTGACTGATGAAACAGGCACACCGGCGCTGACGGTGAAGCACTTTCCCGAACCCGAAGGCCCCTACGACCCCCGCGTGGTAACGCTGGATGGTAAGACCTATCTGACATCGCTGAGCCACCTGCGGCTGGCCCGCAGCCCGGATGGCATTCACTTCACCATCGACCCGACTCCTTTCTTGTTTCCGGACCGGATGGACGAGTCGTTCGGAATCGAAGATGCCCGGATTACGCGGCTCGACGGCCGCTACTGGATTACCTACACGGCGGTATCGGAACACGGGCCGGGCGTGGGTCTGGCCGTTACCGACGATTTTGTAACTGTCGAGCGGGTGGGTATGATCCTGCCCCCGCCCAATAAAGATGTGGCGCTGTTTCCCGAACGCATCAACGGCCGCTACTACGTGCTGCACCGCCCCATGGTGTCGGACATTGGCAAACCTTCGGTCTGGCTGGCCGACTCGCCCGACGGGGTTCACTGGGGCAACCACCGATTTCTGTTCGGGGGGCGTGGGGGTATCGACCCGCGCTACGACTGGGAAGGCGCCAAGATCGGCGCGGGGCCCGAGCCGCTGCGCGTCGACGATGGCTGGCTGGTATGCTACCACGGTGCCGACCCTACGCATGCCTATTCGCTGGCCCTGGCCCTGCTCGACCTCACCGACCCATCGATCGTGCTGGATCGGTCCGACGAGCCGCTGCTGCTACCCGAGCTGCCGTGGGAGCGCGAAGGCTTTTTCCCGAATGTGGTGTTCGCCAATGGCTGGGTCCGTTTCCCGACCGCGCCCGGCGAGCCCGAAAAAATCTGGGTGTACTACGGAGCCGCCGACTCGGGCGTGGGCCTGGCCGAACTGGTTCGGGACGAACACTAGCCCATAATTTTTGTGGTTTGTCGTGTGTAGTTTGTTCTGCAGACGACAAACCACACACGGATCGACCTGTCCTGGACCATCGCAGGTGGTACAAACAAAAGAATAAGTAGGTTTTTGGTGGAAACAGGCCCGGTACAGGCTTCCTAACCCACGTGAGTGTACGGTTTATTCCGTAGCTTCGGGTTTCGAGACCCTTAAACGACTTCCCTGCTTCATGCAACGACTTTTCTTTTGGCTCCTGCTCATTCCGCTGGCCACCAGCGCCCAGAAACGCCCACTGACGGCCAGTGATTACGACCGCTGGCAAAGCGTTCGCTCCGAAAAACTGGCCGACGATGGTCGCTGGGTTGCCTGGCAGATCGACCCGCAGGAGGGCGACGGCCGCCTGGAAATTGCGGAGGCCGGTAGCGCCACCCCCAAATACACCATTCCCCGTGGCTACCAGGCCCAGTTTACCCCCGACAGCCGCTTTCTGGTGATGCGCCTGAAAGCTCCCTACGCCGATACCCGGAAAGCCAAACTGAAGAAAAAGAAGCCTGACGAACTGCCAAAAGACAGTTTGCTGGTACTGAATCTGGCCACGGGTGCCCGCACTAAACTGCCCAACCTGAAATCGGTGGCGTTTGGCCGCGAGAATGCCACCTGGCTGGCGGTGTTGCAGGATCGTAAAGACGACAAGCCGACGGCCACTCCTACCCGCCCGGCTCCGCGTAAAGACACGCTCAACCCCCTCCCGCCCACTTCTACCACGGCCACCGCCCGCAAAGGCAACGCCCGTAAACCCAAAGGCGACGACCTGACCCTGCTGAACCTGGCCGACGGTACCCGCCGAACCTTTCGCTACGTATCGGGCGTGGCCGTTTCCGACAACGGACAGGCTATTTTCTATAGCAAAGACTCGGCCCTCGACTCGCTGACAACCGATGCACCGGTGCCGGGCGTGTTTCTGTTCTCGACCGCCACGGGACAAACCAGCATCATCGATACCAACTCGACCCGTAAACTGTACAAGGGACTGGCCGTCGACAAAACGGGGCAACAGCTGGCCTGGATGGCCTCGGCCGACAGCGCCGGTGCCGACGTGAAAGTATTTACGCTGTACTACAAAAACCGGCAGGCCGCCCCGGCAGCCCGGACCAGAAAAGGAAAGCCCCCCGTGGCCGATGCGCCGTTTCGGGTGCTGGCCGACACGCTGACGCAGGGTGTGCCCAAAGGCTGGGCGGTCAACGAATTCCGGGAACCCAAATTTTCGGACGATGGCAAGCGGCTTTACTTTTCGACGGCACCCATTGCCCCCCGCCCCACCAAAGACACCCTGACGCCCGAGGATGAAAAAGTGCGTATGGATGTCTGGAGCTGGACCGATACGCGGCTGCAGCCCATGCAGCAGAAACGCCTGAAAGAAGAAAAAGAACGCGGTTACCTGACTATTGCCGACCTGAGTACCGGCAAACTGATTCCGATGGCGACGCGCGAAGTGCCCACGGTAGCGTTCGACCCGGGCAGCAACCCACGTTACCTGTTGGGTCTGAGCGATCTGCCTTACCAGGTACAGGCCTCGTGGGACCCCGGCCATACCGACCTGTACCTGATCGATACGCAGACGGGCGAGAAAAAACGCATTGCCAACGACATCATGGCGTCGGAAGCGCGGTTGTCGCCGGGCGGGCGTTACGTGAGCTGGTTCGATGAGCGCGACTCGCTCTGGCGGGCGTGGTCGGTGGCCGACGGGCGCCGGATCGACCTGACGCGGGGCCTGCCCAGCAAATTCTTCGACGAAGAACACGACACCCCCAACCTGCCCGGCGCCTATGGCTCGGCGGGCTGGACCACCAACGACCGCTACCTCTGGCTCTACGATCGGTACGATATCTGGCAGGTCGATCCGACCGGCCGGGAGAAACCCATGAACCTGACGGCCGGCTGGGGCCGCAAAAACAACATCCGGCTCCGGCGCGTCGACCCCATGCCGAACGAGCCCAACCGCCCCGATCCGGCCATCGACCCGGCCCAGCCGCTCTACCTGACCGGTATCTGGGAAAGCGACAAATCGACGGGACTGCTGCACAGCGCATCGGCCCGGACGGCCGGCGAACCCCGGGTGCTGCTCCATAGCAACCACCGCTATTTTGGGCTGCAAAAGGCCCGGAAAGCCCCAACCATGACGTTTTACCGGGGTAATTTTCAGGAGTCGATCAACCTGTTTCGTACCGACACGACCCTGGCCAACGCGGTACAGCTGACGCGCACCAACCCGCAGCAGGACAGCATTCGCTGGGGATCGGTCGAACTGGTGAAATGGATGGGGACCAACGGGGTGCCGCTCGAAGGGCTGCTCTACAAGCCCGAAGGCTTTGACCCCAAACAAAAGTACCCCATGCTCACCTATTTCTACGAGCGCAATGCCGAAACGCTGAACGACTACAAAGCCCCCGCGCCGAGCCGCTCGACCATCAACATTGCCTACTGCGTGTCGAACGGCTATCTGGTGTTTGTACCCGACATCGTGTACACAACCGGGCAGCCGGGTCCCAACGCCTACGACTGCATTGTGCCGGGGGTGCTGAGCCTGCTCAACCGGGGCTATGTCGACCGCGACCGGCTGGGTGTGCAGGGCCAGAGCTGGGGTGGCTACCAGACGGCCTATCTGGTTACGCGCACCAACCTGTTTCGGGCGGCCGAAGCGGGTGCGCCCGTCGCCAACATGACCTCGGCCTACGGGGGTATTCGCTGGGAAACGGGTATGAGCCGGGCGTTTCAGTACGAAAAAACGCAGAGCCGTATCGGCGGTACGCTCTGGGATCGGCCCATGAACTACCTCGAAAACTCGCCCCTGTTCTACGCCAACCGGGTCGAAACGCCCCTGCTGATCATGCACAACGATGCCGACGGGGCTGTGCCCTGGTACCAGGGTATCGAACTGTTTTCGGCCCTGCGCCGGCTCAACAAGCCCGCCTGGATGCTGGTCTACAACGGCGAAGGCCACAACCTGACCCAGCGGTACAACGCCAAAGACCTGAGCATCCGGCTGTATCAGTTCTTCGATTACTACCTGAAAGATGCGCCCCTGCCGCTCTGGATGAAAGAAGGCCGCTCGGCCATCGAGAAAGACCGGGGCGAGATGAAATACCAGGTCGAGTCGACCGTATCGACTCCGCTGGGCAGCCGGTAAGTCATCGGATACCCAACTACGACGCCGGTCGTCGGCCAGCGGGACAGCCCTCCCACCGGCCGACGACCGGCTTTTTTTCTAGCGGGCCGGGGCCGGTATCACCTCACCGGTAAACCGCAGCGTTTGCACCCCGTCGGCGGCATTTGACTCCACCGTCACGGTTTTGCTGAATGCCCCCGGCGCGGCCGCGTTGAACGTGGCCGTTACCTCGCCCGACTGTCCCGGCAGAATCGGTGTTTTAGTGAACGTAACACCCGTGCAGCCGCAGGAGCCTTTGGCCCGATTGATCAGCAGCGGCACGGCCCCCTCGTTGGTCACGGCAAACCGGGCCGTAACGGGTTTGTGTTGCGGGATACGGCCAAAGGCGTGGGTCGTTTCGGACCAGCGGGCCAGTGCCGACGGGGCAATCAGGGCTACCGATGCCAGCAGCATGGTGGGGAGAAGTACGAGGAGCAGGCGTTTCATACGAACTGGATTTTCAGGAACGTTCACCCGAACGTCTGCACAAACCTACCGCTGCCCGCCCTACGGGGCTGTTAAGCGCCCGCCAACGTTTGTTAATGAGTTGTTAACGGTGCATCGGCCCCGCGCCGGATCAGGCTTTTGCCGTACTTTTAGTTGCCCGAACTGTTTCCCCCGGGCTGTTCTGCTGCGCCATGTCCCGTCGACTCATTCGCGTTTTAGTGGTTTTGTCGGTTCTATCCATTGTCGGAATTCTGACCGTTCAGACGGTCTGGCTGCGCGAAGCCTATGCGCTCCGCGAGCGCCAGTTCAGGCAGTCGGCGTTTATCAGCCTGCAGGACGTAGCCGATGCCGTGGCGCAGCAAAATCGCTGCACGCTCAACGGATATGCCGTTACGCAGCTGTCGGCCGATTATTTTATTGTCAATACCGACGCCCCCATCAACCCCACCAGTCTGGAAAGCCTGATCCAGCAGGCCCTGCAACGGCATAACCTCATCACCGATTTCGAATACGGGATCTACGACCGCCACACCGACCGGATGATCTACGGAGCTTTTGTGAGCACCAACCCCCTCGCCAACGGGCGCCCGCGCAGCCTGCCCAAGTTTCCGCAGTACACCTACTATTTTGGCATTCGGTTTCCCGGCCAATCGGGTTTTATTGCCAGTCAGCTGACGGGCCTGCTCTGGTCGACGGGGGCCGTGCTGCTGCTGGTTTTCTTTTTTGGCTACACGCTGGTGGTGGTCCTCAGGCAGCGTCGGCTCACGGAAGTGCAGCGCGATTTTATCAACAACATCACTCACGAGCTCCAGACCCCGGTGGCCACCATCCGGATTGCTACCGACGTGCTACAGTCGAACGCCATTCAGCAGCAGCCCGATCGATTACGGCAGTACGCCCGGGTGCTGAACGAAGAAAGCCAGCGCCTGCAGCAGCACATTCACCATATTCTGCAGCTGGCCCGATCGCAGCAGGCAGGCTTTGTTGCCGACCGTACCGAAGTGGATCTGCATGAGCTGATGAACCGGGCTGCCGCTACCTTTTCGCCCCACATCACCCTGGCGTTGAACGCCCCCGACGCCCGCCTGCAGGCCAATCGATACCACCTCGAAACGGTTCTGAACAACCTCATCGATAACGCGCTGAAATACTGCACCGCTACGCCCGCCATCGTGCTGGAAACCCGCACCGAGCAGAAGCAGCTCGTCTGGTCGGTGCGCGACAATGGGATCGGCATTGCGCCTGCCCACCAGAAAGCCGTGTTCCAGCAGTTTTTTCGGGTTCCGTCGGGCCACACCCACAATGCCGGGGGCTTCGGGCTGGGGCTGTATTACGTGCAGCGGGTGGTGCGCGCCCACGGCTGGCGCATACAACTCCAGAGCACGCCGGCCCAGGGCAGTACCTTTATTGTCCGCCCGCGCCGGTCGGGTCTGGTCCTGACCCGACTAACTACTTTCCGGAGTTGACCATGGCTCGTATTCTGTTTGTCGAAGACGACGTAAATCTTGGCTTTGTGATTCGGGACACGCTCGAAAACGTGCCGTTTGCGGTTACCCACTGCACCTCGGGCGATGCCGCCTGGCATCTGTTTCAGCAGCAGCCCTTCGATCTGTGCCTGCTCGATGTGATGCTACCGCAAACCGACGGGTTCACGCTGGCCCGCCAGATCAGGGCCGTCGACCAGCAAATCCCCATTCTGTTTCTGAGCGCCCTGTCAGATAAGAAAGACCGGCTCGACGGGCTGCGGCTGGGGGCCGATGATTACCTGGTCAAGCCGTTCAGCATCGATGAGCTCATTCTCAAGATCGGGGTGTTTCTGCGCCGAACGGCCGGCCCCGCTGCGCCCGTGCCTTCGCCAGTTAGTTGCCTCGACCGCCGAAACCTGACGCTGACCCTCGATGGGCAAACGCAGGTACTTACCCACCGCGAAGCAGCCATTCTGGGCTACCTCCTCGACCGGGCCAACACGCTTGTTCGGCGCACCGACCTGTTGCAGGCTATCTGGGGCGATGATGACTACTTTATGGGCCGCAGCCTCGACGTGTTTATTGCGCGGCTCCGGAAGCGGCTGGCCGGCGATACCAGCCTGCGCATTGACAATGTCCACGGTGTTGGCTTTATCTTGCGCCAGTAATACCCACTCTTATCTGTATGCGTTTCCCGATTGCTTTGGCCCGGCTGGCATCGACGGCCGGCCTGCTGGCTCTGCTGTTGCCGGCCTGCCGCACCAGCCGCCCCCTTACCCAGCGCCCCCTGCCGACCACCGCTGCTATCGCCAGCGAGGGCCTGCTGACCTGCTTTGCGCCCGGCACCGCCATCGATGGCAAAGCAGTGTGGTGCGAAGCTTCGGCAGTCTGGTCCGACGGGAAGCAGGTGCTGGTGGCCAACGACAAAGACATGCCCGCCGGGCAGTCGTCGGTTTTCTCGGTGCCCCTGACCGCGCTGGCCGACACGAGCCAGCGGCCGACCTACCTGCCCGCCAGCCCATTTCGGAGCGGTACCAAATACGAAGATTTTGCGCAGACGCCCGACGGCCGCTTTACGCTCCTCTGTACCGCCTTCGACCGGGTGAAGCCCGGCAGTACCGACTGGGACGCCTATAACACGATTCTTTACTGGCCGACGGGGCAGCCCGAACAGGCCCGGGTGCTGGCTCCCACGGCTGGTAGCCCCACCTCGGTGGCCTATCGGGAGCTGCTGGCCCGGGTGCTGGCCACCGACGAGTACCCCGGCACGCTGCCGTATTTTAAGATCGAAGGGCTGGCCGCTACGCGCACCCATCTCCTGTTCGGTGTTCGCGAGGCTGGCAAAGCCTACGACAATTTCAAACACGTCGATAAAGTAGTGGCCGTATCTTACACGGTGGAAGGCAACCAGCTACGGGTGGGCGACGACTGGCGGGTAGTGGCCGATTTCAAGCCCGAAACGGCCGATGCGTCGCTGCCGGCCCCACTGGGCCTGTCGAGCCTGGAGTATGACCCCGCCCGCGACTGTGTCTGGCTGCTGACCTCTTACGAAAAAGGGGGGCAGGTCGACGCCTACCTGTGGGTCAACCGCCTGACCGATCTGCTGGCCGACAAGCCCTTTCAGCTCATACGCGATGCACAGGGGCAGGCGCTTCGGTTCGGCCACAAGGCCGAAGACCTGACTATGCTGCCCGACAACCGGCTGCTGGTCATCCACGACGACGATCGGGTACAGACCCGCGTGGGTACGGCCACCCGGCAGCCAAACCAGGCGGCTTATACGATCCTGACGCTGAAGTAAATAGGGTAAAGGCTCGTTGTCTGTTTCTTTGATTAGGAAAGCCCGTCGACGGCTTTCCTAATCTCACTGCCGTATGCGTTATCCACGCGTTGCCCTGCCTGGCTGGCTGACTCTGATGAGTTCGTATGCCCTCTTTGCGCAAACCACACCTGTCGTAAGCCGACTCGAGATTTATGACCTGGCTTCGGGCCAACGGCGCCTGGTTCGGCAGGACAGCGCCCGCTTCGAAGCCCCCAACTGGACCCGCGACAATCACCTCATCATCAACCAGAACGGGCTGCTCTACCGGGTGCGCATCAGCGATGGCCAGAAAATCCGCATCCCGACCGGTTCGGCCGATGCCTGCAACAACGACCACGGCCTGACACCCGATGGCCAGACCATTCTGCTCAGCCACAATGCACCAGCCGCTGGCACCGGCAACCGCGTGTCGGCTGTGTATTCGGTCGCGATTGGCGGGGGCGAGCCCCGGCGGCTGACGCCTGCAGGCGCTGGCCCATCCTACTGGCACGGCGTCTCGCCCGATGGCCAGACACTCGCGTTTGTGGGCGAGCGCCCCGGTCCGGGCGGCAAGCCCGATTTCGACATCTACACCATCGACCGGCAGGGTGGTTCAGCGCGGCAGCTTACGCAGTCGCCCGGCCTCGACGATGGACCCGATTACAGTCCCGACGGCCGGTTTATCTACTTCAATTCATTCCGTACGGGGCGCATGCAGATCTGGCGGATGCGGTCCGATGGCAGCGGCCCCGAGCAACTGACCAACGACATCTACAGCAACTGGTTTCCGCACCCTTCGCCCGATGGTCGCTGGGTCGTTTTCATTAGTTACCTGTCCGATCAGGGCAGCAACCACCCCGCCGACAAGGCCGTTATGCTGCGCCTTATGAACACAAAAACGGGCCAGCTGCGCGAACTGGCCCGTTTTCGGGGTGGTCAGGGTACGCTCAACGTACCGGGCTGGTCGCCCGATAGCCGGGCGTTCGCCTTTGTCAGCTACTGAAGCGTACCAAAAAAGTCGTAGGTGCCGGTTACGTAGCCCAGAATACCAGTAGCGTGATTGGCGCCCGCCAGCCGGATCAGCTGCACGTTTGTCGCCCCACGTTTCACCATGGCATCGTAGGTATTCTGCGAGTTCAGGAACAGCACCGTGTCGTCGGCATCGCCGTGGTACAGCCGCAGGGGCGTGCGGGGTTTCCAGTCGTGAATATCGTTGTCCTGCACGGCGTTCAGAAAACCGGTGTCGGTACCGGCGTTGATGGCCTGTTTGAAGCTGTCGGTCAGCGTCTGGTTCAGGCTCAGCCCACCCAGGTCGGCCGTGTAGCCATTGGCCGTCACCCGGCTTGCATAAGGCTCCTTGAAGTAATACGAAGCCGGCCGGTTCAGGTTGTAGATCCGATCGTAGGTCAGCATCACCCACAGGTACAGCCGACTAATACTCGGGTCGGTACTCGACGGGTTGTTGATGATCTGCTTCATAAAAGCCGGCTTGTCGTAGGCCCCGGCCCCGCAGCTCGACGCAACCAGATTGAACTCCGTACCGGTTTCTTCCTCGATCTTTTTCTGCAGCGCCAGGGTAGCATATCCCCCTTCCGAATAGCCCGTAATCATCAGGCGCTTGTTCCAGTTCACGTTTTTCGACGTAATCAGTTCGCGCGTGGCCCGCAGCATGTCGAGTGACGCCGTTGCCAGCCCCGCCCGGTGTTCGTAGGTGTGGGGTACATCTTTCGATGCGCCGTACCCGATATAGTCAGGGGCAGCAATGATATAGCCCTGCGAGGCAAACACCGACCCGAACGTGTAGACGTCGCTGCTGGCTTTGTAGTTTGAGGGCGCATCGTTATCGCTGGTGATGGTGCCGTGTTGTACGCTCAACAGCGGCAGCGCCGTGTTGGCCGTCGGAATCAGCACTGCTCCCGAGGCCGTGATCGCTTTGCCATCGGTATTGGTCGTGGTGTACGTAACCCGATACACGCTGATCGGGTAGCGGATAAACAGCTGAAAAGCGGCCGTTGAGCCCGAAAAACGGCTCCGGAGCTGATCGGTCGTGTATTCGCCAATCAGCGTACTGCTTACCAGCGTTTTGGGTGGTTCAGGCGTTACCGGATCAGGCGTGGTGCCCGTTTTGCAACCGACCGGTACAAACAGTATCGACGCACTCAGCACAAGCAGGAGCGCCCCCGTTTTAAAAGAGATCATAAGCGGGAAAACTGGCAAAAAAGAAGGTGAAGCGAGATTGATTAGCTGGTAACATAACGCAGCAAACGCCCAATTCGTTTGTGGTCTGTTCAACGCAGCAAGTGTAGAGCCCACTCTACAAAAGTGGTCTGCTATGTCCCGTTTCCCGCCCCAGCCCGGTCAGTTCCCCGCACAGATGCAGACAGTACAAATTCCCAGAACAAACTGACTAACAGCTATTTAAATCAAGCTATCCGATTTTTACAGTATGCTGCATTTAAACTGGTACAGCGTTTGGCCCTCTAAGGGTAGTACCAACTTTCACTATGCAATGAATAATAAAGTAAAATCAATCAGCAAAAAGTCCCTTCTGGCGCTTCTGGCGGTCAGCATGATTTCGGGCAATGTACTCACTGGTTGTAAGTCAGGAAAAACAATGAACAAGGCCCAGAAAGGAGCCAGCGTCGGTGCCGGCGGTGGTGCGCTGGTGGGCGGTATTATTGGTCGTAAGACCGGCAACACGGCCATCGGGGCCATCATTGGGGCAACTGTTGGCGGTGCCGCCGGGGCAATCATCGGTCGTCGGATGGATAAGCAGGCGGAAGAAATGAAACGCCAGATGCCTAATGCGCAGATCGAGCGCGTTGGCGAAGGCATCAAAATCACGTTTGGATCGGATATCCTGTTCGACGTGAATTCGTACGCCCTGAAGCCGCAGACTAAAACCCAGCTGATGGAGTTTGCACAGACGCTGAACAAGTACGAAGATACGGACATCCGGATTGAAGGTCATGCCGATGCCAGCGGTCCCGACGACTACAACATGACACTCTCGCGCAACCGGGCCAACGCCGTTGGTGATTTTCTGAAAGCGCAGAATGTGAAGTCGAGCCGACTGGATGAAATTGGCTACGGCGAAACCCAGCCGGTTGCCGACAACGGTAGCGAAGCGGGCCGTAGCAAAAATCGTCGCGTAGATATTGCTGTTTTTGCAAACAAACAGATGCAACGCGATGCTAAAGATGGTAAGCTTGACTCAACCCGATAGACTGGGTTGAGTAGTTCATGGTGTCTGGCGTCACGCTGCTGGCGTCGGACACCATGACAACCGTTGTTCAGGCCATTGATGCCGGCCTGATCCTGTCCGTTCAGCGCTTTGCTGAGCCCGGGCACACGATACCGGAAAAACACCCGATTTTTTCGGACGCGGTCTCCCAAACCGGCTCAGGCGGCTCATTCAGGGGTCCGCTTGGTAATTTTAGCCGGTTTTACGCAACTAATTTGTCAGATTCGAGTACAACAGTTCACTAATTGCAAATCAAAAACGTTATGAATGTAAAGGAAACCCGGGGCGAAATCCTCGACCAACTGAATCGGCTGCTTACGATCAGCCACGATGCTGAAAAAGGTTACCAGGAAGCGGCTGAGAATGCAAAGGATGCCGAACTCAAAGGACTCTTCACGGCGCAAAGCCGTCAGCGGGGTGAGTTTGCTACCGAACTGGACCGCGAGATTCGTGCCATAGGAGGTGACCCGGACAACGGTACCAGCCTGGCGGCTGATTTGCACCGTGCCTGGATCAACCTGAAATCGACTTTTACGAGTGACGACGATAAAGCAACCGTGCAGGAGTGTCAGCGGGGCGACAAAGAAGCCCTGGAGACATACAACGCCGTGTTGCAGGAAACAGACTTGGCAGCCAGCACCCGTGAGTTGCTGCTGCGCCAGAAGCAGAACATCGACTCCGCCCACGCGTCGATGGCCCGTCTGGCAATGATAGTGTAGTGAATGGTGGGATCGGAAAGCCCGCTCCCCTTGGGGGTGGGCTTTTTTTCAGGAACCCCTGCGGTGGCTCAGCCCCGGCAGGGGTTCTTTTTTTGTGATCAGCGGGCCTTACTAGCGGCTTACCCCCCTAAACATTTGCCCTAATCAGCCGGTTTTCCCTCTG
This sequence comes from Spirosoma luteolum, assembly GCF_054778875.1. Classification (NCBI taxonomy): domain Bacteria; kingdom Pseudomonadati; phylum Bacteroidota; class Cytophagia; order Cytophagales; family Cytophagaceae; genus Spirosoma; species Spirosoma luteolum. The sequence continues at coordinate 65,738 of NZ_BAAGZE010000001.1, forward strand.
ACATACGTTTAGTAACACCACCATTTTTAAACACATGACCAAACGAGCTACGCTCAGTTCGATCGACGATCTGTCGACGAAGCCTGGCAAGCCATATCCCCTGGGGGCGACCTTCGATGGCGAAGGCGTCAATTTTGCCTTATTCAGTGAGAACGGTACGGCAGCTTATCTCTGCCTCTATAATGCTGAAGACCCCTCCGTCGAAGTAGGCCGCATTCCGATGGTTGAACATACCGAGCTGGTCTACCACATTTACGTGGATGGCCTGCAGCCGGGGCAGCTGTACGGATATCGGGTCGACGGACCCTATGACCCCAAACAGGGCTATTTCTTCAATCCCAACAAACTGCTGCTCGACCCGTACGCCAAAGCCATCAACGCGCCCATCAACCACGATGACAGCTGGCTGGGCTACGACTACAAAAACGAGTCGGACGAGCGCTACCTGATTATGAGCACCGAAGACAGCGGTCCTACCATGCCTAAATGCGTGGTTGTCGACAATGCCTTCGATTGGGAAGACGATCAGGCGCCGGCTACTCCGCTGCACCGTTCGGTGATCTACGAGATGCACGTGAAAGGCTTTACGCACACCCACCCCACTATCGACGAGTCGATCCGGGGTTCGTATGCTGCCCTTGGCACGCCCGAAAGCACCGACTACCTGAAGCGCCTGGGCGTGACGGCCGTTGAGCTGCTGCCCGTACATCAGTTCACCAACGAAAGCTACTGGGGCTACAACAGCATCGGCTTCTTCGCTCCGCAGAACACCTACTCGTCGTCGGGTATGGATGGTCAGCAGGTGACGGAGTTTAAGCAGATGGTGAAAGACCTGCACAAAGCAGGCATCGAAGTCATTCTCGATGTGGTGTATAACCACACGGCCGAAGGCAACCAGTTTGGTCCGATGCTGTCGTTTCAGGGTATCGACAACCGGGTGTATTACCACCAGGTCGGTGAGAAGTTCGAATACTACATGGACTACACCGGTACGGGCAACACCTTTAGCCTTGCCCACCCCCGCGCGCTGCAGGTGGTGATGGACAGCCTGCGCTACTGGGTAACGGAAATGCACGTTGATGGCTTCCGCTTCGACCTCGCGTCGGCCCTGATCCGGACCGACGAAGAAGCCGGTCGGGTATCGTCGTTCCTCGATACGGTGGCGCAGGACCCTATTCTGGCGCAGGTGAAACTGATTGCCGAACCCTGGGATATTCAGTCGTACAACGTGGGTGGTTTCCCCGTGCGCTGGTCGGAGTGGAACGGTAAATTCCGCGACGCCCTCCGCAGCTTCTGGAAAGGCGACGAAGGCAAAGCCCACGAAACAGCCCTTCGGCTGCTGGGTAGCCCCGACCTCTACAGCGACGGTCGCTCGCCCGCCAACAGCATTAACCTGATTACGGCCCACGATGGCTTTACGCTGCACGATCTGGTCAGCTACAACGAGAAGCACAACGAAGCCAACGGCGAAAACAACAACGACGGTTCGAACGACAACCAGAGCTGGAACTGTGGTGTGGAAGGCGAAACCGACGATGAATCGATCAACGCCCTGCGCGAACGTCAGAAGCGTAATTTCCTGTCGACGCTGTTGCTGAGCCAGGGCACGCCAATGATCGTGATGGGCGATGAGTACGGCCGTACGCAGGGTGGTAACAACAACGGGTACAACCAGGATAGTGCCATCAGCTGGATGAACTGGGACTGGACTGAAAAGCAACAGCAGCAGTTCGACTTTACGAGCCAGCTGACGGCGCTTCGTCGCGATATTCCCCTGCTGAGTCGCCGGAAATTCTTCGGCAATGAGCAGGTGGCCTATCTGCGCCCCGATGGTGGCGAAATGACCACAGATGACCTGCAGGATCCTAATACGCGCTGCCTTGGCCTGTTTATCGACGGGATGCGGGTCGATGAGCAAACGGAAGATGGTCAGGACATCGGCGATGAGCAGCTGATCTGGATTCTGAACGCCTATTGGGGCGACGTACCTTTCATGCTGCCCAAAATCGGCCGTAAACAGTCGAAGTGGGAAGTTGTGGTCGACACGTCGGTTGGCGTGATGACACCCGACTGGAAGCCTGTTTCCGGGGGTCATGAGTATGTGGTACCAAGCCGCTCGTCGGTGCTGCTGCGGCTACGCTAGGCAAACCCCGTCTATATCGAATGAACAAGGCCCCCGACCTGCGCAGGTCGGGGGCCTTGTTTTGTAAACACCCGGCTCGGTTGGATGGGTTGTCAGGCCTCCCGAAAGGTCCAGCACAAACGCTTGATGGTCGCGTCCTGCATGGCATTATACAGCTCGTTGTCATTGGCAAACGTAACCTGCTCCAGCTGGTAAGCCTCCACAGCAACCGTCAGCTCCGGCCCATCGAACGGCCAGGGCTCGAGCGCCAGCGTCTGATCGGGTCGTTGCCGGATGTAGTAAGACCGGCCGTCGGGGCCCAGACTTACCTCCAGCCGTCGACCTTCGGGCGGCAGCTGATCCAGACACAGCACCAGCGACAGCGCGTCGCACCACTGCACAAACGCGTAGGCATAGTCGGCTTGCTTCCTGCTGGCTTCATACTGCCGTCGCCAGCGGGTCTGATTGGTTTTCTGCTGATCCAGAAAGGCGTCGAGGGCCGCATCCTCGCCCCGACGGGGTTCGTACAGAAAGGACGTGTGCATCGATACCATCAATGCATTCCAGCGGCTTTTTTCCAGCGCAATCGCGATCAGGTTGCGGCACTGCTCCACCGAGTATTCAGTAATCTGAAAATGGAGTGGCGTGCCGGCTTTTGTCAGGTGGTTACGGCCCTGCCAGGCTTCCTGACCATCGTCGTGCTCGGTGAGGGCAACCAGCGTTTCGGGCCAGAAATCGGGCCGGTGGTCGGGATGCCAGTGCATGGCCAGTTGAAACGCCAGCAGTCCGTGGGCCTGTTGGGTAATCAACTGCCAGCCCGTGTCGGTTTGTGAAACAATCATGCAGGTAGTGTACGGTCAGGAGTAAAATAGAAAGCGGAGCAGCCTAGTCTGCCGACTATTGCTGCTCCGCTCCGCTGACTGATGATCAGCTTAGTTATAAATCTTTTCGTTCTCGCCCATCTTGGGTGGCGTTCCCGTAATGGCACCGGTTACCATCTGAGCCAGTCGTACCAGCCGGCTGCTGTTGGCATCCCAGTATTCGGCCATCTGGGTATCTACTTTCAGCAGGACTAGTTCGGGATCTTCTTTCCCTCCTGGAAACCAGGGCTTGGCCGCCGGCGACCAGTATTCTTCGATCTTGGCGCGATCGTCCACTTCAGTTGCCGTGCCTGAAATAGACACGTATGTGGCATTGCCTTCATCAGAAAACGACAGGTTTACACGGCTGTGGTTGTTATCGATCTGATCGACTTTAGGCGATGAACGCTTAGTGAAGAACCAGATTGTTCCGTCGGCGTCGGTATGCATGACGGCCATCGGCCGGCTTACCAGATTGTCCTGGTCGTCGACGGTGGTCATCATTGAAATGTGAATGTCTTTGATCAGGTCCAGTACTTTCGTAATGGGTTCGGATTTCTGTTCTGTTGTGCTCATTTTGTTGAGTGTATAAGGTTACGCAACCGGGTAAGCGGCTCCGCGGTACAAAGAATCTACGTGGGTCATCACCACGCCATAACAAACAGCTGGTGTCGAGTCGGCGCGGGCCGATTGCTGATAGCCAGCCTGCAACATCAACTCACAATTGCGCCGAACCTGTTCGCAGGCATCGGCAACCTGACTGGCCAGCTGCCCGTCGATGCGCCGGGCACCGTCGACAAGCCGCTTGCACATGGTCATACAAGTCTGGATGATTCCTTGAGCATCGATCCGGTCACGACGGTACACCAGGGCAACCTGCCGACAGAGGTCAGCACAGTCGAGACCCAGCATGACGACCTCACGGCACTGCTCGTCGTTACAACGTGCGCACCGGCTTACGAACTCGTCGCACGAGGTAGCGCATCCAGTCAGTGAATTGTAAATGTCTAGTTGGAAAAGCATAATGCAGGACCAGTAAAAGCGAGCGATCAGGCAAACGTGGGAGCCGACATGACCGGTTCTGCAGGCCGGCTTTGGAGTTGCCGGGCCCAACGACGGGCTTCGAGTACGCTGGTCATGACAATATACTGTTTGTCTACATGACCTTGCGCCAGCATCAGGTTAGCGATTTCGATGGCTTTGGCTCGGGTTGAAGTATTGAGTGAGCGCATTGCCGCTGGGAAGTGAGTCGCGTTCCACATGATCGTCGTTGTTTAGTGTCCTTGTCCGTATAGTTTCCATTTCTATGCCACGCTTCATAGACTGCTGAACGGCCTTAAAAACAGAATCGCAAGTTGTTGATTTACAGCTATCTGTTATTTAATAAGTTTAGAGAAAGGTCATTCGATTGAGTAAACGGCGCGTAAAGTGTGGAATTTTTCCGGGTCGACTGTGCAATAAAATCCCCATCCGTTCGTGACACAATTCCACAAAAAAGCCCCGCCTGGCTGGGGCGGGGCTGCAATGGTAGCGGTGTATCAGAATCAGCGCGGAAAAGCCAGTCGGAAGGTAGTTCCGACCCCTAGTTCACTCTCCACATCAATCGACCCTTTGTGGCTGTTGATGATGTTTTGTGTAGCGGTCAGGCCCAGACCCATCCCCCCCGATTTACCAGTAAAGAAGGGGTCGAACAGGCGCTGCCGGTCGGCGGGGCTAATACCGCCCCCGTTGTCGGAAATAAGCACGTACACCTGATTGGCATCCGAGCAGCCCGTCCGTACGGTCAGCACGCCTTTCCCCTCTTCCATTGCCTCAACAGCATTGACCAGTATGTTCAGCACGGCCGTCTTGACCTGCTCTTCATCGATCAGGGCCACACAGTTTTCATTGCTGTAGCTGATATCGAGCCGCATGCGTTTGAGCTTGATTCGGTCGTTTACGAGCTGTACGGTTGTCCGTACAACCTCGTTGAAATCCTGCCGACGGCGTTCGAGCTCGCGGGGTTTCGACGAGTTGAGCATCTCGGTAATCAGTTGCCCAATCCGGTCGACGTTGCGGCCGATAATGTCGGTAAACATCGTTACGTACTCGTTATCGGTATCGAGTTCGTCTTTCAGTTGCTCGAGCGCCAGGCTCAGGTTTGTCAGCGGGTTGCGTACCTCGTGGGCAATGCTCCGGGCAATTTTGCCGGTCATGCTTAGTTTTTCGGCCAGAATCAGGTCGCGCTGGGCCTTTTTCTGCTCCGTAATATCCCGCACAATGCCCTGAAACCACTCGGGCTGTCCCCGGCCATCTTCTACTGCCCAGATCGAAATCAGGCAGATGCGTTTCCGTTTGTCGTGTGTAAGGAGCACGGCCTCGAAATCTTTGATCTGCCCGTGCTCGCGCACATTAAAGCGCAGTTCGCGCAGGCAGTTCAGATCGTCGAAGAGCCGGGCGGGATTCATGCGGCAGAGCTGATCGCGGTTGTAGCCCAGCAGCTGCTCGACCGACGAGTTGGCATCCTGAAAGTGCAGTTGCTGATCGACTACGAAAATAGCATCGATCGACCGCTCGAACAGCGAGCGGTATTTGTTTTCCTTCTCGGCTACTTCGGCCAGCACGCTGGCCTGGCGCAACGCATACCGAATGCTGCGGCCCAGCAACTGCGCGTCGATCCGGCCTTTCACCAGATAGTCGGCAGCGCCCAGCTCCAGCGCCGACTGGTCGACGGTCAGGTCATCCTGCCCGGTCAGCAGAATCATGGGGGCCCGGCAGCCCAGCTGGAAAGCTTCCTGAATCAGGTTGATACCGGTATGGGGGCCCAGCCGGTAATCGACCAGATAAACATCAAACTCATTGAGTGCAATTCGGTCGAGCGCCCGTTCGTAGCTGTCGATCCACTCTAACTTGATGTTGGCGTTTTCGCGAGCCGAAACAAGGGCCCGGGTCAGCATATAGTCGTCCTCATCGTCTTCGATGAGCAACACTTTAATAACAGCCTGTTTGGTGGATGTCGATAATAACGATTCGGCGATCATGAGTTCATAGGTTTCGAAGCCGCTTTCTACTACAAGTCAGGGGAGCTTCACGGTGTCCATCCAGTACACTTTGAGCGCGCCGATCATTTCGACCAGCCGGCTGAAATTGAACGGCTTGGTTACAAACGAATTTACGCCCAGATTGTAGGTACGGATTACATCTTCATCGGCCGACGATGTCGTCATGACGATAACCGGCAGCCGGCGCAGCTGCGGATCGTTTTTGATTTCCTGCAATGCCTGAAACCCGTTTTTACGGGGCATGTTGAGGTCCAGAATCAGCAGGTTGGGCCAGGGGGCATCCTGTTCGCTGTATTTGCCCTCACGGCGCAGATAAGCCATCAGGTCTTCTCCATCATCGACGCATCGGATAACTTGGTTATACCCATTCTGTCGCATCGCCTGCTCCAGAAACATGCGATCGTCCGGATCATCATCGGCAATTAAAATCGTCATTATGGAGAGTTTGCGGTGCATATAACTCAAGCCTCAAGTCAAGTACGGTGATCTGCCCAGGCTCACCAGTTGGTTCGCATCAGGCTGTCAAAAAGCAATAATTCAATTAACTAAGTTGTCTATCGAACCACAGCATTCTGCCGTCGTTCGCAACTCGTTTGACTGTCAAAAATAATTGTAAACAACCAGTAAATATAGTTTCGGCCCGAAATAAAAGCGGAGACTGGCCAATCCTTTTTATGCAATCGGTATAACACTATCACTTTACGGTGAGCCGGCTTCACGCATCAAACTGCCTGCTTTATTCCCCAGTTTGGGGCAGTGTTTCCGCACTCGCACGTGTATACGTTGCTGATATACCAACTCAGTCTATGGCTTCAATCTACTGATAGAAAAGGAGTTTATTTAGCGTATTGCCCAAAAGGCCTGGTCTGGCACGGATTTGACGCATTGGGCTGGTCAGGAAGAACGTGTTTCTCCCTTATCCAACATTCATTACTATGCGATCGAAAGCCAAATTTCTCGTTGCAGCGGCCCTTATGATGGCCGGTACGTCTACACTTACCCTAACCGATGCCACAGCTCAGAACCGGACGCGGGTCGGTATCAAAGGGGGGCTCAATGCCAGTTCGCTGTTCTACAACAGCCCGAGCGCGTCTAACAAAAACGAACGGATCGGTTTCAATGCCGGCGTGTTTGCCCAGGCACCGCTGGGCGAATTTCTGGCCATTCAGCCTGAATTACTTTACACCACCAAAGGGGCAGCTGCCGACTTCAACGTTCTCGGCGCAACTGGGCGCAACACCTTCAAGCTGAATTACGCTGAATTGCCCATTCTGCTCACCTTTAAACTCGGGCAGGCGGTCGAACTGCAGGCTGGTCCCTACGCAGCTTATCTACTCAACTCGAACGTTAACTCAAACGGCAGCTTTGGCACTGGCACGGCTGCCATTAACCGCGACAACTTCAACAAAGTAGACTACGGTCTCGCCGGCGGCCTCAACATCTATTTTGGCAAAGCATTTATTGGCGCCCGTTATGGCCAAGGCCTCCAGAAGATTGCCAACAGTGGTGCAGCACAAACCCTGCTAGGCAACGCCAAAAACTCGGTCGGTATGTTGTCGGTTGGTCTGAGCATCAACTAAACGCGCTTACACCATCCACTCAAAAGGCCGCGGGGGCCGATCGAATGATCGGCCCCCGCGGCCTTTTTTCTATGTCGTGAGGCAACTTCAGTCAGCAGCCTACAGATGAATATCGTATGCTTTAAGCTTGTTGTACAAGGTTTTACGGTCAATGTTAAGCACCTCGGCTGCCTTCGTTTTATTATAGCCAGTTTTCTCCAGTACTTTCAGAATGGCAGCTCGTTCGGCATTTTCAGACACCGACTTGAGGTTGGCAGCCGACTGACCAGCCGGCGTACCGGGGCGGGGTGCTTCAAACGACACGTTGGTGCCGGTGCCCGATTCATCGAGCGTCAGGTACTGGGGCGTCACGATTTCGTGCGGCAGCACATCGGCTTCGATATAGTCGCCCTGGGTCAGGAGCACCGACCGCTTGACCACATTCTGCAGTTCACGGAGGTTACCGTGCCAGTAATACTCCTTTAGTTTTTCCTTGGCCATATCGTCGAAGCCGATGATATTCTTCTCAAGCTGGCGGTTGGCCAGTTCGAGGAAGTGCTCGGCAAAGACCATAATATCGGCTTTGCGGTCGCGCAGGGGCGACAGATGAATTTCGAATTCGTCGATGCGGTGGTAGATATCTTCCCGGAACCGCCCCTGCCGAACGGCATCGCGCAGATCTTCGTTGGTCGCGGCAATGATGCGTACGTCGACCGTTACATCCTGGTTAGACCCAACCCGACGGATTTTTCGCTCCTGCAACACGCGCAGCAGTTTGATCTGGTTGTCGTAGGAAAGGTTACCAATCTCATCGAGAAAAAGCGTGCCTCCGTTGGCGTACTCAAAACTACCGGCCTTATCGGCCATAGCCCCGGTAAAAGCGCCTTTCACATGACCAAACAGTTCGCTGCCGGCCAGTTCTTTGCTGAGGGCACCACAGTCGATAGCCACAAACGGTTTGTCGGCGCGTTTGCTGCGCAGGTGAATGGCGTTGGCCACAAACTCCTTGCCCGTACCCGTTTCGCCGGTAATGATAACCGACATGTTGGTAGGCGCGATGAGGTCGATGTGCTTCTGGAGCTGCTCGGCAACACGGCTTTTCCCAAAAATAAACCGCTTGCCATCGGGAGCCATCGCCGTGCGGGCAACCGGTGCTTTGGCTACGGGCTGCCGACTGCCCGACGCCCCCCCTTCAGTCTGGAGAGCACCCTGTTGCTGCAGGGCCTGATTCCGGCGTTCGAGGGCACTTTTAATGGTCAACAGGATTTCGTCGGGATAAAGCGGTTTGGTCACGTAGTCATACGCGCCATGCTTCACACTCTGAACAGCTATCCGTACGTCGGAGTAGCCGGTAATGATGATGACGGCCGTAGCCGGATTAAGCACCTTGATGCGACGAAGCATTTCGAGCCCATCGATATCGGGGAGCTTGAAATCGCAGATGACTAGTTCATAAGCTTCTTTACGAAGGAGTACAAGTCCATCTTCTCCTCGCTGAACCGATGCTGTTTTATAGCCTTGCTTGCTCAGAAAGCGTTCGAGCAACAGACATATATCATGATTATCGTCAACGATCAGAATCTTTTCCATGCAGTGCAGACAACCGGCAGTGTCAGCCGGCCGCTGATAAAGGAGTTATGCGGACGGGCGATCCGAAGATCATCCTAAACAAATATACTTAAACCTGAACGCTATGCAAAGCCTGTTCGACCGACAACCGCGTGAATGGTTTACCAACGAAAAAATCAGCCCCCTGTTCGGTGGCACGCCGGCGCTCGGCCTGCCCATCGAACGCACTGATCATGATAATCTTGGCCGAAGCCTGATCCTGCTTGATGGCGGGGAGCAGATCGAAGCCCAGCCCGTCGGGCAGATTCAGATCCAGAAAGATGGCATCGAACTGCTGCGAGCTAACGCACTGGCGTCCTTCTTCGATGTAGTTGGCACATGTTGGGATATACCCCAGTTTCCGAAGTAAGCCCGAGAGTAACAGGCATATATCGGTTTCATCATCTATAATCAATACCCGTTTAGCGGTGGGTTTAGTCGTCTCCCCTTTCATTGAAGCTGGTCTGTACTGCGGCCCGGTGCTAATCCCTGTTGTCATCCTTACCACTGTATATTTATATAATGTACAGGATTGACATAGACAATTCTGTGCCGAAGTTGGCAGCCTGCCCCAATAGTCGTTTATTTAACATCTAAAGATCAAAGGCTTAACCGTTTGATGCGTTCCGGCAATTCAGCCGCCCCTGCAACCGGTTTGCAGACCAGCCTATGTAACCACCTTTTGACGAGCGTTTTTTCTACGCTTTTTCTACAGGTGTGGATTTTTTTCTACACCTGTAGCCTCATCACCATCCCGGTTTACAGTATGCGGAAAGGGTCAGCAGGGTGCCTAAACACTCATTTACAGTTCTCTGCGAGAAGATTGCGGAGTTTGTTGGGTAAGTCATGTTTCTGGCACAACTTTTTCTACTTTACCTGACAGATCAAGAGACACAGTTTCTGATTTACTCAATAAACGTCATGGGAAATTAGCGGTACACAGTAAGCTGCGCCCGATCGACAATAACTGCAGCCAGTGGTTTGGCTTTCGATTGGAAACAGAGTGTACGGCCGGCAATCGACACAATTGCCACTAAAAGCTGCTCAGGCAGTTGATTTTAAAAGCAGACACAGTTTGGTTTTGCCAGTAACCCGGGAAAACCTGTTAAGCCAACCTCGAACGGTAGTTTGAGCAGGCCATAAGACTTTAGGTTAAGTACAAGTTACGGTGGGTACGGAATCCCTGCGCCAAGTTGAGCGCAGGGATTTTTTCTTTTCTCCCCTATCCAGGCCGATGCCAGACCGGCAACAGCGTTGCCGGTTGCGTAAATGTTGGCCCATTCTGGGGAATTTTGTCCTCACAACTGCTGATTACCACTCAGTTATGAAAATAAATAAACATACTGTTTGCCAGCGAGTTAGATAAGCCATACCCGGTTTGGTACGAAATTATCTTTTTACCTGCCGTATCAGTTCACGCACATAATCAAAACGTCATGAGAGCATTACCCGGAATTCTGGTAGGTCTGGCCGTCGGCGCCATCGTTGGTGTACTGCTGGCCCCCGAAAGCGGCAAAAAAACCCGCAAACGTATTTCGTCAGATACCGATTCATTCTTCAGCGATCTGCAGGACCAGCTTCAGTCGGGTCTCGATAATATCAAGAGTCAGTATAGTGACTTCGTGGATTCGGCTGCTTCCAAATCGAAAGATGTGGCCGGCGAGATCAAGAAGAAAGCTAAATTTTAATTCAGGTCATCCCTAACGAACAAGATAATGAGAAGTACACGTGATTTTCTGACAGGCATTATTACAGGTGTGGTTATTGGTCTGCTGACGGCTCCCCGCAGCGGCAAAGAAACCCGCGAAAAGCTGACCGAAGAAGCTAACAAGCGTAGCGAAGGTCTGAAAGAGCAGTGGGAAAAAGGGGTTGCTCAGGCCAAAGACGGTTTTGAGAAAGCAAAAACCCAGGTTAACCAGTATGCCGATCAGGCGAAAGAAAAGTTCAGCGACCTGAAAGCCGAAGCAAAAAGCCAGTACGACAAACAGCAACTGAAATCGGAATACAACGATAAAGTTGATGAACTGGCTGACAAAACAAAAGACGGCGTAGACAACGTTCGCGACTCGATCCAGGCTAGCTAGTCGGCCGCACATACCTTTTATAAAGACGCCAATGCCCCACCGGTTTATTCCGGTGGGGCATTGGCTTGTTACAGGGGTTTAACAGCCTTTTAACACGTGTTTAAGTAGGCTTTAATAAGGCGGGCAGACCTTTGTTGAGTAGATTTTAAACGTCCCAGCAAGCCATACACAATGTCTGTTCCTCGCTCCCTCCTACCCTACACATACGCTTCCCGCCTGTCATTCCCGGCGCTGGGCACCAGTCTGTTGCTGCTGTCGCTGCTGCTGGGTTGCGGATCATCGGGAACGCCCCCCGCTGCCGACAGTTCGGCCCGCCCCCAGGCCAATCTGCTCCGCTCCGCTACCATCGATACGGCCCGGCTCGAACGGGCAACCAACGAACTGAGCCTGACCGGCAAGGTTACCTTCAATCAGGATCAGGTTGTCAAGGTTTTTCCGCTGGTCGGCGGCCACATTGAAAGCCTGAAAGTCGATCTGGGCGATTTTGTGCAGAAGGGCCAAACCCTGGCCGTGATCCGGTCGGGCGACCTGGCTGACCTCGAACAGGCCGCCGTTTCGGCCCGGGGCGAACTGGCCGTTGCCCAGAAAAACCTGCAGGTTACCGAAGGCATGAACCAGGCCGGCTTCTCGTCGGAGCGGGACGTGGTGGCTAGCAAAGAACAGTTGCTGGCGGCCAAAGGGGAGGTCAACCGGGTCAGTGAACGCCGGCGCATTCTGGGGGGCAAGGGTTCGGCCTATGTTGTGAAGGCACCCATGAGTGGCTTCGTGGTCGAAAAAACGGCTTCGCCCGGTATGGAACTGCGTTCCGACGACCCCGAAAACCTCTTCACGATCTCGAACCTCGACCGGGTCTGGATTATGGCCAACGTGTATGAGTCTGATCTCTCGCACGTACACGAGGGTGATCCGGCCACGATCACGACCATTTCCTATCCTGACAAGATTTTTCGCGGTCGGATCGACAAGATTTTCAACGTGCTCGACCCCGAAAGCAAGACCATGAAGGTGCGGGTCACACTCACGAATGCCGATTACCAGCTCAAGCCCGAAATGTTCGCCAACGTCAACGTTACGTATCCGGGTAAGGATCAGCGCGTTACCATCCCGTCCAACGCAGTCGTATTCGATAAAAACCGCAACTACGTGGTGGCCGTCACGGCGCAGCATCAGCCCGTAGTGCGGGAAGTAAACCTGTACAAAACCATTGGCAACAAAACGTACCTGACGAGCGGGCTGGCACCGGGCGAACAGATCGTGACCAGCAATCAGCTCCTGATTTATAACGCCCTGGGCAACTAAACGCCCCTTCCCACCGGACCATGAATAAGTTCATTAAGGGTATCCTTACGTTCTCACTGAAGAACAAGTTTTTCATATTCTTCCTTACCCTGCTGGCAGCCGTAGCCGGCGTAATCAGCTACCAGAACACGCCCATCGAAGCGTTTCCGGACGTTACCAATACCCAGATTACCCTTATCACCCAGTGGCCCGGCCGGTCGGCCGAAGAGGTTGAGAAGTTTGTGACCATCCCCATCGAGATTGGCCTGAACCCGGTTCAGAAACGAACCGACATCCGGTCGACCTCGCTCTTTGGCCTGTCGGTGGTGAAGATCATGTTCGATGACGGGGTAGATGATACGTTTGCCCGGCAGCAGGTCAACAACCTCCTCAACGGCATCGAACTGCCCGAAGGTATCCGCCCCGACGTACAGCCCCCCTACGGCCCCACGGGTGAAATTTTCCGCTACACGCTGCGGTCGCCTACCCGCAATGCCCGCGAACTGAAAACGCTGCAGGACTGGGTGATCGAACGGCAGCTGAAAGGCGTACCGGGTGTAGCCGATGTGGTGAGTTTCGGTGGCGAGGTTAAAACCTACGAGATTTCGATTGATCCGCGCCGGCTGATGGACTACAGTATCACCCCGCTCGACCTGTATAAGGCAGTGGCCTCCTCGAACGTCAACGTTGGGGGCGATGTAATCAATAAAAACGCGCAGTCGTATGTAGTTCGCGGCATTGGGCTGCTTCGCAACCAGCAGGATATCCAGAACATCGTGATCAAAAACGTCAACGGCACGCCCATCATGGTAGGCAACGTGGCCCAGGTGTCGGAGTCGGCCCTGCCCCGGCTTGGGCAGTCCGGTCGCGACAAGCAGGACGATGTGGTGGAGTGTATTGTGGTGATGCGCAAAGGCGAAAATCCCAGCGAGGTGATTGAGCGGGTAAAAAGCAAGATTGCCGACCTCAACGAACATATCCTGCCCAGCGATGTCCAGATCGACACGTTCTACAACCGCGAAACGCTGATTAATTTCTCCACGCACACGGTAACCCATAACCTGCTCGAAGGTATCGTTTTCGTTACCGTGATTGTGTTTCTGTTCATGGCCGACTGGCGCACCACCGTTACGGTATCCATCGTGATTCCGCTGGCGCTGCTGTTTGCCTTTATCTGCCTGCGCCTGAAAGGCATGTCGGCCAATCTGCTGTCGATGGGTGCCATCGATTTCGGGATCATTGTCGACGGAGCTGTGGTGATGGTCGAGGGTATCTTCGTAACGCTCGATGAGCTGGCCCACGACATCGGGATGACGCGGTTCAACAAGCTATCGAAGCTGGGACTGCTCCGCAAAACGGGCACCGAGATGGGCAAGGCCATATTCTTTTCCAAGCTGATTATCATTACCTGCCTGGTGCCAATTTTCTCGTTCCAGAAAGTCGAGGGCAAGATGTTCTCGCCCCTGGCCTGGACACTGGGCTTTGCCCTGCTGGGCGCCCTCATTTTTACGCTTACCCTGGTACCTGTATTGGCCAGCATGCTGTTGAAAAAGAACGTGCGCGAAAAGCATAATCCCTTCGTCAACGTCATCACCAAATACGCCACCCAGGCCTTCGGGTTTACGTATGCGCGCAAACGCATGAGCCTGCTCATCACGGCGGTTATTGTGGTCATCGGCCTGTCGGGATTTAGCCTGCTGGGCACCGAATTTCTGCCCGAACTAAACGAAGGGTCGATCTACGTTCGGGCCACGATGCCCATGAGTATTTCGTTGCCCGAATCGGTGAAACAAACGATTCAGATGCGTCATATTTTCGATCAGTTTCCGGAAGTAAAAGGTGTCATTTCGCAGACGGGCCGCCCCAACGACGGTACCGATCCGACGGGCTTTTATAACATTGAATTTCTGGTCGACATTTATCCGCAGGATGAGTGGAAAAGTGGCTTATCGAAAGAAGCGCTGATTGAACACATGCAGGAAAAGCTACGTGTTTTCCCGGGCGTTAATTTCAATTTTTCGCAGCCCATTATGGACAATGTGGAAGAAGCCGTATCGGGTGTAAAAGGCTCCATTGCCGTAAAAATATATGGGCCCGACCAGCAGATTCTGGAAAACAAAGCCCTGGCTATTCAGCAGCAGCTGGCCCGCGTGCAGGGCATCGAAGACCTGGGGGTCATTCGCACAACCGGGCAGCCCGAAATGCGCATCGAACTCGACGAGCGCAAGATTGCGCTGTACGGTGTCGACAAGGCCGATGCCGAAGCGGTTATCGAGATGGCCATTGGCGGTAAAGCCGCCACGCAGATTTACGAAGGCGAACGCAAGTTCGACCTGCGGATCCGCTACGATCAGCCCTTCCGGTCGAGCGAGCAGCAAATCAGCCAGCTCATGGTTCCTACGCAGAACGGGTCCATGATTCCAATCAAGGAAATTGCCCGGGTATATACCCAGACGGGCCCGGTGCTTATTTTCCGCGAGGGCGGGCAGCGCTACGGCGCCGTGAAGTTTTCGGTACGGGGTCGCGACATGGGCAGTGCCGTAGCCGAAGCGCAGCAGTATGTGCAGCAGCACGTACAGCTGCCGGCGGGCTACACGGTTAAATGGGCGGGCGATTTTGAAAATCAGCAGCGGGCCACGGCGCGGCTGGCGCAGGTTGTTCCCATCAGTCTGCTCGCTATTTTCTTTATTCTCTTCGTGTTGTTTGGCAACGTGAAAGATGCCGGACTGGTACTATTCAACGTACCCTTCGCCATCATCGGCGGTATTGCGGCCCTGCTTATTACCCATGTCAACTTCAGTATATCGGCCGGGATCGGGTTTATCGCCCTCTTCGGAATCTGTATCCAGAACGGGGTTATTCTTATCTCCGTTTTCAAGAAAAACCTGCACAATCGTATGACGCTCAACGACTCCATCCGGCAGGGCGTTGTCTCCCGGATTCGCCCCGTGGTGATGACGGCCATGATGGCCGGTATCGGGCTGATTCCGGCGGCTCTCTCCCACGGCATTGGTTCCGAAACAGCCCGTCCGCTGGCCATCGTTGTCATCGGCGGACTGATCACGGCAACGCTGCTGACGCTGTTTGTTTTTCCGCTTATTTTCTACGGTTTTTACCGGCATAAATTCTCGGATCTATAACGCGGCCGACGCACACTTTACCCGTTGAACAATCGTTAATAATATAGGTCTGAACGCTGCTACGGGCATCCGGCGCGAATTGCCGCTCCCGACAGCTATTTTGAACTTAATATTGTTTTGCATAGTTTAGCAGTCAATCCTTTACAAAGGGAAGGTTGAACATCAGGGCACGCTGGCTTCGTGCTAACTGCCCTGAAATGGTGTGGATAGAAGCGGAAAGCCGCCCCGAATTTTCGGAGCGGCTTTTTTGTCGGCCTATTGTCACTTTCATTCCGGCCGTCTTTCGTTTACCCAACCCCGTCATACCAAAAAAAATGGTACCGTAAACTAATGTTAGGGCTGGGCGTTTTACTCATAGTCACGTGAATCCTGAACATTGCAGATATGAAGATTCTGGTAGTTGAAGACGAGCCAAAACTGGCGTCGTTTGTGAAGAAAGGTTTGGAAGAACAGTCCTGTCAGGTCGATGTTGCCTACGACGGACAGATGGGCCGCAACATGGCACTTAGCAACGCATACGACGTGATCGTGCTCGACGTGAACCTGCCCAAGCTGAACGGGTTCGATGTGGTGCAGGCAATTCGGCAGGAAAAGATTCAGACCCCGGTGCTGATGCTGACGGCCATGGGATCGGTTGACGACAAGCTGACGGGTTTTGAAGCCGGTGCCGACGACTATCTGGTGAAGCCTTTCGAGTTTCGCGAACTCATGGCCCGCCTGCGGGTACTCACCAAACGGGGTAGTGAAAGTAGCCTGCAGGCCAACGTGCTGAAGGTAGCCGATCTGGAACTCGACCTGAACGAAAAAGTAGCCCGCCGGGGCAACCGCCGGATCGAACTGACGGCCAAAGAATTCGGGTTGCTCGATTACCTGATGCGCAACCGGGGCCGGGTGGTGTCGCGCATCGACATTGCCGAAAAAGTGTGGGATATCCACTTCGATACAGGCACCAACGTGATCGATGTTTATGTCAATTTCCTGCGTAAGAAAATCGACAAGGATTTCCCTCAGAAACTCATCCACACCGTCATCGGGATGGGCTACATGCTCAAAGACGAATAGCAGGCCGGTCCGGTCGGGTCCATCAACCCGACCCCATCCGACTTTTTACTTTCTGCTGCTGCCATGACCATTCGTACCCGACTGACGCTGCTGTTCGTTCTGCTGGTTGCGTCCATCCTCCTTTTCTTCTCCGTATCGGTTTATTATCTCTACGATCAGTTCCGGCAGCAGGAATTTGAACAGCGGCTCAGCGAACGAGCCAATACCACGGTGCGCCTGCGCGACGATGTGGGCGACGTACCCCAGGCCGATCTGCCCGCTCTTACCGATGAGCAGATTACCATCTACAACACTGCCGGCCGGGTGCTGTACAGCCAGGGAGCCGTGCGCGGACGCTATCCCGTTACGCCCGCCTTTCTGAACAGTATGACCTTCAGGCAGATGCGCTACGTCAGACTGGGCGACCGCGAAACGGTCGGCTTCAGGTACCGCACCACCCGGGGCGACGTGCTTATTACAGTAGCCTCCGCGATCGACCGCTACGGCTTCACCAAGCTGGCCCGTTTGCGGGAGATTCTGTTCTTTGCCTGGCTCATCTCCCTCATCATCGTTGGCATTGCAGGCTATCTGTTTGCGTCGGATGCCCTGCGCCCGGTGGCCGAACTAATCGAACAGGCCAATACCATCTCGGCTACCAATATCCACAAACGGATGCGGGTGGGCCGGCAGCGCGACGAGCTTGCCAATCTGGCCCGTACGTTCAACGAGCTCCTGAACCGACTCGAGGAAGCCTTTGTGTCGCAGAAGAGTTTCGTGTCGCACGCATCGCACGAGCTGCGCACCCCCCTGACGGTGATGATGGGGCAGATCGAGGTGACACGCCTGCAGCCCCGCTCCACCACCGACTATGAGCAGGCCTTCGATGGGCTGCTGGATGAAGTCAAAAACATGATCAGGCTCGTGAACGGGCTGCTCGATCTGGCCCGCGCCAACGCCGACGCAACCACCCTTCACTACCAGCCCGTCCGGCTCGACGAACTGCTGTGGCAGGCCCAGAGTCAGCTGGTGCATAAAAAGCCGACCTACGACATCGATATCGACTTCGACGAACTACCCAGTCAGGAGGAAGAACTAGTTATCATGGGCGAAGAATCGCTGCTGCAGACTGCTTTCCAGAACCTGATGGAAAACGGATGCAAGTACTCGCCTGATGAGCGGGTGGTGGTACGTATAACCGTCGAGCCCGGGCGCATTCTGGTAACGGTTAGCGATCAGGGATACGGCATCTCGCCCGACGAACTGCCGCATATTTTCGAGCCTTTCTACCGTTCCCAGAACACCATGACGACCCTGGGCCACGGCATTGGGCTGGCCCTCACCCAGCGCATTATTGACCTGCACCACGGGCGCGTGAGCGTCGAGTCAACGCTCGGCAAGGGTACTACTTTTCGGATTGCCCTGCCCACCCGCCGGCCTGCTGTTCCAGCCCCCGTTGCCGTGCTACGCCCTGAGAGTACCAGTCAGCCCCGAACCAGCCCCTAGGTCGGGCAGCGGGCTGCCCTGACGTGCCCCCCGAGACAAAAAAACAGGCACCCCGGCAAGGAGCGCCTGTTCAGACACGTAACGATCGTAAAACGCGAACTAGTTGTTCATCGTTTTGGCATCGTGCTTCATGCTTTTGTGCATTTTCTTCATGTCTTTGGCCGCTTCGGCTTTCGTATCGTCGCCAGCTTTCTTGGCGTCTTTCTTCATTTCCTTAGCTTCTTTTTTCATTTCCTTGTGCGCCGTTTTGGCGTCTTTCTTCATGTCGTCCTGCGCAAAGGCAGCGCCCGACATCATCGCCACGGCGATAGCAGCAAACAGTACTTTTTTCATTGGAGCTTTGGTTTTTTGGCAGTGATTTAACTGCGTATATAACCGGCTTGCCACCCGAATGTTATTAAAGCCTGATTAAACTGCAGCGATCTCAGAAACGAACCGATGAGTATCAGTTAGTTACCCGATTTACGGGGTATTTTCCGCGCTTTTACCGACGACGGACCCGTCATGGTGTTGCTGCGGGCATCGGTTGCAGTGGGTTGAGCCGGCGTTTTTGCCGCCTGCGTTTGTTCCAGGGTAGTGCCGGTGCCCGCGGGCAGGCCGTCCTGGTTGTTGGCACGTGAGGGGTCATTGCGAATCGCATCGGCGGCCGACATGGTGCCGGTCTGGGCGCTTTTCGATTTTTTAGCGGGCTTCTGTTGGGCCACCGACGTGGTAGCCAGTAAGAGCCCGAGGGCCAGGGTGCTCAGGAGCATTTGCATAAGCAGGGTTGTTTAGCCGTTCGGTTTTCAACTAAACAACCCTACAAAGCCGGTGTAGTTTGAGTACGTACCAAAAATACGTGTGAGCGGTCCCGCCTACACCGCCATGTCGAACTCCGACGTCAGGTGGAACTGCACGTGCGGATTGTTCTGCTGGTTCATACGAAGCATCCAGTCCGACTCGGCCAGAAATACCGGCCGTTTGTCTTTGTCGAACGCAATCTGATTGCCTTTGAGCCGGATAAACTCGGCCAGTTTCGCGGGCTCGTCGGCCGTGATCCAGCAGGCCTTGGTGTAGTTCAGGGGTACCCAGCGGCACTTGGCACCGTATTCGTTTTCGAGCCGGTACTGAATAACCTCAAACTGCAGTTCGCCCACCGTACCCACAATTTTACGGTTGCCCAGATCGAGCGTAAAGAGCTGTGCCACCCCCTCGTCGGTCAGTTGCTGAATGCCTTTATCGAGCTGTTTCGACTTCATGGGATCCAGGTTGACCAGTTCTTTGAAAATCTCGGGCGAGAAACTGGGAATTCCCTGAAACTGCAGCTCTTCGCCCTCGGTCAGGGTATCGCCGATCTTGAACGTGCCGGTATCGTAGAGGCCAACCACGTCGCCGGGGAAGCCTTCTTCGACCACGCTTTTGCTGTCGGCCATGAAGCTGAACGGCGAGGCAAAGCGCACGTTTTTGTCGAGCCGGGTATGGTGGTAAAACTTGCCCCGCTCGAACACGCCCGAGCAAATCCGCAGAAAGGCAATGCGGTCGCGGTGACGGGGGTCGAGGTTGGCGTGAATTTTAAATACGAAGCCGGTGAAGTTTTTTTCTTCCGGCAGCACCTCCCGCTTGTCGGTGGGGCGGGCAATGGGTTCGGGGGAGATGTCGCAGAATCCTTCCAGCAGTTCTTTCACGCCGAAGTTGTTGACTGCCGAGCCGAAGAATACAGGAGCCAGCCGGCCGTCGAGATAAGCCTGCCGGTCGAAATTGTCATAAACGCCTTCGATCAGCTCTACATCTTCGCGCAGCTGGGCCGCATCGCGGGCACCCACTTTCTCGTCGAGCAGACTATCGGCCAGTTCGATCGACAGCACGTCGTCTTCGACCTTCGTTTTGTTGACTTTAAAGAAATATAATTTTTTCTCGATGAGGTTATAGACCCCTTTGAAGTCGGAGCCCATGTTGACAGGCCAGGTCATGGGCCGTACCCGAATGCGCAGTTTCTCCTCGAGTTCGTCGAGCAGATCAAACGGATTGCGTCCTTCGCGGTCAAGTTTGTTGATAAAGATAATAACCGGCGTGTCGCGCATGCGGCAGACTTCCATGAGCCGCTCGGTTTGCTCCTCCACCCCTTTCACACAGTCGATCACCAGAATGACACTGTCGACGGCCGTCAGCGTACGGTACGTGTCTTCCGCAAAATCTTTGTGACCAGGCGTATCGAGGATATTGATTTTCAGATCGTCGTACTCGAATGTCATAACCGAGGTCGCTACGGAAATACCGCGCTGCTTCTCGATCTCCATGAAGTCAGACGTAGCCGACTTCTTGATTTTGTTCGACTTCACGGCGCCGGCGGTCTGAATGGCGCCCCCAAACAGCAGCAGCTTTTCGGTCAGGGTGGTTTTGCCGGCGTCGGGGTGACTGATGATGGCGAATGTCCGCCGACGGGCGGTTTCTGCCTGTATATTCGTTTGCATTATTCTCAGAATCAGACCGCAAAGATACAAAAAAAAGAGACAGAACGGGTTGCCTCCGGCGGAATCGGCCGGGCCGTGCGCTCCTGCCCGTGCCGCACAAAAAAGCCCGTCTGTGCGGGCTCAGGCGGGCTTTTTTGGTTTTTTTCGACGCTTTCAGTTGCGGGGAATGGCCGAGCGCCGGCGGGGCCGGTCGGGCTCCCGCTCGTTGATAAGCATACCCAGCATAAATCCGGCGGTCAGAGTAAGTGCAAGCGTTACCAGGCACAGTATAAGCTGGTAGGTTTCGGACTGGAGGTACATAGTGGGGTGGTTTATGGGCTATAGTCTTATGACGGGCCTGCCCCCCCGAATGTAACGGCGGGTCTTTTTTTCCTTACAGAAAACTCCACAGCAGCAGGGCCCAGCCTGCAATCATGGCCACGCCCCCCAGCGGGGTAATGGCGCCCAGCCAGGTGATGCCGGTAAAGCACAGGATGTACAACGACCCCGAGAAAACGATCGTGCCAGCCAGAAACGAGTTACCAGCCCAGCCCAGCAGTTTGACGGCCGTTGGGTTTTGTCCCATCAGCTGAATCAGGATACCCACCAGCACCAGCGCCAGCGCGTGGTAGAACTGATAGCGGACGGCCGTTTCAAACGTATCCTGCCGGCCGGTGGCTTCGAGCATACCCCGCAGGGCGTGGGCACCAAACGCCCCCAGGGCCACGCCCAGGAGACCCAGCATTGCGCCGGATTGAATAAAGAATTTCATGGGTATATTGATTAATGCGAAAAGAAGATCAGACGGCGTAATCGCGGGCGCCAAAGATAGCGCTGCCTACCCGTACCAGCGTGCTGCCTTCGGCTACGGCCAGCGGGTAGTCGCCACTCATGCCCATCGACAGTTCAGAAAACACTACGTTGTCGGTACGCATCAGGGCCAGTTTATCGTAGAGCTGTTTGAGCCCGCGGAATTCGGCCCGTACCTGCGCCTGATCGTCGGTGTTGCTGGCCAGGCCCATCAGCCCCACCAGCCGGATGTTGTGCAGACCGGCCAGTTCGGGGGCCTGCAGCAGCGCTTCGGCCTCTGCGGCCGACAGGCCAAATTTGGTTTCTTCGACGGCAATATGAATCTGCAGCAGGCAATCGATCACCCGGTTATGTTTGGCAGCCTGCTTGTTTACTTCCTGAAGCAGCTTAAGGCTGTCGATGGAGTGAATCAGGGCGACAAACGGAGCAATGTATTTGACTTTATTGGTTTGCAGATGCCCGATCAGGTGCCATTGCACATCGGCCGGCAGCTGGGGCTGTTTATCGGCCATCTCCTGCACTTTATTCTCACCGAAGAGTCGGCAGCCCGCGTCGTAGGCTTCCTGTAACAGGGCAACCGGCTTGGTTTTAGTGACCGCCACCAGGCGGGCGCGGCCATCGAGTTCGGTGGTAATCTGACGAATGCTGTCGGCAATCATGGCGTAACGGGAGCCAGCCCGGGGCCGGCCATTGGTGAACAATGTGCAAAGATAGGTTTGAGAACTACGCAGAATGCCGTAGTTTTTGGCCCTAATCGGCCAAATCCCACCCGGTGCCGCAATAAACACCTGCGGGGTCTGTTTTGGTTATATCCTTACGAATCATTTGACCTAATCCATGGAATCAAGACCCCAATCCCAGTCGAATAACAGCCGTAGTTTTCTGCTGATCGCGTTGCTCGTACTGGCCGCGCTGAACGTGCTGCTGTTGTATTTCTACTACCAGGAGCGTCAGGACAACAAAACAAAGGATGCTACCATCGCGGCCAAGACCGAAGAAGTGCTCTCGGTGAAAACCCGGCTCGACTCCATTTCCAATGAGCTTGACCTTAAAATTGCCGAAATCCAGCGGCTGGGTGGCAGTGTCGATTCGCTGCTGAAAGTAAAGGCCCAGCTCGAAGTCGATAAACGTGAGCTGCGCAACGTGTCGAGTTTCGACAGCAAAAAATACGACCAGAAGATTCGTAACTACCAGGCGCTGCTCTCCCAGAAAGACCAGGAAATTGCCCGCCTGAAAGAAGAAAACGGCATTCTGACCGTTCGTAACGACTCATTGAATCAGGAAAACTCGACCCTGCGTACAGAACGCCAGAGCCTAAGCGATTCGGTATCGGCCGTGGCCGCCCGCAATCGGGAGCTAAGCGAGAAAGTCACGATTGCCGCTGCCCTGCGGGCCGAATCCGTAACGGTCGACGCCATCAACCGGCGCGGTAAAGAAAAAGACGGCGGCAGCTACAAGGCCAAACGCATCGACAAAATCAAGGTGGGGGTACGGCTGGCTCCCAACGGACTGGCGCAACTGGGCCAGAAAGAACTGTACCTGCGTATTCTGGACCCAAGTGGGGCGGTGATTTCCGACATGGCAACGGGTTCAGGCGAGTTCACCTACAACGGGCAGGGCATGATCTACACCGCCAGGCAGGCGTTCAACTTCGATAACACCCGGCAGCAGGTCGACTTCATCTACAGCCGGGGCGCCCAACGGTTCAACGAGGGCAAACACACCATCGAAATCTACTGCGAAGGGTTCCGCATTGGCGATGGCGAGTTCACCGTTCGGTAGGCCAATCCATTACAGCGTTATGCAGGTATAGCGTTATTGGGTTGTCTGGTTCTGGGCTGGCTTCGTGACTGACACGGAGTCGACGCTCCCACCAGACAACCCTTTTCTGTTGTCCTGATCCAACACACGGTTCCAACAAACGGGTGTAACCTCACACCGGCCAGTAAGCGCCGGCGATAGCCGGCAGGGTTCGGCCATACACAGCTGCATGGCCCGATTCTGCCCCTGACTGAGTCGATCGTTAGCGGTCTTTTGCGCACCGGAAGCCCAGGTTGTTGCTACCGCTCGTTACGTCTCCCTTACCCCGACTGCCGGCCTTGTAGCGGGCGCAGTACTGATCGCTGCACAGAAAGGAGCCGCCCCGCTGTACCCGCTTGATGGCAGTTGGCTCGTCGGGGTCGTAGCTGGCAGGCGGGCCAGCGGGATTCGTGCCGGGCGATTCCGCGTAATAGTCAGGCCGATAAAAATCCTGACACCACTCCCAGACATTTCCATCCATATCGTAGAGACCGTGTGGGTTGGGCGGAAATGATCCGACGGGCGCTACTCCGGCAAACCCGTCGGCCCGTGTATTTTTTTGCGGAAAATCGCCCTGAAAAATATTGGCCATCCAGCGGCCGGCCGGTGTCAGTTCGTTGCCCCAGTAATACACCGCTTCCTGCTGTCCACCCCGGGCCGCGAACTCCCACTCCGCTTCGGTGGGCAACCGCTTTCCCGCCCACTGCGCGTACGCAGCAGCATCGGCATAGCACACCTGCACAACAGGCTCATTCTCGTGGCCTTTTATGGTACTGGCAGGCCCGCTGGGATGCTGCCAGCTGGCACCCTTCACATACTGCCACCACTGCAACGGATTGGCCAGCGACACCGGCCCGGCCGGCGGGGTAAATACAACCGAGCCAGGCACCAGCTGACCGGCGGGTACATCCGGATAATCGGCCGGGTCGAGTGGGCGTTCGGCCACCGTGACATAACCCGTCTCGGCAACAAACCGGGCAAACTGAGCATTGGTCACTTCGTGCGCATCCAGCCAGAAACCGGCAACCGTGACCGCATGGACTGGCCGGGCATCGGGAAAGGCATCGGAACCCATCCGGAACGTGCTGCCGGGTATCCAGACCATTCCTGCCGGACTGGCCAGACGGGCCGCCCCGCCCCGACGCTCGGTCACAACGGCCGCTGCCCGCCCGGAATCGGTCGTCGACTGGCAGTTGTAAAAGACCGTGCCAATGCCAATCAGCATCAGGAGCAATCGGACCGATGGGCTGGCTGTCGACATAAGGCAATGGGTGGGGTTACGCCTGTAACCGGTCGTGTCAGCTATCGGTAAGTTGGGCGAATCTGTTGGCTAATACGTGCCTTTGTAGCGATGGTCGAAGCGCTTCTGTTTGATCGAGTGGAGCGGAATCTGTAGCCCGCCGGTCGATTCCAGCCAGTCGAATACCTGACTCTTCAGTTCCTGAGCAATCGCCTGGTGGGCCGGACTACGAATCAGATTGTTTACCTCATGGGGGTCGTTTTGCAGGTCGTATAATTCATTGGCATCCCAGACACCGTGATTGAAAATATACTTGTAGCGATCGTTTCTGACCCCAAACATGGTTGGCGTCTGCGGAAAATCGGCCTCCCAGTAGTATTCGTAAAAAGCCCGGTCGCGCCAGGCAACGGGTTCGCCTTTCAGCATCGGCAGGAATGAATTACCCTGCATCTGGGCAGGTTTGGGCAGGCCGGCGTAGGCCAGAAACGTCGGGGCCAGGTCTATGTTCTGAATAACCTGATTCAGCGTGGTGCCGGGCTTTACCACCGCCGGGCAACGCACCAGCAGCGGCACCCGCATCGACTCCTCGTACATGTGTCGTTTATCGATCAGGCCACGCTCGCCGAAGCTGAAGCCGTTATCGCCCATATAAACGACCATGGTGTTTTCCAGCTGGCCATTCGCTTCGAGCCAGGTCAGAATCTGGCCAACACTATCATCAACACCCAGCAGGGTTTCGCAGTACTGCCGGTAGAAATCGTTAAAGTTGATGGAACCGTGGTACAGGTAATCGACCCCATGCCAGCTGTAGCGTTGCTGCTTAACCCAGCTGGGCATATCGGCCAGGTTGGCTTTCAGCGCTTTGGTTTCCGGATTGACCGACGATACAGGCCCCCAGCGTTTACTGGTATCAGTGGCCGTCAGGTACATACTTTCGGGGTAGTTGATCGGCATGGCGGCATACCGGCCCCGATGCCGGCGGGCCGGCTGGAAATCGGCATGGACGGCCTTGTGTGACAGGTACAGGCAGAAGGGTTTGTTTTTGTCGAGCGTATTCAGCCAGTTAACAGCGTAGCGGGTAAGCAGGTCGGTCGTATAGCTACTGTCGCCATGCGTCACCTGTTTGCCATTGATGTTGAAGGTGGGGTTGTAATACACGCCCTGTCCCTTGAAGCTGAGCCAGTAATCGAAACCAGGCTGGGGCGCGTCATCGGTGTTACCCATGTGCCACTTGCCCAGAAAAGCCGTTTTGTAGCCTGCCTTCCGCAGGTACTGTGGAAAGAATTTGAGACCCGGGGTCATCGGGGCGAAATTGTCGACCACTTTGTGCGTATGCGCATACTGCCCGGTCAGGATACTGGCCCGGCTGGGCGAGCAGAGGGCCGTACTGACAAACGCGTTGCGAACGTGCGCTCCTTCGGCCGCCAGCCGATCCAGGTTTGGCGTTTTCAGGCCCGCAACCTTACCCGTAAAACCCATAAAGTCGTACCGGTGATCGTCGGCCAGAATGTAAATGATATTTTTGGGCTTCGAAGCACCCGGCCGGCCGGCGGGCAGGTGTAGCTGGGGCTGAAACGCCATCAACACACCCGTCAGGCCCAAGGCAATGAGTCCGTTAATCAGTAAGTTTTTCATACGGTGATCGGTAAGCGTATCTGGCGGGTCTGTTCGGTACGCGGCTGCTTTACAGCTAGTAATCATCCAGCCCTCGTATTTTACTCGCTATCGGCCCATCACGGCTCAAACCCCACAACTCGCCACAACCCTATAACTCGCTAACTCCATAACCCTACAACTCGCTAATACACCAACTTTATCGCCCCCACCCTACCAACTTTATAACTTTTTTCCTATCTTTGCGCCCTCATTTCAAACCAATTACACAATGTTTCCCAATAATTACGAAACGGTGTTCATTTTAACTCCCGTTTTATCTGAGATTCAGATGAAGGACGCCGTTGACAAGTTCCGCAAAGTGCTGACCGATAACGGTGCGGAGCTGGTTCACGAAGAAAACATGGGCCTCCGCAAGCTGGCCTATACGATTCAGCACAAAAACACGGGTTACTACCAACTCTTCGAGTTTAAGGCTCCCGGCACGATCATCGAGAAACTCAACACCGAGTATCTCCGTGACGAGCGCATCATCCGCCACCTGACGGTATCGCTCGACAAGCATGCAGTTGCTTATAACGACCGCAAGCGCAACGGGTTAGTGGGTAAGAAAAAACAAACCGAAAACGAGGCTAAGTAATCATGAGTCTGCAAAACGAATCTGTCTCGAAAACCGAGAACCGCAAAAAATACGACCGTTTCAAGAAAGCCGGTATCAAATATATCGACTACAAAGACGGTAACTTCCTGCTGAAGCTGCTCAACGAGCAGGGCAAAATTCTGCCCCGGCGTCTGACCGGTACCAGCCTGAAAAACCAGCGCAAAGTAGCTCAGGCCGTTAAACGCGCTCGTCACCTTGCCATCCTCCCCTACGTTGGCGATTCACTGAAATAAAGTTATAGAGTTACCAGGTTGTCGCGTTACCCCGTTTGTCAAGACAAGCGAAACGATACAACCACAGGACTTTACAACTGTACAACTTTTTCAAAAATGGATATCATTCTCAAAACCGATATTGCCGGCCTGGGCTATAAGAACGACACCGTTACGGTGAAGCCCGGATACGGTCGTAACTACCTGATTCCGCAGGGGTACGCCATGATGGCGACCGACTCCAACAAAAAGGTAGTTGCTGAAAACATTCGTCAGGCTGCTCACAAAGCCGAAAAAATCAAAAACGATGCTCAGGCTACGGCCGACAGCATCGGCGAGATGACGCTGACCATCCCGGCAAAAGCCGGCGATAGCGGCAAAATCTTCGGCCGCGTAACCAACACGCAGGTGGCTGATGCCCTGCGCGAAAAAGGCTTCGACATCGACCGGAAGAAAATCACGCTCGACGACGTGAAAAACCTCGGTACCTACGAAGCAACGATCGACCTGCACAAGGACGTGAAGCATAAAGTTACCATCGACGTGGTTGCGGCTGAATAAGCCCCCCGTTTCAGAATCCGACGGGTCGGTATGCGCTGCATGCCGACCCGTTTTCGTTATCCCCCGTTTGGACTGAGTGGTATAGTCGGGCTACTGACCGCCAGCGGATTAACGGGTTAATCTATTGCCCTAAACGGACCCAAACACCCCCTTTTTGTGTTCTATAGGTATGCAGTTTCATACCGAATTTACGCCCCAACCGCTACCCGTTCCGATCTGTTTGTCGAGTCGGATCGTGACCCTTGGCTCCTGCTTTTCGGACGTGATGGGCCGGCGCCTGGCCGACCACAAACTGACGGTACTGAACAATCCCTTCGGCACCGTCTTCAACCCCGTCTCGATGGTACGGCTGCTGACCATGGCCCTCGACGGTACCGAACCCGACGAACAGCTTTATCTC
Source organism: Spirosoma luteolum (assembly GCF_054778875.1). Classification (NCBI taxonomy): domain Bacteria; kingdom Pseudomonadati; phylum Bacteroidota; class Cytophagia; order Cytophagales; family Cytophagaceae; genus Spirosoma; species Spirosoma luteolum. The sequence goes on from NZ_BAAGZE010000001.1 coordinate 93,701, forward strand.
GAACGCGATGGGGTCTGGCTGCACTACGACTTCCACTCGTCGCTATGGGCCTCCTCGCGCGAAGCCCTTCGGCAACGCCTGATCGATCAGCTCACCCAAACCGGCCAGGCCCTGCGAGACGCCAGCCTGCTGCTGCTCACCTTCGGCTCCGCCCTGGTTTACCGGCACCTGGCTACGGGCCGCGTGGTGGCCAACTGCCACAAGATGCCGGGCGCCCATTTCGAAAAATTCCTGTATCAGGCCGAGCACCTGCGGACCGAGCTGACCGACCTGCTGCGCCGGCTGCAGACAGTCAACCCTACTCTGCAGGTGCTGCTTACGGTTAGCCCCGTGCGGCACACGCGCGATACCCTGCCGCTCAATCAGGTCAGCAAGGCCACCCTGCGGGTGCTGACCCATGAACTGAGTGTCTGGCACGACTGGGTGCATTATTTTCCGGCCTACGAACTGATGATCGACGATCTGCGCGATTACCGGTTTTACGAAGCCGATCTGGTTCATCCCAATGCGCAGGCTCACGATTATATCTTCGGCAAGTTTGCCGAAAGCGCGTTCGATGCCGAACTTCGCAGCTTCGTTACCGACTGGCAGTCGATTCGGCAGGCTCTGGCCCACCGGCCATTGCATGGCGAGGCCTCACCCGCCCACCGGCAGTTTCTGCTGCGGTTGCTGAGCCGGCTTGAAACCCTGTCGGCGCGGGTCGACCTGCGGGCGGAACTGACCGACCTACGAAGCCGTTTAGCGTTAACGGACCCGGCCCGCCAATCTGCTTCGGAACAGGCCCTGGCCTGACCCCGACCGGGCTACTGGCGGTTCGATCTGTTGTCCCCCTCCTCCATTATGTCTGATTATCGTTTACACAAAGACGCCGTTCTGCAGGCGTTAAGCACGGTTGAAGAACCCGACCTGAAGCGCGATCTGGTATCGCTCAACATGGTGAAAGACATCACGCTGGGCATCGACTCGGTGCGGTTTACGGTGGTACTTACCACACCGGCCTGCCCGCTCAAGGAAGTGATCCGGAAGCGCTGCGAAGACGCCATTCATATCCATATCGGTCCCAATATCACCGTCACGATCGACATGACCTCCGATGTTACCTCGACGCGGGTGAATGCCCCCACGCTGCCGGGCGTTAAAAACATCATTGCCGTTTCGTCGGGAAAAGGTGGGGTTGGCAAGTCGACCGTAACGGCCAATCTGGCCATTGCGCTGCACAAGTCGGGCGCCAAAGTAGGCATCATCGATGCCGACATATACGGCCCCTCCATGCCGACCATGTTCGGTGCCGAAGACCTGCGGCCCCGGATTTTTCAGGTCGACGGGCAAACCCGCATGGAGCCGATCATGCAGTTCGGCATCAAAATCATGTCGATGGGCTTTCTGGTCGACCCGACCCAGGCCATCATCTGGCGGGGCACCATGGCGGGCCGGGCGCTACAGCAGTTCTTTGCCGACGCCGACTGGGGCGACCTCGATTACCTGCTGATTGACCTGCCGCCGGGCACGGGCGACATTCACCTGACTCTCGTACAGACGGTACCGGTAACGGGTGCCATCATTGTAACCACGCCCCAGAAAGTGGCGCTGGCCGATGCGGTGAAAGGCCTGTCGATGTTCCGTCAGCCGCAGATCAATGTGCCGGTACTGGGCGTGATCGAAAACATGTCGTACTTCACCCCGGCCGAACTGCCCGACCATCAGTACTACATTTTCGGCAAGGGGGGCGGGCAGCAGCTGGCCACCCAGTTCGATGTGCCGCTGCTGGGGCAGATTCCCCTCGTGCAGAGCATCCGCGAAGCCGGCGACGACGGCCGGCCCGCCTTCAGCGGGGGCGAACCGGTAGCGATCGATGCTTTCCGGGCCACGGCCGAAGCCCTCGCCCAGCAGGTTGCCATCCGCAACAGTACCGTCGACCAGACCCAGCGCGTACAGGTTGCTTAAGTGGCCTGTATCGTGTAAATTTACCGTAAATCAATAGATTCAATGGAGCCGGTAGTCAATAACGACCAACTCATTACGCGAATAGAACGAGCCCTCGACAGCATGCGTCCGTACCTGGCTGCCGACGGGGGGAACGTGAAAGTGCTGGAAGTCACCGATGATGGTACAGCCCGCCTGGAACTGCTTGGTTCGTGCGGCTCCTGCCCCATGTCGGCCATGACGTTTAAAGGAGGTCTGGAAGAAGCTATTCTGAAAGCCGTACCCGAAGTTCAGCGGGTCGAAGCGGTAAACATAACGCCTGCCTACTAGGCCGATTGCCGGTCTGTCAGGCCCCTGCCTTGCCGGCGCTGCGCCCTTAAATACAAAGCCACCTGCCCAAGTCAGGTGGCTTTTTTGTTTCTTTGCGTTTCTCCAATTGCTCTCAATTCTGTGAAAATAGGCATTTTCTTCGGTGGCCCGGCGCGCGAGCGCGAGGTGTCGTTTGCCGGGGGGCGCACCGCCCTGGCCAGTCTCGATAAAGGTCTTTTTGAGCCCGTGCTGATCTTCGTCGACGGGCGGGGCCGCTTTCATCCGGTAACGCCTGCCTTTCTGGAAGCCGACACGCTACGCAACGTACTGCCGCAGGATGAGTCGGGGTATTCGGTCTATGATGAGTCGCTGGAGCCGGCCCTGCTCGACGCGCACTGGCCCGAGCTGCGTCCCGAAGCCTTCCGGGATACTTTCGATCTGGCCTTTCTGGCCATGCACGGCCCCGACTGCGAAGATGGAGCCATTCAGGGGCTGCTGGAGTGGTATAAGGTGCCCTATACCGGGCCCGGCCTGGCGGGTTCGGCCGTGGGGATCAACAAGATTCTGCAGAACGAACTGATTGCGCTGGCTAATGGGCAGCAGAAAAAAACGGCCACCATCAGCCGCGACACCTACGAACAGGCCGACAAAGCCCAGTTTTTTCACTCGCTGGTTGAGCATCTGGGATTGCCCATCGTGGTCAAAGCCCCCCATCAGGGGTCCAGCATCGGCGTCGCCATTGTTCGTGAACACGATCTGGCGGGCTTCTGCCGGGCCGTGGAGCAGTGTTTCTTTACGATGACCATTGAGCCCGACGGCTGGTCGCCCCTGGGGGCCTGGCAAACGCTGACCCCGGCCGATAAGCAGGCGCTGGCCCAGCAGATGACCAGCCTTGATTCGGGTATCAGTTTTCCCCTGATTATTAACCAGACCGGCCAGCGCATCGCGCATCCAGCCGGGCTCGTAACGGCCCTCGATGAACTGGTGCAGGCCGGCCATACCATCATTGGCCTGTCGGCGCTCAATGCCGAGGACGAAGTGCTGTTCGAGGAGTTTATCAGCGGCCAGGAGTTTTCGTGCGGGGTTATTCAGGACGACGACCAGATGGCCTTTGCCCTCCCCCCCACCGAAATCTACAACGTCGCCAGTTTTGACTTCGAATCGAAATACAAACTCAACACGACCAAAAAACGGATTCCGGTCGACACCACGCTCGAGAACAACCGCAAGATTCAGCTGGCCGTTATGGAGGTGTTTACGCGGTTGGGCATCAACGTATATGCCCGTATCGACGGCTTTCTGACCCCGGCCGGCGATGTGCTGCTGCACGACCCCAACACCATTCCGGGCATGTCGCCCTCGTCGCTGATTTTCAAACAGATGGCTGAAATCGGTCTGAATCTGACCCATGCGCTGACTTACCTGATCCGGCAATCGCTGCGCGAGCGCATCCGGACGGGTAAAGACACGGCCCGGCTCAAGCGGATGCTGACCGACCTCGACGCCCGGCTGGCGGCCCGCAAGGCGGCTCCGCTGCCCGAAGCCGTGGTGCCCTTCGGACCCGACGATGCCGCCTTTGCCGAGGCTCGCCAGCGTTACAATGAACTGGCGGCACAGGGTACGGTTCGTCCGCTGCTGCAGTACACCGACGCGGCCGGTATTACCCAGCCGGTACCGGTCAATCTGCTGTTCAAAGAAACCATTGCCGACCTCGACGCGGCCCTGCGTCAGCCCCGCCACCCGCTGCTGGTCGAAACAAGCGAGCAGACGGCCCATATCACCCAACGGTACGTCTGACCGGGTCAGGGAGCCGAATACGAGCGTAGGGGGCCGGGTTTTATACAGTCATCCGGCCCATGCGCAGCAGCCAATCCAGCAGACGGGTTTGGCTGGCCCCCCGAGAAGTGTAAATTTGGCCCATCGCAGTAATTCCATTATCAACTACTTTCCTGTATAATACCGACAATGACCCTTGACTCTTCAACCCAGCAGCGCGTCGACCAGTGGCTCAGTGGCCCCTACGATGCCGACACGAAAGCGGCTATCCAGACGCTTATCGATGAGGGAAACACCACCGAACTAACCGATTCATTCTATCGGGATCTCGAATTCGGGACGGGTGGCCTACGGGGTGTACTGGGCGTGGGGTCTAACCGCATGAACCGCTACACCGTTGGGGCCGCCACGCAGGGCCTCTCCAACTACATCAATGCCGCCTTTCCCGACCAGGATGTGAGCGTGGCCATTGCCCACGACAGCCGGCGCATGAGCCCCGAGTTTGCCCGGCTGGTTGCCGATATCTTCTCGGCCAATGGCATCAAAGTGTACCTGTTCAGCAGTCTGCGACCCACGCCCGAATTGTCGTTCGCCATTCGGCAGCTGGGCTGCCAGAGCGGCATCGTTGTAACGGCATCGCACAACCCGCCCGAGTATAACGGCTACAAAGTGTACTGGAACGACGGCGGACAGGTGGTGTCGCCCCACGACAAGGCCATCATCGGCGAGGTAAACAAAATCACCTCCATCAGCGACATCAAGTTTGAGGGTGTACCCGAACGGATTCAGCTGATCGATGAGGAAATCGACGCCCCCTACATAGAGCGTATCAAGTCGAACGCGGTGAACCCCGACGTGATCAGGCGGCAGGCCAACCTCAACATTGTGTACACACCCATCCACGGTACGGGCATCACCCTCGTACCGCGTGCGCTCGAAGCGCTGGGCTTCACCAACGTACACATCGTGGAGCAGCAGGCTACGCCCGACGGCAACTTCCCGACTGTGAAGTCGCCCAACCCCGAGGAGCGGGCGGCCATGCAGCTAGCCCTCGACCTGGCCAACTCACTGGACGCCGATCTGGTGATGGCGACCGACCCTGATGCCGACCGCGTTGGCGCGGGTGCCCGCAACCACCACGGCGAATTTGAGCTGCTCAACGGTAACCAGATGGCCAGCCTGATTATCTATTACCTGCTCAACGCCTGGAAAGACGCCGGCAAACTGACGGGTAAGGAGTTTGTAGCCAAAACCATCGTAACGACCGATCTGATCGACGCGATGTGCAAACGCTACGACGTGAACTGCTACAACACGCTTACCGGCTTCAAATACATTGCCGAAGTGATTCGGGAACTGGAGGGCAACGAACAGTTTATTGGCGGGGGCGAAGAAAGCTACGGCTACCTGATCGGCGATTTCGTGCGCGACAAAGACGCCGTGGCCTCCTGCGCCATGATTGCCGAACTGACTGCCTATGCCAAAGACAAAGGCCTGAGCCTGTTCGATATGCTGATGGCTATGTACCAGGAAAACGGCTTCTACTACGAAAGCCTGGTATCGATCACCAAAAAAGGCAAGAGTGGGGCTGAAGAAATTCAGCAAATGATGGCCGACTTCCGGGCCAACCCGCCCCAGTCGATTGCCGGTTCGCGCGTGGTGCGGGTCGACGATTACAAGGCCCTCACCCGGCTCGATGCCGTATCGGGTCAGACGTCGGCTATCGAAGCCGGCAAAATGGGCGTCGAGTCGTCGAACGTACTGCAGTTCTTCACCGAAGATGGCACCAAAGTGTCGGCGCGCCCCTCGGGTACGGAGCCTAAAATCAAGTTCTACGTAAGTGTAAACGAACCGCTGGCCAGCAAGGAAGCGTTTGATGACACCTACGCGCAGCTGAAAGCCAAGGTGCAGCGCGTTATCGACGATTTGAAGCTGGCCTAAGTCCGTTCAGATCGTAGTCGCAGGCCCGGTACGGATTCGTACCGGGCCTGCGTGCGTTAGGGCCGTACCCTGAGCAACCCCTGCCGGGCCGGATCGCGGAGCAGAATACTATGTTCGTCGATCAGCGGCCGGAGCCAGGTATCGGCCAGGGTATCGAGCAGCTTGTACTGAAGGGGGTATTGGCGGGTCCGTCCGGCGGGGGGCTGCCACTGCATGATCTTGCAATGACAGTGGGCGTTCTCAGGCGTGTTTGCAATCTCGGACAGGTGTCCGCCCCGCCCCTGCTTGATAAAGATGTTCCGAATACCGATCAGATCGTTGCCCCGCCCCCGGTCGAACGTCCAGGTGGTGGCTATACTGCTCAGGTAACCCCGCTTCTCGTCGAGCCGCATCAGCGCGTGAATGGGCGACTCGATGCGGCCGGTTTCGGTATTGGTGTGCGAGTGCAGCGACACCAGCCCGGGTCCTTCGAACTGCATATAGCCCACGTGATCGATGTTGGCTCCATGACGATAGAACCGGAAATACCCGTCCTGATAGGTGATCTCGACCAGGTTGTTAGCAACCTGATGGTAGCGGGCCGAGTCGCTAAAACGGGCCTGCGGAGCCCCCGTGTAGTAGAGCCAGATGCCTGATAAGCTGTCGATTTCGGCCGCCGTGGGCTGGTAAGGCAACAGGCTCATGTCGTGCCGCAGCTGTGCCCACGCCCGCCGGTCGGTTAGCCAGCCTGCCCCCACCAGCAACACCAGGCCCACCCCAACGCCCAGACTTAGCCAGGTCAGGCGCCGGCTTCGGCGCAGAGTCGCCTGTAGTTCGGCAACGGTTTGCCGGTGTAACTGCTGACTGCTGGTCAGCTGCTGGCGAAGTACCTCCTGCTCAGCCAGTTGTGACTGAACCGTGGCATCGACCCCGGCGATCAGATTAGGGTCCTGCGGATTCTCGGCAAAGCCCCGGCGGCCCATGCCGTAGAGGTAGATATAACAGGCATCGACCAGAAACGGACGAGGGTTAGCTACCAGCCGGTTGTAGGCATCTTTCACCTGAATACCCGTAATGTCGTACCGCCGGTGTGGATACCCGACCTGCCGGGGATTAGGGTCAGGGGCGTAGGAATCGTGCTGTAGCGTATCGGCCGTATGGGGGAGCTCGTTACTGATGGCACTGAGCAGCCGGGCAATGGGTTCGTAGTTTTTGGGACTGGTATTGCGGATCAGCGACTGCCCCGTTGTTTGCTCGTACCGATCAATGACCGTTTCCAGCAAATACCTGATTTCGTCTCTGCCCGTCTTTAAGGCCATATAATTGTCTGCTGGACAGGTTTTTATAAATAAACCGGAAGCCTACTAAATTTTCCCCAAGTTACGAATCAATTTAGTAGGCCGCTAAATCACCGCAGGGCGAAGATACGCGGTGGAGATACGATGGCTGCCATGTACATTTGGACCTTCACCTTTTTGTACAATTTACTATTCCTAAATCCCAACCTGAGCCACTGCCTCCGGGCAGTGGCTTTCTTTCTGCCATGCATCAGTCTGTTCTATCTGTACTCTGCAGCCTGCTGCTGCTGACGGGGTTGTCTGCTCGGGGCGCCAGCGTCGACTCTCTCGATATACCCAGCGCCGGCATGAAAAAATCGTACCGGGCGGTCGTCGTGCTGCCGCAGTCGTACGCCACGTCGGCAAAACGTACAGCAGCCTTCCCGGTGCTTTATCTGCTGCACGGTGGTTTTGGTCATTACAATGACTGGATCACCAAAACGCCCGACAAAACACTGCTGCACCGACTGGCCGATCAATACAATATGCTGATCGTTATGCCCGAAGGAGACGTGTTCAGCTACTACCTCGACAGCCCCGTGCGCCCCGATAGTCAGTTCGAAACCTACCTGACTACCGATGTCGTTCAGGCTATCGATACCCGTTACCGCACCATTCGGGCGCGGGCGGGCCGGGCCATCACGGGTCTGTCGATGGGCGGTTATGGCGCTCTGTACCTGGCCGCCCGCCACCCCGACCTGTACGGGGCTGCCGGCAGCATGAGTGGCGCGCTGAACCCCGACATGACCGGCTGGAAGCTGCCCCCCGATGCCGCAAAGGGCATAAAGCAGGCATTCGAGCAGATTCTGGGGCCGTTTGATCAGTCGCCCGATGGCTGGGCCGCTTATTCGGTGCTGGGCCTGGCCGACCGAATCCGGCAGACGGGTCTGAAACTGGTGTTCGATTGTGGCGTCGACGATTTTCTGATCGAGCCCAACCGCGAGCTGCACCACCGGCTGGTCTTTAACCAGACCCCGCACGACTACAGCGAGCGGCCCGGCGGCCATACCTGGGATTACTGGCAGAATTCGCTACCCTATCAGGCCCTGTTCTTCAGCAAGGCATTTGCCGCCCCCTGAACCAATGCGCAGACGGCCAGTCGGACCATCCGGATCCCTTCCCTTTTACGTTAACCTCATCACTGTATGCCTGCCCTCCTTGGTTTTGCCACCATCGCGCTGTTTCTGCTGCTGATCATTACCAGGCGCCTGTCGGTTCTCACGGCCCTGGTGCTGGTACCGCTCGTTATGGGCGTGCTGGCCGGATTTACACCCAGTGAACTCGGCGATATGATTCTGGCCGGCCTGAAGCAGGTCGCTCCTACCGGCATTCTGCTCGTGTTTGCGGTGCTGTATTTCGCTACCATGCTCGACGCGGGCCTGTTCGACCCGATCATTGCGGCCATTATCCGGGCCGTCAAAGGCGATCCGCTGAAGGTACTGGTTGGTACGGCGCTGCTCACCATGATCGTTCATCTGGATGGCGACGGAACGGCCACGTTTATGATCGTGATGTCGGCCTTTCTGCCTATCTACCGGCAGCTGGGTATCAACCGGCTGATGCTGCCCGCCATTGTGGCGCTCAGTGTGGGGCCCCTGCATTTGGTACCCTGGTCGGGTACGACCGCCCGCGCCATGACTACCCTGAAAACCGACGCGGCCCACCTGGTGGCGCCCAACCTGCCGGCCATGCTGGCCGGCATGGTCTGGGTACTGCTGGTAGCGGGCTGGTTTGGGCTGCGTGAACGTCGGCGGCTGGGCATCCGCGAGCTGACCTACGCACACCACGACAGCCTGACCGACGAGCAGCGCACCCTGCGCCGACCCCGCCTGTTCTGGATCAATGCCCTGTTGACCGTGGCCCTGATCACTACCCTGATGAAAGGCTGGGTACCGGCCCCGGCGCTGTTCGTAACGGCCGCCGTGGTCGCGCTGCTGGTGAACTACCCGCGACTGCCCGATCAGCAGCGGGTGCTGCGCAGCCACGGCAACAACATCTTTATGGTCTCGAGCATGATCTTTGCCGCGGGCGTTTTCTCGGGCATTCTCACCGGGGCCCACTTCATCGATGCCATGGCCACCGCCGTCGTATCGCTGATTCCCGAGCAGCACGCGACCTGGCTGCCTGCGCTGACAGCCCTGACCAGTGTGCCGGCCAGTTTGCTCTTCACACCCGACGCCTACTATTTCGGAGTGGTTCCTATTCTGGTCAAGACCGCTACGCAGTTCGGTATCGACCCGCTCGAAATTGGTCGGGCGGCCCTGCTGGGGCAGATGACCGTAGGGTTCCCGCTCAGCCCGCTGACAGCCTCGACCTTTCTGCTGGTAGGCCTGGCCGAAGTCGATCTGGGCGATCACCAGGCCTTTACCCTCAAGTGGGCGCTGGGCACCTCCCTCGTGATGACCATAGCTGCTTTGTTAACTGGTTCGCTTCACGTATGAACACCACCATTCGCATCGGGTGCGGAGCCGGCTTCTCCGGCGACCGGCTCGACCCCGCCGACCTGCTGGTTCAGCAGGGCTCGCTCGATTTTCTGGTGCTGGAATGCCTGGCCGAGCGCACCATTGCGCTGGCTCAGAAACGCCGGCAACACAATCCCGCCCTGGGCTACGATCCCCTGCTGGAGCGTCGGATCGAGCGTCTGCTGCCGCATCTGGTGGCCCGTCAGGTTCGGCTGATCACCAACATGGGCGCGGCTAACCCGCTGGCGGCCGCCCGGAAGATCGCCGATATGGCCCGGCAGGCGGGCTTGTCCCTGACGGTGGCAGCCGTAACGGGCGACGATGTGTTCGACCAGCTTACGGGTACCGAAATGGCCCTCGAGACCAGACAACCACTCGCGGCATCGGGCCGGCTCGTTTCGGCGAATGCCTATCTGGGCGTTGATGCTATCCTGCCCGCCCTGGCCTCAGATGCCACCATCATAGTAACGGGTCGGGTGGCCGACCCCTCGCTGTTTCTGGCACCTATGATGCATGCCTTCGGCTGGTCGGCTACCGACTACGCCCGGCTGGGGCAGGGCACCGTGGTGGGGCATCTGCTGGAGTGCGCGGGGCAGCTGACCGGCGGTTACTTCGCCGACCCCGGGCGCAAAGACGTGCCTGATCTGGCCCGGCTGGGGCATCCCTTCGCCGATGTTGCACCCGACGGCACCGCCGAGTTCGGCAAAATAGCCGGCACGGGGGGCGCCCTCACGCTGGCCACAGCCAAAGAACAACTGCTCTACGAAGTCATGAACCCCGGCCGTTACCTCACGCCCGATGTGGTTGCCGATTTCACCCAGGTCCGGCTGGTCCAGACAGGGCCCGACCGGGTGCGGGCCAGCGGGGGACAGGGCCAGCCCCGACCCGACACCCTGAAAGTAAGCGTAGGCTACGAAGCGGGTTTTGTGGGCGAGGGGGAGCTGTCGTACGCGGGGCCTAACGCGCTGGCGCGGGCCGAGCTGGCCGGTGCCATCATCCGCGAACGGCTTGGAGCCGACTACCCCGACCTCCGCATCGACTACGTAGGCAGCACGGCGGTTCACCGCACCTCCTTTGGCCACTACCCGGCTCCCTACGAAATTCGGCTGCGGGTAGCGGGGCGGGCCAGCACAGCAGCCGCAGCGGCCCGCATTGGCGAAGAAGTCGAAGCCCTCTACACCAACGGGCCGGCCGCCGGCGGGGGTGCCCGTAAGTACGTGCAGGAAGTAATCGGTATGGTGTCGACCCTGCTCGACCGATCGCAGGTGATACCGCAGTTAACCCTTTTTCACGCATGATCAGACTCTACGACATTGCCCACAGCCGGGCCGGCGACAAGGGCAATACCCTGACGCTGTCGCTTATCCCCTACGATCCGGCCCAGTATGAGCTGCTGCGCGCGCAGGTCACGGCCGACGTTGTCAAAAACCACCTGTCGGCCATCGTTACCGGCGCCGTTACGCGATATGAACTGCCCAACCTGCCGGCTCTGCATTTTGTCTGTCAGCAGGCGCTGGCCGGGGGCGTTACGACTTCACTAACTGTCGACCCCCACGGCAAAACACTGAGCTTTGCCTTACTCGAACTTCAGATTCCCGGCTAATTTTTTATCTGTTAACCCGTATGCGTATGCGATTACCAAAGTCTCTTCAGTTGCTGGCCGTTGGTCTGCTTGTGCTCGGACAAAGCGCCATGGCCCAGACCCAGCCCCCCAAACGGCCCCTGCCCATCATCGACGTGCACGTCCACGCCATGAAAGTAAACCCCAGCTTTTCGGTCGAGATGTGTCCCTGGTTTTTGAAAGATATGCCCGGTGGTGACCCCAATCAGCAGATGCGGGCGTTTCTGAATGCCGAGTGCGTGGCTCCACTCCAGCCGGCCAAGTCGGACAAGGCGATGCAGGACGCTATGGTATCGACCATGGAGCGGCTCAACATGACCATGGTTGCCTTTGGCGATCCGGTAGTACTGCGCAACTGGCAAAAAGCAGCCCCCGGGCGGGTTATCCCCGGCATCGGCGTCAGCTCGCCCAACGACATGACCGTGCAGGCCTTCACCGACTCACTGTCGTCGGGTTTTTACAAGGTTATGGGTGAGGTGGCCCCGCAGTACCAGGGGCTGTCGCCGAGCGATATGGCCCTCGACCCGTATTTTGCTGCGGCCGAGAAACTAAACATTCCGGTGGGTATCCACATGGGTACGGGCGGCAACGGCATGGCCAACCTTACCCAGGCCAAATACCGGGCCTCGCTGGGGCGGCCTTTCCTGCTCGAAGATCTGCTGGCCCGCCATCCCAAACTGAAAATATGGGTGATGCATGCCGGCTACCCCATGGCCGACGAAATGATTGCCCTGATGGGGGCCAACGCCTACGTGTACGTCGATCTGGCCGGCTTTATCTGGAGCTACCCACAGGCCGAAATTCACGCGTATCTGAAGCGGCTGGTGCAGGCCGGATTCGGCAAACGGATCCTGTACGGTACGGATATGCTGATCTGGCCCGGCCTCATCGAAGCGTCGATTGGCGTGATCGAAAATGCCGATTACCTGTCGGCCGAGCAGAAACGCGACATCCTGTTCAACAATGCCGTCCGCTTTTTCAGGCTCGACCCCGCCAGGTTCAAGTAACAAGCTGACCCGCAACCCGTTCCCGGCTTCCAAAGCGGCTTCGATGTCACCACATCGAAGCCGCTTTGTCGTTACGAATAGTCATAAAAAAATAATTAATAGAAGTCAGGTAAGTCAGGTTTAGTCTATTCTTTCGGCAGATAAGCATTACTACTTACGGATCGTTTCACCAAACCTACTTACCAGGCTATGAAAAAATCACTACGACAGCTCCTGCGCGTATTCCCGGTTTTACTGCTGGGCTGGCTACTGAGTACGGGCGCGTATGCGCAGGAACGGCGCATTACGGGCCGGGTTACCGATGGCAACGACAACACCGGGCTGCCGGGTGCCAACGTGCTGGTAAAGGGGACCCAGACGGGTATAGTTACCGACGCCAGCGGCCAGTTCTCGCTGGTGGTGCCGCCCGGCCGCGATGTGCTGACCGTCTCGGCCATTGGCTACACCGCCCAGGAGATCGCCATCGGCAACAAAACCACCCTCAGCATAACCCTTACCCCCGACATCAAGACCCTGAATGAAGTGGTTGTGACGGGCTATGGCGCACAGGCCAAACGCGATATTACGGGGGCCGTAGCCACCGTTGATACGAAGCAGCTGCTGGCCGTTCCGTCGACCAACGTAGGCCAGGCCCTGCAAGGTCGCGTGGCCGGCGTGACGGTGGGCAACGAAAACGCGCCCGGCGGGGGGGTGATGGTCCGGATCCGGGGGTTTGGTACGATCAACGATAACTCGCCCCTGTACGTCATCGACGGCGTGCCCACAAAAGGCAATCTGAACACGCTGAACCTGAACGACATCGAAAGCCTGCAGGTACTCAAGGATGCCTCGGCCGCGTCGATCTATGGCTCGCGGGCCGGTAATGGTGTCGTTATCATCACCACCAAGAAAGGTAAAGCCGGCAAGCCCCGCTTTACGTACGATACATACTTCGGTACGCAGCGCCACGGCAAACTCCTCGACCTGCTCAACACCAGCGAATACGCCCAGCTGACGTGGGAGGGCCGCAAAAACTCGGGCGTGGTGGGGGCCAACGGCAATCCGGTTCATTCGCAGTTCGGCAACGGCACCTCGCCCGTCATTCCCGACTTTATCCTGCCCAGCGGAGCGTCGGCCAGTGACCCCCGTGTGGCGCAGAACCCCGACGGTACGTTTAAAAATTATAACAACGACATCAACTCGCCCAACTTTCTGCTTATCACCCGGGCCAACAAAGAAGGCACCAACTGGATGGAGGAAATTTTCAATCCGGCCCCTATCCAGAACCACCAGCTTGGCGTGTCGGGCGGCAGCGAAACGGGTCGCTATGCCATGTCGCTCAACTACTTCAACCAGCAGGGTATTATGAAGTATACGGGCTACAAGCGGTATTCGCTGCGGGCCAATACCGAGTTCAACATCTCGAAGCGGATTCGGGCCGGGCAGAATTTTCAGGTGGCCTACGGCGAACGGGTCGGGCAGCCCAACGGCAATAACGCGGAGAGCAACCCCATCTCGTTTGCGTATCGGATTCAGCCCATTATCCCGGTCTACGACGTGGCGGGCAACTGTGCCGGCACCCGCGGGGGCGACCTCGACAACGCGTTCAACCCCCTGTCGGAACTGTACCGCAACAAAGACAACGTGCAAAAAGAAGTGCGCCTGTTTGGCAATGCCTACGCCGAGGTCGATATCCTGCCCAACCTGACAGCCCGCACCAGTTTCGGGATCGACTACAACCTGTTCAACTACCGCAACTACACCATCCGCAACATCGAAGCGGCCGAAGCCCGCGGGTCGAACAGCCTGCAGACCAGCAATAACTACGACTGGACCTGGACCTGGTATAACACCCTGACCTACAACCTGAGTCTGGGCGACCGTCACCGTTTCAACGTAATTGCCGGTACTGAGTCGATCAAAAACTACTTTGAGTTTTTCGATGCCAGCCGCACCAACTTTGCCGTCGACGATATCGAAAACCGCTACCTGAGTGCCGGCACCGGGGTGCAGACCAACAACGGCGGGGCCTCCAACTGGCGGCTGGCGTCGGAGTTTGCCAAACTCAACTACGCCCTCGACGATAAGTACCTGCTCGATCTGACCGTACGGCGCGACCGCTCGTCGCGCTTTGCGCCCGAGTTCCGGTCGGCGGTGTTTCCGGCAGCCAGCGTGGGCTGGCGGGTCTCGAAAGAGCGCTTTTTCCAGCCGCTGACCCTGGTCAACGACCTGAAATTCCGCGCCGGCTACGGACAGACCGGAAACCAGGAGATCGGAAACTACAACTCGTTTACCCAGTTCAGTACCAACCCCATCACCTCGTTCTACGACATCAATGGCTCGCGCACCTCGGCCGTGCCGGGCTACGAACTGACCCAGTTTGGCAACGCCCGCGCCAAGTGGGAAACCACCACCAGCCTGAACCTGGGGTTCGACGCCACCCTGTTCCGCAACCGCCTGACCGTGGCCTTCGACTGGTACACCCGCACCACGTCTGACATGCTCTTCCCCGTGTCGGCCCCGCTGACGCAGGGCGTGGCCGTGAACCCCTTCCAGAATATCGGTGCCATGCGCAACCGCGGGGTCGACCTGATGATCGGCTACGGCGACAAACTCGGCGGCAGCGGACTGACCTATAACGTGAGCGCCAACATCGGTACCTATCGCAACGTGGTCACCAAAACCAACGGCGACCCGGCCACGCAGTATTTCGGCATCAACGACGAGCGGATTCAGAACTTCGTGGTTACGCAGCAGGGCTACCCCATCTCATCGTTCTTCGGCTACACCATCGATGGCATTTTTCAGACCAACGAAGAAGCCAAGGCCCATCCGGTGCAGTTTGGCAATGCGGCCACGGAAAACGTGGCCGGTCGTTTCAAATTCCGCGATGTCAACGGCGACGGGGTCATCAACACCAAAGACCTGAGCATCATCGGCAACCCCCACCCGGCCTTCAACTACGGGTTGAATCTGAGCCTGAACTACAAAAATTTCGGGCTGACGGTGTTTGGGCAGGGCGTGCAGGGCAACCAGATTTTCAACTACGTGAAATACTGGACCGACTTCCCCACGTTTGCCGGCAACCGGAGCACCCGCATGCTGTATCAGTCGTGGCGGCCGGGCAGCACCGACGCCATTCTGCCCCAGTTGCGGGCCAGCGATCAGGTCAGCATTCAGCCCTCGACCTATTACCTCGAGAGCGGCTCGTATTTCCGCATGAAAAACATCCAGCTTACCTACCAGCTGCCGCAGTCGCTGCTGTCGCGGCTGAAGCTGGGGGGAGCCTCGGTCTACATCCAGTCGCAGAACCTGTTCACGATCACGAACTACTCGGGCATGGATCCCGAAATCAACCTGCGCAGCTACTCCGCCGGCAACGACCGCCAGATCGGTGTCGACGGCGGGTCATACCCGGTGGCCAAGACGTTCCTGGCCGGTCTGAACCTCAGCTTCTAATCCTGCTTCGATCATGAAAAAAACGTTATTCGCCATCGGCTGTCTGGCCCTGGCCACCTCCTGTTCCGATAAGTTTCTGGATGTGCAGCCCAAAGCCGCTCTGGCCGTTACGACGCTGCAGAACAAAGCGGGCGTGAATGCCCTGCTGATTGGTGCCTACGCCCTGCTCGACGGCTGGGCTACCCCCGAAGGTGCCTACCGCTCCTACCAGGTTGGGGCCGACAACTGGGTGTACGGCAGTGTGGCGTCGGACGATGCCTACAAAGGCACCATTGCCGGCGACCAGCCCGCTATCTCGCTCATTGAGCAGGGGGCCATTCAGTCCGACAATGTGTATTTCCGGGGTAAATGGCGGGGTATGTACGACGGTATCGCCCGCGCCAACGACGTACTGCAGGCTATGGCCAAAGCCACCGACATGACCGATGCCGAGAAGCTGCAGGCCACGGCCGAAGCCCGGTTTCTGCGCGGGCATTACCACTTCGAGCTGAAGAAGATGTTCAACATGGTGCCCTACATCGACGAGAAAACCTACAACCCCAACGACCTCGAGAGCACCAAACTGCCCAACAACGCCGATATCTGGCCAAACATCGTGGCCGATCTGAAGGCAGCCTACGATGTACTGCCGAACAAACAGACCCAGGTAGGACGCCCCACCAAATGGGCGGCCGCGGCCGAACTGGGCAAAGCCTACCTGTACCAGCAGAAGTATGCCGAGGCCAGACCGCTGCTCGAAGCCGTGGTAGCCAGCGGACAGTACCGGCTGATGCCCAACTACCACGATAACTTCCGGGCGGTTACCAACAACAACGCCGAATCGATTTTCGAGGTACAGTATTCGGTCAACGACGGGGCCTCGGGGGGCGAAAACGGCAATGCCGGCTCAACCCTGAACTATCCTTACGGGGGCGGGGGGGTAACCACCTGCTGTGGCTTTTTCCAGCCATCGCAGAACCTGGTCAACGCCTTTAAAACCGAAAACGGACTGCCCCTGCCCGCGACCTACAACACCAGCGACATCACCAACGACCAGGGCATCGAGTCGACGGCACCGTTTACGCCCTACACGGGTCCGGTCGATCCGCGGCTCGACTGGACCGTGGGTCGCCGGGGCATTCCCTTCCTAGACTGGGGCGTTCACCCCGGCAAAGCCTACATCCGCGACCAGTCGTACGGCGGGCCTTATTCGCCCAAGAAACACCTGATGTACCGCTCCGATGTGGGTACCAACACCTTTGCCGGCAACCCCCGCCTGAACGCCAACAACTACCGCCTGATTCGCTACAGCCACGTGCTGCTGTGGCTGGCCGAAATCGAAACCGAAATCGGCGACCTGGAAAAAGCCCGCGGCTACGTGAACCAGATTCGCAGACGGGCCGCCAACCCCGATGGCTTCGTAAAAAATGCCGCCGGCCAGCCCGCGGCCAACTATGTGATCAGCGAATACACGGCCCCGTGGACCGACAAGGCTGCTGCCCGACTGGCAGTCCGGTTTGAGGAACGGCTCGAGTTTGGCATGGAAGGGCACCGCCGGTTCGATTTGGTCCGCTGGGGCATGGCCGATCAGATGATGAACAATTACTACAGCACCGAATCGGCCAAGCGGTCGTACCTGAAGGGTGTGCAGTTTATCAAGGGCAAGCACGAATACTTCCCCATTCCGCTGCAGGAAATCCTGAACAGCAAGAAAGGCAGCACCGAAACTCTCACCCAGAATCCGGGTTACTGAGCCGGAGTCGGAAAGCCAACCGGTCGACGGCCGCCCGTCACTTCCGCATGGAGGTGGCTGGCGGCCGTTCCCATGGTGCCGTTACAGACCCGACAGGGCACAGGCGGTCCGCTTAAATTGCTTATCTTTGCGGCTTCATCGACCTCACACACATGACGCTGCACGTTCACCGGCTCGACGAACTCGACACTGTAGCCCACCGCCTGCTGGGCGAAGGGCGCCAACGGTCGGTCTGGCTGTTTGCCGGCGACATGGGGGCTGGGAAAACCACCCTTATCAAAGCCCTGTGCCGGGCGCTGGGCGTGGTCAGTACGGTGCAAAGCCCTACCTTCTCGCTCGTCAACGAATACACCACCCACGAAGGCCACGCCGTGTATCATTTCGACTGCTACCGGCTCCGCAACGAAGCCGAAGCACTCGATATCGGGCTCGAAGAATACCTCGATTCGGGCAGTTACTGCTTTATCGAGTGGCCCGAGCGCATCAGTACCCTTTGGCCCGCTGCCTATTTCCAGGTATCTATCACGGCCGAGGCCGATGGAGAGCGCCTGATTTCCACTTACTTGATTTAACGTTTGGCCGCTATACGCTGTCGATAGCCGACGATATATGACCGGATTTGAGGAATTGGCGAAGCAAACCGCCCTGTACCCCAAAGAACTGCCGCTGGCGGTGAAACAGCACGGCAACCACCTGCTGATTGGCCTGCCCAAAGAAGTATCGCTCCAGGAAAACCGCATTGCCCTCACGCCCGAAGCCGTTTCGATTCTGGTACGCAACGGCCATGAGGTGATTGTGGAACAGGGTGCCGGGGTGAAAGCCAAATTTACCGACAACGAATACAGCGAAGCCGGTGCCCGCATTGCCTATTCGCCCAAAGAAGTTTACGAGGCCAGTCTGATCCTGAAAGTCGAACCGCTGGTCGATGCCGAATTCGAGCATGTCCGGTCGGGCAGCACCATTATTTCGGCACTCAACCTGCCGGCCCAGGACCGCGACTATTTCAAGCGCATCAACGAAAAAAACCTGACGATGTTCGGCTACGAGTTCATCGAAGATCAGGCCGGGTACATGCCCGTGATCCGGTCGATGAGCGAGATTGCCGGCAGCACCGTGATGCTCATTGCGGGTGAGTTTCTGAGCAATGCCGACAACGGACGGGGTATCATTCTGGGGGGCATTACGGGTGTACCACCTACCAAGGTGGTGCTGCTGGGTGCGGGTACGGTTTCTGAATACGCGGCCCGCACCGCCCTCGGCATGGGAGCCGACGTGAAGGTGTTCGACAAACACCTCTACAAGCTGCAGCGGCTCAAATACGCCCTCGGCCAGCACGTCTACACGTCGATCATCGATTCCGACACCCTGAGTGAAGCCATCCAGCGGGCCGACGTGGTGATCGGGGCTATGCGGGCCGAAGATGGCCTGAGCCCGGTGGTGGTGACGGAGGCCATGGTAAGCAAAATGAAGCCCGACTCCGTGCTCATCGACGTGTCGATCGACCAGGGGGGTAACTTCGAGACCTCGCGTATGACCACTCATAAGGCCCCTACGTTCCGGCACATGGATGTAATTCACTACTGCGTGCCCAATATTGCCGCCCGCGTGGCCTACACGGCCAGTATGGCCCTCAGCAACATCTTTCTGCCTTTTCTGCTGGAGACCGGCACCACCGGTGGCATCGAACAGATGCTCTATGCGAACCGCTGGTTTATGAAAGGTGTTTATGCGCATAAGGGCACGCTGACCAACCTCTACATTGCCCAGAAGTTCAATATGCGCTTCAAGGCGCTCGATCTGCTGCTGGCCGCGCGTTTTTAAGTCAGTCTACTGTTTTCGGTAGTCGGTTTACGGCCGGCCAATGGAGCGATGGCCGTTTCCCTCTGAAAACCGTAAACTGTATACTTTAAACCAACAACCGATGATCAATCACAGCAACGAAAACACACTGCTCGACGACGCCAATTCCTACGACGTCAATAAAGAGCTGATGGGTATCATATCGTCGGACTTTGTGAAAGTGGCCGACACCCTCAAGGAAGCATCCTACCAGATTCGGCAGCGGGGCTTCTCCGATTTTCCCGTATTCGTGGCTTCCCGGCGCGAGGTGCCGGTAGGGCAGCTGCTCATTGCAGCCGACGAGATGGAGAACAAATGGAACTACCGGGCCTCCCTGCTCGACGAGTTTGTACAGCGGGAACTGATCGGTGCCGAATCAGTCGATCTGTGGAAAGAAAACTATAAAAAGCCCGACGAATACGCCTGCCTGTTTGTAGTCCACGGCGACTTTGCCGGCTTTGTGTATATTCCCTATCCGGAAGACTAATCCGCCGGTTTTACCTGCCCGCTCAGCCGCCGGATTCAGCCATCCGGCGGTTTGTTTTTTTGGCAGCCGCGGAGACCGAAACACCCTGACCACCTGACACATGGCGGGCGTCGGCAATAATACTTTTTCAGGAAGTCGGGTTTTGCATCCGGTTGCACAACCAGCCGTGCGCCGGTCGCGTCGAAATCAGACTCCGGCCGACCGCAGAGCCCGGTTGCAGGGCCGGCAGTGCGCCAAACAGCGTATCTGGCCTTCCGAAAGCACCGCTTTCTTTTCGGGGCGGAAAGAGCCGATTTGGGTAGGAAAAGAGTCTTTTTTTTTGTATTTTTACAATCTGTAACAGGCAACCGATTCTGTCGGTTTTCAGGCCCTGATCAACAGATTGTCTGACATTATTTGATTCCAATATGACCAACGAACTGACTGAAGCAGAAGCACCCGTTCAGAGCAATCCCAACGGCAACTACGGTGCCGATAATATCACTGTCCTGGAGGGGCTGGAAGCCGTTCGTAAGCGTCCTGCCATGTACATTGGCGACGTGGGTATCCGTGGTCTTCACCACCTGATCTGGGAAGTCGTCGACAACTCGATCGATGAAGCACTGGCCGGCTACTGCGACAAGATCACCGTTACCATCAACCCTGACAATTCGATTACGGTACAGGATAACGGCCGGGGTATTCCAACCGGCATCAACACCAAAATGGGCGTTTCGGCCCTGCAGGTGGTGATGACCGTGCTGCACGCCGGCGGTAAATTCGACAAAGACACCTACAAGGTATCGGGCGGGCTGCACGGCGTGGGGGTATCCTGCGTAAACGCCCTGTCGACCGACCTGCGGGTCGAAGTGCACCGGGAAGGCAAAGTATTCGAACAGGAGTATAAAATCGGCGCGCCCCAGTATCCGGTACGGGTCATTGGCGACACCGAGGACCACGGTACCATTGTCCGGTTCAAACCCGACGATACGATCTTCACCGAAACGGTTTACAAGTACGATACCATTGCCGGCCGGCTTCGCGAACTGGCGTACCTCAACAAAGGCATCCATATTTTCCTCAACGACAACCGCGAGCTCGACGAAAACGGCCAGCCCCTGCGACAGGACGACTTCTTCTCGGAAGGCGGTCTGGTTGAGTTTGTGCAGTTTCTCGATGAGACCCGCCCCCCGCTCGACGGTATGAAACCCGTTTACATGGAGTCGGACAAAGGCTCGACCCCCGTGCAGGTTGCCCTGGTGTATAACTACGAAGCCGGCGAGAACGTGCTTTCGTACGTCAACAACATCAACACCCACGAGGGGGGTACGCACGTACAGGGTTTCCGAACGGCCCTGACGCGGGTGCTGAAAAACTACGCCGATAAAAATCCCGGTGTGCTGCCCAAAAACAGCGGGAAAGTCACTTTCACGGGCGAAGATTTCCGGAAGGGCCTTACCGCCGTTATCTCAGTGAAAGTACAGGAGCCGCAGTTTGAAGGACAGACCAAAACCAAACTGGGTAACCAGGATGTGGTGAGCGCCGTTAGCCAGGCCATGACCGACCTGCTCGAAACGTGGCTCGAAGAGAACCCCAAAACGGCGCAGGGCATTGTCAAAAAAGTGCTGGTGTCGGCTCAGGCGCGGATTGCGGCCGACCTGGCCTATAAGCGCATCATGACCGAGCGCAAAGACTTTATGGGCGGCATGGGGCTCCCCGGCAAACTGGCCGACTGCTCCGACACCGATCCCGAAAAGTGTGAGCTCTATCTGGTTGAGGGCGACTCGGCCGGCGGTACCGCCAAGCAGGGTCGTAACCGGGCCTTTCAGGCTATTCTGCCGCTGCGCGGTAAGATTCTGAACGTGGAGAAAGCCCTCGAACACAAGATCTACGAAAACGAGGAGATCAAGAATATCTGGACGGCCCTCGGGGTTCGGCTGGAGAAAAAAGACGATGAGACGGTGATGAACCTGGATAAGCTCCGGTATCACAAAATCATTATCATGACCGATGCCGACGTCGACGGCAGCCACATCCGAACGCTTATTCTGACGCTGTTCTACCGCAACATGAAGGCGCTGATCGACAACGGCTATATTTACATCGCGCAGCCCCCGCTCTATCTGATCAAGAAAGGTAAGGAAGAGCGCTACTGCTGGACTGAAGCCCAGCGCGAGGCCGCAGTGAAAGAACTGGCCGGTGGCGGTCGGGAGGAAAATGTGAGTGTGCAGCGCTACAAAGGTCTTGGCGAAATGAACGCCGAGCAGCTCTGGAGCACCACCATGAACCCCGACACGCGGTCGCTTAAAATCGTCACGGTCGAATCGGCCGCCGATGCCGACCACGTATTTTCGACCCTGATGGGTGATGAGGTTGCGCCCCGCCGTGACTTTATTGAACGAAACGCCAAATATGCCCGAGTGGATATTTAACCGAATGATAACACAAGGCGGGCTTTCTAGTCCGCCTTTTTGTTGTTAAAGACTGTTTGAACCCTATGCGCTATTCAGAAAACCTCAACCGCACGATGCTGGGCAGCCTGGTCTCCCGCATCACGCAGCGAGTGTCGTCAACGCCCGATACGCCCCAGCCTACCGATAAGATGCCGAAAGTAAGCGAAAAAGTAACGAGTGTAATCGACCAGAGCGACTACCTCAGCCGCGACCTGAGCTGGCTAAAATTCAATGAGAGGGTGCTCGATCAGGCCCGGAGCCGGCTGGCTCCCCTGCGCAACCGCACACTCATGGAACGGCTGAAGTTTCTGGCGATCTCGGCCTCGAACCTCGACGAGTTTTTCATGATTCGCGTGGGCAGTCTCTACAATTACCTCGACTACCACAAACAGCGAATCGATTACTCGGGCCTGCGCGAAGTGCCCTTCCGCAAAACGCTGCTCTCGACAGCGCAGCAGTTTGTACGCGACCAGCAGCAGGTGTTCAACGACGAACTGCTGCCGCTTTTTTCGGAAAACGGGCTGCAGCTCACCGATTTCGAAGCCCTCACGCCTGAGGAGCAAACCGAAGCCACTGCTTATTTCGACAAGGCGATTTACCCGACGCTGACGCCGATGCTCTACGACTACACCCACACTTTTCCGGTACTGCTGGCCAAGGTGCTTATTTTCGGCGTAGTCACGCACAATACCGACGGAGCCAACCTGCAGAGCCTGCGTTCGGACGACGAAGACAACCGGCAACGGCTGTCGTTTGTGCAGATTCCGGCCAACCTGCCGCGCTTCCTGTCGTTCGAGCGCGACGATGTGATGGTGTTTCTGCCCATCGAGGAGGTGGTGCGCCACAATATCAAGAAACTTTACCGCAACGTTGAGATCGAGTCGGTCAATCTCTTCCGGATTACCCGAAATGGTGATTTCACCCTCGACGAAAACGACGACGACGAAGTCGACTTCATCGACGAGGTACGGCAGAAAATCAAGAACCGCCGGCTGGGCCGGGTGACGCGGGTGGAAGTGCAGACCGACTGCAACGGTCAGGTCAGCTCGCCCTGGATGATGAGTCTGCTGAAAAAGCGCTGGGAAATCGACGATCTGAACATCTTCGAATCGAAAACGCTGCTCGACTTTACGGCCTTCTGGCAGCTGATCGGTCATCCGGAGTTTAAGGAAGGCATGCCCCGCCCCCACGCGCCGGTAGCGCCCATGGGCATCAGCCGCGACAAAAACGACGATATTTTCGAAACGATCCGGCAGCGCGATGTGCTGCTGCATCACCCCTACAATAACTTCGAACCGGTGCTGCAGCTGCTGGAGCAATCGGCCGAAGACCCCAACGTACTGGCCATCAAGATCACGGTGTACCGGCTGGCTAAGCGGTCGCGCATTACCGAAGCCCTGCTTAAAGCGGCCGAAAACGGCAAGCACGTGTCAGTATTGTTTGAGGTAAAAGCCCGGTTCGACGAAGAAAACAACATCCGTGAGGCCCAGCGCCTGCAGAAAGCGGGTTGCTTTGTGATCTACGGCATCAGCCGTTACAAAACCCACACCAAGTTGCTGCTGGTAGTGCGGAACGAAGGAAGCCGGGTGGTGCGCTACGCCCATATGGCCACCGGCAACTACAACGAAGACACTTCGAAACTCTATACCGATATTGGCCTGCTGACGACCAACGAGACCTACACGCACGACATCTCGGAGTTTTTCAACGTAATTACCGGCCACTCGCTGCCCAACGAGTATCAGTATCTCATTACGGCTCCGCGCGACATGCGCGAGCAGCTACTGCGGCTGATCCGGATCGAAGCCGACAATGCGCAGCGCGGGCTGCCCAGTGGCATCTGCATCAAGGTCAACTCGCTCGAAGACAAGCAGGTGATCGACGAGTTGTACAAGGCTTCGCAGGTGGGCGTACCCATCCGGCTGATTGTGCGGAGTATCTGCTGCCTGCGCCCCAAACGGCAGGGGCTGAGCGAAAACATCAGTGTACGCTCGATTGTAGGCGATTTTCTGGAGCACACCCGTATCTATTACTTTCACAACAACGGCGACGCCAAGGTCTACGGCGGTAGCGCCGATGTGATGGTGCGGAGTTTCGACCGGCGTATCGAATCGCTATTTTTCCTGGCCGATCCACGGGTGAAACAGCAGGCTGTGCTGATCCTGCAGGAAAACCTGCGCGATACGGTCAACGCCTACGAGCTGAACGAAGATGGCAGCTTCACCAAATGCGACGTGCCGGAAGGTGGTCAGCCGGTGAATATCCACGAGCTGTTTTTCGAGGTGACCGAGAAAGAGGCCCTGCAGGCCCGCCTGTTCGATCCCGCCCAGAAACCCGCCGAAGTGGCCAAGCTGGAAGAAGAGTACCAGGAAAACGCTGAACGCGCCATTGCCAATATTTAGTCAGGCCGCGAGCGCCCGCTGCGCTACCCGCCTACCCGGTCGAGCCGAATAACCTGCTGGTTGTTCGGCTCGACTGGTATGTATGCATACCATAGTGGCGTTGGTAACTGCGGATGCCCCTTTTTGTTGTATCTTCGTCCCCTTAACTGCAACTCTGTACTCGCTGGATGGATCGTTTTACCGGCCTGATTGGCATCGTTCTTATTCTGGGCATCGCATTCGCCATGTCCAACAACCGCAAAGCCATTAATTACCGCACGGTTGGCGTCGGGCTGGCGCTCCAGTTTGGGCTGGCGGTCTTCGTACTCAAAACCGAACTCGGCCAGCGGGTTTTCAACAAGCTTGGCTTTCTGGTCAATAAAACGCTCGAAAACGCCGACAAGGGCGCCGAGTTTGTCTTTGGCTCGCTGGTCAAGCGTGACCTGATGACCCGTGCCTTCGGCAGTGGCAACGATTTTGTTTTCTTCTTCAAGGTTATCCCGACCATTATTCTGGTGGCGGTGCTGGTCAATATTTTCTACTACCTGGGCATTATGCAACGTGTGGTCGCCGTTATGGCCCGCGTGATGAAGTGGCTCATGGGCGTGAGTGGTGCCGAAGCCCTCTCGAACGTAGCCAGTACGTTTGTGGGCCAGGTGGAAGCCCAGATCATGATCAAGCCCTACATTGCGTCTATGACCAATTCCGAGCTGCTGGCCTCCATGGCGGGCAGTTTTGCGTGTATTGCCGGGGGCGTGCTGGCCGTGTATATCTCGCTGGGTGTACCCGCCCCCTACCTGCTGGCGGCCAGCATCATGGCCGCGCCGGGTGCGCTGGTTATCAGCAAGATCGTGTTTCCCGAAACCGAAGTATCGACCACGCGGGGCGAAGTCAAACTCGATATTAAGAAAACGCATGCCAACCTCGTCGATGCCATTGCCAGTGGCGCCAGCGAGGGGCTGAAAGTGGGGCTCAACGTAGTGGCCATGCTGATCGGCTTTATTGCGCTGATTGCCCTTATCGACATGATTCTGGGGAAGGCAGGCAGCCTGGCCGGTTTTCCGCAGCTGAGCCTGAATTTCATGCTGGGCAAGCTGTTCTCCATTTTTGCCTGGGCCATGGGGGTTCCGAACAAAGATGTTGAAGCAGCCGGCGCCCTGATGGGTACCAAAATGGTTGTGAATGAGTTTGTCGCCTATATCGATCTGGTGAAGCTCAAACCCACGCTCGACCCCAAAACCGTAGCCATTACGAGCTTTGCCCTGTGCGGCTTTGCCAATTTCTCGTCGATTGCCATCCAGATCGGTGGTATCGGTGAACTGGCGCCCTCCCGCCGAACCGACCTGGCCAAGCTTGGTTTCAAGGCCCTGATTTGCGGCACGCTCGCTTCCTATATGTCGGCAACGCTGGCGGGATTGCTGCTCTAACCAGCCCGATTCATTAAATAAACCGAGGGGCGCTGCCAACTGCTGGCAGCGCCCCTTGTTCGTTGGTACAGGCTGTACCATCGGGGCTTCGGCTGATTGCCCATCCCATTCGTCTACATGCCGCTCACGACCGATTCACAGACGTAGGTCGGAATGATGCCCGTACTGCGAATGAGCACTTCGGCATCTTCTGGCTGGGTGTTGCCGGTCAGCACCAGCACCGTATCCAGGCCAAACTTGTTGCCCCCCAGAATATCGGTTGTCAGGGTATCGCCCACCATGAGCACATCGCGTTTGGTAATCGACGGCGCCACCGCCTGCACGCGCTCGTAAGCAAACATGAAGAGCTGCGCGTCGGGCTTGCCGAACCGGATAAACTTCTTGCCCACGATGCCCTCGATCATTTTAGCCACCGCACCAATGGCAATGGCAATGCGGGTCTTGGAAACCGGATAGGTGGCATCGGTATTGGCAACGATAACCGGAATATTGCGTTTGCGAAGCAGATTGACCGTTTTCTTAAGGTCGGTGTTCCAGTCGAACCCTTCATCGTCGAGCAGTACCAGTGCGTTGATGTCGGCCACGTCTTTCAGGTCGACTTCGCTGATGGGCATCGTTCGGAGATCGGCGGTTTCGAGGTAGTGGGCCGAGCTGGCGGTGCCCAGGTACGCTACCGTACCGTGGTGAACTTTCAGATCGAGGTACTCGCGGGCCAGCATTCCCGACGAGATGATGCGGTCGGGCGTGATGGCGTAGAAGCCCTGTCGATAGTACGATTCGGCCAGTTCCTGCGGTCCCCGCGAGGCATCGTTGGTGAGCACGTAAAACTCTTTCCCCTGTTCCCGCATCCAGTCGAAGGTTTGCTGGATGTCCGGCAGAATACCTTCCGAATTTTTCAGTACGCCAAACGCATCGAAAAAAATAACACTGTACTTCTCGGCTACATCTTTAAAATCAACCAGTTGCATACAAAGGGGGAGTAAATTCGGAAACATTACACAGCGGAGCCAGGGTATCAGAACCCCAGCGCCCGCAGTAGTTTGTCGACATCGAAGGTGTCGATCGAGGGGAAATACAATTCGTAGGCTTCGCGCTGGAGCTTGATAGCATAGGTGCGGTGAAAGAAGTACCGACCGTATTTGATGACGTAGTTGAGAATGAAAAACCGGTAGGCCTCGGGCAAAAACCGGATTTCATTTTCGGTGAGTGGGTAGATCTTGTGGTATTCCTGCAGAAACAGGATGAACCGGTCTTCCATCAGCGGACCGATGTGGTAGCTGAACACCGTCCGGTCGCCAATATCGGACACGACACGGCTGAAAAAGTAGAAATCCAGCACCCGGTAACTGATTCGAAACCAGTCGTAATCCCAGCGCGAATACAGTTCGAGGTTTTCGGTGACCGAGAAGTTGCCAATGTTCCAGTCGACAAACACGGGCATGGTTTCGACCGATCCGGCCACCAGCTGCTGCCGGTTCTGCAGGAAGGTATCGCACTGCCGGCGCAGCTCGGCAATATGCATCCGATGCTCGAACTGTCCGGTCTCGGTATCCAGAATATCAAGCAGATCCCAGATATCCGACCGCAGCGTTTTGGAGGTTTTGGGCAGTACCGGACTTACCCGCGAGCACGCCTTGTGAAACAGGGCAATCTCGCGCCCCAGCCGACGAATATGGGTTTCGTCGAGCCGGCGGGGCAGCCGGGCCACGCTCCGGATGGGGTTATAGAACACGACCCAGGCATCTACAAAGCCATCGCGGTGCCGGTAGGTATAGACCTGCCCGTCGCGCACGAGCGATTTGGCCAGCACGTTCTCGAACGGATAAAGCAGGTTGTTGGACAGGGCATGGATGATCCGGTGGTCATCGACGAACTGCTCGTAGGTGCCGAAGTAGGAAAGCTTGGCAATAATGACCGTACCATCGTCGAAGGTAACTTTGAAGACGTGGTTGGTCGATACCTTGGCGCTGATATCCTGAATCGACTCGATCGACACCGATGCGTCGAAGCCGGCCCAGGCAGCCCGTATAATAGTGGGATAATCGACGAGACGCATAATCAGATAATTTCGAAGTACCGCTTCAGCTCCCAGTCGCTGACCTGCCGGGCATATTGCCGGGCCTCCCAGTCGCGGGTGCGGGTATAATAATCGACAAATTCCGCACCGAACAGTTCATTGGCCACCGGCGACTGGGCCATCTTTCGGGTCGCTTCGGCCAGGCTGCCGGGTAGGGTGCCGTTGCGAGTATCGGCATAGCCATTGCCCACCGATGCCTCGGCATCGAGCGTCAGGCCATGGCGGATGCCATAAAGCCCCGACGCCAGCGCGGCTGCCAGCGCCAGATAGGGATTGGTATCGGCACCCGACACCCGGTGTTCGACCCGCGTGTAGGCTTCGCTGCGGTTGAGCACCCGCAGGGCCGTGGTACGGTTATCGATCGACCAGGTAACCGTGGTAGGCGCCCAGGCACCTTCGACCAGCCGTTTGTAGCTGTTGATGGTTGGCGCAAACAGGGGGGTAATGTGCGGCAGGCAGTAAAGCTGGCCGGCAATGAACTGCCGCATCAGCGGGCTCATCCGATCGGGCTGGCCGGCGTCGAAAAACAGGTTGCGGCTCCGGTCAGGCGTCCATAGACTCTGGTGAATATGGCCGCTGCAACCCGGCAGATCGGCGTTCCATTTGGCCATAAACGTAGCCACGATCCCGTGCCGGTAAGCAATTTCTTTGACCGCCGTTTTAAACAGCACCGCCTTGTCGGCCGCCCGCAGCACTTCGTCGTGCAGGATGGCGGCCTCGTAAACGCCCGGCCCGGTTTCGGTATGCAGCCCTTCGAGCGGAATGTCGAACCGGGTCAGCCAGTCGAACAGATCGCGGTTGAACGCCTGTTCGAGCGACGGGCGCAGGATGGAGTACCCAAACATACCGGGGGTGAGCGGTTCGAGCTGCCGGAACCCTTTCTGCTGCAGACTATGGGGGGTTTCGCGGAAGTTGAACCATTCGAACTCCTGCGCATATTCGGCGTGGTAGCCCATGGCGCGGGCCTGCGCGGCTACGCGTTTGAGCAGACTACGGGGGCAGGCCGGCAAGTCAGATCCATTGCCGGCTCCGCTGAAATCGGCCAGAAAAAACGGCAGATCGTCCTCCCACGGCAACTGGCGAAGCGTGCCCAGGTCGAGCCGGACGGACGCATCGGGGTAGCCCGACTGCCAGCCCGTTACGGCACCGTTGTCGTAGGGTACGTCGGCACAATCCCAGCCCCAGACCACATCGCAGAAACCGTAGCCATCGGTCAGCCCGTCCAGAAACTTTTGCTGGCTAATAATTTTACCCCGGAGCACGCCGTCGATATCGGCAAAGGCATACTTTATTTTTGGGCTGCCAATAGCGGCAATACGGTCGATAACGGCCTGCGTATCGGCAGTCGGCGGGTTGTCGTTTTTCATAGTCGCTGAACAGCTAACGGCGGTGGCAAACGGCTGGCCTGCCTGCTGCGGGCCGTTTTACCACCTCCTTCCCGGAGGGAGGTGGGCGAAAGTAGTAAAAACCGGCCGGATCCGGATTGTACCACCTCTTATCATTTTTCTACGGTCGTCAGTGGCAAAAGCGCTTACTTTTGTCTCTTCTCCATCCATCAGGCCCTTTTTTGTGATTCGATCAGCTTCATCTCCGCTTCTTCTTACCGCTGGCCTTGCCCTCACTACCCTCCTGGCAACGGCCCAGATTCCAGGCCGGCAGTCCCACTGGGCCGCCGGCGGCACCAGCCTTATCTCGGCCGAACCCGGCACACTTGTCCGGACCGATGTACGCACCAGCCAGAAAACACCGTTTCTGGCCCCCGATGTGTTTAAACTGCCCGGTAGCGACAAGCCTCTGCCCGTAGCCGACTTTTCGTTCTCGGCCGACAGCAGCACGATCCTTATCTTCACCAATACGGCCCGGGTATGGCGCTACAACACCCGGGGCGACTATTACCTGCTGAACCGGGCTACCGGCGCCCTGCGACCGGTGGGCAAAGGCCGGCCGGCCCAGTCGCTGCAGTTTGCCAAACTCTCGCCCGACGGCCGGCAGGTAGCCTACGTGAGCGAGCATAACCTGTATGCCGAAGAGGTTGCTACGGGCCGCATCACCCCCCTGACAACCGATGGCACCAGCCGGCTCATCAACGGCACCTTCGACTGGGCCTACGAAGAAGAATTTGGCTGCCGCGATGGGTTCCGGTGGAGTCCCGACAGCAAACAGCTGGCCTACTGGCAGGTCGACGCCAGCAAGATCCGCGATTATCTAATGCTCAACACCACGGATTCGGCCTATTCGCACGTGGTGCCGGTCGAATACCCGAAGGTGGGCGAAAATCCGTCGCCGGCCCGCATCGGCCTTGTGGCGGCTACGGGCGGAGCTACCCGCTGGCTGAACCTGCCCGGCGATCCGCAGCAGCACTACCTGCCCCGTATGGAGTGGCTGCCGACGGGCAACAGCCTGATTGTAGAGCAGCTGAACCGCAAACAGAACCAGAGCATTGTGTTTGTCTGCAACCCGGCCACGGGCGCGGCCAACCCCATTCATACCGAAACCAACACGACCTGGATCGATGTGAAGGGGCGCTGGAACGGGGGCGACCCGAGCGGCTGGGAATGGCTCGACGGCGGTAAAGCCTTTATGTGGATGTCTGAGAAAGACGGCTGGCGTCACCTGTACCGCATCAGTATCGACGGCAAACAGGAAACCCTGCTCACGCCCGGCGCCTACGACGTGGCCACACTGACGCATATCGACGAAGCGGGCAAACAGGTGTATTTCATTGCCTCGCCCGACCGGCCCACGCAACGGTACCTGTACCGGGTGCGGCTCGATGGCAAAGGCAAAGCGGAGCGCGTAACGCCCCAGGGGCTGGCCGGCACCCACACCTATATGCTGTCGCCCAACGGTCGGCTGGCCATGCACACCTTCAACAACTACCAGACCCCCGCTGTGCGCGAGTGGGTCAGCCTGCCCGATCATAAGCCCCTCAACGCCCAGGAAAGTATTGCCGCCCGCATGAAACCCGTCGATAAGTCGAACGTGCGGTTCTTTACCCTCACCACCGACGACAACGTAACGCTCGACGGCTGGATGGCCCGCCCTGCCGATTTCGACAGTACCAAAAAATACCCGGTTGTTTTCTACGTATACGGCGAACCGGCCGGCAGTACTGTCGACGACGTATTTTCGGTGGGTCGCAACGGCCTGTTCGAAGGCGATATTACCAAAGCCGGCTACGTGTATGTGGCACTCGACAACCGGGGCACGCCCAACCTGAAAGGAACAGCCTGGCGCAAGTCGATCTATCGGCAGATTGGCCGGCTCAACATCCGCGATCAGGCCATGGGCGCCCGCAAGCTACTGAGCCAGCATGCCTACCTCGACAGCAGTCGGGTGGCCGTGTGGGGCTGGAGCGGTGGCGGTTCGACCACCCTGCACCTGCTGTTCCAGCACCCGGACCTCTACAAAACCGGTATTGCCATTGCCGCCGTGGGTAACCAGCTGTTCTACGACAACATCTACCAGGAACGGTACATGGGACTGCCCCAGGAAAACCGCGAGGATTTTGTAGCCGGCTCCCCCATCACCTACGCCAAGAACCTGCGCGGGAATCTGCTTTACATTCACGGTACAGGCGACGACAACGTGCACTACGACAACGCCGAAGTACTGATCAACGAGCTGGTGAAACACAACAGGCAGTTTCAGATCATGCCTTATCCGAACCGGTCGCACGGCATTTCGGAAGGGCCCGGTACCAACCAGCACCTGCGAACGCTGTACACCAATTACCTGAAACAGTACTGCCCTCCCGGGGCCCGCTAACCCTATTTCGTTGCCCCCGCCGGTCTGCCTGCAGCGCCGGTGGGGGTTTATTGGCCGACTTACCCACCGTTCCGGTACCCCAATGATTCGTTCAATCGCCCTTGTTAGTTGCCTGCTCCTGCTATCGGGCCGCCTGCTGGCGCAGCAGGCGTCTTTTACGCACGCCGATACCCTGCGCGGCTCCGTCACGCCCCAGCGGGCCTGGTGGGATCTGGCTTTTTACCACCTCAGTGTTCGGGTAGAACCGCGCGACAGTACCCTGACCGGCTCCAACGAGATACGGTACCGCGTACTGAAACCGGGTCAGGTGCTGCAGATCGACCTGCAGGCGCCCATGCAGCTACTCGGGGCCGAGCAGGACGGACAGCCGCTGTCGGTTCGGCGCGATGGCGACGCGTATTTTATTACGCTCACCAAGCGGCAGCAGGCCGGCCGGCAGGAAGCCATTGTGGTGCGCTATACGGGTAAGCCCCAGGTGGCCAAAATGCCCCCCTGGGAGGGCGGGCTGGTCTGGTCGCGCGATGCCACCGGCGCCTGGTTTATTGCCACGGCCAACCAGGGGCTGGGCGCCAGTTCGTGGTGGCCCTGCAAAGACCACCTCTACGATGAACCCGACTCGATGGCGATCAGCGTAACCGTACCCGACGATCTGATGGATGTGTCGAACGGGCGGCTCCGCCGGACCACCACCAACGCCGATCATACCCGCACGTTCGACTGGTACGTTCGGAATCCAATCAATAACTACGGCGTGAACCTCAACATTGGTCATTTCGAGCACTGGAGCGAGGTTTATGCCGGTGAGAAAGGCCCCCTTTCGGTCGACTATTACGCACTGCCCACGCACGGCGATTCGGCCCGGACGCAGTTCAAACAGGTGCCGCTTATGCTTAAAGCCTTTGAGCACTGGTTTGGCCCCTACCCATTCTACGAAGACGGTTACAAACTCGTTGAAGCGCCCTACCTGGGCATGGAACACCAGAGTTCGGTGACTTACGGCAACGGCTTCCGCAATGGCTACCGGGGTCGCGACCTATCGCGTACGGGCTGGGGGCTGCTCTGGGATTTTATCATTGTTCACGAATCGGGACACGAGTGGTTCGCCAACAACATTACCTATAAAGATGTGGCCGACATGTGGATTCATGAAAGCTTCACCAACTACTCGGAGAGTTTGTTTACCGAGTACTACCACGGCAAAACGGCCGGGGCACAGTATGTGATTGGCTGCCGTGCTTTGATTCGGAATGACCGGCCTATCATCGGCACTTACAACGTCAATCGGTCGGGATCGGGCGATATGTACTACAAAGGCGGTAACATGCTGCATACTATCCGGCAACTGGTTGGCAACGACGAGACGTGGCGGGGGCTGCTGCGCGGTCTCAACAAAACCTTCTACCACCAGACCGTAACGACGGCCCAGATCGAAACCTACATGAGCCAGCAAACCGGGCTGACACTCAAACCGATTTTCGACCAGTACCTGCGCGACACCCGTATTCCGGTGTTTGAGTACCGCGCCGTGAAGGGGGGCTTTCAATACCGCTGGAATCGGGTTGTACCGGGCTTTCAGATGCCGCTCAGTGTATGCTTCGACGAGTCGGGGCCTTACCAGCGCCTGACCCCTACGACCCAATGGCAGACCCTGCCGGCCAGCAACGCCAAAACCCTTACTGTCGACGCCAATTACTATGTGCTGAGTCAGCGGTTGTAGGCCGGGGGTGGTCGAGCCGAACCACTCCGGCGGGTTTTGGGCCAAACAGGCGGCAAATGCGTTATAGAGGTGTTTACTCACTCGTTATGCCCCCTACCCCTATGCGTCTGCTCCTGCTTTCGTTTCTCTGCTGCGCGGCCCTGACCAGCTACGCCCAGACCGACACCACCCGTCGGCCCGCGCCCGCCCGATCACAAACCCAGCCCGTTGTGCCGCCGGGCGTCGACTCGCCCCTGTCGGCCCCCGGTACGCTTATGCAGTCGCCCCCCAATCCGGGGGCATCGGCCGAACCAACTACGCCCTCGGGCAAACGGCGCCGAACCAGTCCGCCGGCCAGCCCCCGGGCCTTTGGCGTATCGGTGCCGCTCGGCAAACCCAAACGCGACACGTTGCGTTGATCGCGCCCCTCACCCGTCGGTACCGTCTGACTCCGCTTGGCCAGCTACCGGCGGGTGGCTTTACCCGTCAGTGCATACTGGACGGGCGTTTGCCGCATCTGGCGCACAAACACCCGATTGAAATTAGACAGCGTATTGAAACCCACTTCCCGGCTGATGACTGATACCAGCTTATCGGTATTGAGCAGCAGCCGGCAGGCGTGGGCAATCCGTACCTCGTAGAGATAGGCGAGGTACGTCTTACCCGTATGCAGTTTGAAGTAACGGCAAAATGACTCCGGGCTAAGCTGTGCGACCTGGGCCACCTCGGCCAGCGCGATCCTGCGGTGGCTATTCTCAAACGTGAAGTGCAGCACTTCCTGCATGCGCCGGCTGGCGGTCATGTCGTTTACCCGGTTTTTCGGTGCAACGGTGAGCGAAGCGATATCGGCATCGCAGACAAGCAGTTGTAACAGGTTTAAGAACTGGAGCAGCCTTGGCAACCCTTCCAGTTTGGTCAGCTGTTCCAGCCCATCGGCAGCCAGCACCCGGGTATGGCCGCGAACGACCAGGCCATGAGCAGCCAGCTGCATCAATTTTCTGACCTCCCGCATTTCGGTGGTCTGCCAGAATGGTTCGCCCAGACACGTGTAATTGAAGAAAACAGATACAGACCGAACCGGCTCCCGGGCGGGCGCTTCGTAGTACGCCTGCTCGCAGCGAAACACGTGGGGTAGCTGTTCGCCCAGCACATAAACGTCGCCGGGCCCGAATGTGACCATGCAGTCGTCGGTCAGCAGTAAGCCCGAGCCCGACTGAATCAGCGTGATCTGTATTTCGGGATGCTGGTGCAGACTGTCGTAAAAGTGAGGACCTTCGCTGACATGAACCCGTATCGCCTGATTCGGCTCACGGGGAATTTCAAAGGGTACAATACGCATGGTGTGGTCATGAGGCAGGGGTTGTTTGTACCCATACAAGCGGCACAGCCAGCGTCCGATGCGTACATTTGGCAACTCAGCCGATCTTTTTGTCTGCCCGAAAAGCCCGTAAATTACAAACCATTCTCACAAAACCATGCGCACCATTGCCTTCCGTATGAAGCTTAAGCCCGGCTGTCGGGCTGCCTATCAGCAACGCCACGCGGCCATCTGGCCCGAGTTGGTAACCCTCCTGCACGATGCCGGCATTAGCGAGTACCGTATTTTCCTGGATGAGCAAACCGACACGCTTTTTGCCGTTCAGACAGTCAGCGGCAGTGGGTCGCAGGCGCTGGGCCAAACCGATATTGTGCAGCGCTGGTGGGCCTACATGGCTGATCTGATGGAAACCAACCCCGACTTATCGCCCGTTTCGGAGCCCCTGACCGAGGTCTTTTACATGCCCTGACGTTTTACGGGCAGCCCTTTCTCTTTCCATCGTTCAATCGTACCTTCGGATTCTTACAGAACCGATACCGTAGATAGCCATGATCAAGACCAAACTGATTCCGCGCACCGACGAAGCCTACGAGCCACCCATGCTGATCAAAAACCTGCTGGCTCAGTCGCTTAAGTATGAACCGCAGCGCGAAATCATATACCGGGACCTGTTCCGCATGAACTATGTCGAGTTCAACAAACGCTGCCGTCGGCTGGCCAACATGCTCACCAATCTGGGCGTTGTTGCGGGCGACACGGTTGCCGTATTCGACTGGGACAGTCATCGCTACCTCGAATGTTTTTTCGGTGTTCCGGCCATTGGTGCCATCCTGCACACGATCAACGTCCGGTTGTCACCGGCGCAGATTCTCTATACCATGAACCACGCCGAAGATAAGGTCGTGCTGATTCATGAAGATTTTCTGCCTATTCTGGACGCCATTCAAGACCAGCTGACCACCGTACAGCATTATGTCATTTTGTCCGATAAAGTGTACACCGACCTGAATGCCGTGGGACAGGTGCCGCCGGGTTTCGCCTGCGAGTACGAGTCGGCCCTGCGCGACGAGTCGGACCAGTACGATTTTCCCGACTTCGACGAAAATACCTGGGCAACTACCTTCTACACGACCGGCACCACCGGCAACCCAAAGGGGGTTTATTTCTCCCACCGGCAGCTGTTTATGCATACTATGGGGCTGGCAACGTACGTCTGCGGGTATCAGGCCGTGCCGTTCTCATCGGTAACCGATGTGTACATGCCCATCACGCCCATGTTCCACGTCCACGCGTGGGGTTTTCCATACCTGGCCACCATGCTGTCGACGCGGCAGGTCTATCCGGGTCGCTACGAGCCCGAACTGTTGCTGAAACTGCTGCTCCGCGAAAACGTAACCCTGTCGCACTGTGTACCTACGATCCTGACCATGCTGGTCAACAGTCCCGTGGCCAAACAGGTTGACCTGTCGCGCTGGAAGGTCATCATTGGCGGCTCCGCTCTGACACGCGGTCTGGCCAAAGCGGCCCTCGAACTCGGCATTCAGGTGTATCAGGGCTACGGCATGTCTGAAACGGCCCCCATCATGTCGATCACACAGCTGAACGACCTGGAGCGCGGGCAACCCCTCGATCAGCAACTCGATCTGCGCACCCGGGCGGGGCGGATTGCCCCCTTCGTGGAGATGCGGCTTATGGATGACTCCGGCAATTTTGTGGCCCATGACGGGCAGGCACTGGGCGAAATTGTATCGCGCGGCCCCTGGATGACACAGGGCTATTACAACGATCCCGAGCGAAGTGCCGACCTCTGGAAAGGGGGCTGGCTCCACACCGGCGATGTGGCCAGCATCACGCCCGACAACTGGGTCCTGGTGTCGGACCGCACCAAGGATGTCATAAAGACTGGGGGCGAGTGGGTTTCGTCGCTCGATATTGAAAACCTGTTGTCGCAGGTGGATGGCATTGCCGAAGCGGCCGTTGTCGGGTTACCCGATGAGCGTTGGGGCGAACGCCCCCATGCGCTGGTGGTGCTGCGCCCCGGCGTGACCCTCACCGCCGATGCCCTTCGCGACCTGTTGCGGCATAAGATCGAAAATGGCCATCTCAACAAATGGTATCTGCCCGATCATATCCTGTTTGTTGCCGAGATACCCAAAACCAGTGTGGGTAAGCTCGACAAGAAACGCATTCGCTCTGAAATGAAAGATCAGATACTGAATGCCTAGCTCTGCCACCCTGTACCTAACCCATTTGCTTTATGACACGCATCGGCCTTCTATCAGACACGCATGGTTACCTCGACGAGCAGATCTTCCACTATTTCAAGGACTGTGACGAGGTATGGCACGCTGGCGATGTAGGCAACCTGACCGTAACACGGCAACTCATCGATTTTAAGCCCTTACGGGTGGTGTGTGGCAACATCGATAACGAAACGCAGGACCTGCCTTCGCACCAGCGGTTTCAACTCGAAGGCCTTGATATCTGGATGACGCACATTGGCGGAGCACCCCCGCGCTATAACCCCATCGTACGGCCCAATCTGCAGCTCAACCCGCCTAACCTATTTGTATGCGGCCACTCACATATTCTAAAGGTGCTCCGCGACCCGTCTATGAACAATATGCTGTTTATCAACCCTGGCGCAGCTGGACGCTCAGGCTTTCACCTTGTCAGAACGGCCGTTCGCTTTACCCTGCACAATACCAAAACGCAGGATATGCAGATTATCGAGCTGGGCAAGCGCTAGGCATTTTTTGCGTTCAACGAAAAAGGGGCTCTCTGCTACGGCAGGGAGCCCCTTTTTCCGGTTGGCCGACGCCAATTAAAGCGTTGGCAGCGTTTCCTGCGGTTCGGTCTCCGAAGGCTTCGACTCTTTGCCGATTTCTTCTTTGATTTCTTCCGCTACGCCTTTGTTTTTATAGGCCTGGTAAACCGTTTCGCGTTCGAATGGCCGTTTGCCGATCAGCCGGACCAGATCGTTCTGGTACAAAATTTCTTTCGACAGCAGTTCTTTGGCGATGATCTCAAGCGCTTCGCGTTTATCACTCAGCAACCCTTTAGTGCGGGTGTAAGCAATATCAACGATTTTACGAACCTCTTCATCGATATGCTTGGCCGTTTCTTCCGAATACGGTTTGTTGAACGCATAATCCGATTGCTTCGAGTCGTAGAACGACACATTACCGATCTTGTCGTTCATACCGTACATGGTTACCATGCTATACGCCAGCTTGGTGATCCGCTCCAGATCGCTCAGTGCACCGGTCGATACTTTACCAAAAATCAGGTCTTCGGCAGCCCGGCCACCCAGCGCCATGCACATCTCGTCCATAAGCTGTTCGGTCCGGTACAGGTACTGTTCGCGCGGCAGATATTGCGCATACCCCAGTGCGGCAACGCCACGGGGCACGATCGTTACCTTCACGAGCGGATCGGCAAACTCCAGGAACCAGCCTGCTACGGCATGACCGGCTTCATGGTAAGCAACGATCTCTTTCTCTTCGGGCGAGATAATCTTGTTTTTCTTCTCCAGACCACCAATTACACGATCCATCGCATCCTGGAAGTCTTTCATGTCCACCGCTTCTTTGTCGCTACGGGCAGCAATGAGAGCGGCTTCGTTACAGACGTTAGCAATCTCGGCACCGGCAAAGCCAGGTGTCTGAGCAGCCAGTTCTTTCGGGTCAACATCGGCAGCCAGCGTAATCGGCTTCAGGTGGACCCGGAAGATGGCTTCGCGGCCAACGATATCGGGTTTGTCGATACTGATCTGACGGTCGAATCGGCCCGGACGCTGCAGAGCAGAATCCAGCACGTCGGGGCGGTTGGTAGCGGCCAGGATAATGATTCCCGAATCGGTCGCAAACCCATCCATTTCAACCAGCAGTGAGTTCAGCGTGTTCTCGCGCTCATCGTTGGCACCGGGCATCGAGCCCCGCCCCCGCGACCGACCAACGGCATCGATCTCATCGATAAAGATGATACAGGGCGCTTTTTCTTTCGCCTGTTTGAACAAGTCACGCACCCGGGCGGCACCTACCCCAACAAACATCTCGACAAAATCGGAGCCCGACAGCGAGAAGAACGGTACACCAGCCTCACCGGCAACGGCTTTGGCCAGCAGCGTCTTACCCGTACCAGGAGGGCCAATCAGCAGTGCCCCTTTCGGAATTTTGGCGCCCAGTTTGGTAAACTTGGTGGGGTTCTTCAGGTAGTCGACAATCTCCTTGATCTCCTCCTTGGCTTCATCAAGGCCGGCTACGTCGTTGAATGTGATCCGAACTTTGCTGTCGGCATCGAACAGAGCCGCTTTCGACTTACCAATGTTGAAGATCTGGCCACCGGGTCCACCGGCCCCTGATACCCGACCCAGCAGGAAGTACATGGCCAGGATCATGACAATCAGGAAACCCCAGGTGCTGATGATACTGCCCAGGTCATTTCGGCTTTCGAATCGGTACTCCACCTTTTCGTTGTCCGGTATGCCCTGCTGCATCTGATCGAGGTCTTTCTTAAACGACTCCGAAGAAGCGATCTGGAACTGAAAATGCGGTCCGTGGCTGGTACCAAAGTAAGGCTTATCGGTAAACAGGTTCCGGTACTTGGTGCTCTGCGCAGCCTGCTGCGTAAGCGTAACCTCGGCAATGCGGTCATTGACCACAACGACATCGGCTACTTCCCGGTCCTTCACCATCCGTTCGAATCGCTTCTGCGAAATCTCACGGGTAGCTGAACTCTTGTTGAAGAACGTGATGCCCAGAATGGCGGCAATCAGCAGAGCGACAATCCAACCCTGAAAGTTTGGCTTCCGGCTCCCTCCGCGTGGTGATAGTGGGTTTTTATTGTTGTTTTCTGACATTTCCTCAGGTTGTACGAACGGATTTTAAAAATTAACACCGGGTTACCGGCTAATGTTTCCACAACGACGGGGTTGGTACAGACGGCCTGATACAACCACAAGCGGACGAAAACAACGGGTTTGGGTTAGTGGCTGGCAACGGCCGTATCGTCGGAAATGTACTGGATCTCAGCATCGCCCCAGAGCTGCTCGAGGTCATAAAACTGACGACGCTCTTTCTTGAAAACGTGGGCCACTACATCGACATAGTCGAGCAGAATCCACTCCCGGTTGAGCTTTCCTTCTTTATGCCAGGGGTCCTGCTTGCTTAGCTTGTACACTTCCTCCTCAACTGACGTCGAGATGGCATCGATCTGAGTATCAGATGTGCCTGAACAGAGCACAAAAAAATCGCAGATCGCATTTTTTACTTTGCGCAGGTCCATCACAACGATGTCCTGCCCTTTTTTCTCCTGCATACCGCGTACGACGAAGTCACGCATCTGCTCGGGGGTAAACTCACTATTTGGCTTAATTCTCATGCTTTCGGTTTAACATTGCACAACGGGCCACTCAGCGGGTACAGTACCGATCAGGACTGGTCGGGCCTGCTGCACCATGGTTCGGCTCATCGCTTACTAATCTAAACAAAGTTTTGTACAAAATCTATCCCAAAACGCTTTTCGCCGGACAAATAACCTATTACCTGCCAAGCTGTCAGTCTACCAACGATGAAGCGGCCAATTTGATTGCCCGCGACGACGCAGCCGAGGGTTTAGTGATCATTACGGATCAGCAAACGGCAGGGCGCGGCCAGCGGGGCAACGTGTGGGAAGCGCAGCCGGCCCAGAATCTGACGTGTTCGCTGGTACTTAGGCCTTCCTTTCTTCGGGCCTCAGAGCAGTTCTGGCTGAATATGGCCGTATCGCTCGGCATACACGATACGCTCCGCCCCCTGCTAGGCGATGTGGCGCCCCTCTTACGGGTAAAGTGGCCTAACGACGTTTATGTCGATACGCAGAAGATGGGCGGTATCCTAATCGAAAATACACTGCAGGGGCAGCAGATTGCCTGGTCGATCGTGGGTATGGGACTCAATATCAACCAGATGGCATTTGGCTACACCACCGCTACATCGCTCCAGCAGCAGGCCCCCCTCCCCGATGGCTATAACCTGCCGGGCTTACTGAGCCAACTCTGCGAAAAACTGGAAGCCCGCTACCTGCAACTCCGTTCCGGACAGCGGGACAGCCTGCGTACCGATTATCTGCAAACCCTGTACCGGTTTGGCGAAGAACACCTGTTCGAAGCAGACGGCAAGCCTTTTTACGGCACGATAACGGGCGTCGACGAAATGGGTCGTCTAGCTATCGATCATCAGGGCACTACGCGCCTGTTTGGGTTCAAGGAAGTGGTGTTTCTGGCTCAATGAGTGAATATGTACTCTGTGATTGAGTGACTGATGTTTATATACACACAACCACTCAATCAGAAACCACTCAATTACCTGAGCGCTTCGCCAACGGG
Source organism: Spirosoma luteolum (assembly GCF_054778875.1). Taxonomy (NCBI): domain Bacteria; kingdom Pseudomonadati; phylum Bacteroidota; class Cytophagia; order Cytophagales; family Cytophagaceae; genus Spirosoma; species Spirosoma luteolum. The sequence goes on from NZ_BAAGZE010000001.1 coordinate 135,018, forward strand.
CGTGCCGATGTTGCCACTGGGCTCCAGAATGCCAAGCAGCGCCGTAATGGTGGGCGCAATATCGTGAATGTGGGTCCGGCGCAGGGTCTGACCGGGTTTCACGCCCCAGCCGTAGAGCAGAAAGGGAACGTGCGTGTCGTAGGCATAGGTTGTACCGTGGGTTGTGCCCCGGTTGCGGCCCTCAATCCAGCTGGGCTGCTGCAATACATAAAAATCGCCACTGCGGTTGGGGTAATACACGTTCCGGAACATATTGAGTTGCAGTTCAGGAATGGCCTCGGCGCCCAAGTTATGCAGATTAATCAGGTTTGAGACACCTTTCAGACCCAGCACGACCGGACTCAGCACTTCGTACACCTGCGTCATCGGAATCTTTTTCTCGGCCAGCAGCGCGTGGTTGAGGTATATTTCCTGATTGAAATAAGTGAGCATCCACTTACCGGGTCCATAGGCTTTTTCAAGGGTGGCTTTCACCGCATCGCCAACTTCACCATAGCCGCGTACGCCCGCCGGAATGCGGTATTCCTGCAGAAAGCCCGGCGAATCGGCAGCACCGTGGTCGGCCGACAGAAAGGCAGTCCATTGCCCTTTCCCCACCGTCTTGTCGAGTTCTGCAAACAGTTCGGTCAGCTGCTTATCGAGCCGCAGGTAGTTGTCTTCCGTTTCGACGGCGTGAGTACCAAAGGCGTGACCGATATAATCCGGCGATGAAAAGCTTACGCAGAGCATATCGGTTACGTCGTGCTGACCCAGTTGCTCACCTTTCAGCGCGGCCAGGGCAAATGCTTTCGTCAACTCATCGCCGTAGGGGCTGGTCCGCAACACCTCGTACTTGGGGCTCCCCGTCTGCACCACAAATTCGTGCGGAAAAACCGGCTTGGTTTCGCCCGGCATCATCGACTCATAAGGCTTATCGTCGCTGGTGCTTTCGGCGTAGGTCGCAGCGGGCATAGACAGTTCCCACTTGCGCTGAATATACTGTTCGGGCAGTTTCTGAGCGTTGAAGGACTGCACCCAGGCCGGCAGCTGCGTACCGTAGAACGTGCTCGAAATAAAGTTACCGTCTTTCGAATCGAACCAGAAAGCGCCATCGGCCGCGTGGCCAGCCGGCAGGATAGCCCCCCGGTCTTTCAGCGCAATGCCAATGACTTTGGCACGCCCGTCGGTAGCCAGTTTAAGCTGGTCGCCTATGGTTGTCACGAGCAGATTGCGGGGCGACATCCTCCCGGCCGATCCCGTATTCCCAACCGTACTGACGGTCGTATCTTCAGCACAGTAGAGCATCCGGCCGATATTCCGTTCGTAGAAATCGTTGCCGACAATACCGTTGATAGCCGGGGCCGAACCGGTATAGATTGCCGCGTGGCCGGGACCGGTATAGGTTGCTGCGTAATGATAATGGTTGTTACGGGCGTTAAAGCCACCATCCATCAGCCGGCGGAAGCCCCCCTGGCCGTAGCGGTTATAATAGCGGTACAGGTAGTCGTACCGCATCTGATCGACCACGATACCAACCACGAGTTTTGGATGGGTAACCCCGGCGATGGGTGCTATCGTGGCAACTTCGGTGGGCGGAGCCGAGGGGCGGGGCGCATTGGCCGACCGGCGGGATTGGGCAAACGACGGGGCGGTGAGGCATACCGCTGCCAGAGCAAACGTGAGTAAACGCATGAACGAGGGTGGTTGATAACCGTACTGGCGGCAAAGATACGCGCCCACCGCATTGACCCGGCAGCACCTGCGGGTTGTTGACGCCCCGATCTGGCTTATTTGCTGCGCTCGATGGTGTACTGCACCAGCTGATGCAGCGACTGCCGGTAGCGCGAATCGGGAAAGGCATTGAGCAGCGTCTGGGCATCGGCTACGTACTGATTCATGGCCTGGGTGGCATACTCGATACCGCCCGACTGCTTCACAAACTCGATTACCTCGGCCACTTTGCGCGGGTTTTCGCTTTCGTTTTTCACCAGATTAATAATCCGGCGTTTCTCCAGGAACCCAGCCTTGTTGAGTGCATAAATCAGCGGCAGCGTCATTTTCTTTTCCTTGATGTCGATGCCCAGTGGTTTGCCAACTTCAGCCGTACCGTAGTCGAACAGGTCGTCTTTGATCTGGAAAGCAATGCCTACTTTCTCACCGAAAAGCCGGGCCTGTTCGATCTGCTCGCTCGACACACCGACCGAGCGCGCGCCGACGGCGCAGCAGGCCGCGATCAGCGAAGCCGTTTTCTGCCGGATAATTTCGTAATAAACCGCTTCGTTTATGTCGAGCCGACGGGCTTTTTCGATCTGCAGCAGCTCCCCCTCGCTGATTTCACGCACAGCCGTCGAGACCAGTTGCAGCAAGTCGAAATCGCCGTTATCGATCGAGAGCAGGAGTCCGCGCGAGAGCAGGTAATCGCCCACCAGTACGGCGATTTTATTCTTCCAGAGCGCATTGATGGAGAAGAAGCCGCGCCGGTAGTCAGAGTCGTCGACAACGTCGTCGTGGACGAGCGTAGCCGTATGCAGCAACTCGATCAGTGACGCTCCGCGGTAGGTCGATTCGGTGATGGTTCCACAAACGCCCGCCATCAGAAAAACAAACATGGGGCGTATCTGCTTGCCTTTCCGCTTCACGATGTAACTCATGATGTGGTCGAGCAGCCGAACGTCGCTTTTCATTTGACCCCGGAATTTCTGCTCGAACAAGCTCATTTCGGCAGCAATCGGAGCCTGAATATCGGCGACAGTAAGAGACATTTTTCAGTGTTATTCAGTGGCGGGCGATGGGCGTCTGCTGGAGTTGCCGGCCGCGGGTTACTAATTTACGGCAAGTATAGCAAGGAATGCGCAGACCCCGGTCAACCCGAACCAAATCGGAGGGAATGAGCCTGTTAGGCCGGGCCCTGCTTTTCCTTTGTTTATTGACCGAAAACGCCAATCTTACCGCTTCACTACCGAGACCCTCGTTCCTGCTCATGATCAGTAACCCAACTCCACCGTCTCCTCGTTCATCGGCTGTTCCACCCGAGTCACGCCCACCGGTAAAAGCGCTTGTGCTGGGTGGTGGTTCATTAAAAGGTGCCTTTCAGGTGGGCGCCGTGATGGCGCTGTTCGAGAGCGGTTTCAGGCCCGACAACCTCTACGGCATTTCGGTAGGGAGTCTCAATGCTACGTTTCTGGCTAATGAAGCCGCCCGTCAGCAGGCCGAAACCGGCACAGTCGACTGGGTAAAAGTGGGTAAATACCTGATCGAGTTCTGGATACGCAACATTACCCGCCCCGACGATGTAGCTGTCATCCGCTCTCGCTTCCGGATGGGCTACAATACGCTGATGAGCCGGTTCGATGGCTTGCTCGACAACTCGCCCATCCAGAATCTGATCCGGCGCAGCATCGACCTCGAAGCCCTTAAAAACGGCCCTGTTGGTATCAAGGTCGGGGCGGTCGACATCATCGAGGGCGACATGCGCTACGCCGATGCCGCCGACCCGCACTTTCTCGACTATATCTTTGCCAGCAGTTCATTACCCTTTCTGATGCCGGCGGTACAGATCGGGGGCGACCACCGCCGGGCTTTTCTCGATGGCGGTCTGCGCGAGGTAGCGCCCCTGCGCGTGGCCATCGAAGACGGTGCCACCGACATTGCCTGCGTGGCCTGCCATGCCCGGAAAATCTACAATGAGAAGTTCAACTACCGCAACATCCTGAACCTGATGGACCGTGTCAAAGACATTACGGTCAACCAGCTGGTCAACAACGACATTGCCTGGGCCGAGCGCTATGCCGAGCGTGAACAGCTGCACGGGCGTCATCTGCAGATGACTATTATCCGCCCCACCGAACCCCTCTCGCTCAACCTGATGAAGTTTACCTCCGACGACATTGGCCGTATGATCGTACAGGGCTATCAGGCGGGTACCGATGCCCTCAAGCCAAAAACATAGGTATCACAGCTTATTAGCCTAAACACAGAAAAGCCCGGTCAGTGACGACCGGGCTTTTTTGTAGTTGGCGTTGCGCCAACTGTGGCTTAGTTGAAGATGTAACGAAGACCCAGCTGAGCCTGCCATGCATCATTAACCGTTACACTTTTCTGGAATGAATCGCGCAGCAGAATGGTCTGACCATCTACAACCTGCGTAGCCATCCGGTAAGCCGGCGTACCATCTGCACTTACGCTTGCCAGAGCAAGTGGGTTAAACGTCGTCGACACATTACCAACACCCCATTTGTTGTTGATGAAGTTGCCTACGTTGAGCATATCTGCACGCAGCTGAATCGTGTTACGTTTGCCTTTGGCACCTACCGAAACGTAGAACTCCTGGATGATCGTGAAGTCGAAACGGGTCAGCCAGGGGAAGAAACCACCGTTCCGCTCGGCATACTGGCCACGCCGGGTGCTCAGGTAATCGTTACCATTGATATAGGCGTCGAAAGCAGCCTGCTGTTCAGCAGCCGTGTAAACGCGGGCCGTAGAACCGCTGCCAACGGGCAGGGGCGAGAACGTCAGTTCCGAAGCGTTGCGGGGAACGTAGATCAGGTCGTTCGACGTCTGACCGTCGCCGTTCAGATCCTGGTTAAGCGTGTACGAGATTTTGCTACCGCTGGTTGCCTGACCACCAAGTGTGAACGTGGTCGATCCACCGAAGCGGCCGCCGTAGTTCAGACGGTAGTTAACCAGGCCAACGATCCGGTGACGCAGGTCATTATCCGAGTACGTCAGCGGCAGGTAGTTCTGACCAATAACCGTTGGTACGTTAGCCTGTACGGTGCTACCTACGAAGGCAATATCACGCGCTTCGCCGTAGGTGTACGACACAAATCCGCCGAAGCCACGGGTCGAGGGTTTCTCCAGTTTCACCGTTGCGATGTAAGAGTTGCCCTGGTTGGTGTTTTTCAGCACAAACACGTTCGAGATAGCGGGGTTGTAGAAACGCGCCACGGCAACCGTGTTGGCGGCACCCGAACCCGTGCTGGTTACACCCGAAGCCGGGAAGCGGGGGCGATTGTCAGGACCAGCAAACGTACGATCCGGCGCTTTCAGGTTGGCATCAATATACCGCAGACCGTTGAGCGTTTTGTTGTAAATAAACTCAACCGTAGCCACCAGACCTAAAGGCAGCCGCTGATCAACAGCGATGTTGGTTTTCCAGATCTGAGGGTACTTCAGGTTAGCGTCCGATGCGTTGATTACATACGGATTGAGCCGGGTGATGTCGGTCGTCGTGGTGGGTACAAACCGCGATGGATCCGTTGTGAAGGGGTAAGCCGTTGTGTTGGTTACGTTGATAACCGCCGTGTTTACCCCGTTGTTACCAAGCTGGTTCGACACCAGTACTTCCGGGATACGCGACACAAACAAGCCACTACCACCACGGACCTGCGTGCTCTTGTTGCCGTTCACGTCCCAGTTGAAACCAACGCGGGGCGATAGCAGCAGGCGCGCCTTCGGGAAAGCACCCGTCGAAACCGAGTACGGGTTGCCGTTCTCGTCACGGAACGTCAGATTGGCCACTACCGGGTTGTTGAAGTCGGCAGCCGTTGAGTTATCGTAGGCAAATACATCACCCCGGATACCGTAGGTCAGTTTGAAATTCTGGTTAACCTGGAATTCGTCCTGCACATAAGCGCTGAACAGGTTACGCTTCAGTGTCTGCAGGGGCTCAACACCACCGGGCAGCAATGAGTAACGCAGGTTGTAACGGGCTACCGTTACGGGCGACGTGGTACTGTTCGGATTGGCAATCGACGCCAGAGCCGCTGTTTTGAAATCGGCGATCGAGTTGTACACATACACACCGTTCGACGAAGGGAAGAAAACGTTGTTTGAGGTGAAGTGTTCGTACACAGCGCCCAGCGTAAGCGTATGTTTGCCAGCGAAGATGCTGAAGTTATCCGTGATGTTCATCGTCGAATAGTTCAGCTTGTTGTTTGGCGTAAACGGATCGAAACCGATCGATGTATAGGTACTTCCGTCTTTCAGAATATCGATCGTTGGGAAGACACCCGTCTTGTACGTACGGTCTTCAATCTGTTTGTTGTACGTTACAACCAGATCGTTAGCGTACTTGCTGCCAAAGTTCGACGTCAGCTCAGCCGCAATCGAGCGGGTGTTGTCGGCAATCAGATAACCCGAGTTTTCAGGCGACAGGGCCAGCGAACTGTTGGTCCGGTTACCATTACCAGCCGTGTTACTACTGTTGCTATTGCTGATAATCGAGCCCGACTGCGAATCGTGGTGCGAGTAGCGTACCGACAGTTTGTTGTTGTCGTTAATGTTGTAATCGAAGCGAACCAGGCCTTTCGTACTTTTCACTTCGTTATTGAAACCGTCGAAAGCGCCCAGGCTACGGCCAAAATTTGTGACCATAAACTGGTTGAGGTCCTGCATGTCCGTTTCGGTCACGCGCGACACGTTGCCCGTGGCACCGGGCCGGGTCAGTCCCCAGGTGAGCGCCGGCGTGCTGCTTTCAAACCGTTCAAAGTTGGCAAAGTAGAACAGCTTGTTCTTGATGATTGGACCACCAATCCGGAAACCGTAGGTCTTCTCATCGACATTCGGTGCTGGCGAAATCTTCGTTCCATTCACATCCTTACCCACCAGACTGTTGTTGCGGAACAGGTAGTATGCCGAACCCGACACATCGTTGGTGCCCGAACGCGTTACGGCGTTGATGCCGGCACCGGTGAAGCCAGACTGGCGTACATCAAAGGGAGCTACGTTGACCTGTACCTGATCGAGCGCGTCGAGCGATACAGCCGTCGTGCCTGTACGGCCACCAGCCTGAGCAGATCCGCCAAGACCGAAGCCGTTGTTGAATACGGCACCGTCAATCGTGATGTTGTTGAAACGGCTGTCCTGACCAGCAAACGACTGACCATTGCCATACGGGTTATACTTCGTAATGTCGTTCAGCGTACGTCCGATGGTTGGAGTGGTATTAATAGCTTCACGACCAAACGAGCTGGCTGCCCCGGTACGTTCTGAACTGAAAATATCGCTCCGATTCCCCGACACAACAACTTCGTTCAGACTCGTGCCTTCTTCGGTAAGTTTGAAATTGGCGTTGGCAGTAGTACCCAGGCTGGCAAACACATTTTCCTGCTTCTGCTCTTTGAAGCCAACAAACGTAACCACAATGATGTAGGGACCACCTACCCGAACATTGGGCATGTTGTATAGCCCAGAGCCGTTGGTAACGGTTCCATACCGGCTGCCCGACGGCTGGTGAACAGCCACCACGGTCGCACCTGGCAATGCCCCACCATTTGCGTCAGTAACGAAGCCACTGATAGCCGATGAAGTTACCTGTGCCACGGCAACGCTCCCACCGAGCACCGCCAAAAGCATACTGCCGACCAGCACAAAAGCCGCCCGAAAACGCAGTAGTTGTTTAGACATAGATGTAATTGATTTAGTTTGTAATGCGAAGACGCTTATACGGTTAGGTAGTTTGCATTCAGGCCGCAAAGATGCCACAAAATTTTGGCGGCATCAAAACCCGAAATCTTAAAAAAGTACTATCGGACAAGCTCCGTTTCCCAATGACGCGGAATAGGACAAAAGCACCTACATTCCGTTCAATTTCGTTTGTTATCTTTTTGTTAAGTATTCATACAATCAGCCTCTCCACGCCCAATCCCGAACCATTACCCGGGTCTGGGTGTACTTTACAGACCGCCCGGCCGGTCAACCCCTTTTTTAATTGCTTTGTCTTGTTATGACAACCTCCGAAACGCCCTCCATCAAACTGACGCAGTATAGCCACGGGGCTGGCTGCGGCTGCAAAATAGCCCCCCAGATCCTCGATAAAATCCTGCATAACCGCACCGCCGGCCGGCAGCAACCCGCCGATCAGCCGCAGTTTCCGGGCCTGCTGGTTGGCAACGACTCCCGCGATGATGCCGCCGTGCTCGACCTGGGCAACGGCGAAGCCATCATCAGCACCACCGATTTCTTTATGCCCATTGTCGACGATGCTTTCGACTTCGGGCGTATTGCCTCGGCCAACGCCATCAGCGATATCTATGCCATGGGGGGCGAACCCATTCTGGCCATTGCCATTCTGGGCTGGCCTATCGATAAACTCCCGCCCGAGGTGGCAGGTGAAGTGCTCGAAGGAGCCCGCGCCATTTGCCGGGAGGCCGGTATCCCGCTGGCCGGCGGGCACAGCATCGACTCGCCCGAACCCATATTTGGCCTGGCCGTGACGGGTCGGGTACGCATTGATCACCTCAAGCAAAACAACACGGCAACCGCCGGCTGCCGGCTCTACCTGACCAAGCCCCTGGGCGTCGGTATTCTGACCACCGCGCAGAAAAAGGGCATTTTAAAGCTCGAACACGCCCAATTGGCCCCAACGCAGATGGCGCAGCTCAACCGGTTCGGGGCGGTGCTGGGCAAACTACCCTACGTGAAGGCCCTGACCGACGTCACCGGATTCGGGCTGCTGGGCCACCTGACCGAGATGGCTGAAGGATCGGGGCTGAGCGCGGTGATCGACTACGCAGCCGTACCGAAGCTGCCTGTTGTCGATGAATACCTGGCGCAGCAAAGCTTCCCGGGCGGTACGGGTCGTAACTGGGCCAGCTATGGCCACAAGATCAGCGACCTCACCGAAACGCAACGTTACGTATTGGCCGACCCCCAAACCTCGGGGGGACTGCTTATTGCGGTTACGCCCGACCAGACAGACGAGTTTGAGCGGGTTGCCACCGAGCAGGGTTTCTCACTGACGTCGTTCGGCGAGCTGGTGCCTCCCCGCGATCGGGTCGTGTACGTGCACTGATTTTCCCGGCGGACCGATACCCCGCCCATTTTTTTAGCTGACCTATTTCTGTTTCTGCATGAATTTGTTTTTTCGCCAGGTCGGCGATTCAGGGCCGGCCATCGTTATCCTGCACGGGCTGTTTGGTTCGTCCGACAACTGGCTTACGCACAGCAAAACCATTGCCGGGCTTGGCTACCGGGTATTTGCCCTCGACCAGCGTAACCATGGGCAGTCGCCCCGACACGAGGAGCACGACTACGCGGGCATGGCCAGTGATCTGCATACCTTTCTGGTAGACCAGAAACTCGACAACCCCATTCTGATCGGCCATTCGATGGGGGGCAAAGCGGTGATGCAGTACGCCATGCTGTACCCTGGTACGTTCAGCAAGCTGGTTGTTGTCGATATTGCCCCTAGGTTTTATCCCATTCACCATGCCGAGCTGATTCGGGGGCTGAAAACGATTGATCTGGCAGCGCTGAAGAGTCGCAACGATGCCGATGCCCTGCTGAGCCGCTTCGAACCATCGATTCCGGTGCGGCAGTTCCTGCTGAAAAATCTGTATCGTAATGAGCAGGGCCAGTTTGCCTGGCGGCTCAACCTCCCCGTTATTGAGCGCGAGCTGCACGGCATTGGCGAAGAACTGACCAATGCCCACATTGTTGAAACGCCAACCCTGTTTATCCGGGGTGGTCTGTCGCCCTACATCACCGATGAGGATTTCACGCGGATCCACCAGATTTTCCCGCATGCTACCATCGAAACGATTGCAGGCGCCGGCCACTGGGTACAAGCCGAAAAACCCGACGAATTTATTGAAGTGCTGATGCGCTTTGTACGGGCCTAGCCCTCACCCTGCGGCTGACAGCCTCTCCCCTACCCCGTATTTTATTTCCGAATTACCAATGCCAACCCTCTTTCTGATACCCACACTGCTGGCCGACGATACCGAAAGCCTGGTGCTGCCACCCCGCATCCGCGAGGTGATCGAACAAACCGATGCTTACTTCGTGGAGAATGTTCGCTCGGCCCGGCGCTTCATCAGCGGCCTTAAAACAAGCCGGGTTATCGACGAAACAACCTTTTTTGAACTGACCAAAGACACCCCCCCCGCCGAAACCCGGCGGCAGATTCAGGAGCTTATGGAGCGGAAGCGCAACGCGGGCGTGCTGTCGGAAGCGGGTTGCCCCGGCGTGGCCGACCCCGGCTCCGTATTGGTTGGTTTTGCCCACACGCTCAACTGGCGTGTCGAGCCGCTCGTGGGGCCCTCGTCGATTTTGCTGGCGCTGATGGCTTCGGGCATGAGCGGCCAGTCCTTCGTATTTCACGGCTATATCCCGATCGACCGGCAGGACCGGGCCCGGGCCATCCGGTTTCTGGAAAAAGAAGCGCAGACGCGGCAGCAAACCCAGATTTTTATGGAGACCCCCTACCGCAACGATGCGCTCTTTGCCGATGTGCTGGCCAACTGCCAGCCCAATACGCGTCTGAGTGTGGCCTGTAACCTGACCGCGCCCGACGCCTTTGTGAAAACCATGACCGTGCGCGAGTGGAAATCGAACGTGCCCGACTTGCGTAAAAAACCAACCGTGTTTCTACTTTTGTAGGCCGAACCAGCCGGTCTGGCCATCCCGTGTATCTCCCGAAACCGAACCCCATCGTTCGGGCGCCGTATGATTCAAGCCTTTGAGTTTTCCCCGTTCCTCGAAAACACCTATGTCATTGCCGACGATACGACCCGCGACGCGGTTATTATCGATCCGGGTTGTTACGAGCAGGCCGAGAAAGAAGCCCTGAGCCAGTTTATCGATAGCCACCAGCTCACGGTAACGGCTGTCCTGCTCACCCACGCCCACCTCGACCATGTGTTCGGACTGGCCTACCTCAAACGGAAATACGGCGTAAAAGCCTACCTGCATCCGCTCGACCAGGTCATATTCGACGATGTGGCGTCGCGTTGCCAGCTCTACGGGCTGCGGGCCTACGAGCCCTCTTCGATTGATGCGCCGTTGCACGAGGGCGACACCTTCCGGGTTGGCAATCAGGTATTCGATATCGTTTTTGTGCCGGGGCATGCACCGGGCCATGTGGCGTTCATCAACCACGCCGATCGGTACGTTGTGGGGGGCGATGTGCTGTTTAAGGGTAGCGTTGGCCGTACCGACCTGCCGTTCGGCGACCAGGCCACGCTCTTTAACAGTATCCGGACGCAGCTGTACACCCTGCCCGACGATTACGTGGTGTATCCCGGCCACAACGAGCCGACTACCATCGGGCAGGAAAAACGCACTAACCCCTTCGTTCGCGCATGAAACTGCTTCGTCACCTGCCCAACGCCATGACCTGTGGCAACCTGCTCTGCGGCTGTATCGGTATGGTCATGGCCATGCGGGGTTACCTCGACACGGCCGCCTGGCTTATTTTGCTGGCCGCCGTGCTCGATTTTGGCGATGGCTTTGTAGCGCGGCTGGTACATGTGTCGGGACCCTTCGGCAAAGAACTCGACTCGCTGGCCGATGTGGTTACGTTTGGCGCCCTGCCGGCAACGATTGTTTTTCAGCTCTGCTGGTTTCAGGGGCTGGGCGTTATTTCGTACGGTGCGTTTCTGATTGCGGTGCTGGCTGCGCTCCGGCTCGCCAACTTCAACATCGACACCCGGCAGTCAGAACAGTTTATTGGCCTGCCCGTGCCGGCTTTTACGATGGTAATTGCCGCCTTTCCGCTCATGGCCCGCTACCAGCCCCAGTTCGACGGGCTCTGGAAAAACGATATCGCGCTGGGTATGATGGTAGCCTTCGCCTTTATGATGGTATCGGAAATTCCTCTGTTTGCCCTTAAATTCAAATCGTTCCGATGGGCCGATAACCAAACCCGATTCCTGTTTCTGATTGCTTCGCTGCTCCTGCTGATCGGACTGCAGTTTGCCGCTATACCCCTCATTATCGTACTCTATATTTTTGTTTCACTTTTTACAAAGGGCGGAAGCGTGAAGGCATAAACCCGGTATCGGTGTCGTTGCTGACCCCAAATCGGTTTGTCATCAGGTTTTCATCCGTTTCATTTACTCGTTACACATGAAATACATCGCTGAAATCGACATCATGACCCGCGCCGAAATTCTGGATCCACAGGGTAAAGCCGTTAAGCTGGGGTTGCACAACCTGCAGATGGACAGCATCGATAACGTCCGGATTGGCAAACACGTGCGGCTCGAAGTCGAGGCCCAAACCGAGGAGGCCGCCCGCGAAACGGTCGATGCAGCCTGCCGTCAGTTGCTGGCCAACCTGATCATGGAAGAGTACAGCTTCGAACTGCACCAGGCCTAGCCCCCAACCGTGGGTTTCAGAAGCCTGAGCGATTTCGTACCTTTGCCGACTAGTTAAATCGACAGATGAGCACGATATACGCGCAGATAAAAGGGCTGGGTTTCTACGTACCCGACAACGTGGTTACGAACGACGACCTGACCCAGTATATGGAAACCTCCGACGCCTGGATTCAGGAGCGGACCGGTATTAAAGAACGGCGGTTTTTCACCTACGGTAAAGACACCAACGCGAGCATGGCTACGGCTGCGTCGCGCATGGCCCTCGACCGGGCGGGTATTGCCGCCACCGAGGTCGACCTGATCGTGTATGCCACGCTGTCGCCCGATTATTACTTTCCGGGTTCGGCCTTTCTGATGCAGCGCGAACTGGGTCTGGAGGGCGTTGCCGTGATCGACGTGCGGCAGCAATGTTCGGGCTTCGTGTATGCGCTCTCCATTGCCGATCAGTTCATCAAGTCGGGCATGTACAAGACTGCTCTCGTGGTTGGTTCCGAAATTCAGTCGACCCTGATGGACAAGACCACCGAAGGCCGGAACGTAGCCGTTATCTTCGGCGACGGCGCCGGAGCGGCCGTGGTACAGGCCACGACTGATCCGGCACACCGTATTCTGTCGACGCACCTGCACGCCGATGGTCGCTTTGCCGAAGAACTGTACCTGCGCGACCCGGGCAGCAGCCGCGAAGATCATTTTATCAATGCCGACACAGCCGCATCGCCCGGCAGCAGCGTGGTTATGAATGGCAACACGGTCTTCAAACACGCTGTGGTGCGCTTCATGGAAGTAATCAACGAAAGCCTGACCGCCAATGGCGTAGCCGCCACCGACATCGATCTACTGGTGCCTCACCAGGCCAACATCCGCATTTCGGAATACGTCCGGCAGCAGATGGGTCTTCCCGAAGCCAAGGTGTTCAACAACATTCAGCGCTACGGGAACACCACGGCAGCCTCTATTCCCATCGCGCTGACTGAAGCGTATGAGCAGGGACTGGTACAGCCGGGTAACCTGATCTGCCTGGCTGCCTTTGGCAGCGGTTTTACCTGGGCTTCGGCCCTGATCCGCTGGTAACGGACCAGCCTGCTACAAGACCGCAAGGCCCCGCAAGTCATGACTTGCGGGGCCTTGCGGGTTTCAGGAGATTAATACGGCTTAGTAACTGCCGGTAGCCAGCATTACCAGGGTACAGGCCTCGATGGGTTCGATCCCTGCCTGCGCCAGATCCCGCTCAAACACGGGATTCTCCGTTCCGGGGTTGAAAATGACCCGGCGTGGCTTCAGTTTTTTGATGTATTCGTACAAACCGGGTTGGTTCTGCGGACCAATATACAGCGTTACGGTATCGATATCCGTCAGGTCAGGTTGCCCGGTCTGGATAGGCTGCCCATCGACAGAACCGGCCCGCAACCCAATCAGGGCAACCTGATGCCCATGGCGAAGCAAACTATGCGTAGCCCGGTTAGCATACCGGCTCGTGTTTTCGGTGGCACCAACCACCATGGTTTTTCCATGCTTAGCAGCCATATCGTCGCGCGTGATTAGCTCTTCTCAGCTTTAAGTGATCTTTATGTCATATAACGACCGCGTAGGCCATGTAGTTCTGAACCTGCCCAAACGGCTTTAATACTGTTTATATTTACCTAAACAAAATCTCTGGCTAGTATATGGAGCCCATCGGACAAGAAATGACGTACATACAGATATCTGCCTCGTTTTCAGCATTTCTGAAAAAATAGGCACTTACTTAGTAAGATTCTAAACAAATTCATCAACTATTTACGTACTTATCTGTTAGTGTCTTGTTAAACAAATTGTATCTACGCCTACGGATAGAAATATATCAACTGTATTAGCCGCCGATCACGGCAGACTCAACGATGAACGACAAGAAGATCCAGAATTTCTGGAATGAGAAGTGGGTTTCCATCGTTTTCAGCGACATCGAAAATCCCCCCCACTATGAGGTGTCCAATTATGGCCGACTGCGCAGTTTTCAAACCAACAAACGCAACAGATCAACCGATGTGAACTCTCCTGTCGAGAGCATTTTAATCAAAGGCTCCGTTATTCAGGGCTATCGGTCGCTCAACATCCGTTCGCAGGGCAAAACGCTCAACCGGTATGTGCATAAGCTGGTTGCCGAAAATTTTGTGCAGCGGGAAAAGTCCGATCAGACGTACGTTATACACCTCGATTTCGACAAGCTGAACAATTACTATCAGAATTTGAAGTGGGTTACGAAGGAGGAGATGATTGCCCACAACCGGGAAAATCCGAATCTGAAAAACCGGCCTGTTGTTCGCCAGACCAGCAATTACAAGCTAACTGAGAGCAAGGTTAAAATAATCAAGAAGCTACTGCGAAACGATAAGAACCGGCTCAAGATGATTGCCAAGCAGTTTGGCATTACGCACACTCAACTCAACCGCATCCGGTCGGGTGAGAACTGGAAACATGTAACGATCGACGAAGATCAGCATCAGACGACCCAGTCGTCTGTTCTCGAACGCAAATAGTACCAAGTCTCCATACGGCGCCGGTTCTCCACAGAGCCGGCGCTTTTCGTTTAGGGGGTGGTAGACATGGGGCGCAATACCGTCGCGTTTACGTCGGCCATGGGCAGCGACAGGAAGAAGGATGTGCCCACGCCTTCGCTTGTTTCGAACCAGATGTTGCCGCCGGCGTGCTCGACCCCCCGTTTGGCAATGGCCAGCCCAAGGCCCGAACCGCCCCGCTTGGTACTGAAATTCGGCAGAAATACCTTCGACTGAATCGCTTCGGGAATGCCGGCCCCATTATCGTGAATTTCGACTCGTACGGTTTCGTCCTGCTGAAATACGCGCAGATCGAGCACGGGCTTCCGATCGGCCGGTACCGACTGAATGGCGTTTATGAGCAGGTTGGTCAGGATACGCCCGATCAGCTGGCGGTCGCCAATAACCATCAGCGGTCCCGTAGCAATCTGCCGGCGCAGACTGATACGCTGGTCGTCGGAGTATAGGTCGGCCGCTTTGTTAATCACCCCCGTGATCTCGAATATTTCGTTTTTGGGCAGGGGCATCTTGGCAAAATCGGAAAACGAGGTCGCAATATCACTCAGGTTGTCGATCTGATCGAGCAGTGAATCGAAGGTGCGCTGCATGACCCGGCGCGTTGTGGCATCGTTTACCGGACGGCTGGTGGGAGTGGCCGGCTGCATGCCGGGCAGCGTCCGCTGCAGATGCTGCAGGGTCAGCTTCATGGGCGTCAGCGGGTTTTTGATCTCATGGGCGACCTGCTTGGCCATCTCCTGCCAGGCCGATTGTTTTTCGTTCTGCGCCAGCGCCAGCTTACTTTCCTCCAGTTTCACCAGCATCCGGTTGTATTCGCGGATAAGCACCCCAATCTCGTCGTCGGAGCGCCAGGGCAGCGGGTCGTTGGTCTGGTTGAGGTTTGTTTTGCTGATCTTCTGGGTCAGCAGTTTCAGCGGCTTGGTGAGCAGCGTCGACGCGAAATAAGATAGAATCAGAAACAGCAGGAACAGAATGGTAAAGACGATCAGCGCCGACGAAATTACCTCGATAATCTGCTTATCGAGTTCGGGGCGGGCGTAGAAGTAAGGCACACCGATAACCCCCAGCAGCCGCCCGTCGTATGATTTGATGCTGGCGTAAGCGGTACTGTACTGCTTGCTGCCCAGCGACTCGTTGAGCAGAATCTGGTTTTCCTTATCCTCGATCAGGTGAATATACGCTTCCGGATTGATTCGTTTGGACAGATACCCGCTTTCGTACGTCAGGGGTCGGGTCGAGCTATAGAGTTCTCCTTTTGTGTCGTAAAGGTTGATGTCGATATCGGCATCGCGGGCCACTTTGCCCAGTTCCTCCTCCATCGACGCCTTGCTGCGCCGTTTGCTTTGCTCCTCGTCGAGGTAGGTCAGAAAGTTGGCGGCAATGTTACGCGTGTTAGCAATGTAGCTCTTCTCCTGGTTGGTGATGTAGTTGGAGCTGATCACCGTCAGGACGATCAGAATAACCAGCAACAAGGGCAGGAAAAATGCCATGTTCAACAGAATCTGAATCCGGGTTGAGTAATTAATGCTGAACCGCGACCGCCGATAATGCAGCGCATAGAGCAATATTACCACGATCACCGTCAGTACCAGCAGCAGGTAGAGGAAGGAGAAATTGGCGAACACATTGCGAAAGGGATACCCGGCCGCCGAGACTACGACCAGCCGGCCATCTTTTCCCCACAGCCCCACGTGCTGATCGCCGTTGACCATAACTCCCGTTTCGAACAGCGCCCGGTCGGTGAGCATCGTGTGCGGCATGCGCCGTTCGTAGTTGTAGCTACCCGCGCTGTAGAGCAGGCGGGGCAGCGGTTTTCCGCCCGGCCCTGGTCCGCTGTAAATAGCGTAGCTGTATTCCTGTACGTCGGGCAGCTGAATGAATTTGGTGTCGACCAGTTGCTCGGGATATACGTTCTCCGGCTGCTCGCTGCGTAGCCGGAAGTCGAGCACTACATAGCCCAGCGTATCGGCCGTGCCCAGTGAGTCGGCCCGCAACTCCCGCACGGGTATGAAGCAGACGTACTGTTTAAACGAACGCGGAGTGGCTTCGTTGAGTAGGTACACACCCGGGTAGGCCGTGCGGTAACTGGGTTTTCTGTAGCGATTGGCCAGCGTTGAGAAGGCCGGTGCGTTGGGCACGTGATCGAGCGGCAGTCCGGCAGCCTCGAACGAAATTACATCGGTATCGTACTTGTCCAGGTATTTGTCGAGGTGCACCGTTTTTACTCGTTTCTGGATAACCTCCCGCTTGAGTTTCAGTGTATCGTTCCGGAAGGCCTGAGCAATGTTCACATCGCCCGCAATCGATTCCTGCGCCTTACTCATCAAAAACTCGCCAAACTCATCGTTTTCGGCCAGTAATCGTCGCCCAAACGCCTGTTTCTGTACCAGTTGCTTGCGCATTTCCTGCCGGTAGGCCACATAGGCCGTTGTTGCAGCGCAGATAAAAGCCGCCAGAAACAAATAAATGGAGGTCTTGTACCGGAACATGTACAGCGACCGAGGAAACTTGTAGAGGTAAAGCAGCAACCAGTAGATACCATTGAGCGCTACCACCGGTTCGATGGGTAGTCCGGCTACGTACAGCCAGCCCATGGCCAGCACGGATCCCATCGCCAGCCAGATCAGCCCGCCCCAGCTATCCCGATTAAATCGCACGAACAGACTGGCCAACAGGTGTGTCAGCAGGAAATAGATCGTCGAAATGGTGACAAATACGATCAGACAGACCACCTTGAGGGCGGTGAACTGAATACTCAGCGTGATATCGAGGGTAAACTGCGATTTTTCGTAAATGCTGTTGAGCTCGTAGTAGCAGAATGTAAAAACGGCGTAGCCCAGAATAACGAGTACGATCGACGCACCCTGCCGCGCCCGTTCCGATAGTTTCAGGAGATGATTATACTGGCGCGAGCGGTAATAATGATTTACCCAGTACAGGGCCAGGATGAGGGCAACCAGCGAATTAAGCAGCAGATCGCCCAGCGACGGCACCAGCATCGACGAGGTGTAGTACCGGGAATTAAACAGGTCCGATTCGATGAACAAAAAGGGCACCCCAAAGTACAGCATCAACCCGCGCAGCAGGAGAAGATACCCTGCCAGCCAGATAAATCCCCGCCCGTACCGGCGTTCCTGCTGCAGCTGCAGCATTACCTGAAACACGTAGAGGCCCAGAAAAATAACACCCAGTGTGGCCAGAATAACCGTATTGACCGGTGTCGAGTGATTGCGGTAGGCGTTGACCTTGGGCGGCACTACCGAAAACAAAAAAATCGGTGTGTTGTCGTAGATGACCTGGTAGAGGTTTGAACGGCTATCGGTGATGGCCACCGGGTCAACGGCAAACAGATCGGGGTTGTAGCCCGAGCGCAGGTAGGCGTTGTCGTTGCGGTAGTGTCGATACACGTTTACCAGCGAAAACACATGGAGTGTATCGGTCTTGCGGATGATGCGTTCGCGACTGACGATATAACGCCCCCCATCGAACGACACCAGCCGGGGGTAGGTTACGTGGGCAACCCGGCTGAAGGTGGGTATAAACTGATGGTCTGACCAGTATAGCAGTTTAGGCTGCCCGGCAGCACCAACGGCTTTGCGGAAAATATAATAGGGAAAACGGGTGGGTACGGCCAGTTCCGAAAACGTTGGTGCGGGCAGCTGCCGAAGCTTGTCGGATACCTGTTTCAGTTCGGTCGAACTGGTAAGCATTTCATCTTTCACCCGCTGCTGCACCGAACTCAGGTATTGCTCATCGGTAGCGGCCGGCGCATCCTGCTCCAGAAACCAGTAGCAGAGCGTCGCCAACGCAAATGCCAGCACAGCCAGCATCAGAAAGATATGTTGCTCGATTCGCTTCACAGGCCCGGAGATTGGGTAGTTTGGCGAAACGAGACTAAAATCATGCCAGATTTTACGAAAAAAGCCCATAACGAGTCCGCTGACGGTTTAGCTTCCTTTCTCAACGGTAAAACCACCGGGCTCGTACCCGATTTCTACCCCCAGCACATAGAGTAAATGCTTACGGTCGATAATGATCCGGACACCGTCAACGTTATAGACCTCGTCGGCCGGACCGGGCTGGTCGAAACCCAGCAGCCACGACGCTCCACAGCCCCCCCCTCTCACGCCCACCCTCAACCCATAATCAGCCGGTATTTTATTGGCTTGCAGCGTGGCTTCGATAGCCTGCCGGGCGGTATCGTGAACGAGTACGGGGTTATTGAGCATGGGGTTCATCGGAGGGTCAGCAGCACCGCCAGCCGGGCAGTAACCAGTTGGCGTCCTTTACAAATTTATTCAATTTTGCCCAACAATTCATTGTCTGTACATGGAACTACTGAGCGACTTTTTAAAGCTTCTGGTGCCCGCCGGGCTGGTTTTATACGGTATGTACACCACCGTCCGACTCCTGCTCGACCGGGAAGCCGCCCGCTACCGCCACGACACCCAGGCCCGCTATACCGACGCCGTGGTACCGGTGCGCCTGCAGGCCTACGAGCGCATGGTGCTGTTTCTCGAACGAATCAGCCCCAACAACCTGCTGCTCCGGCTTGGCAACAGCGCTACCTCGGTTCTCGAACTGCAACAGCGACTCCTTCAGGAGATCCGCGATGAGTACAACCATAATCTCTCGCAGCAGGTCTACATGAGCCAGGATGCCTGGGATCAGATTCAGCAGGCCATGAACGATGTAACGACGCTCATTAACCAGGCCTCGGGCGATACACGCCCCGATGCACCGGCCCTCGAGCTATCGAAACGAATTTTCGAGCGCATTATTCAGAAAGATACACAGCCAACCGCAGCGGCTCTGAAAGCTGTCAAGACCGAGATTCAGGCGATGTTCATGTAGCTGGCTCAGTGCCCGAATACCTGCGTCGACAGGGCCAGCGCTTCCTGCCAGGCCGTTTCGTCGAGTGCCAGCGGAAACCCTTCGGCCGCCAGTACGGGCCGGATCAGTTCGGTAGGCAAATTACCCGTCAGGCTGTCGGCAGCCATCGGACACCCACCGAAACCCCGCAACGCCCCATCGATTCGGCGCACGCCGGCCCGGATAGCGGCTTCAGCCTTGGCGGCAGCCTGCTCGGGCAGGGCGTGGAGGTGGGCACCAAACGAAACGGCTGGGTACGTGCCGATCAGGTGCCGAAACAACTGATCGATCTGATCGGGGGTCGACGAGCCCACCGTGTCGGAGGGAGCCACGATGCGAACGCCCAGATCGGCTAGCTGATCTACCTGCGCGGCTACCAGCGCCGGGCTGTAGGGATCGCCATACGGATTACCAAAACCCATCGACAGATACACAACCAGTTCACGGCCAGCTCCTGCACATAGTTGCTGCATAGTGGCGACCTCGGTCAATGCCTGCGCAATCGACTTACCCGTGTTGCGCTGCTGAAATGTTTCGGATACTGATAACGGGAAGCCCAAGTACTGAATGGCCGTATGTGTCAGGGCCGTTTCGGCACCACGCACATTGGCAACAATGGCCAGTAGTCGGGTGTTGCCGGGCTCCAGCTGCGCCAGTACATCGGCCGTATCGCGAAGCTGGGGAATCACTTTCGGCGATACGAAGCTGCCGAAATCGAGCGTGTCGAACCCAACCCGCAGCAAGGCATTGAGATACCTGATTTTCAGATCAGTGGGCACAAAATGCGCCAAGCCCTGCATGGCATCACGCGGACATTCGATCAGTTTCATAGGCGGATCGTTCGACGCGACAGCACGGCCAGCACCGCCATAACCAGTGCCGTAATGGCAAGCCCCCCGGCCTCGCGGGCCAGTTCGATATTCAAACTCCGCATACCGACCTCGCTAAACAGAAAGCCCTCAAAAACCGGGGGCCACTGATACACGGCCGCTACCAGATAAAACAGGGCCATGATGGCCAGAAACCACCATCTGGCCAACCCGGCCCAGGCCATGAAGCAGGCAGCCGCAGCCAGCCCGTAAATCGGCACCCAGACCTGCGGATCGGGATCGTTGTATTGCAGCGCGGCAAACAACAGAAAAACAACGCCGAAGACAATGGCAATGAGTTTACGCATGGGTAGTTAGGCAAAACGTTGAGCCGGCAAAAGACTGCGGGCCGGCGCGGGTTACTTACTGCAGTACTCGGCAACGGCGTTGGCCGCGTCGGCATAACCAAGCTGTTGGGCCTGTTTTAGACTCAGGCACCCGCCCTCCCGGTTGTTTTGTAGCACCTGTGCGATACCCAGTCCGTAAAACGCCTTGCCGAATGCCGGATCGGCCTGCACAGCCTGCTGAAAATCAGCCGTGGCGCCGGCCAGGTTCTTTTGCTGGAAGTATAAATTGCCTCGGTTGTAAAGGGCCAGTGCGTTTCGGGGGTCGAGTTTGATGGCCTGGCTGAAATCGGTCAGAGCCGCCTGCGGCTGTTCCTGCGCGGCAAAGAGTTGCCCCCGGTTGAGGTAAATTTCGGAGCTCATGCGCCGGCTCGAATCCGGCGCCAGCCGGATGGCTTCTGAATAGTCTTTGAGGGCCCCGTCGAGGTTGTTCTGTGCTACCTTCAGCAGCCCCCGGTTGTAGTAAGGGCGGTACGACTCGGGTTTGAGTTTGATGGCCTGATCGTAGTCGAGCGCGGCATTGCTGTATTCTTTCAGTTCAAAATAAGCCACGCCCCGGCTGTTAAACGCTTCGGCATTATCGTCGTCGGCCTCCACCGCCTGGTTCAGCACCGGCAAAGCTTCCCGAAATTTGCCTTCATTCATTAATTTTCGCCCCTGCTCCACTAAATCATCTGATGAGGTACAGGCACTGACACTGACCAGAATACCCACCAGAATACCTTTCCAATCCTTCATGTTACGAACTATTTTGCGACAAAGGTACGGGCGAAATTTGGTCGTTTGCGCAACATTGCCTTAACTTTGCATCGGCAAATCGGTGCTACCAGCTCCTGCTGAATCCCCCAGGTCTTGACCGAAGCAAGGGTAGGTGGTCGTAGCGGTGAGACATTGGTTTGCCATTTTTTTTTATCATTTTGGGGGTAATGTCCTCCCCCACCGGTCTTTAGTAAAGCGCAGCCCCGTTCGGCTGCCTTTTTAGTTATTTACCCGACATGACCCTGTCTGAACAGCTGACCGCTGCCTACGCCCAACTCGTTCAATCCGATTCTTCCCCGGCGCTGCCGGTGCTCGTTTGCTCGCCCGGCCGCGTTAACCTCATTGGCGAACATACCGACTATAACCACGGCTTTGTGATGCCGGCGGCTATCGACAAGGCCATTTATCTGGCCGCTGGTCTGCGCACAGACAACCGGGTTCATTTTTTCGCCCTCGATCTCGACGAGCACTACGAAGCCGACCTATCTGACCTGGCTCCAACCCATACCTGGGCCGATTACCTGCTGGGCGTTGTAGCCCAGTTCCGGCTGGCCGGCCACACTGTCGGCGGGTTCAACTGCGTGTTCAGTGGCACCATTCCGATGGGCGCCGGCCTGTCATCGTCGGCAGCGCTCGAAAACGGGGTTGGTTTCGTACTCAACGAACTGATGGGCCTCGGTCTCGACCGCCTGACCCTGCTGCGTTTTTCGCAGCGTGCCGAGAACGAATTTGTCGGGGCCAAGGTAGGCATCATGGATATGTTTGCCAGCATGATGGGCCGCGCCGATCACGTTATCAAACTCGACTGCCGGTCGCTGACCTACACCTATGCCCCGCTGCGGATGGATGGTTTCCGGATTGTGCTCTGCGATTCGCGGGTGAAACATTCGCTGGTCACGTCTGAGTACAATACCCGGCGGGCCGAGTGCGAATCGGGCGTCCGGTTTCTGCGCAACTTTTACCCGGAGGTCGAGAGCCTGCGCGATGTAACCATGGCCATGCTCGACCAGCACCTGCGGGATACCGAGCCGCTGATCTACCGCCGGTGTGCCTATGTTGTGCAGGAAAATGCCCGGGTAGTAGCCGCCGAAGCAGCGCTGTCGGCCGGTGATCTGGCGGCTTTCGGGCAGCTTATGTACGGTTCGCACGAAGGCCTCAGCAAGCAGTACGAGGTAAGCTGCCCCGAACTCGACCTGCTGGTCGAACTGGCCCGGACCCAGCCCGGCGTGCTGGGCGCACGTATGATGGGGGGCGGCTTCGGCGGCTGCACCATCAACCTGGTCGAAGAAGCCGCGCTCGATAGCTTTAGTGAGCGCATCCGGCAACAATACCATGAGCGTACCGGAAAAGATACGTACCTTCATGCCTGTACACTGCAGGACGGTACCCACCGGCTCAACTGATTTAGTTTGGCTTTACTGCCGACCTTAGCCGGAATCTTACCTATTTTTGCCGACGCAACCGACTGGTCCTGTTCAGTGTCGGCACGACGAAACACTCCTTACCATGAAATTTTTCATTGACACGGCCAATCTGGCCGACATCCGCGAAGCCCAGGAAATGGGTATTCTCGACGGCGTTACTACCAACCCTTCGCTGATGGCCAAAGAAGGCATCACCGGCAAAGACAACGTGATGCGCCACTACAAGCAAATCTGCGAAATCGTGCAGAGCGATGTCAGCGCTGAGGTTATCTCCGTTAAATACGAAGAGATGATCAAAGAAGGCGACGAACTCGCCGAGCTCGACGAAAATATCGTTGTAAAGATCCCGATGACGGCCGATGGCATCAAGGCCATTAAATACTTCTCCGAAAAAGGTATCCGTACCAACTGTACGCTTATCTTCTCGGCAGGTCAGGCGCTGGTAGCCGCCAAAGCCGGTGCTTCGTTCGTGTCGCCCTTCGTTGGCCGTCTTGATGATATCTCGACCGACGGTATGGCCCTGATCGAGCAGATCGTGACCATCTTCACCAACTACGGTTACGATACGGAAGTGCTGGCCGCTTCGGTTCGTCACCCGATGCACATCATCCAGTGCGCCGAAATCGGTGCCGACGTGATGACCTCGCCCCTGAGCGTGATTAAGGCTCTGCTGAACCACCCCCTGACCGACAGCGGTCTGGCGAAGTTCCTGGCCGACCACGAGAAAGCCAATTTGCCCGTTAAGAAGTAATTTTCTAGACAGGATTACAGGATTGACGGGTATCGAGCTGGCGGCAGATCGCCAGTAAACCGGTGGAGTTTCGTTCGACAACGCCACGGGCAACCCGGCCAAGCCTGTAATCCTGTCTTTTTTTCAACGCTATGTTTTCATCCGAACCCGTTCTAAGCCTCGATCACGCCGATATCTATCAGGGCACTAAACTCGTTCTGGGCGACGTGACCTTTCAGATCAACAAGGGCGAATTTGCGTATCTGATTGGCCGGACGGGTAGTGGAAAATCATCGCTTCTGAAAACGCTCTACGCCGATTTATGGCTGCAGAGCGGCAAAGGCCACGTGGCTGGTTTTGCGCTCGAAGCGCTCAAGCCCCGCGATGTGCCGCAACTCCGCCGGAAAATCGGCATCGTTTTTCAGGACTTTCAGCTCTTTACCGATCGGTCGGTCGAAGAGAACCTGCGCTTCGTACTCAAAGCCACCGGCTGGACGTCGAAAAATGATATCAACAACCGCATTGCCGATGTGCTGATGCAGGTTGGTTTGGGCACGGCCCAGAAAAAGATGCCCCACCAGCTCTCGGGGGGCGAGCAACAGCGGGTTGTCGTTGCCCGCGCTATGCTGAACGAACCAAAGATTCTGATTGCCGATGAACCGACGGGCAATCTCGACCCCGCCGTTTCGGATCAGATTATGAAAGTGTTCCAGACCATCAACGCGTCTGGCACGGCCATTCTGATGGCAACCCACAACTACGAACTGCTCAATAAATACCCGGCTCGCGTACTACGCTGCCAGGATGGGCAGGTTATTGAACTGGCGGGCTAACCCCGCCGGATTCGCCCCGAGACCCAACCTGGCTGCTCCTTACGTCGACAGCGGCCAACCGTTCCTTCCACTAGTCCGTATGCGCTTTTTTTTGCTCCTGTTCCTGCTGCCTGCGCTGGTGCTGGCACAAGCCCCTACGCCCGGCCGCATTCGGCGGCACGTTCGATACCTGGCCTCCGATGCCATGCAGGGCCGAGGCACGGGAAGTCCCGAAAATGCCAAAGCAGCACAGTATATCGAAACCGCCTTTCGTCGGTATGGCCTGAAGCCACTGGGTACATCCGGCTACCGGCAACCATTTACGGCCCGGGTCCGGCGCGTGGTGGTGCCCGACAGCCTGCGTCCGGCCGAAAACGTGATTGGGTTTCTCGACAATGGTGCGCCTTACACGATCGTGATCGGAGCGCATTACGATCACCTGGGCTTGGGCCGGCAGGGCAGTTCGCTCGATTCGCTGCCGCAGGGCAAGATTCACAACGGCGCCGACGACAACGCATCGGGCGTGGCGGGGCTGCTGGAACTGGCGCGCCACTACACCCGTAACAAAACAACCGAGCCTTACAACCTGCTGTTTATGGCCTTTGGTGCCGAAGAGCTGGGGCTGCAGGGCTCGCGCTACTTCCTAAACAACCCGACAGTACCCCTGTCTACGCTGAACGTTATGATCTGTATGGACATGATCGGGCGTTATAATCCCGAGCGGGGCGTAGGCATTGGCGGATACGGTACGAGCGATGCCTGGCCGGGGGTATTTGCCGGCGTAACGAGTCCCATCCGGTTTTTCACCGATCGGGCGGGCAACGGCGGTTCCGACAACGCGGCTTTCTACGCCAAGCAGATTCCGGTTCTGTTTTTCCACACGGGTGGCCACCCCGATTACCACCGCCCCGGCGACGACGCCGACAAGATCGACGCAAAGGCCGAAGCGCATATTCTGGCGCTGGCGATAACCCTCATCGACCGGGCCATGCAGGTACCGAAACAGCTGTTTACAGCCGTGAAGTAGGCCCTATTCTGTTCCCGTGCTATCTTTGCCCCGCTAATTTCCTGACTGCTCTTATGGCCCAATCGCTCAGCGTCCGCCACCTGGTGGGCATCAAAGACCTGACTGAATCTGATATTCAACTTATTCTGGAAACGGCCGGACAGTTTAAAGAAGTTATCAATCGCCCCATTAAGAAAGTGCCGTCGTTGCGCGATGTGACCATTGCCAACGTTTTTTTCGAGAACTCGACCCGTACCCGGCTGTCGTTTGAGCTGGCGGAGAAGCGGCTTTCGGCCGACGTGGTCAACTTCTCGGCGTCGGGCAGCTCGGTCAAGAAAGGCGAAACCCTGCTCGATACGGTCAACAACATCCTGGCTATGAAGGTCGACATGGTGGTGATGCGGCACAGCAGCCCCGGCGCCCCTCACTACCTCACCAGGCACATTCGGGCCAATGTGGTCAATGCCGGCGATGGCACCCACGAACACCCTACCCAGGCCCTGCTCGACTCGTTTTCGATCCGCGAAAAACTGGGCGACGTGGCCGGTAAGCGTATTGCCATCATCGGCGACATTACCCACTCGCGCGTGGCGCTGTCCAATATTTTCTGTCTGCAGAAGCAGGGCGCCGAGGTGATGGTATGCGGGCCCAAAACGCTGATACCAAAACACATCGAAGCGCTGGGCGTGCGCGTCGGGCATGATGTGCGGGCGGCCCTGGCCTGGTGCGATGTCGCCAACGTGCTGCGTATTCAGCTTGAACGGCAGCAGATCAAATACTTTCCGTCGCTGCGTGAGTACGCCCAGTATTTTGGCATTTCAAAGCAGATGCTCGACGAACTCGATCGTCCCATCGTGCTGATGCACCCCGGCCCCATCAACCGCGGGGTTGAACTGACGTCTGATGCGGCTGACTCGGCCCACAGCATTATTCTCGATCAGGTCGAAAACGGCGTGGCCGTGCGGATGGCGGTGCTGTACCTGCTGGCGCAGCTATAACCGGCCCGTATAACCCAGTTTTTTCAGCTCGGGAGCCGTCAGGTGCAATACGCGCACCCGGAGCGGTACCGGCACGAGTGGGGTGTCGGTCGAGTCGGTTTTCAGGGCACACAGGGCGTCGACAACCGCCATGCCTTTGAACACCTGCCCAAACACCGTGTATTTATCGTCGAGCCGGGACAGTCCGGCCTTATTCTGTACGATGTAGAACTGACACCCGGCCGACAGCATACCGGGATTGTTATCGCGCCCGGCCCCCACGGCGCCGTAAACGTGCCGGATCGTCGGTACAAATTCAGGCTTCAGCAGGTAGGGCGAATCGGCGAAGCCGGCCGGTGTGTCGGGGCAGCCGCCCTGCGCCACAAAGTTGGGTATCACCCGATTGAACGTCAGTGAGTCCCAATAGGCTGCGTTGGCCAGTTTCTCGAAACTGGCTTTATGGGCTGGGGTTTCGTCGTACAGCCAGAAAAGTATTTCGCCCAGGCGGGTGTTGATCTGCCCAACCGCGTACGTTTTGGGTGGCTTGGGAGCACTGGACAGCAGCGCCAGCTGGAGAAAAAGCAGGAGAGCGTAGGGCATACACACACAGGAAAGAGTAAACGACGTTGAAGGTAGGGTAAAGCCAACAGATCAGCAACGTCGCCGTATCGACGAAACCGCCGTAATCGCCCGGACGGGGCGCAAACCGGGTTACTTTTTGGGTATATTTGGTAAGGCTTCCGGCCACTGGGCTACTCCCCGCCGGCCCGCCAACCGATACGCCCTGCCCCAGCCCGGCCGACCGAACAAATCTGGAAAGCAGGGTGTTCTTTTTACACCGGCCATCTGGCCCGATGCGCCCGCAACGGCTCATTCGCAAACCCACGCATAGATTCATGAAAGGCTTTCACTTTTCCGATTACGTACCCCCTGAGAAACAGGAAGGCAGCAAGTTCGATCAGCTGCTCAACATTTTTCAGCAACTTCTGTTGCTGACGTCGGGCGATGTGGAACAGGCCATGTCGTGGATGAGCCAACTCGACCGGCAGTATAGCCTAACCGACGATAAATACGGCATTGGCAACTTTTTCGACGATCTGAAGGAGAAAGGCTACCTGACCGAGTCGAACGAAGAAGGCAAAATTGTGATGACACCCAAGAGCGAGCAGACCATTCGTCGCTCGGCCCTTGAGGAGATTTTTGGCAAGCTCGAACGGTCTAAATCGGGCGGCAACCACCGCACACCCTACACCGGCACCGGCGACGAACTGAGCAGCGATCTGCGCGCCTATCAGTTTGGCGACACGCTCGAACAGATTTCGATGACGGAGTCGATCAAGAATGCCCAGATCAACAGCGGGGTCGACGAGTTCCGGCTCATGGAAAGCGATCTGGAAGTAACCGAGAAGGAGCAGAAAACGCAGACGTCGACGGTGCTGATGATCGATATCAGCCACTCGATGATTCTGTACGGCGAAGACCGCATTACTCCGGCCAAAAAAGTAGCCCTGGCCCTGACCGAGCTGATTAAGGTGAAGTATCCGAAAGACACGCTCGATATTGTGGTGTTTGGCAACGACGCCTGGCAGATTCAGGCCAAAGACCTGCCGTATCTGGAAGTGGGGCCCTACCACACCAACACCGTAGCCGGCCTGGAACTGGCCATGGACCTGCTGCGCCGGCGCAAAAACAAGAACAAGCAAATTTTCATGATCACAGACGGCAAACCGACCTGTTTGAAAGAAGGGATCAAATACTATAAAAACTCGTTTGGCCTCGACCGCAAGGTGGTGAGCAAAACCCTGACCCTGGCGGCTCAGGCCCGTCGGCTCGAAATTCCGATCACGACCTTTATGATTGCCTCGGACCCCTATCTGAAGCAGTTCGTGCAGGAGTTTACGAAGGTCAACAACGGTCGCGCTTACTACAGCGGCCTGCAGGGGCTGGGCAACATGATGTTCGAGGATTTTCAACGCAACCGCCGGAAAAACATCAAGTAAGGCACTGACCGGCGTATCTTCGACCATGCGTCGTTTGGTCAGCCGTTTTTTTCAACAGACTATCAAGCGAGTCGGGGCCTGTGCTCCGACTCTTTTTTTACTCATGACCCATTCCGCTGCGGTCAATGGTCAGGCAACCCGCCTGCTGGCCGACAGTCTGACCAGCCTGTTCCGGCAGCACCCGCAGGCAACGATCAACCTGGCCGTGCAGTCGCTCACCGATTCGACTCAGGCCTACTCCCTCCGTGCCGACGAACCGGTTCCCTCGGCCAGTGTCATCAAGCTGCCCATCCTGATCGAAGCGATGGAGCGGGCGAAGGCGGGTACGCTCGATCTGGGCGAGATTCATATTCTGACCGATTCAGAGAAAGTCGGCGGCACGGGCGTTCTGAACACGTACTCACACCGTAGCCGCATCGCCTACGCCGACCTGCTGCGGCTGATGATGGTGTACAGCGACAATACGGCCACGAATATCCTGATCAACGAACTGAGTATGGCGGCCATCAACGGGCGGATGCACACCCTTGGCCTGACTGGCAGCCGGCTCAACCGCCTGATGATGGACACACTAGCGGTGCGCGAAGGACGCGAGAATTACGTGACGGCCCGCGACATGAACCAGCTGCTGATCCGTATCGACCGAAAGCAACTGGCTACGCCGGAGTTGTGCGGGCAGATGCTCGGGCTGCTGCGGCAGAATGAGGACACCCTGACCATACCTCGCCTGTTGCCGGCGGGCACAGTAGTGGCTCACAAAACCGGCATACTGCCCTATGTGCGGGGCGACGCAGGCCTCATCTACGCCCCCCGCCCCTTCGTGCTGTCGGTATTTGTGCAGGGTGTACCGACGCCAGAAGCCGAACAACTGATTGCCGATGTGGCCCGTATTTGTTATGACCTGCTGGGACGTTGAGATGACTACTGTCAACAAAGCAACCCGCCCGGGAGCACGTTGTTGACAGCCAAACCAGTTATGACTATGCCAACCTTTGCCGATCGGGCCATTGCTTACTACCAGTCGCTGACGGCCCCAACCGGGCTGCCAGCCGGCGTCGACGTACTGAATCCGTACCGGCAACCGGCCGTGCAGGCCATTGTGCGGCAGTTCTACGAGCAGTTTTACGCCGACCCCACGCCCCGGGTGTTCGTGCTGGGTATCAATCCGGGGCGGTTCGGGGCGGGGGTCACCGGTATTTCGTTTACTACCCCTCAGAACCTGCGCCGGTATTGCGGCATTGCCAACGACCTGCCCGACACGCCCGAACTGTCGAGCCGGTTCATCTATCAGGTCGTTGACGCTTTCGGTGGCGCTCAGGCCTTCTACCAACGCTTTTTTCTGACCTCGCTGTTTCCGCTGGCCCTGGTTCGCCACGGCAGGAACTATAATTTCTACGACGACGCCCAGACAACAGCAGCCCTGTGGCCGGCCCTGGAAACTGCCGTTCAAACCCAGCTTTCGTTTGGTGCCGACCGCCGGGTGGCCATTTGTCTGGGGCAAAAAAATGCCCGCTACCTGCAACGCCTGAACGACCAGTGCGGGTTCTTCGGACGCCTGGAAACGCTGGATCACCCGCGTTACATCCTGCAATACAAAAGTCGGCAGCTGACCACCTATCTCGACCGTTACCTGCAAACCCTGTACGACTGCCTGTAAATGCAGCCGCCCGGCCTGTCTGAGCAGGCCGGGCGGGTCAGCGTATCCATCCTCATCAGGCTTTAGAGAGTACCAGCGTCACCCGGTAATTCTCCGGCTTCCCGTCGCCATCGTAATCTTCCTGTTCCTGACCGCTTAGCTGCAGCGTATTGCCGACCGTAGCCACGTCGTAAGTCTGGCTGCCCGACGAATCGGTGATGGTGAGTTTCGAGCCGTCGAGCTTCCAGCTGGCATTGTCTTCCACCGGGTTGGTGTCGATTGCGGCCGTACTGCATTTCGGGCCGGGCACCGATGTGACCTTGCCCGAAGCCGCGAACGTGATTTTGGTGGTTGTCAGGCAGGCCACAATATCGGCGCCCAGGTTGTTAGGCAGGTCGCGCAGGGCGGCCAGCAGGTCGTTGGATTTTTTGCCAGTCTGCAGCAGATCGACGCCCGGATCGATGGTGTAGCCCGTAACCACCCAGGTACCCACTACGGCCGACGTGGCCGGTGCGGGATCGCCGGTACTGCTTTTACTGCAACTGGCCAGCCAGACCAGCAAAACGATCAGCAGCAGGCTGCTGCCGGAACGGAAAAATGGAAATGTAGTCATGATCGTCAGTAACGATGTGTGTGATTGGTTATCGGCACCAAAACTGTAAAAACCAGCCTTTGTCTGTCTGATTGATTGAGTAATCGGCAAAATCCGTTCGCTGGCGGTCGGCGGGGGCAGTAGTAAAAGCCGGGGGACGACCGCTTTTCGGCTAAACCACTCAGCTATGCGTTTCTTTTTTTTCCTGCTTTTCCTCTGCGTCAGCGCGGCTATTCGAGCCCAGTCGGCTTATCAGCCCACCCCCGACAATCTGGCTGCCCGCCGGGCCTTTCAGGACGATAAGTTTGGCCTGTTTATTCACTGGGGTGTGTACAGCCAGCTGGCAGCCGGCGAATGGGTCATGAATAACCAGAAAATCCCGGTTCGCGACTACGAACGGCTGCCGGGCTTTTTCAACCCCATTGCCTTCGACGCTAATGAATGGGTGAGCATGGCCAAAAACGCCGGCATGAAATACATCACCATCACCAGCAAACACCACGACGGGTTTGCCATGTATGATTCTAAGGTTTCGGACTACGACATCGTGGACCGGACGCCCTACAAAAAAGATATTCTGAAAGCCCTGGCCGAGGCCTGCCGGGCGCAGGGGCTCAAACTCTTTGTGTATCACTCGCACCTCGACTGGCACCACCCCGATTATTTCCCGCGCGGTCGAACGGGGCAGTTCACGGGTCGGCCCAACAGCGGATCATTCGAGAAGTACCTGCAGTATATGGATACCCAGCTCACCGAGATTCTGACCAACTACGGCCCCATTGGCGGCATCTGGTTCGACGGCTGGTGGGATCAGTCGGCCGATGATGCCGGCCATACGGGGGCCACTGCCCCGGCCAGCAAAACCGGCATCGACTGGAAACTCGACCGCACCTATTCGCTGATTCACCGGCTGCAGCCCGCCTGCCTCATCGGCAATAACCACCACGTAGCGCCGTTTCCGGGCGAAGATTTCCAGATGTTTGAAAAAGATTTACCCGGCAGCAAAACGACGGGCTTCAACGAAGCACAGACCATTGGCCAGCTCCCGCTCGAAACCTGTGAGACCATGAACGGCGCCTGGGGCTACAACATCAACGACCATAACTACAAGAGCACCAAAACGCTGGTTCAGTATCTGGTGAAAGCCGCCGGCCACAACGCCAACTTTCTGCTTAACGTAGGCCCGATGCCTAACGGGCAGGTGCAGCCCGAGTTTGTGAAGACGCTGGCCGAGATGGGAAGCTGGACCAAAGCCAACGGCGAAACCATTTATGGCACCCGGGGTGGACCCGTACCAGCCCGCGACTGGGGTGTCAGCACGGCGAAGGATAACAAAGTATATATCCACATCCTGAACTGGGCCGACCGGCAGCTAAGCCTGCCCGCTCTGCCCGGCAAAATCAAATCGGCCCGGTTGTTTGCCGGCAAACAGCCCGTGTCGGTGCGCCAGTCGGCCGACGGTGTGGTGCTGACACTGCCTACTGCCCCCGCGGCCGATGCCATCGATACAATCGTTGAACTGGAGATGTAATAAGCCGGTCAACCGGCTATCCGTTTATGAACCGATTCATTTGCGGGCTGCTGCTGCTGGGGTTGCTGGGTAGCTGGCAACAGCCCCAACCCGTACGCTGGACCGCCATTGGTGACTCGATCACCTACCTCAACGACCATCCCAACGAAACCGGCAACCGCATCACCAGGGGATACATGACCCGTGTGGTCGAACGCCTGCCGCACCTGCAGTATAGTAACCAGGGGCACAACGGCTGGACGTCGGGGCAGATTGCCGGCGCCATCGACACGCTGGGCCTGACCCCTGCCGATCTGTACACGGTTTTTCTGGGCACCAACGACTGGTGGCGGGGCCGCCCCCTGGGCACTCTGGCCGACTACCGAAATAAACGCGGCAACGGCACTGTTTACGGCTCGTTTCGCATCATCATCGATAAGCTGCGCAGCCTGAACCCGCAGGCGCATATTGTGCTGATCACGCCCATGCAGCGGGCCGATTTTGTGTATATCAACAACCCGCGCAACAACGCCTACGGTTCGTACAAACCTAAAAACGGACAAACGCTGGCTTCGTTTGCCCAGGCCATCGACTCCATTGGCCGGGCCGAGCAACTGCCCGTGGTCGACTTATACAGACTTCGCAGTCTGCGGCTCGATAAGCTGGTCAAGTTCAAGCGATTGAAGAACCCGCAGACCGGTCAGTACACGAATTACCGCTATCCGGCCTACGTCGACATTCCGTTCGACCCCGCCACCGACGAGTACCCCTACCCGGCCGACGCTATCGACCGCACCTACGATGGCCTGCACCCGTCCGACGAAGGCTATGCGCTCATTGCCCGTGCGTTGATCAACGTAATCCGGAGGATGGATTGACGCCTATCATTTTGCGATGATACCCTGTCAAACCGACCGTGCTGTTTGCTAGGGACGGAATCGCTGAATGCTGAAGTCGCGGGCGTTACCAGTTTCTCCAATGCGGGCGTTGAGCGTAAAGAGCTGGTTGTTTACGGCTACGCTGGTTGTTGCCCCCGTATACACGTCAGCGTCGTATTTCAGAATTGTCGCACTCTGCCAGTTATCGGTGCTTCGCACCTGCGCCACCCGGTTGCCGCCCGTTACAACATACAAGTCATTGTTCAGCAGCGTCAGGCCATCACCGGGTAATGCCGCTGGTAGACTTATTTCCGTTACCGTGTTTGCGTTTGCCAGATCCACCTTGTAGAGTTTGCCCTGCCCGGTGTTGGCAACGATCAGGTAGCCATCCGGATGATAAACGATGCCGTTCAGACCAAACGTCGGGCTGCTGAATCGCGTATTGTCGCGCACCAGCACGCTGGCGTCGCCCGCTGTGGTAACCCGGTAAATGACGGGCGAAAACGAATCGGTTACGTAAGCCGTACCGTCCGGCGCAATCGTTACGTCGTTGGCAAAATTTGGTTCGGCAGCCGGAATCAGGGCGGCCAGATCGGTGCGTCGTTCTACCTGCCGGGTTGCCAGATTGAACACCACCAATTCGGCTTTCTGGCGTGTGGTGGCCGCGCTGCTTCTATCCGATCGTCCCTGATCGCTGTTGCAGACAAATACCCGGCCACCCGCCACTTTTATGCCGATAGCGGCAATCAGGCCAGGATCGGTCAGCAGGTCTTCATAACGCCCATCAATGGTAACTGTACCCACCTTACCTTGGGGAATGGATGAAACCAGAAATCGATCCAGTTGCGACGAGTAAGCGATACCTTCAGGGTACTGCCGTTCGGCCACAAAATTGATGCGCTCCGGAAAAAGCGCATTCGGGCTGCTGCGGTGATCTTCGCAGGCAGTCAATGTAGCTGCGAACAGGCAGGCCGACGTAATGGAGTAAAACGAGTTTTTCACAACGGAAGCGCGTTTGAGTAGATTGAATAAACTGATTACCAATGCAGGCAGGCATTTCTATTCCACTAAATTGGTGTACATTAAAATTGTTTTAATGTAGCCCCCGATCAGGCTCATTCTACAGGAAAACCTATCTGCTGATCAATACATGACACCTGTCACATTAGTCAGATTGGCGGAAACGCGGTTTTTTTAAACCAATCCAAAACAGGCAGCAAGTTTCGTAAACGGTGTTGCACGCATACTGAGCAGATAGCTGGATTTACCCGTTTATCAGCACCTGTTCATCTATCTGTAAAGCACCTATCTGCGGTCTTTATCCTGTGCTCCGTTTTTCGTACAACCAGCGCCCAGTCCATCGTTCAGATCACCCCATCGGATCTGAGGACCAGTTCGGCGGCTCGTGGCGTGATGCCCTACCCGGCACGCCGTTGCAGAGCCCGGATCGACCGGCGTACGATGCCTGATTGACCCGCTGTTGATTGCCCCACCACTCCGTTTTCAAACGGCCAGACTGGCTTCGTGCCGAAAAACGGTTAAGTTTGGTATTAAAACAGGCCGTTTTCTATGCTGATCACCACTACGTCGACTATCGAAGGCAAACGAATCACTAAATACATAGGCATCGTCAATGGCGAAGCCATCATCGGTGCCAACATCGTCAAAGACTTTTTCGCCAACATCCGCGATGTGGTGGGCGGCCGGTCGGGGGCCTACGAGCAGGGTCTACGCGAAGCCAAAAGCATTGCCCTCAAAGAAATGACCGACCAGGCCACCCGGCTGGGGGCCAACGCCATTATCGGGGTCGACCTCGACTACGAAACCATTGGTGGCAGTGGCTCCATGCTCATGGTATCGGCCAACGGCACGGCTGTCGTGATCGAGTAACGTACTTTCAAAAAGGCAAGGCCCCTCATCCACGATGGATAAGGGGCCTTGCTATAGTAACGAACAACGGCGTTTAGTACCGGTCGTCATCGTCTTCTTCCTCTTCCTCATCGTCTTTGCCGAAGCTAGTACCCGCACTGAACATTGAGCCAAGCAGGTCTTTGAACGTCTGGCCGGTGTCCATAGCCTGTTTACCTACGAGCGAGTGTTCGGCGATACCGTGCAGGGCAAACTCCATCATGAACAGCTTCTCGGCCTTGCTCAGCCGGGGGTGCAGCT
Organism: Spirosoma luteolum; assembly: GCF_054778875.1. Lineage (NCBI taxonomy): Bacteria > Pseudomonadati > Bacteroidota > Cytophagia > Cytophagales > Cytophagaceae > Spirosoma > Spirosoma luteolum. The sequence goes on from NZ_BAAGZE010000001.1 coordinate 170,231, forward strand.
GGTCGACCAGATCGTCGAGACCGTCGATGGTTTTTAGCCGGGCTTCGTAATCGCGGTTGGTCAGGTCGTTCAGAATATCCATCGTGTTGCCCTCGCCAAACCAGTCGGTGATTTTGCGGTAGGGGTTACCCCGCTTGTCTTTCTTGGCTTTTTCGGGGTTAGGGAAATACTGCAGGAACTGATTCCGGATGGCTTTGCCGATCAGGTTCTGCGCCACGATGACGGGGCCTTCGACTTCGCCTTCATACACCAGCTCGACCTTACCACAGATGGCTGGTACCACGCCGTACAGATCGGCAATGCGCACCTGCGTTTCTTTCTCGCCATTGATAAGCGCCCGTCGTTCGGCGGCCGACAGCAGGTTTTCGTAGGCCGAGATGGTCATCCGGGCCGAAACGCCACTTTTAGCGTCGACGTATTCGCTTTCGCGGGCTTCCAGCGCGATCTGTTCGATCAGGTCGGTAACCAGCTCATTGCTTTTGACCATGCTCTTCTGCTCGTTTTTCACAACGGCTTCCTGCATCGTAATCTTCTTCCCGATCTCGATCGATTTCGGGTAGTGGGTCACAATCTGCGAATCGATCCGGTCTTTCAGGGGCGTCACAATGCTGCCCCGATTCGTGTAATCTTCGGGGTTCGCCGTAAACACAAACTGGATATCGAGCGGGAGCCGGAGTTTGAAACCCCGAATCTGGATATCGCCCTCCTGCAGAATGTTGAACAGCGACACCTGAATACGGGCCTGCAAATCGGGCAGCTCGTTGATCACGAAAATGCAGCGGTTCGAGCGCGGAATGAGGCCGTAGTGAATGGTACGCTCATCGGAGTAAGGCAGTTTGAGCGTAGCCGCTTTGATAGGGTCGACATCGCCCACGAGATCGGCCACCGATACATCGGGCGTAGCCAGTTTTTCGGTGTATCGTTCGTCGCGATGCATCCAGCTGATGGGCGTCTGGTCACCCTGCTCGGCAATCAGATCGACGGCGAAACGCGACAGGGGCTGCAGCGGATCGTCGTTGAGTTCGGAACCCGCCACAACGGGTATGTATTCATCGAGCAGGTTAACCATCTGCCGGGCAATCCGGGTTTTGGCCTGGCCGCGCAGCCCCAGCAGGTTGATATGGTGCATCGACAGAATAGCCCGCTCAACATCGGGGATAACCGTGTCTTCGTAGCCCCAGATACCGGGAAAAACAACTTCTTTGGCCCGGATGCGCTCGATGAGGTTATCGCGGAGCTCCTGTTTGATAGTGCGGGTCTGATAACCAGCGGCTTTCAGCTCGCCAAGCGTGGTAATCTTGCGTAAATTCGATGCTTTCAGGCTGCGATAGTTCATTGGATCGTCAAGGAAAAATGGAGAACAAAGTGCGGGTTAGGGCGACTGGCCAATGGGTTGTCGGACAGCCTCCGGTGCATCTCTGTCTACTATGAAACCTAACAGGCTTTGTCGGAAAATGGTTTTTAGACGCCGAAAATGGCTACTTTTACTAGTCGTGCGTGGGACAGGGTTGTCCTCTGCTTTCTATGAGATCATTCGTATCCTGCTTTTTACTGGGTTGCCTGCTGGCCACGGTGCTGGCCTGCCGCGTGCAAACGACCCCGCCCGAACTGTCGGCCATTTCACCCACAACGGCCTACGTCGGACAGACGGTATCGCTCACTGGCTACCAGTTCGGCAATGACCCTGTGGTTACGTTCAGCAGCGGTACCACCGTGCTCAACGGCACGGTCAGCAGCGTGTCCGACAACCAGATACAGGCCACCGTGCCCCTGATTGCGCCGGGTCGTGCCACCGTCCGGGTGAGCAATGCGCAGGGCAGTTCAGACCCCCTGCCCATTACGGTGCAACAGCCGGCGCCCACCCTGCTGGCCATCAGCCCGGCCAATGGACTGCCCGGCACTACCGTTACCATATCAGGCCAGTACCTCAACCAGATACGCGCCGTTCGTTTCGATCAGCTGGCGGCTGTCATTCAGGATAGTACCGATCAGAAACTAACGCTGCAGGTGCCCAGTAGCCTGCAGCGCGGCCCAACGTTTATTGCTATCGTTACCGGGGGGGGCCAACTGGTTATCCCCTTCATCGTTGCCGCCCAGCCCACCATTACCAGCCTGTCGACCCGGCAGGCAAAACCCGGTACCGAACTGGTCATTCAGGGCACCAACCTGGGCGATGGCGTAGTGCGCATCAACGGCCTTGCTACCAACCGCGAGCAGACCACCACCAAAGCCACCGAGATCCGGACCATTATTCCGGCCAATGCGACCTCGGGCCTGGTTTCGGTCACGGTGTTCGACAAGCTGGTAGCCACCAGTACCGATAGTCTGAAAATTATTCTCCCCCCCGCCATTCTCGGCATCAGCACCGCCGAGGGTATTGCCGGCGACAAGATGCAGCTGGCCGGGCCGAACCTGCGCGACATCTCGGCGCTAACCTTCAACACCGTCAGTGTGCCTTATCGGGTACTCAACGATACGCTCCTCGAAGCTACCCTGCCCGCCCTCGGCGCGGCCGGCCTGTATACGATCGGGGTCAGCAGCGTGGGTGGCAGCGCCCAGTCGCCCCAGTCCTTTCTGTACTATACCGCCCCAACCAACGTGGTGCCAGCGCCCGTCAGACAATTGCGCGGCCAAGCCGTTACCATCACCGGCACCAGCCTCTACCGCATCACCGAGGCCCGCCTGAACGGACAGCTAATGCCCATAACGGGCCGGGTCGAGGGTACCAGCATTCAGATTACCTTGCCGGCAACGGCCACCAGCGGACTCATTACGCTGGCCAACCGGGCCGGCACCGGGGCCTCGTCTACGTTCCTGGTTGTGGTTCAGAAACCGGTGGTGACCGATGTGATTCCGCTGAAAGCCCGCCCCGGCGAACGGGTGGTACTGCGGGGTAGTTTCCTGCTCAACGCCCAGTTCTTCTTCACAGGCGCAGCGGCTGCGGCTGCCGACGGGGGAAAAAACGACGATGCCGAACGGTGGGTGCTCGTGCCGGCCGACGCCCAGACGGGGCCGATCCGCGTGACAAATGCCACCGGCGAAAGCTCGCAGACCGATATTTTCACGGTTATCCGGCTCGTAACGATCACCGACTTTACGCCAAAGACCGCCAAAGCTGGTGCCGAACTGACCATTACGGGGCAAAACCTGAGCAGTGTAACAGCCGTGAAATTCAACGGTGGAACGCTCAGCGCTCCCTTCCGGCTGTCGGGCTCCTCACTGCTTGTAACAGTGCCAACGGGAGCCGATGTCGGGCAGATCTGCCTGACCAACGACGCCGGTACGGCCTGCACCAGTGCCAACTTCACCCCGACAAAGTAACGTACCGACAAACCAGACGGGGCTCCCGGCCAACCCGGGTGGGTCAGGCGGGAGCCCCGATCGTCCAGAGAAGCTGGCTCGTTAAAGGAGCACAGCCTGAAATACTTCATCGAGCCGCGATACGGGTCGGATGTCGATCTTGTAGCCCTTTACGTCCAGCCCTTTCAGGTTGTAGCGGGAGATAAACATCTTTTTGAAGCCCAGTTTTTCGGCTTCGGCAATCCGTGATTCGATCCGGCTGACCGCGCGTACCTCGCCCCCCAGCCCGATCTCGGCCGCAAACGCCACCGACGGCGGAATGGCCAGGTCTTCGTAACTCGATACGACGGCGGCACATACGGCCAGATCAATTGCCGGATCTTCGACCCGAAGGCCCCCGGCGATGTTCAGGAATACATCCTGCTGCCCCAGCCGAAAACCTCCGCGCTTTTCGAGCACGGCCAGCAGCATATTGAGCCGTTTGGCATCGAAGCCGGTGCTGCTCCGCTGTGGCGTACCGTAGGTAGCCACGCTGACGAGTGCCTGACTCTCGATCATCAGCGGCCGGTTGCCCTCCAGCATCGATCCAATCGTCACACCGCTCAGGGCTTCGTCGCGCTGCGAAATCAGAATTTCCGACGGGTTGGTAACCTGCCGCAGCCCCGAGCCCAGCATCTCGTAGATCCCCAGTTCATCGGTGCTGCCAAAGCGGTTTTTGGTGGTCCGCAGAATCCGATAGGTCGTGTGCCGGTCGCCCTCGAAGGTCAGCACCGTGTCGACCATGTGCTCGAGCACTTTTGGCCCGGCCAGCGACCCCTCTTTGGTGATATGGCCGATCATGAACACCGGCACACCACTTTCCTTGGCGTACTTCATAAACTCGGCGGTGCATTCACGCACCTGCGACACGCTGCCCGCCCCCGATTCGACCAGGGCCGACTGCATGGTCTGAATCGAGTCGATGATGAGCACTTCCGGCTCGAAGTGCTCGACCACCCGGAAAATATTCTGGGTCGATGTTTCGGTCATCACGTGGCAGTCGCTCGTGGGCGCTTCGAGCCGTTCGGCCCGCATCTTGATCTGCTGTTCGCTTTCTTCGCCCGATACATAGAGCACGCGCAGACCCGCCAGGCTGAGCGCAATCTGCAGCAGCAGCGTAGACTTGCCGATACCGGGTTCGCCCCCGATCAGCACCAGCGACCCCTGCACAATGCCGCCCCCCAGCACCCGGTTCAGTTCAGCATCGGTAGTGGCAATGCGGGGCTGCTCTTCGTAGTTGATGGCATGAAGTGGCTTGGGTTTGGCGGCTACCCGGGCGTTGCCAGGCCCCGACGACGGGCTTCGCCAGCCCCCTTTTTCGGGTTCATCTTTCTGAACAACTTCTTCAACGATGGTATTCCATTCGCCACAGGCCGGGCAGCGCCCCATCCATTTGGCCGACTGGTTACCGCAATTCTGGCAGAAATAAGTAGTTTTTAGCTTGGCCATCAATCGATTATCAATAAGTCAGGCGGTGGCCGATCCCGTCGTTAAACCTCGTTGCGCATCCCGACTCTAAGACGCGGCAGCTACCGCAACGACGGGCCAGCCGGGGCACAAATGCCCCGTAATCAGAACGCCGTTTCCTCGAAATTAGTTGATCGCCCATACCCTGCCCGCTCAATTCACGTTAAACCAAAACGTCACAAACAGACTACACAACCGCTTATGAAAAAGATCGTTCTGCTGGCCACCATGGCCCTTCTGCCCGCCCTTAGTTTCGCCCAGTTCCAGATTGGGGTGAAAGGGGGCGTGAACCTGTCCAAGCTTACCTTCGGCGATTTTGTTAAAACAAGCGCCAATGCCAACGGCTCGCCCAACGTCAGTGTCGATGGCCAGACATTCCGCAACAACCTGGGCGACAGCTTCAGCAGCCGTACCGGTACTTCGTTCGGCATTTACACCCGTTTTGGCCGCAATCTGTTTCTACAGCCCGAACTGTTGTACTCGACCCGCCAGGGCTCGTTTGACGTTACCCGCAATGGCACGACCGAATCGGTGACGGTAAAGACCACCAGTTTCGATGTTCCGGTACTGCTGGGGCTGAAGGGTGGCCCCCTGCGCGTTATGGCCGGTCCCGTGGTTTCGTTCCGGATCGACGACAATCAGGGCCTCAACAGCGCCCTGCGCCAGTACACCAGCGGTTCGCTCAACGACGCCTGGTCGAAGGCTTACTACGGCTATCAGGTGGGTGGTGGTCTTGATCTGGGGCCGCTTGGGCTCGATGTACGCTACGAAGGCAACCTGTCGGATATTGCTCAGGTCAACGACAGCAGCGGCAAATTCGGTCAGCGCTTCAAATCGTGGCAGATCACGCTGGCCTACAAACTCCTTTAGCAGCCGGCACGCCCGAATACAAACGGGGGTCGACGAGCGTTGTGCTCATCGACCCCCGTTGCGTTGGATAGCTTGCCTGTTAGTTGAGCAGCCGCTGCCAGTACTGGGCCAGCTGCACACTGATCTCTTTCATCCGGCGACGCGAAATAGCCACCTCACGGCCATCGGCCAGCCGAATCTGCCGGTCGTTACCGAACGCTCCCTGTTGTACGTAAGCCAGATTGACGATGTATGACTTGTGAATACGGGCAAACATGGAACCATCGAGCGTTTTCTCGAACTCTTTCAGCGTTTTCGACACCAGATACCGTTTACGGTCGCGGGTATGGAGAAACGTATAATTGCCCTCGCCCTGCAGGCAAACCACATCATCGACTGAGATGAAGATGGTCCGGTTGAGGTATGGGAGCGCGATACGTTGCATACCACGCTGGTACGCTACCGGATACTGAGGAGCAATAATCGTTGGGTGCAGCTGAGCAAACGTGTTCGGTTCCATGAGCGAGTGAGTTGGTTTGTTTCGGAGTAGGATTCTGAAACAAAACTACCAGTCGCTGACCGTTTACGAAAAAGTGCTCCCGGGTGGCGGGAGCACTTTCAATGAGCTAAACAGCTCTCTATCAATAATTTATGAAGGATAAAGCGTAAATTTTAGCGGGTATGTACCCAGCCTATTACGTAAAACTACGTATGGGCTATACAAGGCATTTCGCTGGCCTTTCCGGCAAAACTACCGCCGGCATCGGCCTAGCTGACAGCAACCGGCTGAAAGTCGCGGATGCGGTCGATAAACATCTGTGCCCGGCGCCGGGAAATTTTCACCTGCTGTCCGTCGGTCAGTTCGAGCTCGCCTTCTTTTTTCACAAAGAATTTCCGCACAAAGCCCAGGTTTACAATGCACGACTTGTGTACCCGTACAAAAGCCTGGCCTTCGAGCAGGGTTTCATACTCTTTCAGCGTGCGCGACACCAACATCTTCGTACCATCTTTCAGGAAAAAGTTAGTGTAATTCCCCGAACCTTCCAACCGAACAATTTCGTCGACCGAAACCGTGCGTTTGCGATCGTAGAATGGAATCAACAGCTTCTGAAGTGTGGAAACATCGGCAATTTTTTCCACACTTGTGTGGAACGGCATAGACATGGGGTCGAAGATCGAGTCGGTGGTAAGTGTTTTCATAATAGGCTGGAGAATTGTTTTGTTCGATGTAACTGGTCGTTGATTGTCAGTCGTTTATAAGTAGCCGTTAGCGGTACTGGGTACAGGGTGCCAGACTGGCTTTTTTAACCCGTTGGGGTACCTTACGCATAGGGTGGTTACAATAATCAGACCTGCTTTAAGAAATCAACGTATATTCATAGGCCACCCGCCAGCTACCCAAACAATTCACTCATTATCAATACAAACGTCTTACTAATAGGAAAGTACCCCGTTAGCGACTTTTGATCGGGTGTCATTTGTACACGAATCGGGCTGTTTGCCGATGTAGGATTCCCGGCAGGTGGTGAACAAACGCGCGCCGGCTTTTCCGTACCTTTGTAGCTGGATGTAGTAAACCCTGTGGTGTATGCTGGAGCATGTAGACGCTATTTACGAGGAAATAAAAAACTATGAAGTGCGCACCAAAGAGGAGCTGGAACAGTTCCGGATGCGCTTTATCAGCCGCAAAGGCGTGGTTACTGAACTATTTGATGCGCTGAAACAGGTGCCGGCCGAAGACCGCCGGTCGGTTGGGCAGGCGCTTAACGGCCTGAAAAATGCCGCACAGGCCCGGTTCGATGCCTTTAGCCAGGCACTCGACGAGCAGCCCGACGCGGGCAGCGGTCCCGATTTCGACCTGACGCTTCCGACCGTACCCAATCTGACCGGTACACAGCACCCGCTCAATCTGGTTCGCCAGCGGATCATCGAGATATTTGAACGCATCGGTTTCAACGTGGCCGACGGCCCCGAAATCGAATCGGACTGGTACAACTTCGGGGCGCTCAACTTCCCCGATAATCACCCGGCCCGCGATATGCAGGATACGTTTTTTGTGCAGAAAGCCACGGCCGACGAGCCGGGTAGCGACCGGCTGTTGCGGACCCATACCTCGAACGTACAGATCCGGCTCATGGAGCACCAGCGGGCCGGCACCACCTTCCGACCCATCCGGTCGATCATGCCGGGCCGGGTGTACCGCAACGAAACCATTTCGGCGCGGGCCCACTGCATGTTCCACCAGGTTGAAGGGCTGTACATCGACCGCAATGTGGGCTTCAAGGACCTGAAAGATACGCTCTACCACTTCGTGAAAGAGCTGTTCGAGCCCGGCACCCAGATCCGGTTCCGGCCCTCCTACTTCCCCTTCACCGAACCAAGCGCCGAAATCGACATTTCGTGTCAGATCTGCGGGGGAAAAGGCTGCAACATCTGCAAGCACAGCGGCTGGGTCGAGATTGCCGGTTCGGGCATGGTCGATCCGCAGGTCATGATCAACTGCGGCATCGACCCCGACGAATACACCGGTTTCGCCTTCGGGATGGGTATAGAGCGCATTACCCAGCTTAAATACGTGGTCAACGACCTGCGGCTTTACACCGAAAACGACGTTCGCTTCCTGCGGCAGTTCGAAGGGCAATAATTCAATTGTGATTGAGTAGTTGGGTGATTGAGTGACTAATGTACTCTTAGCTCAACTCCTTAATTACGCAGTTGAATGGGTAGTCAACGACATGCGGCTTTACGCTGAAAAAGACATTTCCTTTCTGCGGCAATCCGGTGGGTAGTCGTTCATTTGTTGTTGAGCAGTTGCGTGTTTGGGTAATACTCTTCGCTCAACCGCTCAACCACACAATCACTCATTTGCACCCATGCCTCCCATTCGTCTGTCTGATCTGGCTTTTACGCTCAACGCGGTTATCGACGATGCGTTTGGGCAGCAGGCGATCTGGGTTGTTGCCGAAACAAGCGACATCAAGAATTACCCCGATCGGAACTACTGCTTTCTGACGCTGGTGGAACGCGAAGGACGCGAGACGGTGGCCAAACTCGAAGCCGCTATCTGGCGCCGGCACTACGGCGCTATCCGGCAGTTCGAGCAGGCAACGGGCGTGGCTTTTGCCCGCAATATCCAGCTGCTGCTGCAGGTATCGGTTAGTTTCAACCCAGTCTACGGGCTGCGGCTCGAGATTCTCAAGATCGACCCCGCCTACACGCTGGGTAACCTCGAACGCGAACGGCAGGCCGTGCTTGACACGCTCGTGCGCGAACACCCCGAGCTGGTCTGGGTCGAAGCGGGGCAATACATCACGGCCAATCAGCTGCTGCCGCGACCACTGGTCATGCAGCGCATTGCGCTTATTGCCGCCCCCGGCTCCGATGGCTGGCGCGACTTCCGGCATGAGCTGGCCCAGAACCCGCTGGGGTATGAATACGTAGTCGACGAATACCTGACGCAGGTGCAGGGCCAGGGCGCCGAGCGGTCCATTGTGGGGCAGCTAACCCAGATTCAGCAGAGCGGCATCGCCTACGATGCGGTGGTGATCGTGCGGGGCGGTGGGTCGCAGCTCGACTTTGGGTCTTTCGACACGCTCATGATGGGGCTGGCCGTAGCGGGTTTCCCCACGCCCATTCTGGCCGGCATTGGCCACGAGCGCAATGTGAGCATCACCGATCTGCTGTGCCATCAGAGCGTGAAAACGCCCACCAAGGCAGCCGCTTTTCTGATCGATCATAACCGGCAGTTCGAAGAGCGCTGTCTGTACCTGCGCGAGCGGGTAGCGGCTTCGGCCCGTACCAGCCTGCAAACAACCCGCGATCAGCTCGACAGCGAAATCGAGCGATTCCGGTTTGTAATGCACAATTTTTTCCGCGACAAACATACCGATCTGGCCGAAAAAGCCGTAACGCTGCGCCACCTCGATCCGGCCAATGTGCTGAAGCGAGGCTACGCGCTGCTGCTGCGGCAGAACCGGATCGTGACCACGGCGAGCGCCATTGCCCCAGGCGATACGCTGCAGGTGCAGCTAGCCGACGGCACAGTATCCGTAATCAGTCAGTAACCGGCCCACACCGGCGGCCACAGTGCCGGTTTTATCCCCCTCTGCCATGACCTATCAGGAAGCCTACGACCAGCTGACAAGCCTGGTCGACGAGATCGAAGCCGACGAAGTTCCTCTCGATCAGCTGTCGGAAAAAATACGGCGGGCCACCGAGCTCATCACCTTTTGCCAGACCCGCCTGCGGGCTGTGGAAACAGACTATCAGGAGGTCATCGAACGCCTGGCCAAACGGTAACTCCCGAATATAATCGGCACCAGCCCTCGGCCCTTTGCCAAACCTTGCCTAATTTTATGCCGAACGGTGTTTCGTACACTTCGGAACCTGTGGTTGTGCCACCGGTTACTCTACTGCCTGCTTGAGTTTGTTATCTATGACCTTATTTGCCACGTTTAATGAAGTACTGACCTCGGATGTGCTGTCGCGTATTGCCAACTATGTCGACGAGCCTGCCGAGAAAACCCGCAAAGCCGTTGATGGGCTTGTCTACACGATTATCGGCGGTCTGATGAAGCGGACGACCACCGAGATTGGGGTTAATCAGCTCTTCAACCATATAAAAAAGGGACGCTACGAAGGCCAGCTGCTCGACAACCTGAGCAACTCGCTGCGCGATCCCAACCAGACCAATGCGCTGATTACGCAGGGCAATGACGTGATCAGCCACCTGCTGCCCGCCATGAAAAGCTCCATCGGCAGCATGATTTCGGGCTATGCCGGCATTCGTAACTCGTCGTCGATTTCGCTGCTGGGTCTTATCAGTACCATTACCCTGCACGTACTGGGCAAACAGGTCAGCGACCGGAAGCTCGATGCCGACGGGCTGGCGGCTTCACTCTTCAGCGAACGGGAAGCTTTTGTCAATGCCGTTCCCGATGAGTTTATGCCCCGCCTGATCGAAAAGCTTGGGCTGCAGCAGGTTGTTTCGGGTATTGCCGCACCCGCCCGCCGGGCTCCCGGCGAAGCCCCTGGTCAGACTACCGTTACCCGCCCCCCCGTGGCTTTCGATGCCTCGGCCGAGTCGGACCTCGATACGGGCGCGCTGGGCCGCTGGGGTATTGGGGCCCTGGTACTGGCCGCCCTGTTGGCGCTGGGCTACTATATCTACCAGAACACCCAGAACCACGCAGCCTCTGCCGAGGAGGTAAGCCTGAGCGCCGACTCGACCCTGAGCGATACGGTGGCCCGTTCGCTGGCCGTACCGGTCGATACGGCGGGCAAACGACCGGCCACAGCCGTTCCGGCTACCCCCGGCATGCCCGCTACCGGAACAGCTGTTTCGGGGGCTGCCGGTATGCTCTCGCAGCAGATGACGCCTTATCTCGGCAATGCGGCCCTGCCCAAAGGCCGCACGTTCCCGATGCCGGCCATGACGTTCCAGCCGGGTTCGCTAACCCTGACGCCCGATGCGCAGGCCACGGTCGGTGAGCTGGTTACCCTGCTTAAAACGTATCCACGGCTGCAGATTCAGCTGGTAGGCTATGCCAACGACGCGGTGCCGGCCATGGGCATGACCAACAAAGCGCTTTCGTTCAAGCGCGTCAACCTGATCAAGCAGCAACTCGTTACGAGCGGTATCAACTACCTCCGCATCGACGCCATTGGGCGGGGAACGGGCGTTTTTCGCCGATCGACCGACACCACGAGCCTGCGCCGGCCCCCCATGCGTAAGATCGACCTGAAGGTTGTTTCGAAGTAAGTTGGCTGAACAACTTTAGCGTTGTGCCGTTGATTAGTGCATCACTAACACGTAAACAGCATGACGACAGAAGTTGGAAAGACAGCCCTCATTACGGGCGCGTCGAGCGGCATCGGACGGGAACTGGCTACTCTTTTTGCCAGAGATGGGTATCACCTGGTTCTGGTTGCCCGTAGTGAAGACCGTCTGCAGGACGTAGCCGAAGCCCTGAAGCATCAGTTCGGCTCGACCACTACAATTATCGAAAAAGATCTGTCGCTGGCCGAAGCCCCGCAGGAAGTCTACGACGAAGTGAAGCGGCAGAACCTGACCGTCAACGTACTCGTCAACAACGCCGGCGTTGGTACGCACGGCAAATTTGCTACCGACACTGACCTCGACAAAGAACTGGCCCTGATTCAGCTGAACGTTACATCGCTGGTTCACCTGACCAAGCTGTTCGTGGGCGACATGCTGGCCCGCAACGAAGGTAAGATTCTGAACCTGGCCTCCATTGCGGCCACAACGCCTAATCCGCTGGTGGCAATCTATGGTGCCTCCAAAGCGTTTGTCCTGTCATTCTCCGAAGCGCTTTATAACGAACTAAAAGGCAGTGGCGTCACCGTCACAGCCCTACTGCCGGGCGCTACCGATACCGACTGGTTCAACAAAGCCGGTGCCGAGTACACGGTAGTTGGTCAGAGCGAGAAAGCCGATCCAGCCGAGGTAGCTAAAGATGGCTATGAAGCCCTGATGTCGGGTAAAGACAAAGTGGTATCAGGTACCAGAAATAAGCTGACAGCGGCACTGGCCAACGTGAAGACCAGCCAGCAAAACGCCGAGAGCGCGCGTAAGCAGATGGAAGCGCCCCAGCCGAAAGACAACGCCAATGCCACGCTGGTAATCGGTGTGGGCGTGGCTGCCGTCGTAGCCACGGGCATTGTGCTGGCCGCTATTTACCGCAACGCCAGCCCCATCCAGAAAGCACAGTATCGTTTCAAATTCAACCGGGCCCTTGGTTCACTGCAGGATATTGCGGGCTCGGTAGCACAGCAGTTTCTCAGCACCAAAGACAAAGTGGTGAAGAAAACGCGGCAGGTGGCCGGTACCCTCGAAGATGAGGAAGAAGAACTGGAAGAAGCCTACGCATAAACCACCTGGTAATCCTAACCGAACGAACCGCCCTGCTTACAGGCCGGTTCGTTCGGTTTTCACTCAGCAACGTTTATGAAAAATTCATCATTCTGGCGCATTGCAAGCGCCGTTTTCGCCGTTGGCAGTATCATCTACACGGCAACGTCGAGTCGTAACGCCCGTGCGCAGGGACAGCAGATGCAGGAAGCCGAAACCGAGCCCGACTACGATGTACCGGCTCAGTATCAGCGGGTGTTCGATAAGAATCTCATCATTCCGGCCGGCTGGACATTCGGCGCGGTCTGGTCAACGGTCTACACCGGGCTGGGTGCGCTGATGGTACATCAGGCCCTCAACAGCCAGCGGTTCAACCCCCGCTACCAGAAAGCCCTGCCCTGGTGGGCGGCCAGCTGGACACTCAATGCCATTTTCGGCAAGTTTTTCTCGCAGAACGACGAGCAAAGCATTCTGATTTCCGACGCTACCACCAAGGCTAACCTGGCTGCGGCTCTGGGACTTCACCAGGCCCTCGAGATTGGCGAAACGGAGGTAACGGGTCCCGAGAAATACCTGCGCATTCCGGTAAGCCTTTATACGGGCTGGCTGACGGCAGCCACTGTGGTTGGCACGCCCGACTCGCTGCTGACAGCGGGTTTATGGGAGCGTAACAACGAGCGCGATGTGCCGCTGTCGGCGGGTATTCTGGGCGCTACGGCCGGCGTTGGCTACGCCGTAGCCCGCAAGCTCAACGACCCCTGGTATATGGTTCCCTTCGTAGCCGGCTTTAGCGGTATTGCCACCCGACAGTGGCACCGCAACCCGGTTGTGGGCATCACAGCGGCCGGTCTGGCGGCAGTCTACGCTGGCCTGCTTGCCTACTGGTTGCCCAAAGGCACATTCCGGCCCTACAAAACATTGATTATTCACGATGCCGAACTGCTGGCCGGCCCCGTCGAAACAGACGATCCGCACCAGGCAGCTATCGCCCGCGAACGCATGACGCCGATCGAAGCCGAAAGCCTCGATTAATGCCAAAGAAGCCCCGTTGCCCTGGTAATGGGGCTTCTTGTTGCGCTAGTTACCAATGAAACCTGCCGTCGCTAATCCCAGTAAAATTGCCAGCCCATAACTCAACAATGTCCCTATCAGTACATATTCAGACTGTTTCGTTGCTTCAGTTTCTTTAAACCGCAGCAACGATTTTGCGGCTATCAGAAAGCCGATAGCCTCATATTGGCCAACGAGTACGAGCGAAAAAATTATTACCCGTTCTGAGATACCGATCCATCGACCTGCATCGGCCAGCGAATAGGTCGTTCCCGGCACACTATCCAATTCCTGCTGCCATCGTTTTGTAGCTATACCAACAACGAATGATAAGGGCGTGGTACAAATTAAATACCCTGTCAGCACGGCCATTGTATTGGGATCTGTGAAAACGAGTACGATCATTCGCCCGACCAACGTCCAGGTTTTGGTGCCATACATCCATACTAAAACTAGTACAACCAGATGCGACAGCTGATCGAACAGAAAATAGCGTAGCGGATGTGTACTACCATACGTTGCTTTCAGCCAGTCAATCAGGCAGTGTGTTACGACGACGATACCAAAAACCCAATATCCATCCCATATACCGGCTAGTAAGTAAGCCAGCAATCCAGCCAGAATGCTATGCCAATAGAGCGCACGGGACCGGTGCCTTAGTGTCCGCTTCTGAAAAACCCAGGCCGTTGGCTGGAAGAAAAAGTCGGCCATCAGGTGCGACAGTAGCAGCCTGATCAACAGCGCCGTATCATCAGCAGTGAAATAACGTAGCATAACTTAGCTTACACCATTGATTCATAATACACCAGTAATTTTTCGATTGCCACCCACGAAGCGGCTTTCGCCCGCTGATTGACTGCCGGTTGCTTAACCGACAGAATCTCGGCAATAACGACTTCCGTATAGTGTTGAAGTTTGTAATAGACTACCTCGGATTGAGCAACGGTCCACTTGCTGATAATTCCTTCTAATAAAACCAAGTTGATTGCCAGTGCCTTATCCAGCGTTGGTTTCCGCGTCTTTATGGCTAGCTGGTTCGGCTCTTTTTTAAGTCCGTCCAATAGGCGCCCGGAAAATCGAAACGCTTCTCCTTCCGACTCGGCTAGTGTGGTGGCCATGTTGTTAGCGGTGCCAATGCCAATTGCAATACGGGCATCTGAAGGAATTACGTTTTTGCCCGCAACAATTTTGCTTTGCAGATAAGCCCGTATCAAAATAGCCACGCGCAACGATTGCTTCGGCTGATCCAACAGACATTGAAAGCTGTCTCCTCTGTACGGCTCGAATCTAATCTTCAAACCCAGGTTATTTCTAGTCTTCGTCTTATACGTGTCGAAGAACATAGCCATCGATCCGAGCAACGCCCTACGCTCAGTTACCGTCAGTTTAGATGAACTAATTATGTCGCCGGTAAGAACCGCAACTACTTTAGGGCTGTGCACTGTTTTGGACATGGTATAAGCTCTGAGCCTTATATCAGGCAATTATAAGGCTCAGAGCTTATAATTACGCACCCGTATCGTTAATTTTTACTACCGATAGCTTAACCTGCTCCGCTCACAATCTGCCCATTTGCACTACTCACTATGAGACAGTTTGGCACTTTTTCCGTACTGATTGGTTATAAATCAGCCAAAATGGCCGCAAAATCAAGTCGGTACGTAGTTTGTTTATAGGCTGGTATCCAACTGATCACCAATGCCGTTTCACCACGGATAACCCTTTACTGAAATGGACTTTAAGAACTACACCGTAAAAGCGCAGGAGGTCGTACAGAAGGCTTCCGAGATTGCCCTCGGCAACGGGCAACAGGCCATCGAAACAGGCCACCTGCTGCTGGCCATTCTGTCGGAAGACGAAAACGTGATGGACTTTCTGGCCCAGAAAGCCGGTACCAGCCGGCAGGGGCTGGTGCCCATCGTGCAGGCAATAGTCAACAACTACCCCAAAGTGTCGGGAGGCAACGGGGGCGTATACCTGAGCAACGATACGGCTGCGGCCTTCGCCAAAGCCACCACCATTACCAAAGAATTTGGCGATGAATTCGTCAGCATCGAACTGATTTTGCTGGGCCTGATGGCCGGTAAAGATCAGGTAGCTACCTTACTGAAAGAAGCGGGCTTCCGGGAAAAGGACACCAAAGCCGCGATCAACGAACTCCGAAAAGGAAACCCTGTGAAAAACCAAAATGCCGAAGCGACCTATCAGTCGCTCGAACGCTATAGTGTTAACCTTAACGAACGCGCCCGCACCGGTAAAATTGACCCCGTAATCGGCCGCGACGAAGAAATACGGCGGGTACTTCAGATTCTGAGCCGCCGAACCAAAAACAACCCCATTTTGCTCGGTGAGCCCGGTGTGGGTAAGACCGCCATTGTCGAAGGGCTGGCCCAGCGCATTGTGTTGGGCGATGTGCCGGAAAATCTGAAAACCAAAACCATCATCTCGCTCGATATGGGCCTGCTTATTGCCGGCGCCAAATACAAGGGCGAGTTTGAGGAGCGGCTCAAATCGGTTATCAAGGAAGTGACCGATTCCGACGGCGAAATCATTCTGTTCATCGACGAGATCCACACGCTAATTGGCGCGGGGGGCGGTGGCGACGGCGCCATGGACGCAGCCAACCTGCTGAAGCCGGCCCTGTCGCGCGGTGAACTGCACACCATCGGCGCCACCACGCTCAAGGAATACCAGAAGTACATCGAGAAAGACAAAGCCCTTGAGCGCCGATTCCAGGCCGTTATGGTCGACGAGCCCAATATGGCCGACGCCATCTCGATTCTGCGCGGTATCAAGGAGAAATATGAGCTGCACCACGGCGTTCGGATTAAGGACGATGCGGTGATTGCCGCCGTCGAACTGTCGACCCGCTACATCACCGACCGGTTTCTGCCCGACAAGGCCATCGACCTGATGGATGAAGCGGCTGCCAAGCTGCGGCTCGAGATGGATTCGGTACCCGAAGAACTCGACGAACTGAACCGGCGCATCATGCAGTTCGAAATCGAGCGTGAAGCCATCCGGCGCGAAAACAACGTCGACAAGGAAACATCGCTCAACCGCACCATTGCCGATCTGACCGAGCAGCGCAACGACCTGCAGGCCAAGTGGGAAACCGAGAAAGCGTCGGTCAACGAAGGCCGGACGCTGAAAGAGCAGCTCGATCAGCTGCGCTTTGAAGCCGAGCAGGCCGAACGCACTGGCGACTACGGCAAAGTAGCCGAAATTCGGTATGGCCGTATTCCGGAGCTGGAAGCCAAACTCAACGGTCTGTCAAAATCAGAAGGCAATGACCCCGACCGCATGATGCAGGAAGAGGTTACGGCCGAAGACATTGCCGAGGTCGTGGCCAAGTGGACCGGTATTCCGGTGCAGAAAATGCTGCAGAGCGACCGGGAGAAGCTGCTCAACCTCGAGAAAGAACTGGGCAAACGGGTGGCTGGTCAGGCCGAAGCCATTGAGGTAGTGGCCGATGCCGTTCGGCGGAGCCGCGCCGGTATGCAGGATCCCAAGCGCCCCATCGGGTCGTTTATCTTCCTGGGTACAACGGGCGTTGGTAAAACCGAAGTGGCCCGCACGCTGGCCGAATACCTGTTCAACGACGAAAATGCCCTGGTGCGCATCGACATGAGCGAGTATCAGGAGCGCCACGCCGTCAGCCGGCTCATCGGTGCCCCTCCGGGCTACGTGGGCTACGACGAAGGTGGGCAACTGACCGAAGCTGTGCGCCGGAAACCGTATTCGGTGGTGCTGCTCGACGAGATCGAGAAAGCCCATCCCGACGTCTGGAACATTCTGCTGCAGGTACTCGACGAAGGCCGCCTGACCGACAATAAAGGCCGGACGGCAAACTTCAAGAACACGATCATCATCATGACCTCGAACATCGGCAGCCACCTGATTCAGGAGAAGTTTGCCGAAGACGAAGGCTGGAACCATAGCCTGGTGCTGGAAGAAGCCAAATCGGCGGTGATGGAGTTGCTGAAACAAACCATCCGCCCCGAATTCCTGAACCGGATCGACGAGATCGTCATGTTTGAACCGCTGACGCAGGCCAACATTCGCAAGATTGTCGATATTCAGTTCCGCGAAATCAAGCAGCGGCTGGCCGAAAGCGGTATCCAGCTCGACGCGACCGACGAAGCGCTGACGAAGCTGGGCGAGGAAGGATTCGACCCCGTGTTTGGCGCCCGTCCGCTCAAACGGGTGCTGCAACGCCGGGTGCTCAACGCGCTGTCGAAAGCCATCCTGTCGGGCGAGGTACGGAAAGAATCGGTTGTATTGATGGAGCTGAACAGCGATAACGAAATCGCCTTCACCAACCTCGATGCCGAAATTGAACTGTAAATAGGCGTTAACAGCCTTGTGCTGTGCTACTACATAAATCCCGGTTGCCGATAGGCGGCCGGGATTTTTTGTTTATATTTAAGTATGGCACACGTAAAAGGGGAAAAACATCACATCGTACCACGAGTATACCTCAATGGCTTTACAAACGAAAATGGAGAAATATTTAAACATAAAAAAGAAATTAAGGGAAAATATACTTTTAGTAAAACTAATCCACCTAAAATTTCATACAAGCCTAATTTTTATAAATTTGAACAAAATATTCAGTTCGACAACTTCGTTATAACGGACCAAAATGTCATAGAAAGATACGGATTTTGGTACGAAAATAATTTTCATAAGCTAATAGGTTTAATCACGAGATATGGAAACATCCTATCTACAAACGAAGCCACATCTATAGCTGAAATGCTCTACGATATCAAAATAAGGAACGAGTACATAAGGAATGCATCTTTATCTACTGATAACATCAACAAAACCTTCGATAAAATATTGGAAGACATAAAGGAAAAAGATACTAATACCCAGTTACTGATAGATGAGCAATACGGTAGCTTTGAAAGTTTTCTGCTAAGCTATGAACAACTAAGGAAAGAATGGCTAACAAATCATATTCTGAGAAAAGATATATCAAACTTCATTCTTCTTTCCAGTAAACTCAGACCAAGTGATATCAAAAAACTTATCATAAATAAGATCGTAAGAGGTGAATGGAAAATATTAAAGCCACTAATATCGGATCAATTTATCACATCGGACAACCCTGGTTTCTGCCAAGATATTAATGGAAAAATTCACAACACAAGATTTGGAGAAATATTCACATTTTATTTTCCGTTGACACCTTATCATTGCTTGCAAATTCAATCAGAGGGAGATTTCATAAAGAGCCCCCCTAGCGATATACATGTGATTCATGATTTTGCGGATAAAGACACATTAAGGATGGTAAACTCAGGAACTTATCTGGTATCTAATAGGGAGATATATGCTAAAAATGAAACGCATTTAATGAAGACATGGTACAACGAGAACAGCTCACGAATAATCACCTGATTATCAAATTATAAGCTTGTGACAATACTTCTTGTCACATCTTTCTAACATTTTTCAATAGTCACATCTAAACCAACGCGGATGCTTGGTAAGTTTGTGTTTATATTATGAACACGATGCCGTTGATTCATAAGCCACCCTATTCTTACCTGATACCATGACCTATTCTTCGCGCCGGGGTTTCGTTAAATCCTCGCTGGCGGCTGGCCTGACCACAGCCCTGCCAACCGTAGCCGCTTCCAAAGAGGTGTTTGTTCACCACGTCTTGTTCTACCTCAAAAACCCCGGCAACGCAGCCGACAAAGCCAAATTGCTCGAAGGGCTCAACAAACTGGCTAAATGCCCGACCATCAAAATGGTTAACATTGGCGAGCCGGCTGCCACCAACCGCGAGGTGATCAAACGCGATTACACCTATTCGTGGCTGTGCCTGTTCGACAGTGCCGCCGACGAAGAAGCGTACCAGAAACACCCCATCCACGACGATTTCCGCAATAACTATGCGCAACTGTGGGAAAAAGTCGTGATCTACGACTCGATCGGTCCCAAGCGATAGTCGGAGTCTGGTTTACAGAATTCCGTTTGCCGTATTCAGTTTACAGGATAAGCCGTTGAATTTTTGATGATTGGCGGTCGTCTGGTTGCCTGCGTTCTGCCGCGAACCAGGACACGAAAAAAGCGCGAAAGCCTCGAACTCACAGTCGAGGCTTTCGCGCTTCTGTAAACTAAATACCGTAGACTGTAAATCTACTGCAGGTTAGCGTCTTCACGACTATTGAATGTATCGCCCTGTTTCAGATCGCCCGTTTTCAACCCTTTCATGAACCAGTAGACGCGCTGGGCCGACGTGCCGTGGGTAAAGGCATCGGGCACCACTGTACCCTGCGTTTCGCGCTGAATGTGATCGTCGCCAATGGCGTTGGCAGCCGTCAGTGCTTCTTCTACGTCGCTCTGATCGAAATCGATGCTCTGGCCTTTGGCGTGGTGCGCCCAAACACCGGCGAAGAAATCGGCCTGCAGTTCGAGCCGTACCGACACGCGGTTGTATTCGCGCTCGCTCATGCGCTGCCGCAGGGCGTCGGTCTGGTCCATTACGCCGAGCAGTTTCTGCACGTGGTGGCCAACTTCGTGGGCAATCACATACGACATGGCAAAGTCGCCGGGCGCGTTGAAGCGCTGCGCCAGTTCATCGTAGAACGACAGGTCGATATATAGCTTCCGGTCACCAGGGCAGTAGAACGGGCCCGACGCCTGCGAAGCCGTGCCGCAACCCGACTGGGTCACGTTGCGAAACATGACCAGCGTCGGCTGCTGGTACTGACCGCCCTGCTGTCTGAAAATTTCGGTCCAGACATCTTCGGTGCTAGCCAGCACTTTGCGCGTAAACGAAGCCGCTTCATCGTCGGCCTGGGGGCCGGCCGGAGCCTCGCTTACCTCCTGCTGACTGCTGCGCTGGTTCAAGATCGTCGATGGGTCGCCCCCGAGCAGCATCACGATAACGGCAATGACAACCGTACCGATTCCTCCGCCCACAATCAGGCCACCACCGCCACCGCCACGGCGGTCTTCAACATTATCACTTTCACGTCCTCCTAACCAACGCATAGTCGTATCTCGTTATCGATGTGTTTTGTACTCGAACTACCGCTTACCCCTACAAATTGTTTCGGTATTTGTCGGGAAAGGTTACCCAGCCGGGCCGGGCCAAAACTCGATTTTTCGGCGCACATACGCAATAGGTCAGCTAGTTATGGGCGGCTACGACCCGAATCCCCGACTGCACCTGGCTTACCTTCTGCCGCAGCGCTTCCATATCGGCATCCATCACCGTCACATGGCCCATCTTGCGGAATGGTTTGGTGATGGCTTTGCCGTAGAAATAAGGAAACACGCCCGACATGCTCAGCAGCGTTTCGAGTCCTTCGTAAACGGCCGGACCCGTGTGGCCGGCTTCGCCCAGCAGGTTGAGCATAGCCGCCGGCTGGTAGGCGGCCGTGTCGCCCAGCGGATAGTTCAGAATGGCGCGCCAGTGCTGCTCGAACTGCGAGGTGATATTCGCCTGAATCGTGTGGTGGCCACTGTTATGGGGCCGGGGCGCTACTTCGTTGATGAGCACCCGCCCTTCCTTGTCCAGAAACAGCTCGACCGCCAGGAGCCCCACGATGCCAAACGCATCGGCCGTTTGCCGGGCAATCGACTGCGCCTGGGCATCGATTTCGGGGGTGATCTCGGCGGGCGCAAACAGGTAGTCGACCAGGTTCAGTTCAGGGTGAAACACCATTTCGACCGTCGGGAAGGTATGTACCTCGCCCCGCTCGTTGCGGGCTACAATCACGGCCAGTTCCTTGGCAAAATCGACTGCTTTTTCGAGCACACCGGGCGCATCGAAGGCCTTGTCGAGATCGGCTGGCGTGGCAATGCGCTGCACTCCGCGTCCATCGTAGCCATCGCGGCCCAGCTTGTGAAAGGCCGGCAGAAAATCGGCATGCCGGGCGGCATCGGCCCGGTCGCTGGTCAGGATAAAATCGGCCGTAGGCAGGCCATGATCGCGGTAGAACTGTTTTTGCAGCCGCTTGTCCTGAATGGTTCGAATGACAGACGGTTGCGGATAAACGCGCTTGCCCTCGCGCTCCAGTGCTTCGAGCGCATCGACATTGACGCGCTCGATTTCGATGGTGAGCACATCCACCGCCTGCCCGAACTGATAAACGGTATCATAGTCGGTTAGCGAGCCGGGCGTAAACGTCGTACAAAGGGTACGGCAGGGCGCGGCCGGATCAGGATCGAGCACATGAACGCGCAGGTTCCAGTCGATAGCGGCCTGTAGCAGCATGAGGCCCAGCTGTCCTCCGCCAAGAATGCCAATAGTGGGTGTCAAACGAATTGGTGGTTTGGTGTTGGGGTGCCCGCCGGAACCAATCCGGTTTGGGCACCACAAACTTCGGACTTCGCCCGCCAAACTACAAACCGGTGCTAGTCGCGGTGACTGATATCCGACCCACCCGACTTCTGTTTGGTCAGCACCCGGGCCGATCCGTAATAGTAAATATCGGACCCACCCGATGCTTTCAGGCTCAGTTCATCGCTGGCCCGGATATACACGTCAGACCCGCCCGACGAGCTGGCGGTGCCGCTTTTAGCCGTCAGGTTGCGGGCGTCGAGGTCGCTTCCGCCCGAGCTGGCGGCATTGATCAATTCGGCCCGCCCCGTCAGTTTGGCGTCGGCCCCCCCCGAAGCTGATACGTTCAGCCGACTGGCCGTCAGGTCGAGCGCAACGTCGGCGCCCCCCCCGGCCTGCACGTCCAGGTCCTGAAACGAGAGGTGGCCCTGCCCCGTCACATCGGCTCCGCCCGACGCCTGAATGCTTTTCAGGGCGCGAAACGTGACGTAGGCCTTCACAGACGTATTGCGGTTGTTCACCCAGTTCATGACACCGCGCCGTTCGATATACAGATTCAGGGTACCATTTTTCACCTCCGCCTTAACATCCTCCTCCTCCAGGCCCTTCACATCGAGCGTTAGCTTTTCACTGTTTCCCTGGGTCAGGTACACGTTGATACCGCTACTAACGCGCAGGCCCGAAAAGCCCTCGACCGACCGGTCTTTCTTCCAGTCGTGGGTAATCGTCGTAGTCAGCAGACAGAGCGCAAGGGTAAGTGTTTTCATAAGATTACCGTGTTTTGGTTTGCCGTGAAGATGACAAATTCCGATCTGGCGTTGCATACCGTTTAGAAAATAGCCGGGTGCTGCGGCTTCTTCATCATACACAGCGCCATGCGGCTGATAAGGTCGCTGCCTGTGGCCCTGTTGCCTACGACCCACCTGTCCAAAAAGAACTGCTGGTTCCTGCTTTTGCGCTTGCGTAAGTCAACTCACTCTGCTTACTTTGCAAAACAAAGTTCTTTCTATCTATGATGAATCCACTATCTGGTACTGATCGGTCTGCCTTTCTAGCCGGCCAACCACTGAGCCGGGGTTGCCGGGCCCTGCTGGGTCTGCTCGCCATCTGCCTTGTCCTGACGGTCGGGCGCGGTATCCTGAGCCGCAACTGGTGGTCGTTTGTGATGCTCAACTGGAATCTGGCGCTGGCCCTGTTCCCGCTGGGCGTAGCGCTGGTTCTGCGCGATTTGCGGAACGCAGCCCCGGCTCCGGCCTGGTTTGGCAGTCGGCGGCTGCTGATCGGGGGGCTCATGGTCTGGCTGCTGTTTCTGCCCAATGCGCCCTACATTATCACCGACCTGTTTCACCTGCCTGAACTACAGGTTTTCCAGGCCGCGCTGCTGTGGTTCGATACGCTCACGATCTACGTGTATGCCACTACCGGTCTGCTGTGCGGGCTTTATTCGTCACTACTGGTACACCGGATGGTGAAGCCGCTGCTGGGGGTGAGCCGATCGTGGGCATTGCTGCTGGCCTGCCAGTTTCTGTCGGGTTTTGGCATTTACCTGGGTCGGTTCGGCCGGTGGAACAGCTGGAATGTTCTGTCGGAACCAACCGGATTGCTACGGGCCATCGTACGGTCATACCAGGATCACCTCAGCCTGAAGCTGACGCTGGCCTATGGTTTTGTACTGGCAGCCGGCTATCTGGCTTTCTGGTGGTATGCCGAGGATAGCCACCCCCTACCGACCGCCAGCTACCCACATGAAACTGTGGCTTAGCCTGTCCGCACTGATTGCACTGCTCATGGATTACCGCCCGCCGTGCCGACTCCACACAACTTGTGTTCGAGCTTCCCCTGTCGGCGCAAAAGCCCCACCTGTGGGTGCGTAGTGAACAGCTGACAGGCGACCTGTTTGATAGCGATCAGCCCAAACACACCCGGGTGCGGCTGTTTTAAGTGTATATTTCCCCGATGATTGATATTCGAAAAGTAGGGCGCAGTTTCCGGTTTGCGGGGCAGGGCATCGTGGCACTGTTCCGCTATGAAAACAACGCCAAAGTCCACGGTCTGGCTGCCTTAACGGTCATTGTGGCTGGTTTCTGGCTGAAACTGAGCCGCATCGAATGGGCCATTATCATCACGCAGATCGGACTGGTCTGGTCGGCCGAAGCGGTCAACACAGCCATTGAGAAGCTCTGCGACCACGTGTCGCCGGGCTGGCATCCGCAGATCAAAGCCGTCAAAGACCTGGCGTCGGGGGCGGTGCTGATACTGGCGCTGGCGGCTGTACTGGCGGGTCTTCTCATTCTGGGCGGTCACCTGCTCGACCGGCTGGGTCTTTCTGTTTAGTGTCCACTCCTGTTTTCTGATTTGCCTATTTGTATGAATGAACCGCACGAACACCTGCAGACCCTGACCGAGATACGCGGTCTGATGGAACGCTCGACCAAATTTCTGTCGCTCAGCGGCCTCTCGGGGGTGTCGGCCGGGTTGGCCGCCCTGGCCGGCGCTTTTGTTGCCTACACCCGATTTCGGTGGATACCGCTTATGGAAGCTGTTCGGCTGGGCGAGTCGCCCTACGGCCTGGTACAGCCCGACAGCCGGTGGGTACTGGTGGGCATTGCCACGGCGGTGTTGCTGGCAGCACTGGCCAGTGGATATTACTTTACGGTACGACGCGCCCGGCGGCAGGGCCTCAGCATCCGTAGCGCTTCGTCGGAGCGACTACTGCGGGTGATGCTGGTTCCGCTGGCCACGGGTGGAATTTTCTGCCTCGGCCTGGTGTACTATAATCTGATCTGGCTGGCGTTTCCGGCCACGCTGATCTTTTATGGTCTGGCCCTTACGAGTGGCAGCCGCTATACGCTGGGCGACGTTGAGTCGCTAGGCTATTGCGAAATCGCGCTGGGGCTGCTCACCCTGTTCTGGCCCTCGTTCAGTCTGTTGGCCTGGGCCTTAGGCTTCGGGGTGCTGCACATTCTCTACGGGCTGGCCATGTACGTCAAATACGAACGCAATACCGCATGAATCAACTGCTGACGCACTTCAACAAAGCCTTCGAAAGCAAAGCGCGGCTGAGCATCATGTCGGTACTGATGGTCAATGATACCATCAGCTACAAAGCCCTGAAAGAACTGCTCGGCCTGACCGACGGCAACCTGGCAACCCACCTGCGGGCGCTGGAAGACGTTGGCTACGTGCTGGTTCAGAAGCAGTTTGTGGGCCGCAAACCCAACACGACCTACGCGACCACCCCCGCCGGCCGCCAGGCGTTTACCGACCACCTGAACGCGCTGGAAGACTTTATCCGAAACCGCTAAACGCAGCGCGCGCCTGATCCGAACCGGACAACAGGCGCGCGCTGTGTTTGCAGGCGTTGCCAACTACTCCACCGTTTTCGACACGAAGCCGCCTTTCCGGCTGTCGACCTCAACGGTGGCTTTGCCCGGCTTGCCCTTCACAATCCAGCGCACCATAACATAGCCCGTTCCGGGAATGTTGGGTACATCGATCGTGGCAGGGTTTGTTTTCTGCTCCCGGGTCAGACCCATGTCGGCATTATCGACCACCATGCCGGCCAGCACCGTCGCTCCTTTCAGCGTAATGCGGTCGGGACGCTCGATCCTGTATTTGATGTCGTGGCTCGAATGGGTTGGAATCAGGCGTTCGTTCTGCACCGTGGCAGTTACTTCGGTCAGGCCGTTGGCCAGTGCTTTCGTCGTTACCGACGGGATGGCCAGCTGCGGCATGTTATAGGCGTGGAAGAGCGTAAACGCCATGTTGCGGTGCGCATCTTCTTCAAGCATAAAGCCAGGGTGGTTGCGCACGTAGTTTTTCTTGGAGCCGCCAATCTCGATGTCGCCATACTGTGGGTGCTTATAGGCTTTCCAGGGTACGTAGGCATCGCTCAGGAGCAGATACTTATCGAATTCATTGAATTCGTTGTTCTGGAACCGCCCTTCGTCCGACTTCTGGTTGAAGAGTTTATACGAGGTCATCAATTCGGTCGAGAATGTGAAAATGCCCCGCCCCAGCGACAGCCAGTCGATTTCTCCCCCGTAAACCGTGTACAGGTCTTTGTAGATGGTTAGATAGCGGTACCCCGGAATCATTTTCTCGCCAACCTTACCCATCGCATCGTAAACGGCAATATCGCCCGGGGTGTAGTACGGAATATCCTCTTCCGAACCTGGACCGCGCAGAAACATGCCGCCGTAGTTGTGGTAGCTCTGCGCGCCGGCAATGTTGGGGTGGCTCATGATAAACTTCTTGACGGCCTGCGTTTCGGGCAGCGATCCCGGATAGAGCAGCGCCCCCCGCTGAATGTAGTCGGGTTGCCAGCCCCAGCCCCAGTCGCGGTTGGGGTCATACTGGCCTACAACGTCTTCGTTCACGGCACCATCGCCGTCATTGTCTTCGCCTTCGGTGCCCAGCAGCTCATACTCCCCCGCTTCGCCGGGTTTGGCCGGTACCATGCGATTCGGATCGTCGGGGTCGACTTTCCAACGTCCCAGCGGGGTTTTCCGGCGCATCTGCACAATGTTGCCATCGCCATCCAGATCGTCGTATTTGTCTTCGTCGACCTGCCCATCGCCATCGTCGTCGAGGGGCATCATGCCCGAGCGGGGCGTGTTGGCCGTGTTCGGATTCTTGATAAAATCCTCGCGCGCATCGGGGTTGATGGTGGGGGTGATGTAGAACGTACGGGTTTTCAGCAGCTGCTTGATATAGGCTTCGTCGGCAAACGACTCGGCCAGATACCAGGCGGTGTACATGGCTACTTCGGCGCCCTGCAACTCGTTGGAGTGGATATTCCCGTCGATGTAGAAACCAGGTTTCTGATCCGGGTTACCGGCTTTGGTATCCGTGATGGTCATCACCCAGATATCACGTCCCTGATACGATTTTCCCATCGACTCCACTTTTACCAGTTCGGGATAGGCCTTGGCCAGATCCTGACAGAATCTGGTGATCATGCCGTAATCATTGTAGTGATTCCAGCGCATGGGCACCTTTGGGTTGACGGGCGACCCGATGGCTTTGAGCCCGCCCGGATCATCGGCTTTGGTCGTTGGTTTCTGTGCCAGTGCCGGTAGGGCAAACAAGCTCAGGGTTAAAAGGAATATGTGTTTCATAGCTGATATGGTCAAGGTTCAGAGTGTGCCGATCAACGATCCCGCGTAGCTGTGCGGGGAAACCTGCAGCGTCAACCGTTTATTCGTGAACCCGTTATTTCAGATTAATTTCCTGCTGCTGAACACCGGTCATGGCATTACCGGCTTCGAGGGTTACGCGGCCGTTGCCGCTGACCAGAAACGTGACATCCATGGTTTCGCCGGCTGCCATGGGGCCGCGCAGCATGACGCGCCGGCCCGATACCACCGTCTGCTTGTCGGCCAGTTTGAGCTCGACCCGCATTTTAGGCACCCACCGCACCCGCTCACCCATATCGCTGCCGGTAGGCATCAGACCCCGGTTTACCACCTGAGCCGATATACGGTGCAGCCCACCGCCCAGTGTTTCGGTCCGGACATTAGCCAGTTCGATCTGCGGCATCCGGGTAGCCAGGGCCGTTACAAACTGCGTGTGTTTGCGGGCATTATCGGTTAGAAACCGAACGGGCGGATTGTATTTGGCAAAAGGCACCAGGCCCCCTACCTCGGCCTTGCGGCCCGGAAAATCGGGATGCTCAATCGGGGTCCAGTTTACGTACACGTCCGTCAGGCCATTGGCGTCGGCCCATTTCAGAAAGCGCAGGTCGTCATTGTCGCTCTCGGCCGATTTGCCCGGGGCGGGCGCAGCTTTGGGAGCCGTGGCGGCACTGTCTTTGCGCGCGGAGACGGCTGCTTTCACGCTGGGTGCCCACCAGCCGGGGGTCGAGAAGCTGAAACGCCCGTGATGGTAGTAGGCTGTCTGCGCGAAATTTCCTTTCGTAGCCGGCATGGCCGGTGCGCCGGTCAGGGCCGTCTGGGCATTGTAGAGTTTGGAAACCTGCTCACCCACTACGGCATCTTTCTCCAGCAGACCCGTTACGATACGTTTGGCCGTTTTGGTGCGGTCAAACTTAGGAGCATCGGACAGGTTGTTGTAGGGGCCGAACGTCAGTACGGCATACACATTGGGCGCTTTACCCAGAAAATCGAGCAGAGCCCGGTTCTCGGGCTCAGAAACGGGCATCTCGCCCGCACCAGCCGTGAAGAAGGGATAATCGAAGGTAAAGTTTTTGTCGAGCGCCACGCCCCCCGCCCCATCTTCGTTGAACTGACCGTCTTTATCGGCGTCGATTCCCTCCGAGAGCAGTATGTAGCGGCCCGATTCTCCCCTGGCCGGATCGGCCCTGACCAGCACCCGCGCGTCGTCTTTGCTGGCCACATACTGCCCGGTGGGGTCTTCCACGCGCAGCTGCGTAATCAGGCCATCGCGGTTCAGATCGTCGACCGGGTCTTCGTCGACGCGGCCATCACGGTCATCGTCGGTGGCACTGGCATTGCCGCTGCGTTCGTAGCGCAGTTTGGCAAACGCCTGTGCCTGCGCGTCGGGGTTCAGCAGGGGCAGCACGTAGATGGTTTTGGTATCGAGCACCCGGTTGATGCTATCCGACGTACCGGTCAGCAGCGATTCGGCGACCTGCACGGCCAGTTCGGTGCCCGCCAGGTGCGTACCGTCGAGTCCCGCCACGAGGGCCAGCGCGGGTTTACGCTCGGCGACTCCTCGGCCGATCGTAAGCAGCCAGATGTCTTTGCCACTGCCCGATTTACCAATCGATCGCACGGTGGCCGTGTTGCCGGTACGGCTGGCCAGTGCTTTCAGCCGGGCAGAGAGTTCCGCATGGTCGGAATAGCCAGGCTGGGCCGCACCAGGCTGGGCCGCATTCGGCTGGGCCGCACCAGGCCGGGCCGCCGTGTTCTGTGCCTTGCCCACCGACCCCAATAAACTAAGTACTAAAGCAGGGTAAACGAGTTGTTTCATGCAGATGAAGGGAATTAGAATTTGGCCCTAAAATAGACCCCACCCCGCATAGTACCGCTATCTTTACGTCCCGACCATCGACTTACGCATGAAAATAGCTGGCTTTACCTTTGTTCGCAACGCAATCCGGTTCGATTACCCCGTTGTAGAAGCCATCCGGTCTATACTGCCCCTCTGCGATGAATTTGTGGTAGCGGTTGGTCAGTCCGACGATGAAACGCTGGCTCTGATCCAAGGTATCGACTCGCCCAAGATCCGGATCATTCAGACCGTCTGGGACGATTCGCTGCGGGCCGGGGGCCGCGTGCTGGCCGTTGAAACAGACAAAGCGCTGGCGGCCATCTCGCCCGATGTCGACTGGGCGTTCTATATCCAGGGCGACGAGGTGCTGCACGAGCGGTATATACCAGTGGTACGGCAGGCTATGGCTCAGTACCTCGACCAGCCGGAGGTGGAGGGGCTTCTGTTCCATTACCTCCATTTCTACGGCTCCTACCGTTACGTGGGCGATTCGCCCCAGTGGTACCGACGCGAAATCCGGGTGGTGCGCAACACGGGCAACGTGGTCTCCTACCGCGATGCGCAGGGATTCCGCACCCGCGACAACCAGAAACTACGCGTCCGGCTGATCGACGCTTATATATACCACTACGGCTGGGTGAAGCCCCCCGACGTGCAGGAAGCCAAAATGCGGGCTGTGCAGCAGTTCTGGCACGGCGAACAGACCATCGAACAGGCCCGCCAGAACTACGTCAACTTCGACTACAGCGCCATCGACGCGCTGGCCGCGTTTACCGGTACGCACCCCGCCGTGATGCAGCCCCGGATCGACGCTCAGCACTGGCAGTTTGACTTCGATATCCGCGAGAAGAAGTATTCAGCCAAAAACCGGCTCAAACGCCTGATTGAACGGCTTACGGGTTGGCGGCTGGGCGAGTACCGTAACTATCGGCTCCTGCGGTAAGTTGTTGTAACAGGTATTGTTCTACGCCTGCTCCACCAATCGACCCTATGTCTACGGCTGCCCCCGATTCCCGTACTGGAAAACCCCGTCGCCGGAATAGCGATGAGCCGGGCCATCGGCAAACGACCTGGCCCGAATTGCTCAACGACCTCGTATTTACGGTGATCATTGCCCAACTGGCGCACCGGCTCCTGGCCGATGACAGCGATCAGTCGTTTGCCGAATTCGTGCTGCTCTACATCCCGGTCTGGTGGCTCTGGAACGGCGAAACCCACTATTCGACCCGTTTTGACAACGAGCAGGACGTTGTGCACCGCGCGCTCACCAGCCTGCAGCTGATCGGACTGATTATTTTGGCCGCCACCATTCCGCAGGCCGTCGAATCAGACCGGCTGGCCACGATTTACGCCCTGACCTACGCCGGCGTGCGCCTTATTCTGCTAATCGAATACGGACGGGCGGCCTACTACATGCCCGAGTCGCGGCCCTACATTCGCCACATCAGTCGCGGGTTTGGGGCTTCGGTAGTCTTGTGGGCGCTATCGGTGTTTGTTCCCCTGCCCTACCGCTATGGCATCTGGGGGCTGGCCCTGCTCATTGAGCTGAGCACCCCCCTGACTGCCTCGGGTGGTAACCTTCACCGTGATTTTCCGCCCGATGTGCGTCACCTGCCCGAACGCTATGGCCTGTTTACCCTCTTGGTCTTAGGTCAGTCGGTAACGAGCGCCGTTGGGGGCCTTACCCAGCGGGGGCTGGCGCTGACACCTATGCTGGCTACTGCCCTCAGCGGGTTCATCGTGATTGGCATCTGGTGGGCTTATTTCGACCGGGTCGACAGCGAAGCCGTTGAGTCAGTCGGGTCGGAAAAAAGCGTTGCCCCCTACGCCTTCTGGCTGTACCTCCACCTGCCCCTGACGCTGGCGCTTACCATGGTCGGTGTGGGCGTGATGCAAACCATCCGCTATGCCGATGCCGATGTGCTGCCCCACACGGTGCAGTTGCTCATGAGTGGCTCGGTGGGCGCGTATTTTCTGGTGCAGGCCGGCATCAGTCTGACCACACTGGTTGCCGGCGGCCCCCACCCCAGTATTGTGCGGGGCGTGCTGGCACGGGCAGGGCTGGGCATTGGTGCCGGCATACTGGCTTTCACGCCCCACCTATCGGCGCTCTGGCTGCTGGGTCTGCTCAGCCTCGGCGTGCTCACCCTGATCGTCAGCGACACTGTGGGGACTCAGGCTCCGTCTACCTTCGATCGGAAGCAGGAGCCAGCCAACTAATTGGGTATTTTTGAGCAACGACATGCGCGTTCTATGACGACTCCTATTCCGTTCGACAAAGGGCATCGCCTTTTCGGCAATAACATCCGCTTTCTGCGCGACCCGCTGGGGCTGTTTCGTCAGCTCCAGCACCAGTATGGTGCTCAGCGGCTGGTCAGCATCCGGCTCGGGGGGCGGGTACTGACGCTGGTCCTGAAGCCCGAAGAAACCCGCTATATTCTCCAGGAAAATAACCGCAATTACGGTCGCGGGCGCTCCTACAAGCTATTGCGCGAATTTCTGGGTGATGGCCTGCTTACCAGCGACGGCGATTTCTGGCGCCGGCAACGCCGACTGGCCCAGCCCGCCTTTCATAAACAGAAGCTGACGCACCTGGCCGAAATTATGATCGACGAGAGTACGCGCTGGACCAACCGGCTGGCGGCCTCCGATCGAAGCCAGCCTATCGATATCACCGATGCGCTGATGGATGTTACCCTGCGCATCGTGACCAAAACCCTGTTTGGGGCTGGCCTGGGTGAACAGCTCACCGGCCTGTCACGGGCCCTTAACAACCTCAATCACATTGCCAGCCGCACGGTATTGAATCCGATCAAACTGCCGGCCTGGCTACCTACGATCGACAACCGCGCCAAGGTAAAAGCAACCCGGCAGGTCGACGAACTGATCCTGACCATTATCCAGGCCCGGCGTCAGTCGGGTGAGCAGCGCGACGATTTGCTTGATATGCTGCTGCGGGCTACCGACGATGAAACCGGCGAGGGCATGTCCGATCAGCAGTTGCGCGATGAGATGGTCACGCTTTTTACGGCGGGTCACGAAACTACGGCCACCTCGATGGCCTGGACCCTGCACTTGCTGGCTCATCATCCCGACGTGCAGAACCGCGCCCGCCAGGAAGTTGAACAGATCCTCGCCGGCCGCGCGCAGCTCACCGCCGACGATCTGCGGGCACTGCCTTATCTGTCGCAGGTCGTCAGCGAGTCGCTCCGGCTCTACCCACCGGCCTGGGCCATGAGCCGGCTGTCGATCGGCCCCGATCAGTTGGGTAATTACACGATCGAACCTGAACAGGGCGTACTGCTGAGTCCGTATCTGCTCCACCACGACCCCGAAACGTGGCCAAATCCAGAGCAATTCGATCCGGAACGGTTTGCGGCCGGCCAGCGCGAGAGCCGCCACCCCTACGCGTTTCTGCCCTTCGGCGGAGGGCCAAGACTATGTATCGGCAACCAGTTTGCGCTGCTCGAGATGCAGGCACTGCTGGCTGGCCTGCTTCTCCTGTTTCGAGTCGAACCAATGGATAACCAGCCGGTTAGACCCCAGCCACTTATTACGCTGCGCCCCGGCCGTTCGATCCGACTGTGGCTCCGCTGAAGTCGAAAAGCGACCAGAAGGCCCATAATGAGCACCCAAATTATACTTTACGAAGAAGTTTTGCCGGTTACCGTTTCACGAAATCGGTTAAATCACAGCCAATCAGGCTATGATACAGTTTCGGAAATAACGACCGTGAAACCCATTTGCATCTTTCCAAGCTGCCCTTGACATTGTGGTGGGCATACCCAAACTTAGATAGTCCATTGATGTTCTGTTTCAGTTCACTTAAAAGGCGACACAATGAGACTAAAAATGCACGCCGTGCGGTTCACGGCCGATCAGAGCCTGTTCGATTTTATCCAGGCAAAACTGAACAAGTTGGATACGTTTCACGACCACATTGTGAGTGGTGAGGTGTTTCTCAAACTGGAAGGAGCCGACTCCAACAAGGTCAAAGAAAAGATCATCGAGGTAAGGCTGATGCTTCCGGGCAAGGAATTGTTCGTGAAAGAACACGACAAAAGTTTCGAAAGCGCTACCGATAAAGTGCTCGAAGTTCTGAAAGACAAACTCGTTCGCTGCAAAGAGAAACGAAACGATTTCTCCAGTCCTGCCATCATACAGGCCAAAGCCCGGATGGAAGCCGACGAAGTGCTCGAACCCGATGATTTATAACTCCCGGTAATCACTATGAAAAAGGGTCTGTCCAGTACTGGACAGACCCTTTTTCGTAAGAGACTGTGTTGCCTACAGACCGAAGGCTTCTTTTACTTTATCGACGAAATCGAGTTTCTCCCAGGTAAAGAGTTCCACTTCGACTTCCTTGGTTTTGCCGTTGGCGCCGAACGTTTTGGTAACGACCTCGTTCTTGCGGCCCATATGCCCGTAGGCCGCCGTTTCCGAATAGATCGGGTTACGCAGTTTCAGCCGTTGCTCGATGGCATAGGGACGCATATCGAAAATCTGGGCGATCTTCTCGGCAATAACACCATCGTGCAGATCGACTTTCGACGTACCGTAGGTGTTTACGTACAAGCCGCAGGGCTTGGCTACACCGATGGCGTACGATACCTGCACCAGTACCTGGTCGCACAGGCCGGCCGCTACCATGTTTTTGGCGATGTGCCGGGTTGCATAAGCCGCCGACCGGTCAACTTTCGAGGGGTCTTTACCCGAGAAAGCACCACCACCGTGGGCGCCTTTACCACCGTAGGTATCGACAATGATTTTCCGTCCTGTCAGACCGGTATCGCCGTGCGGGCCA
This sequence comes from Spirosoma luteolum, assembly GCF_054778875.1. NCBI lineage: Bacteria > Pseudomonadati > Bacteroidota > Cytophagia > Cytophagales > Cytophagaceae > Spirosoma > Spirosoma luteolum. Next base: position 203,894 of record NZ_BAAGZE010000001.1, read on the forward strand.
CCAATCACAAACTTACCGGTGGGGTTGATGTAATAGGTAATGTTATCGTTGAAAAGCCCGTGCAGTTCGGTCTTCAGTTTAGCCTTTACCCGGGGGATAACGATGTTGATTACATCCTGCTCAATTTTCTTGAGCATGACACTGTCTTCATCGAAATCGTCGTGCTGCGTCGATACCACGATGGTGTCGATGCGGATGGGCTGATCGTCGTCCGAATACTCGATTGTCACCTGCGACTTGGCATCGGGCCGCAGGTAGGGCATCAGTTCGAGTTCGTTGTTGCGGATATCCGACATTTCGCGCAGGATGGCGTGGGCCAGGTCCAGCGGCAGGGGCATGTAGTTGTCGGTTTCGTTCGTAGCATAACCAAACATCATACCCTGGTCGCCGGCGCCCTGTGCGTTGGCCAGCGTTTCGAAATCCTGATTTTCCACTTTCCGGTCGACCCCCTGGTTGATATCGGCCGACTGCTCGTGCAGCGCCGAAAACACCCCGCAGGAGTTGGCTTCGAACATGTATTCGCTTTTAGTGTACCCGATTTTCCGGATCACTTCGCGGGCGATTTTCTGCACATCCAGATACGTATCGGTTTTGATCTCGCCGGCCAGCACAACCTGACCGGTTGTAACCAGTGTTTCGCAGGCAACCTTGCTGGACGGATCAAAGGCCAGAAAATTGTCAATCAATGCGTCGGAAATCTGGTCGGCAACTTTGTCAGGGTGCCCTTCGGAGACGGACTCGGAGGTGAAAAGATATGGCATTTCGACTCTGTATGGCTGGTTTTAGCCCACAAATCTACGCCTTTCTCGACAAGGGGCAAATAATTGTACCGACCGGCCAAACCGACCGCAACTCCGCTCATTCGTCCTGCCGCCGGTGTATCACCTGTGCCTGATCGCGGGCCCGTTTGAGCCGCATTTTTACGGCACTGACGCTGATTCCCTGGTCATGGGCCAGTTCGGCCATTGCCTTGCCCAGCAGGTATCGATCGCGCAGCATCTGCTCGTCGCGCACCGGGAGCCGGTTGAGCGCCTTTTCGGCAGCCTGCCAGCGTTCGTCGAGGGTGCTGTTCTCCGGCGCCGGGGTGTGGGCCGATTCCGGAATGGCATCGAGGGGCAGATTTTTGCGCATCGACCGCTGCTGCCGAAACGTAAAGCAATGATTGCGGGTGAGACTGTAGAGCCAGGTCGAGAAGCTGGCTTCCTGCCGAAAGCCACTCAGCCGTTTCAGCACTTTGCAGAACACTTCCTGCGTCTGATCCTGAGCCTCAACGGCGTCTTCGAGATAGCGAATACAGGACTGGTAAACTTTGAGCTTGTAACGACCGTACAATTCGGCAAAATCGGCAGCCTCCTGCGAACGCACAAAGCGGCTGACCAACTCCTCATCGGTGGCATGGTTTCTCATGGGCCAATAACGTACCAGCCAGTCGACAAACGTGCGACCGGCCTTATCCAGTTGGGTTAGATGATACGTTACCGCGTGAGGCATGTAAGACCGGCTGTATGCAAAGGCAGTTGCCGGTCTATCGGGCAACACTTATGAGACGAACACACATGCAAATAGTAACAATAGATAAGGATATGCTTTGTTACCGCTTAGGGCAGGCCCGCGCCCCAAGCCACCCTATCGCCTGGCATTGACCAGCTTATGCCGGAGCACATCAACAAGAGCCCGCAAAAAAGGACGGGTAGGCATCGTTGCAAACAGCCTGAACTCCTCGGAGAGCCGGGTGTCTTCGTCGAGAAATGTGAAGACCCGTTCCGGATTCCGGACGTAAATACGGGTGAATAGTTCGTCGGCCGGATAGCGTCGCCGGGCCAGCACGTTCAGAAAAATGCTGTCGTAGAGCTTGAACCGCCGGCTGAACAGCGACTGTTGCCGGGTTGGGTCACCGGTTTGCACCAGATTGTCGACCAGTTCGCGCAGGTAGCGCTGGGTGCGCTGAAACGTGTAGCCGGTTGAGGGTTTGGTGTACCCCCCCGATGTACCGATCCGGACGATATGCTCGGACGGCCGCTCGCTGGTCTCCACATCCGACATCGGAATCACGCCCGTTTCGACTTCCACAATATCGAAGCCACCGGTATCAAGGTGTTCGTCGATATACCGGTGCAGCACGGCGTCGTATTCACCGTCGGTCAGCAGGGTTTCGTTGAAGAGCGTGAACTCAACGAGGGCGCGGTTGGGAGCAAACGGCAGGATATACACGAAGCGGCAATCGCCCTGCTGATCGACCCGGTAATCCATTATCTCGGGTTTGTCCGGATCGAAGCAGTTGTTTCTGGTTTCGATTACCCAGCCTTTGAAGTGCTGCAGCAGGTTCTGATTGGCCGGGTCGGTCAGGGTAAGCTGGTGAGTGCTGTCGAAAACAAAGTCAGCAATGTAAGGCTCATCGTCGGCAATGACGAAGCCACCCTGTGGCGTATCTTTGATTCGGTTGACCGTGGCCTGCCGACGCTCGATCGTCGGGAAGCGGGCCAGTTCGGCCCCAACGAATTCGTAGAAATCGATGCCCCGCAGCATCTTGTAGCGGTAATCGCCCAGTCCCAGGTCTCCCTGATACGAGGGACCATGAAACGAAACCGCATCCCACGACCGGTATATAATTGGCTCAAAGACGCCTTCGCCCCGTTCCCAGAAACACCAGGTACGATCGTTCTGCGTTTTGGGCGCCTGATCCAGAATAAGGATGGAGCGGCTGCCGAGTGATGAATGAGCCAGATAATAGGCCAGACTCAACCCCGCCATGCCTCCACCCGTAATGATGAAGTCGTATTTTTTCATGCGGCAACACAAAAGCCCGGATAGCTTATCCGGGCTTTTCTACGAAACAAGGGCAACGCCCGCTTGTTTGCAAATTTGGGCTAGACATTCACGTGTTTTTCGGCGTGGTAGCTCGACCGAACCAGTGGTCCGGACTCCACATACTTCAGCCCACGCTTCAGTCCCTCTTCCTTATACATAGCAAACGTTTCGGGGTGAATCCATTCGATAACCTCGTGGTGCAGCTTGGTTGGCTGCAGATACTGCCCGAGGGTCAGGATGTCGAGACCGTTCTGGGCCAGATCATCCATAGCCTTAAATACCTCGTCGTGGGTTTCGCCCAGGCCCAGCATAATGCCCGACTTGGTGCGCTGCCCATATTCTTTGGTGCGCCGGATCTGCTCCAGACTACGCTCGTAGCGGGCCTGTGGCCGTACGCGCCGGTAGAGCCGCTCCACGGTTTCCATGTTGTGCGATACTACTTCCTGCCCGGCTGAAATCATGCGTTCCAGTGCATCCCAGTTCCCTTTGGTATCGGGAATCAGTGTCTCGATGGTTGTCGCGGGCGATGCTTCCTTGATGAGCCGTACCGTCTGGTACCAGATCTCGGCACCCCGATCTTTCAACTCGTCTCGGTTGACCGAGGTAAGCACCGCGTGTTTGACTTTCATCAGCACGATGGCTTCGGCCACGCGCCGGGGCTCATCGGTGTCATATTCGTTGGGACGGCCGGTCGCTACGGCACAGAACGTGCAACTCCGGGTGCAGACATTGCCCAGGATCATGAACGTGGCCGTACCAGCCCCCCAGCACTCGCCCATGTTGGGACAGTTGCCGCTTTCGCAGATGGTGTGCAGCTTATGCTCGTCGACCAGCCGGCGAACCTTAGCGTACTCGGGGCCAATGGGTAATTTCACCCGCAGCCAGTCGGGACGCTTTTTACGTTGTTGTTCGGAGGGTATTACGGGTAATTCAATCATATCTCCTCAAGCCTTTCCAGCAAAATTCGTTTTCCGGGCGTAAAGTTCGCCCGAATGCCAGAAAGCCCCAAGCCATGACTTAAAAAGGCCATGTGCCGGGGGCTTTCGCCTTCGACAGGCTTATTTGCGGCTGCCGAAGAAGAGCGTTATGTAGCCCGAGGTAAAGAAGCTGCGGTTGCCATCTTCGCGGCTGGAACCGGGCCCCGTGTTGGGTATGATTACTATTTTCTGCGGGAAGATTTCGGTCAGAAATCCGATCTCGACGCCGGTTGTGTTGCTGCGGAAGGTGCTCAGCTCGAAACTGAGTGCCGTTTTCACGTTAAGACCAACCGTGAATTTCGACTGGCCAAAACCCTGGAAGAAGCCCCCCGGCCCGATGGGTGCACCAATCGCACCGGCCTGCGTCAATGAGGAATAGGGCACCGAAACCGTCCGGTTTCCTTCCTGCACGTTGACGTAGTAGGGTTTGATAATACCCAGTGTAGGGCCGGCCGCTACGATACCGTTGACGGTCATACCATCGTCGCCCGAACGCTGGAACAAGGCGATTTCGCGGCCATACTGCCCGCGCACGGCAAACAGATAATTTTCTTTACCCAGGATATAGCGGGACGACGCAAAATTGCTGGTCGTCTGGATTTCTTTGGGGTGCTTCACATTGACGACCTCAACGCTGAGGTAGCGCGCCTGGGGCAGCCCAAACAGATCGCCCGGCAGCCGCCTGGTTTGCCGAAACGACAGCCCGCCCAGAATACCCGAGTTGGTATTGGTGGTAACGCCAAACGTCGTGGTCCGCTGGTAGTTGTCGTCATCAGGCTCACTGGTCTGTGCCAGCGCGTTGCCGCTGCCCAGCAGGCAGCTCAGCAGCACCAATCCTGTTACTGTAAAGGCTGTTCGCATTGCTCTCTTATTCAGCACTAAAGCTACTTATTTTTCCCGAATTGTGCAGTCAGGCCGGCCTGGCATTAGCCTAACCCGGCCTGACTGCTTATGTTTAACGAAAAATCACGGGCAATCTGCTGTGGTCACCAGGCTGATTCAACCGAACCGCCTGACGGCTGCCCAGGGCCCGTTTAGCCCCCAACGTCATGCCAACGATTCATGTCGATTACCTCGGTGACCTGCGCACCGACTGCACGCACCTACAATCGGGTACCCACATCAATACCGATGCCCCCACCGACAATCAGGGACGCGGAGAAGCCTTCTCGCCCACCGATCTGGTAGCCAATGCGCTGGGCACCTGTATTCTGACCACCATGGCCATTTTTGCCCGGCGCGATGGCATCGAACTGGCCGGCAGCACCATGGAGGTAACCAAAGTGATGTCGACAGCGCCACCCCGCCGGATTGCCCGTATCGAAATTGACCTGACGCTGCGCACTGCCGATGGCCTGCCCGATGAGGCTACCCGTACCAAGCTGGAAGCCATTGCCCACACTTGTCCGGTGGCGATCAGCCTCCACCCCGATCTGGAACAGGCCGTTACGATCCGCTGGGCCGACGCCGTACCAGCTTAGCTGCCCGGGTTGCGCTACCCGCTTACGGAGCGTTTCCAGTGTAGCCCAAACAACCCTTTCTTAACCCGGATGCGTGCCGTACGCTCCGGGTTTTCGGTATTGTAGCGGGCAATGATGGCCGCTTCGTGCTGCGCAAAAAACTCGGGGTCAAAATTGGCCTGGGGCAAGTGTTCCAGCGCATAGACAATCGACTGTCCCGTTTCGATCCATTGCTGCCAGACGGCCTGCCGCTGCCGGATTCCGAGGGCATTCATGCCTACCACGGCGCCATCGGCCGCGCGGTAGTTGATTCGCATGGCCTTACGTCCATCGGGGTGTTCCCAGTAGAACGACCGGATGCTGTTATCGGCCGGCAGCTGACTAAGCACCGTTCCGTAGACCTGGTACTCGATGTCGAAGAACTTGGCCGAGTTGAAGAATACGCCCGGCTGGTAAGGCGTGGGCGTTCCCAGAATAGTCTGCGCCACGGTCTCACCCATGATGCGGCCCGTATACCAGATCTGTTCGAGCGGCTTGCGGGACGCCCCCACCGGGTCGACGGGCGGGTTACGGTGCTGTACGCAGTCGCCGATAGCATACACGTCGGGCATGTTGGTCCGCAGCTGGGCATCGACCAGTATGCCACGGTCGGTTTCGAGACCCGACCCTTGCAGGAAAGCAATGTTGGGACTGACGCCAATGGCAACACCGACAAACTGCGCGGGCAGTTCGAGCCCCGCTTTGGTGCGCAGGCTGCTAACCCGCCCTGTGCCATCGTCGCGCAGCTCACTTAGTTCGTCGTCGGTAATCAGGGTAACGTGATGTTCGCGGATATGGCGCGTGACCAGCGCCGACTCGTCGGCAGGCAACACGCTGCGCCAGAAGCTGGATTCACGAATCAGGAACGACACGGCAATCCCGCGCGACTGCAGCATTTCGCACAGTTCGATACCGATCAGGCCGCCCCCCACCACCACCGCCTGACGGATGCCGGCCGTGCTGGCTTCCATCCGATCGAGGTCTGGTTTCCCATAGAGTCCCTGTACGCCGTCCAGCGCTTTTCCGGGCCAGTCGCCCAGGTTGGGCTGGGAGCCCGTGGCCAGAATCAATACATCGTAGGTCAGTGTCGGCTGGGTGGGTGGCGTGGCCCCATCGACGGCCGAGAGCGTCAGCGTACGTCGGCTGGCGTCGAGCTGGGTTACCCGGGCGCGGCACAGGTCGATGCGGTTTTTTGCCCAGAAGAAATCTTCGTAGGGCTTGGTCTGCGCGTAGGTCATATGCCCCATGTAGATGTACATGAGGGCCGTTCGCGAAAAGAAATGATCGGTTTCGGCCGATACGACCGAGATGCGGTCGTTGCTCTGCTTACGCAGGTGTCGGGCGGCTGTTATGCCCGCAATGCCGTTTCCGATAATGACGATATGGCGCATAGCGGGGCAAAGTACAGGTTTTCGCCGAATTAATCGGCCCAGACAATCAGGTCGTGGTGGGCATACCAGGGCTCATAGCGGGGTCCATAGCGCTCGTCGATACTGGCGCGTTTGATTTTCATAGTAGGCGTCATCAGGTTGTTTTCGACTGTCCAGGGCTCGTTTACGACTACCAGCCGGTGCACCCGCTCGTAGGTGTGCATCCGTTCGTTCAACGCGGTCAGGGTCTGAACCAGGCTCTGCGCAACCTCGTTGCGGTCGGCCTGACGGGCCGTTTCCGACAGTACAAGCAGGGCAATCGGCTGGGGCAGCTGCTGACCCGTTACGCATACCTGCTCAATGTGGCTGTTGTCGGCAAAACCGAACTCGATCTGGGCCGGGGCAATGTATTCGCCCTTGGGACCCTTATACATGTCTTTGACCCGACCCGTAATCCGCAGAAACCCATCGCTGTCAACCACGCCCACGTCGCCCGTGTGGAGCCAACCATCCTGCAGGGTCTGGGCCGTAAGGGCAGGTTCGCGGTAGTAACCCGCCATGTTCCACGCCGATCGGGTCAGAATCTCGCCCGTGACGGGGTCAGTGCGTACCTCCATGCCTGTATTGATACGCCCCACGGTGCCATCGTTGATCTGGTTGGCCGGCATCATGGATACGGCGCCCAGATTCTCGGTCATGCCATAAGCCTCCTGAATCTGGATGCCCAGTCGCCGAAACCAGCGGATGAGGGCGATGGGCATGGGAGCCGCGCCGGTAATAATGAGCCGGGCGTCGTTGAGCCCCAGCCCCTCCCGGATTTTACGCTTTATCAGGCCCGATACGATTGGGATACGCAGTAGTGTATTGAGCCTGCGTTCGGGCATTTTAGCCAGAATCCCCTGCTGAAATTTGGTCCAGATGCGGGGTACGGCCAGAAAATGCGTCGGGCGCGCCACGGCCAGATTCTGCGCAAAGGTTGCCAGCGATTCGGCAAAATAAACCGTGCCACCCGTTACCAGACTCGTACACTCCACTACGTTGCGCTCGGCAATATGACACAGCGGCAGGTAAGAGAAAAAGCGCGTAGCCGGCAGATCGTGGCACATCTGCCCGCGCGTTTGCTCGATGGCGGCCATGGTGGCAGCCTGCGTAACCATCACGCCTTTGGGGTTGCCCGTTGTACCCGACGTATAAATAATGGAAAAGAGGTCGTCGGGGTCCGGTACCGGGCTGTCGGTACTGGGTGGGTATTGAGCCAGCATCGTTTCCCAGGCCAGCTCACGGCTCGCCGGGCTGGCGGGTGCGTTGCCCGCATAGGCGGGCAGCGTTATCACCTGCACCCCGCCCGGAATGCCCGTGCGGAGCGAAAGCCAGGTATCGAGCCGACCCGCAATCAGTACGGCGCACCCGCTGTGGGTCATCACCTGCTGCAGCTGGGAACTGGTCAGCGTTGGGTAGAAGGGTACCGATACGTGACCACTTATCTGAATGCCCAGATCGGCAATAAGCCAATGCGCACAGTTTCGGGCAATCAGACCAATAGGGGTTTGGGGCGGCAGGGCCAGTGACCGCAGATAAGCCGCCAGGCTCCGGGCCTGCCGCCCTACTTCTCTCCAGCTGAAATCGATGTATGTGTCGCCAACCGGCTGGCGCAGGTAGATGGCATCGGGCTGACTGGCCTCCCAATCGTAAAAGTGCTCAATGAGGGACTTACCTGTGTTCGGGTAAGGTGAAGTAGGTTGCATAGCCTTGTCATTCGTGCAACCAAATATAATTTTTTTACCAGTAAATTGATTTATAAAAAGAAATTGGCGTACACAAATGGCATATTCCTGACCGTTTTGCCTGCCTGTACATATCAGGAATTAGTACGCTTCCTGGCTTTCTGTCGCTTGCGCCACGTTTTGATATCGGCCGTCAGGTTTTCCAGGAAAAACGACGGACCGACCGACAGATACAACCCACTGTAATTGATCTGACTTTCGGGTATATCTTTTTTGAGTACAAATCGGTAACCCGTCAACACGTTGAACCCGAACCAGCGCAACGGTTTAAACCACCGGAGGTAAGGAAACTGATACGCCATCGACACCCCAATACCAACCGGAATAAAGATACCTCTGGCTACTTCCTTGTCGTTGGCCGGGTCACTAAGCTCATAGCGTGAGTGCCCATAGCCGATCTCGGTGGGGAGACTAACCTCGAAAGGCCCCCGCCGGTAGAGGTAGCGTTCATAGTAAAGCGTAGCAATACGCAGGTGCCTGGTTACCTGCGCCGACGTGTTAGGCAGTAGGCCCGGCCGGTTAAGCTGCTGATTCACAAAGTAAAAGCCTGCTCCCGCTTTAAAGCTGGCCGATCGGCCACTGGTCAGCCCTTTGCGCGCACTGCCCGACGGAAACAGAAATCCGGCCCGGATACCATATACGCTCACCGGAATGCGTCGGTCGTTTTCATTGCGCGTATCGCCAAAGAAAAAAAAGCGCTGATCGGTCGATGCCGTAAAGGTCAGCGAGTTAGGCGGTTTGGGTTTGGTGTGAGCCGAATCCACCAGCACCACTTTGGTCTGCAGAGGCCTGGCCGTGACTGAAAAGGCACCGATTAAAAAAAAAGAAAGAAATAATTGAACAAAGGGCGGTAGAAACGACCGAATTACGCTCATAGAAATGTGTGTGTTGGCTAACACATAACCACCCGACGGGCCAATAGTTACCTGACCCGAGTTTGTGCGTCTGCTTTTCTGAGCGTAGCTCCGGCAACCGCCCGCAAACGGCCACACATACTATAGTGAATCCGTAGATCAACAGACTAAATATGGCAAAAGCGAGAAAAAATATAAGTAGAAACACTTACTAATTCCGCTTTTGTCTTCACGTTCTTACCCTTGCCTGTGTCAAGAAAACCGTATTCAGCTTACTCTGCCGAGGAATTTGCACTCGACGACTTGTTTGTCCGCTGGGTTAAGCATCCGGACGATGAGGAAGTAGCGGCCCACTGGAATCTGTGGTTGAGCTATAATCCGCGCTGCGCAGACACTGTTGAGACAGCCCGCTTTCTGATTCGGAATGTTTCGCAGTTTCCGGCCAACGGGCTGTCGCCCGATGAAACGGCCAGTGTTTGGGGGCGCATCCGCGGATCGCTCCAGACGATGGAGGATTTGCGACCGCTTCAGCCCGACGTCCGGACAATGGTGGGCTGGTGGTACTTTTTCCGGACCATGGCGGCTGCCGTCGGGCTGGTACTGCTGGTGGGCTGGGCTGTCTGGATGCAGTATGGCCCTAACCAGCTGGAAGAAACGATACGAACGACCAACGAGCCCCCCCGGCTGGTTCAGTTGCCCGATGGGTCGCGGGTGAAACTCTACCCAAACAGCCAGCTGCGCTACAATCGGCAGGGCTTCACCAACCGCCTGTCCGACGAGGCACCCCGGGCAGTATGGCTCGACGGCGAGGCAGATTTCACGGTAGCGCAGTTGCCCGACACCGCATCAGCACACCGGTTCAGGGTACACACGAGCGACGTCACCGTCGAGGCCGCCGGTACTGACTTTGCGGTGCGCCACTGCCCCGAGGGTACCCGGGTAGCGCTGCGGTCGGGCATCGTCAACCTGCTGGTGAGCGAACATAAGCCCATGCGGCTGCTGCCCGGCCAGGCTGTAGAGGTCGCCGGCGGACTTATCCAGGCTTTACCTTAACCAATGCATATTTCCTAAATCTGTTAACAAATGAAGCAAACCACTACTCACCATCGCCCATTGGCGGGACGCCGGCCCTGGCTACCGCTGCTGGGTCTGACGGCACTCACGATGCTGAGTGTTCCCTCCTTCAGTACGCCACTGGTGCCCTACTTGACCAGTGCGACGCCCGCTCAGGACCGGGTTGTGACGGGTAAGGTCATTTCGGCCGACGACAACACCGCTCTGCCAGGTGTAAGCGTAACCGTGAAGGGCACGACGCGCGGTACTACCACTGATGCCAATGGTACTTACCGCATCAACATCCCCAACGGTGCCGTTTCGCTGGTTTTCTCGGCCGTAGGCACCACGTCGCAGGAGATTGTGGTCGGTAGTCAGTCGACTATCGATGTGACCATGTCGAGCGACAACAAGACGCTGAACGAAGTCGTTGTGGTTGGGTATGGTACGCAGAAGAAAAGCCAGACGACTGGGGCCATCGGGTCGGTAACGGCCAAACAGCTCACCGAAATGCCCATCACCAACGTAGGGCAGGCCCTGCAGGGTCGCGTGGCGGGGGTCGACGTAGCGCAGTCGGGTAGCCGGCCGGGCTCAACGCCAACCATCCGGATTCGGGGTCGTCGGTCGTTCAACGCCGGTAACAACCCGCTTTATGTTGTTGACGGCATACCCCTCGTGGGCGACCGCAATGAACTCTTGTCGGGACGGCCTCAGGTACTGGGCTCCACACTGGATTTCGTATCGGGCGGCTATGAAGATATTAACCCCAACGATGTAGCCTCAACCGAGATTCTGAAAGACGCTTCGGCCACCGCTATCTACGGCGCCCGGGGCGCCAACGGGGTGGTACTGATTACCACCAAGCGCGGCAATCCAACGGGCAAAACCACGATCAGCTACGATAACTACGTCGGCGTAACCGATCCGCTCGACAAGGTCAACCTGTTCAACGGGCCCGAATTCACCGAATTTGTTCGGGAAGCATACCGAACGACCGGCAACTACAAAGATGCCAATGGCAACCCTGTTCCGACCGGAGTGGGCGATGCGTTCGCCGATTCGAAAGTCGCCGTACTGGGGGGTGATCCAGCGGTAGCCGCCGGGATTGCTGCCAACCGCGACACCGACTGGCAATCACTGATTCTGCGGCAGGGTTTCCAGCAGAACCACTCACTGGGCGTTCAGGGGGGCAACGAAAAAACGCAGTTCTACATCTCGGCCGGGTATTTCCAGGACAAAGGTATTATGCCAGGGCTCGATTATACGCGGTACACCCTGCGCGCCAACATCGACCACCAGATTAACCGGGTGGTGAAAGTGGGACTGTCGTCGCACCTGATGTATAGCCTGCAGAACGGCGCCACGCTCAACCCGTACAACTTCACGCTCCAGCAAAACCCGCTGGGCCGTCCATACGACGACAATGGCAATCTGATTTTTGCGCCCACCAATGATGCCCTGCTGACCAACCCGCTGGCCGAAGTGGTGCCGGGTGCCCAGATCGACGAGCGCAAGAAATACCGGATTCTGAGCAGCATCTACGCCGAAGCCAAAATCATGGACGGACTGACTTACCGCCTGAACTTCGGACCTGACTTCTCGATCCGGCGCGATGGCCGCTTCATCGGCGCACAGACCAACGCCCGCAAAGGCGGTGACCCGCAGGCGGCAACGACCAACCAGTTTGGCTTCAACTACACGATTGAGAACATCCTGAACTACAGCAAGACGTTTGGCAAACACAGCCTCAATGTAACAGCCGTTCAGTCTATCCAGCGCGACAACTTCGAGCTCAGCAGCATACAGGTGCAGGGGGTTCCGGCCGAAACGCAGCAGTTCTACAATGTGGGCAACGCCAGCCTGCCCCTGGGTGTAGGCAGTGGTCTGATTCAGTGGACCATCAACTCGTTCATGGGTCGTATCAACTACGATTACAACGACCGGTTTCTGGTGACGGTCACCGCCCGTCGCGACGGCAGCAGCCGGTTTGGGGTCAACACCAAATACGGTACCTTCCCTGGCGTAGCCGTAGCGTGGAACATCAGCAATGAACCCTTCCTGAAAGGCGTTACGTGGCTCGATCAGCTTAAAATCCGGGCCAGCCGTGGGGTGGTCGGTAACCAGGGCGTGTCGCCCTATCAGACACAGGGGCTGCTGGGTCGCACCATCTACGCCTTCGGCAATGCGGCCGCGTATGGCTACCGCCCCAGCACTATTGGCAACCCCGATCTGAAATGGGAGTCGTCTACCTCGACCAACGTCGGAGTTGACTTTAGCCTGTGGCGCGGTCGCGTGTCGGGTTCGGTCGAACTGTACCAGACCAATACCAACGACCTGCTGCTGTCGGATCAGCTGCCTACCTCGATTGGCTTTAACGCCGTGACGCGGAACGTGGGCGAAACCCGTAACCGGGGTATCGAAATCGGCCTCAATACCGTCAACGTCAACACGGCGGGCGGCTTCAAATGGTCGACCGACTTCCAGTTCACCAAAAACCAGGAAGCCATCGTATCGCTCTATAACGGTGCAGTCGACGACGTAGGTAACAAATGGTTTATCGGCAAGCCGCTGACCGCCCAGTTCGATTACAAGAAAGCGGGTATCTGGCAAACGAGCGAAGCCGACGCGGCCAAATCGTATGGCTTTGTGCCGGGTCAGATCAAGGTGCAGGACACCAACGGCGACGGCAAAATTACGCCCGACGACCGCGTGTACCTCGGGTCTGAAATTCCGAAATGGTCGGGTGGGATTACCAACCGGTTTGCTTACAAAGGGTTCGACTTGTCGTTCTTTATCTACGGCCGGCTGGGCTCGACCATCCTGAGCGGTTTCCACCAGAACAACAACGCCCTGGCGGGTCGCTACGAACAAATTAAGGTAGATTACTGGACGCCCAACAACCCGACCAACGAGTTTCCGCGGCCTAACTCGAGCCAGGAGTTCCCGATCTACAACACGGCGATCATCTACTTCGACGGCAGCTTCGTGAAAGTACGGAACATCAACTTCGGCTACACGTTCCCGCAGTCGTTCACCCAGAAACTGCGCCTGCAGTCGCTGCGCCTGTTTACCAGCATTCAGCAGCCGTTTATCTTCTCGAGCTACCGGTCGAAGTACAACGGCGTTGACCCCGAAACGAGCAACGGTAACGTAAGCAACAGTGTCGTACCGGCAACCCGGGTGGCAACGTTTGGTCTGAACGTTAAATTCTAAACCCGTTGTGGGCTTGTGGGGCCGGCCCCACAAGCCCAACAGCGCCAACCGAATCAGCTTCCATGAAATCATCCTACTTTTTTTCCGCCATCCGCGTGCTGACCATCGCCGTACTGCTGCTTATGGGTCAGTCTTGTAAAAACGTGCTGGACGAAACCGTTATCTCCAGCATTGGCAACGATTATATCAACACCCCTAAGGGTTTTGAAGATGCCGCCCGGGCTGCGTATTCATCGCTCCGGATTTACTACGGCACCGAGCAGGGCCTGACCATGAGCGAATACGGCACCGACCTGTTCCGGGCCGGCGCCGATGGCAGCTACAAAGGTTTCCACTTCTACGATTCGCAGCTCAACAGCTTCGTCGATTACATGCAGCAGATCTGGGAAGAACTCTACCGGGGTATCAACACCTGCAATGCCGTGATTGGCCGGGCACCCACTGCTACCGGCATTACCGACGCAGTAAAAAAGCAGCGTGTTGCCGAGATGAAGTTTCTGCGCGCGCACTATTATTTCCTGCTCGTACAGCAGTGGGGTGGCGTTGACCTGCGCCTGACCGAAACGCTGGCCCCAACCAAAGCCACCTCGCGTGCCTCGGAAGCCGATGTGTATAAGGCGATTATTGCCGACCTGCAGGCCGCTCTGCCCGACCTGGATTCCAAAATCCGCTCATCGGATTATGGCCGTGCCACAAAAGCCGCTGCCGAGCACCTGCTGGCCAAGGTGTACCTGACCAAAGCAACTTCCTCGGCCAAAGCTGCCGACGACTACGCGCAGGCCGCTACCTACGCCCAGAACGTAATCAATAACTACGGTTTCAAACTGCTGCCCGACTTTGCCAGCGTATTTGCCCAGGGCGCCGGCGAGATCAGCGACGAAGTAATCTTCGCGGTTCAGTATACGACCGACCCCCTGACCAACGATCAGGGCAACTCGCTCCACCTCTATTTTGGTATGCAGTACGACGTGCAGCCGGGCATGGTACGCGACATTGTAAACGGCCGGCCCTTCAAACGGCTGCGCCCCACAGCCTACCTGACCGATGTGGTGTTCCAGGACCGGGTCAACGATTCGCGCTACAAGAAAACGTTCAAGGATACCTGGCTGAGCAACAGCCCCGGCACGTTCAACACCAGCTTCGATGCATCGAAAGCCAAAGTGACCTTTAAACTGGGCGATACAACGATCTATATCCCTGGCGTAGAATGGACCCAGGCGCAGCGGGCGGCCAAGCCCTACCAGGTGCTGGTTCCGAGTGCCTACACAGCCGCGCTGTTCCCCACGCTCCAGAAGTTTCTGGATCCCCTGCGGCCCGACCGGACCTATACGCAGGGTAGCCGCGATTACCTGGCCTTCCGCCTGGCAGAGACCTATCTGATCCTGGCCGAAGCTCAGTTCTATCAGGGTAAATCGGCCGATGCAGCCGCGTCGATCAACAAGGTGCGCGTACGCGCTGCCTGGCCGGGCAAAGAAGCCGCCATGGCTATTTCGACCGGTGATGTCAACCTCGATCTGATCATGGCCGAGCGTGCCCGCGAACTGGCTGGTGAACAAACCCGCTGGCTCGACCTCAAGCGATGGGGTAACCTGGTCGATCGGGTGCAGAAATACAACCCCGATGGAGCAGCCAACGTGAAGCCCATTCACCTGCTGCGGCCTATCCCGCAAACCCAGATCGACCGCTCGGACAAAACAGCCGACGGCAAGCCGGGCTTTGCGCAGAACCCGGGGTACTAATCTCCGCCTGACCTGCTGACTGATGGAGTCGCTCTGGCTGTAAACGGCCGGAGCGACCCCATCTTTTTTTCGCAAAAAATAGCAGTAGAATACCATACGACCGGACTTTATCACTTGTATTCGTTGTTGACATACGCCCTTTATGACGAAAGTCAGTACCCAGTCCTATACTGACTACTTCCTATCCCCTTTACTATGAAAGAGACTGTAACCAGAAGACAGTTTCTAACGACAGCCAGCCTATCGGTTCTGGGCCTCACCGCCGGAGCCAATGGGCTGGCTGGATCGTTAGGAGACCTTGTCAAAAAATCGGGCCTTCAACTCGCTTACTCGGCCATTACGTGGGGCGGCAACGATGCCCAGGCCATCCAGGATCTGTCGGCACTGGGCTACCACGGTATTCAGCTCCGGGCCAATACCTTCGGCCCTTACCGGGCCAAACCCTCCGAGCTGAAAGCCCTGCTCGATCAGCATCGGCTCAAACTTGCTATGTTTTCGAGTGGTAACGTCGAGATCGATCCGGCCAAGGAGCAAAGTACCATCGATACCCACGTGGCTCACGCCAGTTTCGTTAAAGCGCTGGGCGGTTCGGCCATCCAGCTGACCAACTCCCTGCGGGTGAAAGGCCAGACGCCTACCACCGCCGAGCTGAAACGCCTGGCCGCCGTCATGAACGAGATTGGCAAACAGACAGCCGCAATGGGCATTCAGACGGCCTACCACAACCACATGAATCAGTTCGGCGAGACGCCCGAAGAAGTAGATGTGATTGTGCAGGCGATGAACCCGGCCTACTGCAAACTGCTGCTCGATATTGCCCACTACAGACAGGGGGGCGGTCAGCCCGAGCAGGCCGTGAAACAGTATAAGGACGTACTGTATGCGCTTCACCTGAAAGATACGATGTCGCCCCTGCCCGAGCAGCCCGACAATGCCAAAGCCTACAAATTTGTGGAGCTGGGCCGGGGTAACGTCGATGTGCCCGCCGTGCTGGCTGCGCTGAATGCCATCAATTTTAAAGGCTGGGGCATCGTTGAACTCGACGGGGTGCCCGAGAAAGACAAAACGCCGGTGCAGTGCGCCCAGATCAATAAAGATTACCTGACCAAAACGCTGCGGCTAACGCTCTAGCCGTCGCAGCGGGTCAATGTTCGTACCCTGTATACAACCATGAAAACAACCCTGATCACGGGGCTGCTGCTGGGCCTCCTGGCCTTCGATGCGCCCCAGACGCCCAACACCCTCACAGCGGCCGAGAAAAAAGCCGGCTGGAAACTACTATTCGACGGCAAAACCACCAACGGCTGGCGGGGCGCCTACAAAGATAGCTTTCCGGCTAAAGGCTGGGCTGTAGAAGATGGCCAGCTGACCATTCAGAAATCAGACGGTTCCGAATCGCAGAGCTTTGGCGACATCGTTACGACCGATGAGTTCAAAGACTTCGACCTGATGTTCGATTTCAAGCTAACCGAAGGCGCTAACAGCGGTGTCAAATACTACGTAGCCGAAGAATCGCCCAAGCCGAAAGGATCAGCTTTCGGGCTGGAATTCCAGGTGCTCGACGATGATCGCCACCCCGACGCGAAGATGGGCCGCGATGGCAACCGGACTGTTGGTTCGCTCTACGATCTGATTACAGCTACTGGCAAGAAAGCAAACCCGATTGGCGAATGGAACACGGGCCGGGTACTGGCCAAAGGCAACCACGTGGAGCATTACCTTAACGGGCAAAAAGTAGTATCGTATGACCGGGGCAGCGAAGCCTTCCGGAAACTGGTAGCCCTGAGCAAGTACAGCGCTCCCCAGTACAATACCAACGGACGCTTTGGCGAAGCCCCTAAAGGCCATATTCTGCTGCAGGATCACGGCGACCGGGTCTACTACCGCAACATCAAAATCAAAACCTTATAAGCTCCAGCGGTATATACCTCGCCGGGCTTTCTTTATCAGACATCTGACCGTTAGCACTGACTATTTGTATGGAAAATCGTCGCGAATTCATAAAGAAAACGGCTGCCGCCAGTTTCAGTCTGGCTGGGCTGGGCATGGGCTTTTCGGCCAGCAGCTACGCCCGGATTCTGGGCTCAAACGACCGGGTTCGGGTCGGTATCATCGGCTTTTCCGACCGCTTCCGGCAGTCGCTGGCCCCCGCCTTCATGAACCACGCCAAAGACATGAACTTTGCGTTTGTGGGCGTTTCGGATATCTGGAACCGTCGTCGCGACGAAGCCGAGCAGTTTCTGAAAGGCAAAGGCTGGAACGACAGCACATTCTTCAAGGCACGCAACAACGATGAACTGCTCGACCGTAAAGATGTCGATGCCGTGATTATCAGTACTGCGGATTTTCAGCACGCGCTCCACTGCGTCGACGCAGTAGAAGCCGGCCGCGACGTGTATGTCGAGAAACCCTTCGCCGAATCGCTCGACGATGCCCGCAAGGCCGTAAAAGCCGTAGAAAAATCGAAACGCATCGTTCAGGTTGGTTCGCAGCGCCGATCGGCACCCAATTACCACGAAGCCAATGACTTTATCCGGTCGGGCAAGTTCGGCGACATCAGCATGGTCGAGATGACCTGGAACGTAAACCAGCCGGGGCGGTGGCGCCGGCCCAAACTGGTAGCCGAAATTCGGAAAGAAGATACCGACTGGAATCGCTTTTTGCTGAACCGTCCCAAAGTGGAGTGGGATCCGCGCAAATACCTCGAATACCGCTTATTCTACCCCTACTCGTCGGGCATTCCGGGGCAGTGGATGTCGCACCAGATCGACACTGTTCACTGGTTCAGCGGGCTCGACCATCCGCGGTCGGTAGTGGCCAACGGGGGCGTCTACGTCTGGAAAGACGGTCGCGTCAACCCCGATACGTTCACGGCGGTGTTTGACTACGGCCCTGACAACGATAAAACCAAAGGATTCCAGGTGCTGTATTCGTCGCGTATGCACAACGAAGCAGGCGGCACCAAAGAATACTACTTCTCGAATGGCGGTATGATTAACCTCGATACCAACAAGATTTCGCCTGAGGGCGGTCTGGAAGAGCGCTACGCTAAAGAGATGGATATGAAAGCCAACCTGCTGCCGGCCATGTCGCTGGGCAACGCTGTCAAGGTCGAAACATCGGCCAATACGGGTGGCGACCCCATGACCTCACTGCACATGCGCAACTGGATGGATTGTATCCGGACCCGGAAAGAACCAAATGCCCCGGCCCGCGTCGGTTTCAACCACTCGGTAGCCAACATCATGGCCACCACGGCGCTGCATACGGGCAAACGCGTTACCTGGGATGCAACCAAGCAGGACATGATCGTGACCTAGTCACGGGCGCATAAGTCGTTTCTGAAGGGGGAGCCTGGGCCGATAGCCCGCGCTCCCCTTTATTTGTTTCCGGCCTTACGTCCGGATCAGGCTGGCGCCAATCTGGCAGTCGAGACAGCGTTTGTGCTGACAGAATTCCGAGAAGAGTTCGATCGAGGCCTGCGCGTCGAACGCCGTCCGGACACCCAGCCCAAGCGCCTGCCAGCCCTCGGTCACCCGGTTCTGTTCGGCCGGCAGTTGCTCAAGCAAGCCGATGGCCCGGTCGATGTAGGCCGGTTGCCCCCGGTGATGCGCATAGGCCGCCAGCAGCGGCACCACCGTATTGACCACCAGATTGACCGCCGATGTCTGGCCGAGGGCCGGCACGGCCTGTTCGGTGGCCCGCCCAAAGCGGTAGTGCGACTGCCAGTAGGCCGATGGCGTCAATTGTAACGCTTTTACCAGCCGATCGGCATCGGCCGTACCCACGAACAGCGAAAACAAGCTGCTGTGCTGGTTGATGAGCCGGGCAAACTGGGCGAGCCGAAGGGTGGGAAAATTGGCCGGGCGCATCCGCCCCCACTTCCAGGCGTGGGCATCGAGTTCCAGGCCCGTCAGCTGGTACTTGACAGCCAGAAACCGATACTCCCGCAGCAGCGTAGCCGTATAGTCATCAGGCTCGTGGGCAGTACCCAGCAGGCCGGCAGTACCAAACAGAATGGCTTCGAGCTGCCCGGGCACATCGCGGTGTTTGAGCAACACCTTGAGCGGAACCGTACGACAGAGCTGAGCCATGGGATCGGCGTTGACCTTGAACCCCATATTCGCGCCCAGAAGTCGGTAGGCCGTTTCTTCCCAATCGCCGTTGGCCTGCCGGTACAGCGCCATCACGGCTGTCGATTTGCGTTCGAGCCGTTGGAGCATGGCCTTATCGAGCATGGCCGTCAGCCGGAGCGGCTGCACCTGCCGCAGTTGATCGGCACAGGCAATGGGCGTCCGGGCGTCGGTCAGGGTAGCGTATCGGCTGAGCAGCGCATCGCTCGTGAGCGGCTGCAGGGCCAGGGTCGGCAGTGGGCTCCCGTTGGCCCGATCGACCGTCCGGCCCGAACTGATCTGATCATCCTGCCAGACCACGTGCAGAATCACGTTGTCGTAGGCGCGGTCGTGCTGGTGGCGGTGCGCCAGCCAGTCGCTTGTTTTGAGGTGCATCTCCACCGTTCCGCTCCATTCTACCTCCCCGATCAATAGGCGGGCGTTGGTAAAATCGGGGCCAGCATCGGTATTCCGAAAACCGGGGTGCAACACAACCACCTGTTCGCCGGCGGTGGTCACCAGCGGTTGGGCATTGAGGTACTGAAATTGCCAGAGAAAGTACAGAAACGATTCGGTCACAACGAACGGCTTACGGTAGTTGACGGGTGGATGGCGTTTTTCAGACGTGAGTAGTCAAAACTATCGAAAAAGTTGACAGGCGCAACCGCCCCGACCGCTTATCTTGCCCCTGCAGGCTCTCCTTCCCCGCCATTGCCTTACCGACACATCTGCCCAATTGCCGTATCTTGTCGGTAACTTATCATTCCTGAACCATGCGTGGATTTAGTAACCAGGTAGCCTGGATAACCGGAGCCTCTTCGGGTATTGGTGAAGCCGTAGCCTGCGAACTGGCCCGGGCCGGCGCCCGGCTGGTGCTGTCGGCCCGGCGACGTGACGAACTCGATCGCGTGGCCGCCCGGACGGGCCTGGCCCCCGCCGATGTGCTGGTGCTGCCCATGGACGTTACCGACACGGCCAGCCTTTCTTCACTTGTCGAACAGGTGCGGCAGCAGTTCGGTCGTGTCGATTACCTGTTTCTGAACGCAGGCATCACCCAGCGCAGTAGCGTAGCCGACGCCACCCTGACCGACTACCACCGGCTTATGGATGTCAACTTCTTTGGCGTTGTAGCGCTGACCAAAGCCGTTCTGCCGCTGATGCTCGCGCAGGGCAGCGGTCAGTTCGTAGTCACCAGCAGTGTGGCCGGCAAACTGGGCACCAAGCAACGATCGGGCTACTGCGCCAGCAAGCATGCCCTGCACGGTTTCTTCGACGCGCTGCGCGCCGAAACGGCCGAAGCAGGACTGCATGTCACTGTCGTCTGTCCCGGCTATATCGACACGCCCATTTCGCTGCATGCGCTGGGGGCCGGCGGTCAGCCCCACGGTAAACTCGACACCAATCAACAGCAGGGTATGGCACCCGACCGCTTTGCGCGACAGTTACTGCGGGCCGTTAATCGCCGTCGCGAGGAAGCGTATATCGGCGGCTACGAAATTTACGGCATCTACCTGAAGCGGTTCTGGCCGGGCCTGCTGTCGCGCATCCTGCGGAACCGCCCCGGCGAGTAAGGCCTTTACAAAGCAGAGCACCGGCCCCGGATGACTATTCAGCCAATCCGACACCGGTGCCCTGATCTGCGCTATGCACTGACGGGTACTTATTTTTTCGCTACCGCCCGCTGGTTCATATAATCGACGGTGAGGTGACAGAGCGATTTGATGCCCAGCACAAAGCCGCCTTCGTCGATCCTGAAATCAGGCGTGTGGTGCGGAGCCGCGTCGGCTACTTTCGTGCCTTTGGCCATGCCGCCCAGAAAAAAGAAAAAGCCCGGCACCTTCTGCTGGTAGAATGAGAAATCTTCGGCCCCCGTTTGCGCCGGCGTAATTTTCACGTTGTCTTTACCCGCCACGGCTTCCAGCGTCGGAATCATCCGGTCGGTCAGGGCCGGATCGTTGTAGGTAACCGGATACATAATGTCGATTTTCACGTCGGCCTTGGCCCCGGCGCTCTCGGCAATATTGGTCGCGATTTCGTTGATCCGGCGGTGAACGGTTTTCTGCATCTCGTTGTCGAGCGTGCGGATGGTGCCAATCATATTGGCTTCTTCAGGAATGATATTCTGGCGGATACCGCTGTGTAACGCCCCTACGGTTACGACAGCCGCATTGTCGGTCAGGGGCAGGTTACGGCTAACGATGGTTTGCAGCCCCATAACCACCTGCGACGCCGTTACGATGGGGTCGATGCCCGACCAGGGATTGGCCCCGTGCGTTTGTTTGCCTTTGATTTTGATCGCAAACTGATCGACCGCAGCCATCGTGGCGCCGGGCCGATACTTGATCGTACCTACTTCGGTTTGCGAGTTGATGTGCAGCCCGAAAATAGCGTCGACTTTTGGGTTCAGCAGTACGCCTTCTTTCACCATCAGTTCAGCGCCACCTTCCTCGCCGGCCGGTGCTCCTTCTTCGGCCGGCTGGAAAATAAACTTCACCGTACCGGGCAGATCATTTTTGACCGACGCCAGCACTTCGGCAACGCCCATCAGAATAGCCACGTGACTATCGTGCCCGCAGGCGTGCATGATACCCGTTTGCTGGCCGTTGTATTCCGTACGCGCTTCTGACTTAAACGGCAGGTCGACACGCTCGGTAACGGGCAGGCCATCCATGTCGGCACGCAGCGCAACCACAGGGCCGGGCTTGCCACCTTTGAGTAATCCTACCACGCCCGTTTTACCCACTCCGGTCTTTACCTCGATGCCGAGCGACTGCAGGTGTGCCGCAATTTTACTGGCGGTCTGAAACTCCCGGTTTCCCAGTTCGGGATGCTGGTGAAAGTCGCGACGCCAGCCGACAACTTTCTTTTCGATACCCTCCGCTGTTTTGTCCATGCGGGCATTCAACCCGTTCGACTGGGCTACGGCTACCGAGCTAAAACCGGCGAGCAGCGCAGCGCTAAAAAGCATGTAGTTACTTGTTTTCATTAAATTATTCTATTTTTTTAAAAACGAACATTCATGAGCAATGATACAACTATTGCCCAATATTATTGGGCGAAATATCCCTCAGATAGTTGCAGTGTCTAGTTGGTGACTTATATTTGTAGCCTTACCTAACTTTATTTATAACGCTCATCACTTCTAACTTAATGAGAAAACTTCTATTCGGAAGTTGGTTGCTCTCGCTGCTGTTCTGTCTGCCGGTTCTGGCGCAGGATGCAGTTGTCAGTGGCCGGGTCACTTCATCAGACGATGGCTCCGCCCTTCCCGGCGTGAGCGTGCAGGTAAAAGGTACCACTCGGGGTACTACCAGTGATGCCAATGGTAACTTCAGTATTAGTACGGCACCGGGCCGAACCCTGGTGTTCAGCTTTATTGGATATACTACTCAGGAAGTTGCCGTAGGTAATCGCAAAACGGTTTCGGTTCAGCTGGTTAGTTCTGCCAATGCGCTGAACGAAGTAGTCGTAACGGGCTACGGCGGCACGGTGAACCGACGCGAGTTTACGGGCGCCAGCTCAAAGGTGTCGGGTGCAACGATCAGCAACCTGCCAGTCGGCAGCTTCGATAAAGCGCTGGCGGGCCGGGCGGCTGGTGTGCAGGTAACTTCGGCCAACGGGGTGCCGGGAGGTGCCATTCAGATCCGGATCCGCGGTGTCGGCTCGATTCTGGCCGGCTCCGATCCGCTCTACGTAGTCGATGGCGTGCAAATCAACTCGACCAACAACTCGAGCTTCACGAGCAACAACCCCCTGTCGTTTCTGAACCCC
This sequence comes from Spirosoma luteolum, assembly GCF_054778875.1. Lineage (NCBI taxonomy): Bacteria > Pseudomonadati > Bacteroidota > Cytophagia > Cytophagales > Cytophagaceae > Spirosoma > Spirosoma luteolum. The sequence goes on from NZ_BAAGZE010000001.1 coordinate 227,074, forward strand.
AACGATATCGAAAGCATCGAGATTCTGAAGGATGCTGCTGCCGCATCGATCTACGGATCGCAGGCAGCCAACGGGGTCGTACTGGTGACGACCAAGCGGGGTAAGGCCGGCAAAACGCAGATCACCTTTAATTACTTCAAAGGGATCGCCGATCCGATCAAGAAACTCGACGTGCTAAACACACAGGAGTGGATTCAGCTGCGGACCGAGAACCTGGTGAATGCCGGTACATCAGCCGAAGCCGCCCGCGCCAACGTGCTGGGTACGCTGCGCCTGCCCACCACGCTTACCGACGCGGAGATTGCTGCCCTGCCTACCTACGACTGGCAGGATGCCGTTTTCAGACAGGGGAAGACGGATAACTACGAGCTGGGCCTCAACGGCGGTAACGAAAAGACGCGCTTCTTCGTGTCGGGTTCGTACTACACCCAGAGCGCCAACGTCATCAACGTCAACTTCAAACGGGGTACGCTGAACACCACGCTGACGCACCAGATCAACAACAAGCTGAGCATCGATCAGACGCTCAAACTGAGCACCATCACCTCGAACGGTCAGTTTGGTGGCCCCAACGGAGGTTCGTTTTTGGGCGCCGGCGCTTTCTCGTCGCCCCTGATCCTGCCCAGCGCGGCTATCTACAACGCCGACGGCAGCTACAACGGTACGCCCGCCCTGGGTGGTATTCCGGGTATTCTGAACCAGAACGTGGTGCAGGTAAGCGAACTGAACACGATCCGGTCGAATACCAACCAGTTTGTCGGTAGCCTGGCGCTGAACTACAAGGTTACCAACAACCTGACCATCCGTCCGTTTGTGAGTCTGGATTACCGTGCCATCCGGGGTAAAAACTTCTCGGATCCCCGCACGGCCGACGGTGTCAACGTACGGGGCCGGATTCAGGACCAGTTCAACGAAAACAAGAACTTCCTGACCAACATCACGGCCAATTACACTCAGACGGTTGGCAAAAGCGACTTCGGTGTGTTGCTGGGGGCCGAGTACCGGTCTGACGTAAACGAAAACCTGGGCACGAACATTACGAACGTGCCAACACCCGATTTCAAATACGCCAGTGCTGCGGCTCTGCCGGTAAGCATCGGTGGTACCTGGACGGGTTACCGGAAAGGCTCGGTATTCGGGAACATCAAATACAACTTCAACCGCAAATATGACCTGAGTCTGATCGGTCGGCTCGACGGTTCGAGCCGGTTTGGTGCCAACAACCGCTTCGGCTTCTTCCCTTCGGTTTCGGGCGCCTGGCTGGTTAGCGAAGAAAACTTCCTGAAAGGTGGCCGCTACGTGAGCGATCTGAAACTGCGGGCTTCGTTCGGTACAACGGGTAACGACCAGCTCGGTTCGCTCTTCAACGCGGCCAACTTCCCCGGTCTGGCCCTCGTCAACCCCGGTTTCGACTACAACGGGGCAGCCGGTTTTGCGCCCGCCCAGCTGGCTAATCCAGACCTGAAATGGGAAACCAACCAGACAATCAACCTGGGTCTCGATTTCGGGTTTCTGAACAACCGCATCACGGGTTCGGTCGATGTATTTGAGCGGACCAGTAAAGACCTGCTGCTGCCCTTTAACCTGCCCTTCACGAGCGGCTATTCGGCCATTTCGCGCAACGCCGGTGAAGTAAAAAACCGGGGGCTGGAAATCGAGATCAACACGGTCAATGTGCGGGCTGGCCAGTTTCAGTGGAAGTCGTCGTTCAACTTCACGACTATCAAAAATAAACTGACCGCGCTATATCCGGGCATTGTTCCGCTGAACAACCCCGACAGCACGGTACTACTGACTTACACCGACTTCTACGGCGTGGGCCGCAACGCCATTCTGGGCCAGCCTCTGCAAACGCAGTTCACCACCGACTACGCCGGCGTTAACCCCGCCACGGGCCGGGCTATGTTCTACGACTATGCCGGTAATATCACTTACCGTCCGCTGACGCCCCGCGATCAGAAATACTTCGGCACCGAGCTGCCCAAGTTTTACGGTGGTTTCAACAACACCTTTGTGTATGGTGGCCTGACGCTTGACTTCCTGTTCCAGTTCGACTATGGCCGGCGTTCATTCAACTCGCAAACCTCATTCCTGATCGAAAACGCGGGTCGTAACTTCAACGCTCTGCAGTCGTCTTTCGACAACCGGTGGCAGAAGCCGGGCGATATTACCAGCGTTCCCCGCGCCTATAACGCCAACGTGGAAACGAACAGTGTGAGCAACCTTGGCGGTACCCGCACCCTGGAAGATGCGTCGTATATGCGCCTGAAACAGATCACGCTGAGCTACGATGTGCCGGCTGCCATCAGCGGCCGTATCAAGGCCTCGAAAGCCCGCGTTTACATTCAGGCCGCCAACCTGCTCACCTTCACCAACTGGAGCAGCTACGACCCTGAATTCCTGAACTTTGGCTCGGGTAACAGCGGTGTTGTTCCGAACTCGAAAACGTATCAGGCCGGTATCAACCTAACGTTCTAATCAAGACGCTGATCTTACACGCTATGCGTACATTCAAGTCTATACTTCTATCAACCAGCCTGTTGGCCGTCGGCCTGCTGACCGTGACAGCCTGTAGCAACTCGAGTGATTTTCTGGAGGTTCAGCCCCGCTCGCAGGGTGACTCGCAGGTGGCCCTGAGTACCGCCGAAGGGATCGACGCGGCTGTCAATGGTATTTACGACCGCCTGCAGAGCACAGCCCTGTATGGTCGCGATATGCTGGCCCTATCGGAAGCCCTGGGCGACAATGCTCAGTTCACCAACAAATCGGGTCGCCTGGCCAATGAAAACCGAAATATTGCCGGGGCTACGTTCTCGAACTGGGCAACTTCTTACTTTGCCATCAACCAGGCAAACCTGGTGCTGGACAACGTGAGCAAGATTACCTTCGCCGACACATCGCAGCGGAACCGGCTGCAGGGGCAGGCTTATTTCCTGCGGGCGCTGCTGTACCACGATCTGTCGCGTATTTACGCCTATGATCCGGGGGTAGCCGTTGCCGCGCAGGATCGGGGTGGCGTTCCGCTGCTGCTAACCGGCGTGGCCGATCAGAGCAAGATCGAACTACCTGCCCGCCCGGCCGTGGCTGATGTATACAAGCAGATCTATAGCGACCTGCAAAATGCCATCAACGTACTTAGCCGGACCAACACCTCAGCGCCAGCCTACGGCAATCGGCAGGCAGCTCAGGCACTGTTCTCGCGCGTAGCCCTATACAACAAAGACTACGCGACGGCGGTGAAATATGCGAACGATGCCATCAATGGTACCATCAAGCTATCGGCCAACGCGTCGTACATCGGCGGCTGGCGGGCTCCGCAGAATCCCGAATCGCTGTTTGAGATTCAGTACATCGTGGCCGAGAACATCGGCGTAAACACCTCGCTGCAGACCACCTACACCACGCTGGTTCGTACGGGCGACCGGACAGCCACGGGGGGATTTGGCGACCTGGTACCGACTACCGTTGGGGCGACCTCGTTTATTTCGGATCTGGAAGCGGAGAAAGGCGCGACGGGTACAGTGCTCGACATCCGTCGGCAACTCTACGAACTGGGCACTACCGGCCGCGGAACAGCCTTTATCGAGTGTACCAAGTTTCTGGGCAAAAACGGAACCATCAACCTCGATAACGTACCCGTTATCCGGGTATCGGAACTGTACCTGAACCGGGCCGAGGCTAATTACTACCTGGGCAACACAGCCGACGCCCTGGCCGATCTGAACGTGATTCGGCAGCGCTGCGGCCTGCCTGCCTCCACCCTGACGGGAGCCCCCCTGCTGGCCGAAATCATGCGGCAGGCGCGGCTTGAGTTTGGCTTCGAAGGGCACCGCTGGTTCGACCTGAAGCGTACGGGACAGCCTGTTGTAAAAGCAACCGCTCAGGGCGGTGGTCTTGCCTACACCGACAACCGGATTCTGGCGCCTATTCCAGTCAACGAGCTGTCGACCAACAAGAACATCAAGCAAAATTTCGGTTATTAATCGAGCCTGATTCTGCCGCCCCTTGCCAGGGCGGCAGAATCAGCTTAACCATCTGGTATACATGAAAAAACTAGCCATACTTGCTTGCAGCGCGCTGGCCCTCGTTGGCCTCTACGCGTGTGACAACAGTATCGATAAAACATTCGACAACCAGACGCTGATCGAGTTTCAGCCGGCTGTTGTCAATGCCAACAGCGCCGGGCGCACTTATCCGATCATTTCGTCGGCCAACAGTACCACGGCTGGGCCTACCATCAACGCGCAGCTCAATCTGGTTGGCCGGCAGCGGGCCAGCGAACTGACGGTCCGGGTACTGCCCGATCCGGCCGCGACCACGGCGTCAGCCAGCAGCTATACACTGGCCAATGGCGGTACGGTGGTGTTTCCACCCATGTCGAGTACGGCCAACCTGACAATCAACGTGGCCCGGGCTACCAGCACTACGGCAACTCTCGGAAACCTGGTATTGGTGATCGACAGTACATCGACAGATTATAAGCCAAGCTTCAACTACAAGCGGGTCGGCTACTCGATCCGGCAGTAACAGCGCCGACTTGCCTCAAACAGTCAGTCCGCTGGTCGATACGCTTCGGTGTATCGGCCAGCGGACTGACTGTTTTTTAACCTTGCCAATCGCACCTACTTACGAAAAGTACGTATACCGCCCACTCAATATCTGCATGAAATCGGGAAAAGATTTAGAAAGCCATCTTAGCGAACGCCCACTATTTTTTTTACAGAAATAGCCTTAAAAAGAGATTAAAGTCTATTTAGAGAATTTATCCTTCATCTCAGCCACATGCAATATTCTACTAAGTCGACAATTGTACTACATTTGTTGCCCCGTTTCGGGGTTACTAAACGTTTTACAAACCATTAGTCACGCATGCGCAAAATTTTATTAGGAAGCTGGCTGCTCACGCTGCTGTTCTGCCTGCCGGTTTTGGCACAGGATGGTCTCGTCAGCGGCCGCATCACTTCATCAGATGACGGGTCAGCCCTGCCGGGTGTGACCATCCAGGTTAAGGGTAGCAATCGCGGAACAACTTCCGACGCCAATGGCAATTACCGAATTTCGGCCGCCGGCAATGGTACGCTCGTTCTGAGTTTTATTGGGTATGTAACGCAGGAAGTACCCATCAGCAACCGCTCAACGGTTAATGTGGCGCTGGCCGGTGATTCGAAACAGCTCAGTGAAGTCGTCGTGATCGGTTACGGTACGCAGCAGCGCAGCCGGGTAACGTCGGCCATTTCGGAAGTGAAGGGTGCCAGCATTGCCAACCTGGCAACGCCCAGCTTCGACCAGCAACTGGGCGGCCGGGCCGCCGGTCTGCAGGTAACGGTTCCGTCGGGTATTCTGGGCCAGGCGCCCCGTATCCGGATTCGCGGTACCAACTCGATTTCGTCGGGTGCTTCGCCCCTGATCGTTGTCGACGGAGTTCCGGTGCTGACGGGTAACCAGAGCGGAGTCATTCAGACCAACCCGCTGGGCGACATTAACCCCCAGGACATCGAGTCGTATGACGTACTGAAAGACGGTGCGGCAACGGCGATTTACGGGTCGCGGGCGGCCAACGGCGTTATTCTGGTAACGACCAAAAAAGGCAAGAAAAACAGCGGTGTTCGGGTTAACCTCGACGTTCAGGGTGGTGTTACCAACCCCATCACGCGCTTCGATCTGCTCAACGCGCAGGAGTTCGTGACCATCGCCAACGAGAAAATCACCAATACGGGTGGTCAGCCGCAGGCGTTTCTGGATGCCAACAACACCAACACCGACTGGCAGAACGAAATTTTCCGGCAGGGAACGTCGCAGAACTACAACCTGAGCATTGCGGGCGGTGGCGAAAAAACAAACTACTACTACTCGCTGGGCTACAACAAGCAGGTGGGTGCCATCCGGCCCAACGACCAGACCCGGTATTCGTTCCTGACCAACCTCGACCACTCGGTCAACAAGTACATCACGGTTGGTACCAAAGTACAGGTAGCCCGCACCACCAACAACGGTCTGAACGTGGGCTCGAACTCGCTGTCGGGCAACGTGGCGGGTGCCGCCCGTCTGTTCCCGAACGTTCCCGTTTACAGCACCACCAACCCCACCGGCTACAACATTTCGGCCGATGGTGCCGTGCTGGGTAGCGGTGCCAACACGCGGAACATCGATAACAACTACACCAACATCCGGTTCGTGACGGACAACAACCAGTTCCGGGCTACGACCAACCGGGCGCTGGCCAATGCCTACGTCGCTGTTACCCCGTTCGATGGGCTGAGCATCCGGTCGCAGATCGGTGCCGACTACACCGGCATCCGCGACTTCCAGTCGCTGGACCCCCGCCACGGCGATGGCCGCGGCTCGAATGGTTCGGTTTACCAGGCCTCGCGCGAAGTAATTCGCTGGAACTGGCAGAACGTACTGAACTACGATCACACCTTTGCCGAAGCCCACAACGTGACGCTGACGCTGGGGAACGAAAACCAGAAAACCACGTTCTCGACCTTTTATGGTCAGGGTACGAACTTCTCGGATCGGTTCTTCGAACAGAATGGGCTGATCGATGGTACGTACTCGACCCAGTTCTCGGGCGGTAGCTTCGTACCACAGGGCTTCGACTCGTATTTCGGCCGGCTGCAGTATAGCTACCGCGATAAGTACCTGGCCAGCTTCAGCGCCCGTAACGACGGTCTGTCGTCGCTGCCCGAAGCCAACCGCCGGGGTACGTTCCTGGGCGGATCGGTAGGGTACCGCCTTGCACAGGAAGATTTCTACAAGAACTCGTCGGTAGCCCGGGTCATGAACGACCTGAAACTGCGCGCCAGCTACGCCGAAGTCGGTAACGTCGATATCGGTTCGTTCCCCTACGTAGGTATCTATGGGTCGGGCCAGTACGGTTCGCAGAACGGTATTGCCTTTGCGCAGGCTGGCAACCCCGACCTGCGCTGGGAAGCCAGTAAGAAAGAAGACTACGGTATCGACTTCGGTTTCTTCAACAACCGCATCACGGCCACGGTCGATTATTTCCGCAACACGATCGACGGACTGATTCTGGCGGCTCCCACGCCAAGTTCGGTGGGTATCCCTAACAACTCGATCAACCGCAACGTGGGCTCGATGATCAACCAGGGTCTCGAACTGGCGGTAACGGCCGACGCCATCAACAAAGGCGGTTTCCGCTGGAACATCAGCGCCAACTACACCACGCTGAAAAACCGGATCACCGCCCTGAACAAAAACTCGGAAGGGGTTGACCAGGACATCCTGTTCACTTACAACATCAACCGCGTCGGTAACCCCATCAGTGCCATCTATGGCTACGAGTCGGCGGGTGTTAACGCAACCAACGGTAACGTTATGTTCTACAAAGCCGATGGTCGTATCGTACAGCGCGATGGCAACACGGGTACATACTCGTTCTTCGATCCGGCTGCACCGGGCAACCAGACCAACACCAGCGGGGCCGCGCTCAGCTCGGTGACCGACCGGAAGATTCTGGGTAATACCAACCCCACGTTCTACGGTGGTCTGACCAACTCGTTCAGCTACAAAGGCTTCGAACTCGAAGTGTTCCTGCGCTACTCGGGTGGCAACAAAATCATGAACGTAACGCGCCAGGAGACCCTGCTCAACCAGGATTTCAACAACAACGGCCGCGAAATTCTGAGCCGCTGGCAGAAAGAAGGCGACGTAACGGACGTGCCTAAGATGTACCTCAACAAAGGTAACGTCATCAACCTGACGGGCTCGGCGGTTAGCCGCTTTGTCGAGAGTGGCGACTTCCTGCGCATCCAGAACATCTCGCTGGGCTACACGCTGCCCAAAACGGTACTGGGTCAGGGTGCAGGTTTCCCCATCAGCAGCGTCCGGCTGTTCGCCCAGGTGCAGAACGCTTTCACGTTCACCAAATACAAAGGCCTCGATCCTGAGCTGAATACCAACGGCGATACCAACAGCCAGTTCGGTATCGATTACAATACCAACCCGCAAATGCGCGTGGTGACGTTCGGTCTGAATCTCGGCTTCTAACACTCATTCCATGCTTATCAAGACATCATCGAAATATCTGGTACTGGGCGGAGGACTGTTGCTGGCATCCTGCAACGTCAACGACCTGCAACCACAGACAGCCCTGTCGGAGACAACGGCTTTCCAAACCCCTGAGCGTATCGAACTGGCCGTGGCCGGTGTTTACGACGGCGGTCAGTCGGGTTTCTACAACGGTTCATACACCGCCAACCGGGGGTACTCGTTCGGCGCGGCTCACCTCCAGCAGGGCGACATGCGGGGCGAAGACATGGTCAGCGTGCAGGCGTTCTACGCCATCACCTACCAGCAGACCTACGACCCCACCACGGCCAACAACGTCAACTTCTGGCAGAACTGCTACGCCCTCATCAACCGGGCCAACGTAGTGCTGGCGGGCCTGCAGACAGCCACCCCAACGGCTACGTTTACCCAGGCGCAGATCGACGCCTACATGGGTGAGTGTCGTTTCCTGCGCGCCATGGCCCACCACTACCTGCTGGTGTACTTTGCCCGCCCCTACAGCGACAACCCGACCACCAACCTGGGTGTGCCCTACCGCACTACGCCGGTAACCGGTGGCCAGTCGGTCGAAGACGCGATCAAAGTGGGCCGGAATACGGTGGCAGACTGCTACGCCAAAATTCTGGAAGACCTGAACTACGCTGAGGACAAACTGCCCGCTACCCGCACCGTGGGTCGGCTGACCCGCGCCACCAAAGGCGCTGCCATCGCCCTGAAAACGCGCGTTCGGCTGCACCAGGGCAACTGGGCCGAAGTAATCACCGAAGGCAACAAACTGGTTCCGACGGCGGCTCCGTTCACGAGTCCCATCGGTAGCTATGCCCTCACCGCCACGCCCCTGGGTGCGTTTGGTGCCGGCAACAAAAACAATACGGAGAGCATCTTCTCGGTCGAAAACAACGACGTCGACAACGCCGGTGTAAACGGTGCGCCGGGTTCTATGTATTCGGCCGCTTCGGTCAGTGGCCGCGGTATCATCGCCATCAGTCCGATTCTGTGGAACCAGCCTTTCTTCCCGGCCGGTGACCTGCGGAAAGCGTCGACCGCCATCGCATCGGACCCCGCGTCGGCGGCCGGCCGGGGTGGTAACTTCACCCGCAAGTACCCCGACGTAACGACCCGGAGCGATAACGCGCCCATCGTTCGCTACGCCGAGGTGCTGCTGAACCTGGCCGAAGCCAATGCCCGTACCAACAACACGGCCCGGGCGCTGGCCCTGCTGAACGCCGTTCGGAACCGCTCGGTGACGACCGCTGCCGATCAGTACACGGCCGCTACGTTTGCCACCGCCAACGACCTGACCGCTGCCGTGATCAACGAGCGCCGGCCCGAGTTCCTGGCCGAAGGTATGCGCTGGCTCGATATTCACCGGCTGGCGCAGGATGCCAGCTTCAGACAGGCGACCGGTATTCCGGCCAAAGCCAGCAACGGTATCTCGAACTTTGCCCCGCTCTACACTAACAACGCAGCGACCACCTTCCAGCTGCAGGCGGCTGTGCCCTACAGCGACTACCGCTTCCTGTGGCCCATTCCGGCCGAAGAGCTGGTGAACAACCCGACGCTGGCCAAACAGCAGAACCCGGGCTACTAAGCCCGCCGATCGGACACGCTGGCGTGTTTTTAACCCTGCACCTCCCCGGTGCAGGGTTATTTTTTGGGCATCAGACCCAAACAAGTGTTACTTTGGTTGCTTAACCCCTACCCTACCCGATCATGCAGATTGGCGATACATTCGTTCATCAGTACTCGTTCAGCCAGCAGCAGGTGGCGCAGTTTGCCGCCCTCACCGGCGACGATAATCCGCTGCACCTCGACCCGGCCTACGCGGCCCAGACGCCCTTTAAGCGGCCCATCATGCACGGTATGCTCAGCGCCAGCGTATTTGCCAAAGTCTTTGGCCGTGATTTCGGGGGCACGGGGGGCGTACACCTCTCGCAGCTGCTGGAATTCGTACGGCCCATGTACCCCGACGTAATCTACGAAGCCCGGTTTCGCTGCGATACGATCGATACCCGCCGGCACACCGCCGAGATCAGCTGTACCGTTGTCGATCCGGCCAACAACAAACCAACCCTTCGGGGCGTGGGCGTCGTTTATCACAAAGAGATGTTTGCCTGATCAGGGCATCCGGACAAAACCGTAATGACACCCCTCAAAACATTGGGGCGAAAGCCGCAGCGTATCGTTCCGGACTGATACGTACACACCGGGTGCCAGCGGTTGCCGCGCTGCGTCGGTAAACGTCAGGTAAACCGCCGACCGCGTTGAGTCGAGCCGGTAGTACCGGGCCTGATTAAAGGGCGCTTCGGTCATATTCACCGTCGACACGGCTCCCGAAGCCGTGAACGTAAGCGTACGCAGCGGAATGGGTGGTATCGGATCGACGTAATACCCTGCCCCCGGCGAATAGCCTCGCTCGACGTACCGCCACTGCCCCACCAGTCCTGTGGTTCGGGCCAGTTCTCCCTTCTCTCCTTCCCGACAGCTCGCCGACCAGCCGACCAGCAGGGCAATCCCGATTATACCCAGGTACGCCGTTTTCATCATTTTCCTTTTTCAGATAAGACCCGGTTTTCGCAGCAAACGTTGGCAAACGCACGCAGTTTTGTTGGCACACTTCTCGCTACTGGCTACACAAAACGGACAACTTACCGTTTATAGACGGTAGGCATAGCCTGGGTTCAGCCGGCCGGTTGGATGCCACTCCGGCAATTGCGTGTACTTTTGCGTATCAATGAAACTGGTTTCATGAGAAACGACCGCTATATGGGTTATATAGGGCTGCTACTGAGCCTGTTGCTGCCTGGCCTGCTGGCGGCCCAGTCGCTTCGGCCAGCCCCTGCCAGCAGCTGGGCCCACCGCGATCCCCGAACCGATTCGGTTGCGGGCATTAGTCTCCAGCAGGCCTACGCCCTGTTGCAGGGTCGTCCGTCCGTGCCGGTTATTGTGGGCGTGCTCGACTCGGGTGTCGATCTGAATCATGAGGATCTGCGCGACATGCTCTGGACCAATGCGGCCGAGCAACCGGATAATAAGCTCGATGACGACCGCAACGGCTATGCCGATGACCGCCATGGCTGGAATTTTATGGGGGCCCCTGATGGTACTACCTACGAATATGATCAGCCCGAACTGACGCAAACCTATCTGCTCCTGCGGCCTACCTACGAAGGCGTTGACCGGGCCACACTCACACCCACTCAGCAACGCCAGTTCGATACCTACCAGCAGGCCAGAAAGCTGTATCTGCCTCGCTACCGGGCGGCCCAGTCGCAGTTGCTGGCCTTCAGCGATACGGTCCGTTTCTGGCAAACAGCGGCCCGGCTGGCGGCATCGCTCCCCGACTCGGCTACGACCCAGGCCGCTATCCGCCGGATCAGTCTGGGCCCCGATTCGGTTGCACAGGCCGTGCAGCAGGTGCTGGCAACGGGCTACCTGCCCCGCTATGGCTCGTTTGCGGCTTACACGCGGCTTGTCCGGCTCAACTTCACTCGCTTTATCGAAGTGGTAGGGGGCGAAGGGCTGATTGCCTACAACCCCGCCTACAACGCCCGCCAGTCGGTTGGCGACAACCCGGCCAATTTGTCGGAGCGTTACTACGGGAATCCGGCCGTACGGCCGCAGCCCGGCAGCGAACTCGGTATCCATGGCACCCACGTAGCCGGTATCATTGCTGCCAGACGGGGCAATGGCCGGGGCATCGACGGAATTGCCGATCAGGCGCGCATCATGGCCGTATCAGTGGTGCCGGCCCACGGCGACGAGCGCGACAAAGACATCGCCAACGGTATCCGCTACGCCGTGGACAACGGTGCCAAGGTGATCAACATGAGTTTCGGAAAACGATTGTCGCCGTTTAAAGAACAGGTCGACTCCGCCATTCGCTACGCGGCTTTGCACGACGTGGTGATTGTACACGCAGCCGGCAACAATGGGGAAGACCTCGACAAAACGCCAAACTTCCCGTCGGCCATTGACGAGCAGGGCCGGCGCGCACCCAATGTACTGACGGTAGGCAACAGCACGCCCTACCTCGACAACCGACTGGTGGCGGCCTCATCGAACTATGGCCTGCAGCTGGTCGACCTGTTTGCGCCCGGTACCGATATCAACTCTACTCTTCCGATGAATCAGTACGCTCCCTTTTCGGGTACGAGTATGGCCGCTCCTCATGTAGCGGGCGTTGCGGCCCTGCTCCGCTCCTACTTTCCGACGCTTACCGCGGTGGAAGTTTGTACCATTATCCGGCAAAGTGCCTATCGACCCACGCTCGTTGTTACGCGCCCCGGCCGCTCGGGCGATCTTATTCCGTTTCAGAACCTGAGTCAGACGGGCGGGCTGCTCAACGCGGCCGATGCCGTCCGGCTGGCACTGAGCCGCCCATGAGCCCCGCCCCAGAAAGGCCCGTACGTTCCCCGCTTTCCTGTCCAACTAAATTGATCTGAACGTTTATGAAACTGTTTTACCTCGTGGCGCTTTCGCTGCTGACGGCCCCCTGCGGGCTGGCCCAGCAACCGGCAACTGCCCAAACGCAGCCGAACCGGATGCAGGAGTTGTATGATCGCTACCACGGTATAAACCGGCGGGCTGCTACACAGCAACCGGGTGCCACCACTGCGTCGATCAGACCCGCAGAACGGCGACAGGCATCGGCCGGCATCAGTCGGCCCCTCACCATGCCGGCCGCACCGGTCAGCCAGCGACTTTATCCGGCCGTGCAGCTCGGTTTTCGTGGCGGCCTGGTGTTCCCGGCTTTCCTCGAGTCGAGCCAGACTGTTCAGCCAGGTACAGGTTTTCTGGGTGGCGTGGTGCTGCAGCTGGGCCAGGAATGGGTATCGTTTCAGCCCGAACTTAACTATACCCGCGAGGTGGTGCGGGTCAATGTGCTGGGGGGCGGCAGCCTGCGGTCGGCCAGCAACCAGCTCGTTGTGCCACTGCTGGTGAAACTGGCTTCGGGCCGGTCGACCCAGAGCCGGTTATTTGTGAACATTGGTCCTTACGTATCATATTTGACCAGCAGCAGCCTCAACGGCCTTAACATCGTCGTCGATCAGCAGCAGAGCCGGCTGGGGTATGGTGTAGCCGCCGGTCTGGGGGGTTCCCTGCGAGTCAATCCCGGCTTTATTACGCTCGAGGTGCGGGAACGTTTCCCGCTCGGCAACAACAGCATGGGCATCAACCGCCCGCGCAGCCTTTACACCGAAACCGCCATTGCGTTTGTCTTTCCCCTGAGCGGACGCTGATTTTCCGACAAACGCCCATAACCTGGGTTCAGGCATGGCGGGCGTCTTTCAAATCCCGCCATGCCTGTAGTCCGAAATCTCTTTTCTATAGATAAGCAACCGACTGTTGCCAGAGCCATTCGGCATTGGCGTCGTTGAGGTCACGGTTCGAGGAACCCTTGGGCCGACTATCAGCAAAATAACCGCCGTTGTTCGATTCACCGATGGCTTTGAGCGGAGCCGACGCCAGAAATACCGACGTTTGAGCCCCCTTCTCGGGCGTACGCATAAGTGGCCCAGCCAGTTTCAGCAGTTGGCCCACAAAGCCCGGCGTATCGCTGCCGAAGCTGGTCCGTACCGCACCGGGGTGTACCGAGTACGACGTAATGCCCGTACCCGCCAGGTGCTGCGCCAGCGCCCTGGCAAACAACGCATTGGCCAGCTTATCATCACCATAGGCCGCCCAGGTCGAGAGGTTGTCGATGTGTCGGAACATGCGGGCTTTGCGGCCCAGCAGGTGCGCAGCCGACGACAGGTTGATGATCCGGACATCGCCCGTCTGGGCAGCCGTTTTCTTCAGCGTGTCGATGAGCCGGTTGGTCAGCACGAAATGCCCCAGATGGCTCGCGTAGAATGATTTCTCGATGCCCTCGGGTGTAAACTCGATGGCGGCCGGCGTGTAGCCCGCATTATTAACAAGTACGTCGATACGGTCGTAGGTGGCCGCTATCGTGTCGGCTGCCGTTCGTACCGATTCCAGATTACCCAGATCGGCCGTGATCAGATCGACCTGCACTGCCGGGTTGGCTTTTTGCACGTCAGCCTGGGCCACGCGGCCGCGCTCTTCGCTGCGGCACACCAGTACCAGATCGAACGAACGCTGGGCCAGTGCTTTGGCGGTGGCAAGACCAAGCCCTGAATTAGCTCCTGTAATTACTGCCCGTTTAACACCCATAAGAAAGCTAGTTAGTCGCAATGGCTGTTCATCAGCCAGTCAGTCGGTATATGAACGCGTCATACAGTAGATAGGTTTTCGCCCCCGCACCGCAACCAGCGGGCTCTCCAGAACCAGCAGTTACCATACGGGGGCGAATCAATAATGCAATCAGGCAGCCGAGTAGGCAGCCGCAAATTCATGTTGAGCAAACTGCTCCAGCGTGTGCGAGCCATAAGGCGGCCGATTGGCCAGAAAATCGGCCTGCATGCTACCAGTGCGCAATGCATGGCCCAATTCCATGTAACCCTGCGCCATAACCTCGTTGAGGCCCGCCTGCTGCAAAGCCTGTTTGGTCTGCTCATCGGAGAAAACCAGCCACTGCGCATCGGGTTTACCTACGGCCGTTCCCAGAATCCGGGCAATCTCGGCACCAGTATGTTCGGTGCTGGCAATGTAGCGCACCTGATGACCCGTAAAATCGAGGTTCATCAGTTCGCGCAAGGCAACAGCCGCTATGTCGTCGGTATGGGTCAGCACCACCGAATCGGCGCCGAAATTACTGCCCAGGCTGCCCATGTGTTTCAGCATGCCGGCCATACTCAGCAGGTTATACATAAAGTACGACGGCCGCAGAAATTTGCTGTTCAGGCCCGGCACGGCGGCCAGTTTCTGCTCGGCATCGTACAACCCATCGACCGGGCCCGTACCCTGTCCCAGATCAGCACCGATGCTGCTCAGCAGCACCACGAACTGAATCTCATTGGCCGTGACGGCTTTAATGTACTGATCAATGATCTGGTTCTGAGCCGCCCGCCAGTCGGTCGGGTTGGGCACGCCCGGAATCAGCAGGTAAGCAGCATCGGCACCCGCGAAGGCCGTGGTCAGAAAATCGGCATCATCAACCCGGCCCACCGCGGCTTTTGCCCCCATGGCTTCGATCACCGGCGCCTGCTCAGCCCGGCTGGTGATAACGGTAACGGTATGCCCGGCTTTTAACAACCCTTCGGTGATGGGTCTGGCTGTATGCCCTGTCGACCCCGTAATGGCGTAATGCATGGCTTTGTGTGTAAGGCGTTTTTCCGATATACTGGTGATTTAAAACAGGAGCTTCCAGCCGTTAAAAAACAGATCCTGCCCGGGCTGGCCCGACCAGTTACCCGCTTCGTCGGTCAGATCAGTCAGTGTGGTGTCGGCCTGACGGGCCGCTGTGTTGCCCCGTTCTTTGCTGGTCGAGCGGCAGAGCGTGCGGTTCAGTTCATCGCAGATGCCGTGGAGCGTACCGGTGGTGTCGAGTTCAGTGTTCATGTTTGTTGTGGTTTAGTTGTTTGCACATGCAAAAAAAATAACGCGGGGGGCGGTCTTCAACCGCCGGGCATCAGCCTTCGGCCCCATTCAGGGCCTGAGCCGCATCGAATACCTGTCGGGTCAGCCGACAGATGTTCTCTTCGCCAATCGCCTTGGCGTATCGTTCACCGACCCGGCCCCAGGCCTCGTCGATCGCTGCTTTCAGTTCGTGTCCTGCCAGCAGGGGCTTTACCAGTGTTTTCTTGCCCTCCGACTCCCGCTGAACCAGTTGGCGCTGTTCGAGCTTCTCGACCAGCCGCGTAATGGTCGACGGAGTCAGGTAAAGCGTGTCGCTTAGTTCGGTAGGCGTAATGCCCGGTCGGCTAATTACTTCCGAGAGCAGGTAAGCGTGCGAATACGAAAGTCCGAACTTGCCGAACTCCTCGTCGCCGATGGCCGTGATAGCCCGTGCCAGCGCGTTGGCCGAAAACAGCAAACAGGCACTGAAGCGGGTTTCGGTTTTCTGATCGCCGGCATTGCACTCTTCTACTACGTTCATTGGTACGTTGTTTACTAGCGATACAAAAGTACACACAATACTTGTATGTGCAAGCAAAATAGAAAAAAGAATTTAAACTATTGAATACGTTCCCCACAAAGTACTCTGAATAAACCACTTACACGGATACAAAAATCGATCAGTCGATCAGCATAGTAGGCAGAATACATAAAAAACGGTGTCGTTGTCAGCAGCCTGCGCTGTTGACAACGACACCGTGGTCGGGATGCAGTCCGGCGCAGCGGGCCGACGCGGTCCTGTTTATTTCAGGGGCAGGTGTACCTCGGCCATCATGCACCGGGCCGACCCTCCGCCGTTGCCTTCGATCATACTCAGATCGAAATGCTTGAGTGTTGCATAGTCGTCGAGCAGGTCGATCTGCTTGGGCGTGAGCGACTCGAACGCCCGGGTCGACATGACCAGCAGCTTCTGGCCCTTCGTGGTTTTCACCTGGAGCATATTTCCTGCAAAGCTGGCCATCTGCTCCAGCGAAATGTCGATCACGCGCTTGTTGGCCGTTTCGAGTTCCTGCCGGATCATCAGCCGCTCATCGGGGTCGACGATAGCCGCCAGGCACACCACGGCAAACGTATCGGCAATGCACATCACCACATTGGTGTGGTACACGGGCTTACCGTTGGCATCGACCGCCCGGAACGGAATGGTGCGATAGCCGGTTTGCCGGCCAAACTCGGCCAGCACGTCGGCGTCGGTACGGGGCGACAGGCAGGCGTAGGCTATGCGACTCATGCGGTCGAGCACCATGCTACCGGTGCCTTCCAGAAATTTGCCCTCCTGCTCAAAATGGGTCAGATCGACAATGCGCGACACGTGGAAACGGGCCGAGAGGTCGTCGATAATATCCTGCCGCCGTTCGAGCCGCCGGTTTTCGGCCTGCATTGGGTAGAGCACTACCGTTCCGCTGGCATGAAACGACACCCAGTTGTTCGGAAAGATGGAGTCGGGCGTGTAGGGTTCGGTCGTGTCGTCATAAACGATGATATCCAGGCCGGCTGCCTCGAGCTGACGAACCATATCGTCGAACTCCCGGCGGGCATCTTCCTGCGCCACGTCTTTCGTTTGCGCGGCTAGTTTGATATCCTGAAACGCGTTGGATTCGGCCGTTTGTTCGTTGAACCCGAACCGAACGGGACGAATCATAAGAATTCTTGACGTAGCCTGTGATTGCATAGGAGGGTAAGTAAAACGAGGTATCGGTAGTAGCGTCTCCAGACCTGATCTGGCCGAACCGCTGCCCTAAAAGTAGGCAAAAAGGCGGTTCGTTGGCATCGGCCGCCTAACTGCCTGCCCGCAGCAGCGGCAGACTCATGCAGTGCGAGCCGCCCCGCGCCCGGCTCAGTTCGGCCGACGGCAGCATGATAAACGTGTTTTCGATGGTTTCGGGCGCCGACTGCCCCCGCTCGAACCGGTTCAGCAACTCGGCCGCGCCGACCACGTCGAAACCCGCCTGGCGGAACGCTTCGGCCGTTTTGTCGTTGCGGTCATAGCCCACCACCACGCCGTCTTTCAGCGCCAGCAGGTTGCAGGAATCGGTCCACTGCTCGCGGGCACCAAAGGGAAATTCGTTGTTGCCCGAATAAATAAAGCGAACCGGCTCGGTTGCGCCCAGGTCGTTACGGCTGATGTCGGCCAGCAAATCTTCAAGGTTTTCGATCTCGATGGGCTTGTGCTCCAGCCCCTTGATGAACTGCATGATTTTCAGTTCCTCCGACATGTCTTTGGGCGCGAAGAAATGGAGCACATCGCGTTTGCGGCTCTCGTCGCCGGTGCGGGCCAGCGATCCCAGTAGCACCCATACGTTGCGCTTTACCTGCGTAAACACGGTGTCGATGTGCATATAATCGCGCTTCTTCGGAATCTTCACAATCGTCACCTTGTCGACCACGTTGCGCTCGAATACCAGCCGCATCACCTGCTGGGCCGCGTAGAGTGTGGTGCGCTCACTGACCCCCACGATCAGGTGCCGGGGCGCAATCATCATCACGTCGCCCCCTTCCAGCGTCGACCGCGTTACGTCGCGGTTCACATCGGCATCGGGCAGCAGAAAGGCGTGCTCGTTGTCGGGGATTTCGATAATCTTATCCTGGTAGTCGGCAAAGAGCGGGTGATTGAAAAAAATGTACTGCGCCAGCAGGGCCTCGCGGGTACGAGCCGACTTGGCGGGTTTATTGAGCAGAATGTGGTCGTTGATGACGATGCCGATATCGCGCGTAAAAATAAAGTTGGGCAGGGGCGCAAACAGCATCGTGCGGTCGGGCAGCGACCCCGAGATCATGATCTTGGCCAGTTCGACCGGATCGAATTCGCGTAACTGCTGCTGGGTTCGGAACGAGGTGCGCTCGATGCCGCAGATGGCCGCGATGAGCCGGGTCCGGATACTGTCGTCGGCCAGGATATCCGACAGCAGACACTGCACGTCGACAACTTTATCGGAGCGGAAATAATCGGGGTGATCGGGTTTGAAAAAAGCCCGTTCGTTGTCGCCCAGGCGGTCGATGCGGCCCCGCACCTTGTCGGGGTCCAGAAAGTAGAGCAGCAGTTTGACGTAAAAATCGTACTCATCCCGACGCATCATGTCGAGATGAACGATGTCTTCGAACAGCCAGTCCTGGGCTTTGGAAGGAACAACTTTACCCAGCCCCCGGTCGGGGCTGTGAATCAGCAGGCGTTTGAGCGTACCAATTTCCGACGAAACGCTGATAGGCAGCGCGGCAGGCCTGGCTGGCGTAGCGGGCAATTCGTCTACGAGTGATTGAGCATGCGACATATACACTACCCGGCCAGCCGTTAGGGGCCAACCCGGGATGGCAAGGTACAATTTTTGGCTTTCACCGTGGCAACACCCTGCCCGCAGCCAGCCCCCAAAACCCGGTTGCCCAACTCGGCAGAAGCCCGGGGGGCGACGCTTGGCTACCCCTGGCCCGGGGTATAAACCGGCCGGCACTAACGTTCCATTATCCAATAAAGCGTGTTAAAACAACCTTATTTTTACCCTGACCCGCCAAATAGGCAGCCGGCGGTCAACTTTTAAGGCCCCTATTTTGTTAGCCTACCAAAGCAGATACGGTCGGATCTGCTAACTTTGCGGCTTTATTCAGCCGTACACGCTACAAGCTATTATGTTATCCATCAGTAATTTACAAGCCGCCATCGGCGAAAAACAAATCTTAAAAGGACTCAATCTTGAGGTTAAGGCCGGTGAGGTTCACGCCATTATGGGTCCCAACGGTGCTGGTAAAAGTACGCTGGCTTCGGTATTGGCGGGTCGTGAAGACTATGAGGTAACCGGTGGCAGTGTGCTCTTCGACGGCAAAGATCTGCTTGATATGGCGCCCGAAGAGCGGGCTGCCGAAGGCATTTTTCTGGCGTTTCAGTACCCGGTCGAGATTCCGGGCGTCAGCACGACGAACTTCCTGAAAACGGCCATGAATGAGATTCGGAAATACCGGGGCGAGCAGCCGCTCGACGCCGTTCAGTTTCTGAAACGGATGAAAGAGAAAATGCAGCTGGTCAACATCGATCAGTCGCTGCTGAGCCGCTCGCTCAACGAGGGTTTCTCGGGGGGTGAGAAGAAACGGAACGAGATTTTCCAGATGGCCATGCTCGAACCAAAGCTGGCTATTCTCGACGAAACCGATTCGGGTCTCGATATCGACGCCCTGCGGATTGTGGCCGAAGGGGTCAATAAGCTGCGGTCGCCGGAGCGGGCTACCATCGTGGTCACGCACTACCAGCGCCTGCTCGATTATATCGTGCCCGATTTTGTGCACGTACTGTATCAGGGACGCATCGTGAAGTCGGGTCCGAAAGAACTGGCTTACGAGCTGGAGGAAAAAGGCTACGACTGGATCAAAGCCGAAGTGGCTGCTTAACCGTACACGGTTTTGGCCGGCTCATCGGGCCTCTGGCCCCGATTCCAGCCGGAGATGCTTACCTGAAAACCGGAAACTAAACTAATGACTCCTACTTACACAGCGTATACCGATTTCAAGACCCAGTTGCTGACGGCCTTTCAGACCAGTGAGGAACGGTTGAACGGTGAAAGCAAAACGCCCCTGCACCAGCTTCGGCGGCAGGCGCTGCAGGCTTTCGATAAGCTCGGCTTCCCCACCATCCGGCACGAAGAGTGGAAATACTCGAATGTCAACAACCTGATCAAGCAACAGTTTACCATCGACGAGACGTCGACGCTTACGGCTGATGATCTGGCGGCTCTGGAAATACCCAACCTCGACGGTAATATCCTGTACTTTGTCAACGGTCGCTACCACCCCGAACTGTCCCAGATCGTCAGTCCCGCTTCGCAGGTACAGATCAGCTCACTGGCCGACGCGTTGAAACAGGATCCGGAAGGCGTGGGGGCGCACTTTGCCCACTACGCCGACTACGCCGATTCGGCGTTTACCGCCCTCAACACGGCCCTGGCTACCGATGGGGTGCTGGTTCGGGTGCCCGCCAATACCACGGTGGAGCAGCCCATTGTGCTGCGCTTCATCACCGATGCCCGCCAGAAAAACATTGCTTCGCAGCCCCGTAACCTCGTGCTGGTCGGCCAGAACGCCGAACTTACCCTGACCGAATCGTTCCGGACGCTGGGCGAGCAAAGCAGCTTTGTCAACATCGTCACCGAAATCGCTCTCGAACGCGATGCCCGGATGCAGTATTACAAAGTGCAGGACGAAACCGAACAGGCCTACCACATCGGCACCACGCAGGTCAACCAGCGCGACAACAGCCATTTTTATGCCGCTACGATTACGCTCAACGGCAACTTCGTGCGCAACAACCTGAATATCGTGCTCAACGGGCAGCATGCCGAAGCCTTCATGTATGGGCTTTACATGCCCAACGGCCGGCAGCATGTCGACAACCATACGCTGGTCGATCACGCCATGCCTAATTCGTACAGCAACGAGCTCTACAAAGGCATTCTGGACGACAGCGGTACGGGCGTTTTCAACGGCAAAATTTTCGTGCGGCCCGACGCCCAGAAAACCAACGCCTACCAGTCGTGCAAAAACGTGGTGCTCTCGCCCAACGCGTCGATGAACACCAAGCCGCAGCTCGAAATCTACGCCGACGATGTGAAGTGTTCGCACGGCACGACAACCGGCCAGCTCAACGACGAAGCCCTGTTCTACATGCGGTCGCGGGGTATTCCAAAGGATGAAGCCCGCACGCTGTTGCTCTACGCCTTTGCGCAGGATGTGCTGAGCCAGATCAAGATTGCGCCCATCCGCGAGTACCTGCAGGGTGTTGTGACGGCCAAACTGACGAAATAATACGCTCCGTCGGGGCGGGGCGGTTTGCCAATTCAACCCATCAGCCGGACTTTTCGGGGATTAACGACGTTCTGGGTAGAATTCGTTAATCCCCGCTTTTTTTGCACCTTTCCCCTCTACAGCCTGTTAGCTATTCAGTAACACAAGCCTGTTTTTATGCAAACGGTTTTTGCCCCCCCTCTCGACATTCAACAGATCCGGCAGGACTTTCCGGTACTCGATCAGCAGATCAACGGCCGGCCCCTGGTTTATCTGGATAACGCAGCTACCAACCAGAAGCCGCGCGTGGTGATCGACGCCCTGACGAATTACTACGAAGGCTACAACGCCAATATTCACCGCGGTATTCACCACCTGGCCGAGCAGGCGACGGCTGCGTTCGAAGCGTCGCGCCGGGCTGTTCAGGCGTTTCTCAATGCCGAACACTGGCAGGAGATTATTTTCACCTACGGCACCACCGACGGCATCAACCTCGTGGCGCAGGCGTATGGCCGGCGGTTTCTGCAGGCGGGCGACGAGATTATCATTTCGGGCATGGAGCACCACTCCAACATTGTGCCCTGGCAGATGCTCTGCGAGGAGCGGGGCTGCGTGCTGAAGGTCATTCCGGTCGACGACGCCGGCGAGCTGATACTCGATGAGTACGAGAAGCTGCTGTCTGAACGCACCAAATTTGTTTCGGTGGTACACGTGTCGAACTCGCTCGGCACCATCAACCCCGTAAAGACCATTATCGACAAAGCCCACGCGGTTGGGGCGGTTGTGCTGATCGACGGGGCGCAGGCTTCCTCGCACCTGACACTCGATGTGCGCGCCCTCGACGCCGATTTCTACGTGTTCTCGGCCCACAAGCTCTACGGCCCTACTGGTATGGGCGTGCTGTATGGCAAAACAACCCTGCTCGAAGCCATGGCTCCCTACCGCGGTGGCGGGGAAATGATTCGGGAGGTGACGTTCGAGAAAACGACCTACAACGATATACCCTACAAGTTTGAAGCGGGCACGCCCAACATTGCCGACGTAATTGCGGTGAAGTCGGCGCTCGACTACATGGCTGCGCTGGGGAAAGACGCGATTGCCGCCCATGAACACGATTTGCTGGAATACGCCACCGAGCAGCTGGCCGCCATCGACGGGCTGCGAATCATCGGGCAGGCCCGCGAGAAAATCGGGGTCGTTTCGTTCGTGATGGACGGGATTCACCACCAGGACATGGGCGTTATCCTTGACCAGCAGGGCATTGCCGTCCGAACGGGTCACCACTGCACCCAGCCCCTCATGCAGCGCTTCGGCATTGCCGGAACTACGCGGGCCTCGTTTGCCGTTTACAATACCAGAGACGAAATCGACCTGCTCACAAAGGGTATCCGTCGGGTTCAGACAATGATGCTGTAAGCGGTCAGTGGCCTGCCGGACAGGCGCAGACAAAGCAGCGGCTCCAGGTACGTGACAGAAGAAGTAAGGCGCAGGATACAATGACCATAAACGAAAAGCAGGACGAGATTATCGAGGAGTTCGACTTGTTCGACGATCAGCTCGACAAGACTCAGTATATTATCGACCTGGGCAAAAAACTGCCCCCCATGCCCGAAACGGCCAAAACCGACGAAAACCGCATTATGGGTTGCCAGTCGAAAGTGTGGGTCGATGCCGAGTTGCGGGGCGATACCCTCCACTTTTACGGCGACAGTGAACCCACGGCCCAGATTTCGAAAGGGCTCATCAGCCTGTTGATCCGGGTGCTGTCGGACGAAAAGCCCGAAGACATTGCCAACGCCGACCTGTACTTCATTCCCCGGGTGGGTATGGGTAACCTGATCACCTCCCTGCGGGCCGGCGGCCTGGCTTCGATGATCGAACGTATGAAAGCCTTCGGCCGGGCGTATTCGGCCAAATCCGTATCCTAATGACAGACGCAGAACTTAAAGAACAGGTTATTCTGGCCCTCAAAGGCGTGTATGACCCCGAAATCCCGGTCGACGTGTATGAGCTGGGACTGATCTACGACATCAAGATTTTCCCCGTCAACAACGTGTATATCCTGATGACGCTGACCTCGCCTTCGTGCCCGTCGGCAGGTACCATTCCCAGTGAGATCGAAGATAAGGTGCGCGCCATCGAGGGAGTAGCCGATGTAAGTGTCGAGCTGACGTTCGATCCGCCCTACTCGACCGAACTGATGTCGGAAGTGGCCAAACTGGAACTTGGCTTTATGTAATCCGCGTTTGTGGATTGTTGTTCGTCGTTTGTCGGTAGCTACCGTTCGAAGACAAAACCGCAAACCATACACCACAACTAGTACAACTAACAACCAATATGTATCCTCCTCATTTGCTTGTTCCCATGCGGGAAGACCTGACCAGCGTTGGTTTTCAGGAACTGACGTCGGCAGCCGACGTTGATGCGGCCATGACCGATCAGAAAGGCACGACCCTTGTTGTGGTCAACTCGGTATGCGGTTGCGCAGCCGGTGCGGCCCGTCCGGGCGTTAAGGCGGCTCTGGCGGCTTCGACGGTAAAGCCCGACCAGTTGGTAACGGTTTTTGCCGGTGGTGATGTTGAGGCTACGGCCCGCATGCGCGAATACCTGCTGCCCTATCCCCCATCGTCGCCCGCCATTGCCATCTTCAAGGACGGCGATCTGGTTCATTTCATCGAGCGGCACCACATCGAGGGCCGGTCGGCGCAGATGATTGCCCAGCACCTCGAAATGGCGCTGGACGAGTTCTGCACGCCTGCCAACGCCTAAGCACGCAGCGCACGCTGGCCGGTTTGCCCGGTCGACGTGGCTTTACTATGCGCCCAAAAAAAGGCCCTGTCGACGCACGACTACGTGCGTCGACAGGGCCTTTTTTTGGGCTGATTCCATCTGCTGCGGGCTTAGTACCCGGCCACGAGCGCCAGCACACACAACGCATCGACCAGCAGCAATCCCGCCGGCACCTCGTGGCGTTTCCCCACGGCCAGTTTAATTACCGTCCACGACAGAAAACCCCAGATCAGGCCCTGCGTAATGGAATAGGTGAAGGGAATAAGCACCAGCGCCAGAAAAGCCGGCAGGGCATCGTCGAGCTGCTGCCAGTTGATGCGGGTGATGGGTTTCATCATGAAGGCACCCACCAGCACCAGCGCAGGCGCCGTAGCAATGGCGGGAATGGCCGCCAGCAGGGGCGACAGAAACAGAAACGGCAGGAAACAGCAGCCTGCCACCACGGCCGTCAGTCCGGTGCGACCGCCCTGGGCAATGCCTACTGCCGATTCGATGTAGGCCGTGCCGGGACTGGTGCCGAGCACGCCGGCCAGCGTGGTGGCCACGGCATCGGTCAGCAACGACCGGTTCAGGTTACGGGGTTCGCCGTTGCCATCCTGCAGCCCGCCCGCTTCGGCGACGCCCACAAAGGTCGAGAGACTATCGAACAGATCGGTAAAGGCAAACGCAAAAATAACCGGGGCCAGCGACCACCGCAGCGACCCCAGCCAGTCGAGTTTACCCAGTAGGGAGAAATCGGGCGCGGCTACCAGCGTGGTCAGGTTGACGAGCGTTTTCTGCCCGAAATTAACCGCCGACGCATCGCCCCAGTACCGACCGATGGGCCAGGCCAGCGCCGTTGTCAGCCCGATGCCGATGATGATGGCGCCCGGCACATCGCGCACGATGAGCACGCTGGTCAGCAGCAGGCCAGCAATAAACGTCAGCGTAATGGGGTCGTGGAGCGAGGCCACCGACACCAGCGTGGCGGGGTTGGCTACAATAAAGTGGGCATTTTCGAAGCCAATCAGGGTGATAAACAGCCCGATACCTGCCGATACGGCATAGCGCAGCGGCAACGGAATAACCCGCACCAGGGCCGACCGCGCATTGACGAGTGACAGCAGCAGAAACAGTACCCCCGCCCAGAATACGGCCCCCAGCGCCACCTCGGGCCGGATACCCAGGCCTTTGACGGCCGTGAAGGTAAAAAATGCGTTGAGCCCCATCCCCGGCGCCACCACAATCGGGTTGCGGGCATAGAGTCCCATCATGAGGCTGCAGAAAAAAGCCAGCAGCACCGTTGCGGTCAGCACGGCGCTAAACGGCAGCCCCGCCTGGCTCAGGATGGTTGGGTTCACCACAATGATGTACATCGTGGCCAGAAAGGTAGCTACGCCCGCCAGCACCTCGGTTCGGCGGCTGGTAACGGGCGTCAGCGGGGCAGTAGTGGGCTCGGGCACGGCAGACAGACGCGGGGATTGGCAACCGGCGTCGGGACCAAACTACGCACAAACAGCCAGAAAGCCCTAATTGGGCAGCAGGCGGGCCGCAGCGGCATCGACCATCACCACCGCCTGCGGGTGGGTCTGGAGCAGGCTGGCCGGCACGGCCTCCGTTACGGGACCCGTAATGGCGTCGTTCAGAATAGCCGCCTTGCGATCACCACTCACCAGCACCATCACGTTGTGGGCACTGCTCACGTGACGCAGCCCGACGGTGATACCCTGCGTAAGCGCGGTTGGTCCGGCAAAGTATTTCTGCCCCACGCTGATCGTCGTTTCGTGCAGCTCCAATACATGGCAGCCCGCCGTAAACGATGATCCGGGTTCGTTGAGCGCAATATGACCGTTGACCCCCATGCCCACCAGCAGCAGATCGAAACCACCCCGCCCGTCGATCAGGGCATTCATCCGCCGGCATTCGGCCGCCAGGTCGGTAGCCCGGGCATTGAAGACATGGATCTGATCCGGTCGCAGATTCAGCGGGTCGAACAGTTCGAGGTACAGCGACTGGGTGCAGCTACCGGCTACGGTGGCATCCATGCCCACCCACTCATCGAGCCCCACGAACGTACAGGCACTGACATCGACAAAACCGGCATCGACCATCAGCACCAGCTGGCGGTAGGTGGCAATGGGCGTGTCGCCCGAACCCAGACACAGCAGGGCGTCGGGTTTGGCCTCAATCAGCCGAACCAGGTAATCGGCCGCCTGGCGCGACATCGTTTCGTGGTCGGGAAAACGCTGAACAATCATGGCGCAATCGAGTCAGATAAAAAAGTACGTAAAGGGCCGGAACAACGCTCCGGCGCTATTTGAGATCGTTGGCGCGCAGTTCACGCGTCCACTGCTGCACACCCCGCTGATCGCAAACCTGAATCGACAGTACCCGGTCGTTCAGGGGGCCGCTCACGCTCAGCAGACCAAAGTTGCGCTCGGTGAACAGCGTGCCGTCGATGTAGGTGGGTTGCTTCAGCTCGTCGGCGCGGGGTTTGGCGGGCCCCGATGTCAGGGGCGAAATGGTCAGGTCGTAGAGCGGGTACGTACCTGGCCGATCGAGCTTGTGCAGGATGGTGTGGTGGCGGTCGCCGGTGATGAACAGCACGCCCGGCACCTGGGCATCGGCAATCGCTTTGAGCACCCGGTCGCGCTCGGTGCTGTAGAGCGCGTAGGTTTCGAAGTCTTTGGTTGGATTCACGATCTGCCCCCCCGTTACGATAAACTTGAAGCTGGCCTTGCTGAACCGCAGCGCGTCGAGCAGCCACTGAATCTGCCTGTCGCCAAAATACGCTTTGTCGGGGCCGTCGGGCATCTCGTCGGGGGCGCGGAAGGTGCGGTCGTCGAGCAGAAAAAACTGACAGTCGTTCCACATGAACGTACCCGTACACCCCTCCTCGGGGAAAATGTAATTTGGATTGGCCCAGAACGCCCGGAAGGCATCGCGCGTGACGGGCTTGAGCCAGTAGCTCCGGTCCGAATCGTTGGGGCCGTAGTCGTGATCGTCCCAGATAGCGTAATTATGGGCTGCGGCCAGCAGGGGCTGCATCTCGGGTAGCGACCGCGTGTGGGTGTACCGGCGCAGCACGCCCGTGCGGCTGTTCCAGTCGGTTTCGCGGGTGTATGTGTTGTCGCCCGTCCAGAGCATGAAGTCGGGTTTGCGGGCGGCCAGGGCGGTAAAAATCTCGTAGCCACCGCCGTAGGGTTTGCCGGGACGGTCGGTGTCAGGTTCGTTGACGTAGGTGCAGCTTCCGACGCCGAAACGAAACGCCGGGGGGTTGGTCCGCCACTGCCACAGGGGCTGGGTTTGGAACTGGGTCGGGTAGGGCCGGCTCACCGTTCGGCCCCCGATCAACAACTCGTACGTGTACTGCTTTCCGGGTTCCACCTGATCGGCGAGCAGGTGGGCTGTAAAAGCCGTTTTGGCCTCCGTCAGCACTTCATTGGTCAGGTGAACAGGGGCCTTCTTACCAGTTTCGTGGTAGCGTACCTGCACCCGGGCAGCCTGCTTGGTCTGGGCCCACAGCATCACCTCGCGCATGTCGGAGTAGCCCACCATGGGGCCCGATTGCAGCAGCGATGGTGCCGCCGATGGCGTGACCGGCGTCTGCGCCTGGCCCGGCTGGGGCGGCATGGCCAGGAGCAGCCCCAGCAAGAGGCCGTAGTATGTGTTTGACATAGGCGAAAGAAGGCGTAATTTTGCGGTTCGTTTTTCCCGAATATGCAACTCGAAGAGCCCCAGGGTCAGTCTGCCCGCTATCAGATTCAGGGTGTCGACGTACTGCACATAGCCGACCAGTTTGGCCTGCCGCTGTACGTGTACGACGCTGACAAAATTATCGAAAAAATCGGCCAACTCCGGTCAGCCTTCAGCGGTGTTAATCTGCGGATCAAGTACGCAGCCAAAGCCCTGACCAACGTGTCGATTCTGAAGCTGATGCGGCAACAGGGTGTCGAGATGGATTCGGTATCGGTCAATGAAGCCCGCATGGGACTGCTGGCCGGCTTTACACCCGAACAGATCATGTTTACGCCCAGTGGTGTTTCGTTCGACGAAATTCGTGAAGCCATCGAACTGGGTCTGCAACTCAACGTCGACAGCCTGCCGCTGCTGACCTGGGTGGGCCAGCACTACGGCAGCGACGTACCCATCAGCATTCGCATCAACCCGCACATCAGCGAGGGCGGCAACCTGAAGATTTCGACCGGCCACGCCGACTCTAAATTCGGCATTTCCATTCTGCAGCGCGACGCCATCCGGCAAACAGTGCAGCAGTATGGCCTGAACGTAGTGGGCCTGCACGTACACACAGGATCCGACTTCAAGAATGCCGGCGCGTTTCTGGCGGGGGCCGAGGTGCTGTTCGAGCTGGCAGCCGATTATGCCGAGCTGCGCTTCATCGACTTCGGCAGTGGCTTTAAAGTTGCCTACAAGGCCGGCGACCATGTTACCGACGTGGCCGATCTGGGCCGGCAGGTCAGCGCGGCTTTTCAGGCGTTCTGCCAGCGCTACGGGCGCGATCTGGAGCTGTGGTTCGAGCCGGGCAAGTTTCTGGTGAGCGAATGCGGCCACCTGCTGGTGCGCACCAACCTGGTCAAGGAAAACCCCGGCCGCACGTTTGCCGCTGTTGATTCGGGCCTCAACCACCTGATCCGGCCCATGATGTACGATTCGTGGCACGACATCCGCAACGTATCGAACCCAACGGGGCCCGAGCAGTTGTACACCGTGGTTGGCTACATCTGCGAAACCGATACGTTTGCCACCGACCGGCCGCTGCCCGAAGTGCGCCCGGGCGATGTGCTGTCGTTCGAGAATGCAGGTGCCTACGGTTTCAGCATGGCTTCGACCTACAACGCCCGGTTCCGGCCCGCCGAAGTGATGGTCTACGAAGGCCACCCCTACCTGATCCGGGAGCGCGACACGCTGGCCGATCTGCTGCGGGGCCAGGTCGATGTGCCGGTGCTGAACAGCGAAGTAATTACCCAGTAAATCAGGTTTGTGGTTTGTAGTACGTGGTTTCCTGTTTACGGTTTTCAAGAGGTCGAAGCAGCCACCGCGCCCTATCAACCAGCAACCAAATCCCTATACACTGACTACCGAAACACGGTAAACTGAGTACAGTACACCGAAAACTGACAACCAACCATGGGACGCGCGTTTGAATACCGGAAAGCCCGGAAAATGAAACGGTGGGGGCAAATGGCCAAGACCTTCACCCGTATTGGTAAAGACATCGTGATTGCCGTGAAAAACGGCGGACCCGACCCCGACACCAACGGCCGGCTGCGGGCAATTATCCAGAATGCCAAGGCCGCCAACATGCCCAAAGACAACGTTGACCGGGCCATCAAAAAAGCCTCTTCCAAAGAGCAGGAGGATTATAAGGAAATCGTGTACGAAGCCTATGCCCCCCACGGTATTGCGCTCGTGATCGAAACCGCTACCGACAACCACAACCGCACCGTGGCCAACGTGCGCAGCTACCTCAACAAACTGGGTGGTAGCCTGGGCACACAGGGTATGCTCGACTTTATGTTCGACCGCAAATCGGTATTCCGGATTCCGGCTGCCGGGCTCGATCAGGAAGAGCTGGAACTGGAACTGATCGACGTGGGTGGCGATGAAATCGAGTTCGACGAAGAAAGCGAGCAGTTCGTTATCTATGGCGAGTTCACGGCCTTCGGCTCCATCCAGAAGTTTCTCGAAGAAAAAGGCTACGAAATCAAACAGGCCGAATTCGAGCGTATTCCGAACGATTACAAGGAATTGACCGACGAAGAAGCCGCCGATGTGGAGAAGCTTATCGAACGCATCGAAGAAGACGATGACGTGCAGATGGTCTATCACAACATGAAATAACCGACCGTTGAGCCGGGCGGGGTAGCCCGGTTCGGCTGATCAACAAAAAAGGCGCTGCCAGCTGGCAGCGCCTTTTTTGTACAGCTTATCGCAACTAACGCATCGTGGTGCCTTCGCGCAGAATCTGCACATAGCCTTTGAATACCTGCGGGGGCGTGTTGCGGTCGAGCGTTGCAAACCGAACCGTTACCTGGTAGTAATAGAGCCCGCTGGGCAGCTCAGTGCCATCGGTCGAGCGCCCGTCCCAGTTGAGGGCGGGGCCACTTGTTTCGTAAACCTTGGTGCCGTAGCGGTTAAACACGATTAGATTGACCGACTCGACCGCCCGGGCGCAGCGCATCGGCTGGAACGTGTCGTTTTTGCCGTCGCCATTGGGCGTGAACACGTTGGGCAGGGCGAAGTACGGGCAGGCATCGTTACAAACCTTGTTGGATGGTGCACTCTCCAGCCCCCGCCGGCTCACCGCCGTCACGTAGTAACAGCCGGCCACCGTGTTCAGGTTGGTATGGTCAAAATTGGTGGTCGGTGCGTTTACGCTGGTCAGCTTGCCGGGCGTGTCCTGGCTGTAACGACCGTAGTAGATAGTATAACTCACCACGTTCGGGTCGCACGAGGCCCCAACGGTTTGCCGCCACCGCAACCGGTTCATAAACGTGGTCTGACCACATTGGCTTTCGGGCGTCAGGCTGGCGCAGTTCAGGCTGTCGAGCCCCAGCACCGGCGGACACGGTTTGGTCGTATCGGTGGGCATGGCACAGCTGATCTGGCTGTAGTTCTCGATGGGTCGGTACACGGCCAGCCGGGCATCGGTATACTGCCCGCGGGTCAGCACCCGGTAGCAGTAACTGCTGTCGGCCGTGAGTGGGCGGCTGGTGTTACCATCGCCCGCAAACGTGTCGTTGCCCGTATCGGTAAAGGTGTAGGTCGGCGCATCGCGCACCGGTACTTCGGCAATCAGGTTGAACGGCCCGTTTGGTCCTGTCCGGCTCCGATACACCCGGTGCGTCTGGTTGTCGTTGCTCCAGGGCGTGTTGGCCTGCCAGCTCACCACTACCTGCCGGTTGCCCGGTGCGGTGGTTACCCGCACACTCGACGCGGGTTCGGCAATGCCGAGCGAGGTCAGTTGTCCCGTACTGCTGGTGTAGAAAAATTCAATCTGGTAGCGGTACGCGTTGGCCGTGGTGTTAAGCGCCGACGTCGAACTGCCCTGATCGACATAAACCGTGTCGACCGCGCCGGGCTGCAGGTTGGTGTTGATGGAGGCAATGGTGGTAAAGTTGGTACCCGTCAGGCCGGTAGCCCGCTGCACCCGATACTGATACGGCGCCCCCAGATCGCCCGGTTTCAGATCGAGCGGTCGGGACCAGCGCACGGTAATGCGACCGCGCACCTCCGCCGTACTGTCGACTGTCACCTGGGTCAGCACGGGCGTGAGCCGGGCCAGTTCCAGACAAACCTCATCCGACGGCAGGCTGAGCCCCCCGCTGTTGCTTTCGCCGGGGTTGCGGGCCACAATGCGGTACGAGTATTTCACCCCACGCCGAAGCCCGGTGGTATCGATAAACGACGTAGCCGTGTAGGGCACCCGCCCGACTTCCTGATACCCCAGCCCGGCCGGAATACCCGTCGTGCAGGACGTAGACGGCACGTTTGTGCAGCCCTCCTTACGGTAAATAATCAGTTTGGTGGTATCGGGCCCAAGCGCCCCATTGACGATCCGGCCGCAGCTGTAGGCGTTCCAGTTGATCTGAATTGATCGGCCACCCGCGGCTGCTGATACCCGCCCCGTCAGGTTTTTTACCGAGGGCGCAATGACCCGAATCCGCAAGGTCGCAAACGACACGAGCGAGGTGGTGCCGCGCGGAGGCACATCGCTTACTTTCAGCGTGATGTCGTAGGGTTCATTCCTGACCTGGTTGCAGTTGGTCTGCCAGCTAAACGTAGCCGTAGCGGGCTGGGCCAGCGCCACCCCACCGTTGATCAGGCGGGCATACTGGGGCGCAATGCTCAGACCAGCCGGCAGGGGCAGGTTATCGGCGGTCAGGTTAAGCGGACCGCCGTAGGCTGTGATAATTACCCGTTGCCCGTCGGGGTCGGTGGCCGTGATGGGCTGCTGGATCAGCGTACCAGCCTCTACGCACAATTCATTGCCCACAATCAGCGGGCGTTTGTTGTTCTGATCGACCACCACGATCTGCATGTCGCGGGTAATTTCGCCAATCAGTACCCCGTTGCGCCACTCCTCCACGATAAAAGCAAAGTTGAACTGACCTTCCTCGCCCGGCGCATCCCAGCACAGGTTGCCCGTGCGCGGGTCGATGGTGAACGTCGGGGAACCACCGTTTTCGCTGTTCTTGCTAAACGTGGTGGGGCTTAGATAAGAGGCAATCTGTCTGCTACGGCAACTGTTTTCAACGCCATCCTGCGGTACACTCAGCCGGTAGGCCAGGCTATCGCCGTCGGCATCGAAAGCCGCCGGGTTGTGGCAGAACTTCTGACCGACCCGCGCCGAATCGAGCGGGGGGTTGATCATGATCGGTGTCGAGTTGACCTGCAGGGCGGCATTGATCAGGATCGTAGTCGACACGTAGAAGCGGAGTTGGTCGGAACTGGCGGCCGGGGGCAGGTTCTTCGTACCGGCGTTCCGGTTTGGAATCTGCACGCCAATCGTGTACACACCGGGACCGGGGAAGGTATGCACCGTGCGGTAGACGTTAATCGACGAGGTCCGGCCGTTCAGGTAGCGTATCGGCAGCAGCCGTTTAACCACTTCGGTTGTACCATCGCCGAAACAGAACGTGTATTCATTGGCGTCGCGCGCAGCCTGCTGGCCCTTCTGCTCATCGTAATACGTGGTCAGGGTTACTTCATACGTGAGGGAGGTAGCCGACAGCCGTCGCGTCGTAATTTCCCCCGCCCGCACGTGCGTGGCCTGCACGACGGTTGGCACCAGTACAGCGCCGAAAAAAAGGGCCAGGAGCCCGAGTGTAGACAGTAAGCGCATAGTCTTAACGCATTTTCTTTACAACGCTGATTTCCCCCAAAAGCGTATCGGCCCGGCGGGGGCCGGCGCAGTGTTTTTTACACCTTGTAGAGACCCGGTCGGTTAAAGACCGTTCGCCAGAAAAACCGCCCGAAAATGCCCACCTGCCGGGCATAAGCTTTCTGGTTGTCGAGCTGGCTGAACAGCGGCTGCCGGTTCTTCAGATTGATGAGCAGTTTACCGCCAAAAACGATGGGAACCAACAGAACGTAGTGCAGCATCAGCACCAGATACGCCCCCAGGCCGTACTGTTTTCTAATCCAGAGCAACTGCGATACCTGAATCTGGGGCTTAAAGCGGTTGATGTGGGTAACCACGTGTTTGCTGTTGTCGCTGCTGCCGTATTCGAGGTGAATGAAGCGGGCATCGGGCAGGAGCAGCATGCGCCCCTGTTTCCCCAGCCGGTAGCCCCACTCCACGTCTTCGCCGTACATAAAAAACGACTCATCGAGCAGGCCGGCCTTGGCAATGGTCGACTGCCGGGTCATCAGAAAAGCGCCCGAGAGCCACTCCACCTGCGCCGGATCGGCAAAATGCGGGTCTGGGATTTGTTTCTTCAGCCAGGCTTCAGAGCGAGCACCGGCGGGCAGAATGTAAAAGGCCCGGCGCATCTGTCCGAAGGTGGTGTAGAGGTTGGGCCGCAGACTGCCGTCGGCCCCGAGCTGATGCGCCCCCACAGCCGCCACATCGGGCTGATCGTCGAGCACGCGTACGCACCGGGCCAGCAGGTTATCGATCAGCAGCGTATCGGAGTTGAGCAGCAACACGTTGCGGCCGGCAGCATGCCGGATGGCAAGGTTGTTAGCCCGCGCAAAGCCGGCGTTGTAGCCCATATCGAACCAGCGCACGTCGGGGTAACGGGCCAGAATCTGCGCCCGGCTGTCATCACCCGACTGGTTATCGACAATGAGCACCTCGAACGTAATACCACTCGTGTGCGTGTACACCGATGCCAGACAGTCGAGAATCAGGCGTGGCGTTCGATAATTGACAATGAGAATACTCAGATCGGGCAAAGCAGACAGCGTTGGGTGAACGGCAAAGATATAGGTTTGGGGTTTGCCGTTGATGGTTTGTGGTTTGTAGTTTATGCTCCGCACCGGTCCGAAACCAGCGAACCATACCGACAAACCACAACCAGGGGCCATTAGTCCCTCAATAGAGCACCCACGTATCTTTGCCGCCACCCCCCTGCGAGGAGTTGACCACGAGCGATCCTTTGCGCAGGGCCACGCGGGTCAGCCCGCCCGGAATCACGTTGACTGTTTCGCCAAACAGGATGTACGGCCGCAGATCGACGTGTCGGCCCTCGGCATGGTCGCCCACGATGCAGGGCACCCGCGAGAGCGAAATGGTAGGCTGGGCAATGTAGTTGCGTGGATTATCCCGGATTTTTTGCCGAAATAATTCGTGCTCTTCCTTATCGGCCTTGGGGCCAATCAGCATGCCGTAACCACCGGCTTCATTGGCTTCTTTCACCACCAGCTGCTCGATGTTGTCGAGCACATACTGGCAATCGTCCTCCTCGCGGCAGATATACGTTTTTACGTTCGGGATGATGGCTTCTTCGCCGAGGTAGTACTTGATGATGCGCGGCACATAGGCGTAGATCACCTTATCGTCGGCCACGCCGGTACCGGGTGCATTGGCCAGCGCCACCCGACCTTTCTTATAGACATCGAAAATACCCGGAATCCCGATCAGCGAGTCAGGATTGAAGGCCTGCGGATCGAGGAAAGTATCGTCGATTCGGCGGTAGATCACGTCGACAATCTGGAAACCTTTGGTGGTCCGCATTTTCACATATCCGCCCGAGATGACCAGATCGCGCGCTTCGACCAGCTCGACGCCCATCTGCTGCGCCAGATAGGAATGCTCAAAATAAGCCGAGTTGTAAATACCGGGTGTCAGCACCACCACCGTCGGGTTGGGCCGGTCGGCAATGTACTGCAGCATCTGCAGCAGCCGCGTCGGATAGTCCGATACGGGCCGCACACCCGTCTGTGCCAGTACTTCGGGAAAGGTTTGCTTGGTCAGCTCCCGGTTCTCAAGCATGTACGACACGCCCGAGGGGCAGCGCAGATTATCTTCGAGCACCATAAACTGGCCGTCGTCGCCCCGAATCAGGTCGGTGCCCGTAATGTGGCACCAGATGCCTTTGGACGGGCGCAGCCCCATGCAGGCTGGCAGAAACGATTTGCTCGATTCGATCAGGTCACGCGGCACCACGCCATCGTTCAGAATGCGCTGCTCGTTATACACATCATCGAGAAACATATTGATGGCCCGGATGCGCTGCACCAGCCCGGCCTCGAGCCGGTCCCACTCGGCCGATTCGATCACGCGCGGGATAATGTCGATGGGCATGATGCGCTCGGTGCCCTCCCCCTCTGAGTACACGTTGAAGGTAATGCCCATACTCATCAGCGAGCGTTCGGCTGCGTGCTGCCGGCTAATCAGTTCCTCACGGGTCAGCTGCTCGACGCGCTGCCGAAACGGGGCATAGCCCGATCGCACCTGCGATGGATCGGCAAACATTTCATCGTAGAAGTTTTCGGTCTGGTACTCGGAAAACGAAAAATTCGGCGATGACAGGCTCTGCGACTGCGTCATACCAGCAAGTGATTGCGTCTGCGATTTCATTGGGCATCAGGATTAAAAATACAATATATGGCAATCACGGAAAAAGACAAATCAAAATACCGTTTTTATGATAATAGTCCATGTAATCAGGGCACTAATCTTGTTTATGGCCAATTATTCAACCGATTCAGACAACCCCTCACCCCCGCCCGTCAGCAGGGCTGACGCAGCCGGACAAAAACTCTTTTCCAGTCAGCTGCAACGGTAAATATACTTACCACGTACTATCATCTGTATGCCGCCTGCGGACAGGTACCACCACAGTCGGCATACGAATCAGTCAACAAAATCAATCCGTTGTCCATGAAAACTATTCTTGCTCTCTGCAGTATGGCAGCGCTCGTGTTCACGCTGAACGCCTGCTCCAAATCGTCGATCGACGCCAGTGACACCGATGCGGCCGCCCGGCTTAGTGCCGTTGCGTCGTCGGTGACCAGCACCACCGGTGCCCCCCACAACATGACAGCCGTCACGGCCGCCAGTCTGCCCGCTGCCATTACCACCTACATTACAGCCAACTACGCCGGTGCCAGTGTGCAGGGCGGCTTTATCGACAAGGCTGGCAACTACGTGGTGGTGATCGTTCAGAACAGCCTGCCCAAACTGCTGGCTTTCAAGGCCAATGGCACCTTCCAGAAAGAACTGGAGCTGCGCGGCAAAGGCGGTAAGCACATGCACGGCGATTCACTGCATAAGCCCAAACCCGATTCGGCTCACCTGGGCCGGCCCATGCCCACCACCATTGCGGTGTCGAGCCTGCCGGCCGCCATCACCACGTATATCAGCACCAACTACGCCGGTGCTACCATTGAGCGGGCCGCTAAAGACGATAAAAACGGCTTCTATCTGGTCGGTCTGCTCACCAGCGACAAGAAGCGGGTTGGCCTGGTCTTCAATGCCGACGGCTCGTTCAAAGCCAAGCTCGGTCGGTAAACCAGCCGACTGCCTGGTTTACCCTTCAGCAAAAGGCCTGTCCACCACGCTGGTGGACAGGCCTTCTTTTTTTCGGGTACTTAGCTAGTTGTTGTTACCCGTTGTATCGGGGGGCGTTGTCGGCTCGGCCTGTTGTATGGGTGCCAGGGTCGAATCGCCCAGTTCGGTGCCTACCCCCGTCGAGTCGCTTTCGCTGCTTTCTTCCTCATCATCAGGATACGAGCAACCCTCGTATTCTTTGGTGATGGGGAACGTAGGTTTCGGGAACGGCCCCTGCAGTGATTTAAACCGCGGATCGGCGTAAACTTTCTCCAGGAAACTGCCTACCAGCGGCAGCGCCGTGCGGGCCCCCTCGCCCAGATCGGTCGACCGGAAGTGAATACTGCGATCGTCGCCACCCACCCAGGCGCCTACCACCAGGTTGTTGGAGATACCCACAAACCAGCCGTCGGAATTGTTGGAGGTGGTACCCGTTTTGGCGCCCATCTCGTTGCGATTTTTAAACAGATCGTACGACCAGAGTCCCTGCGATGTACCACCGGGTTCCTGCAGCCCCCCCTGCAGCATATACCGCATCAGGAACGCCGACTCGGGGCTGATGGCCCGCCGTTTGGGGGCATTGAACGAAGCAATCTCTTTACCGTCGCGGTCTTCGATTCGCTGCACGATCATGGGGTCGATGGCTTCGCCGTCGTTGACGAATGTGCAGTAGGCGCCAACTAGTTCATACAGTGACACATCCGATGAGCCCAGCCCGATCGACGGCACCGGGTCGAGCCGGCTTTTGATACCCATACGGTGCGCGTATTCGGCCACGCGCTCCGGCCCCACCCGGTCGGTCAGTTCGGCCGTGATCGAGTTTACCGACCGGGCCAGCGCCCGGCGCAGCGTCAGGCTGGAGTACGTATAGTAGCCCGTCGAGTTGCGCGGTTCCCACACTTTATCTTCGCCGTTTTCGCGATAGTCTTTCCGAAAGGGCTTATCGGTAATCCGATCGCAGGGGCTCATGTTGCTCACCGTATCGTCGATAGCGGTGGTATAGACAAACGGTTTAAAGGTCGAACCGGGCTGCCGGCGGCCCTGCTTCACGTGGTCGTATTTGAAGTAATCGTAGTCGAGCCCCCCGACCCAGGCCCGAATGTAGCCCGTATGCGGATCCATGGCCACCATGCCCGCCTGCAGAAAATGCTTGTAGTAGGCAATGGAATCGTAGGGGGTCATCTCGGTCGAGTCGTAGCCCCGTTTGTTGTTCCAGCTGAACACCCGCATCTTGTACTTCTTGTTTTTCATGTAGTACATGATCGAGTCGGGGTAGAGCGGCATAAACCGACGGCTGAGCGCGCGGTAGCGTTCGGTCCGGCGGGCTACCGAATCAATAAAGCCGGGAAGCTCCTTTCCTTCTTCGTCGGTCCAGGGATTACGGCCTTCCCAGTGTTCGTCGAAGGTTTTCTGCAGCCGCTTCATCTTCTCAGCAGTAGCCGTTTCGGCATACGTCTGCATCCGCGAGTCGATGGTGGTCACGATGCGCAACCCGTCCGTATACAGGTCGTAATTGTTTTCGTCGCCCCACTTCTTCACAAATTCAAGCACCGCGTTTTTCAGGTAACTGGCAGGCCCCGAGTAGGGATTCTCGGGGGTAAATTCCGTTACGAGGGGAAGCTGACTGATCGAATCGGCCTGGGGCTTGGTCAGAAACTTGTACTTGGCCATCTGCCGCAGCACAATGTTCCGGCGTTCTTTCGAGCGTTTGGGGTTTTTCAGGGGGTTGTAAGCGGTGGTAGCCTTCTGCAACCCAACCAGTACAGCGCCCTCCTGCACGTTCAGGCTATCGGGCACTTTATTGAAAAACGTTCGGGCTGCGGTTTTGAGGCCAAACGAATTCGACCCGAAATCGACCGTATTGAAATAATAGGTCAGGATCTCCTGCTTCGAAAAATTCCGCTCCAGCTTGAGCGCCATCAGCCACTCCTTGGATTTGTAGACGATGGTCCGGATACCCGGAATGCGCGTCAGCAGACCCTTGTTTTCTTTTTTCCGGGTCTTGAACAGGTTTTTGGCCAGTTGCTGCGTAATGGTCGAACCTCCGCCGTCGCGCCCCAGGCTTACCAGCGCCCGGCCAATGGCCCGGGGGTCGATGCCGCCGTGTGTATAGAAACGGGCATCTTCGGTGGCGATTAGCGCTTCGATCAGTGGCTTCGGAATATTTTCGTACTTGATCGGCGTCCGGTTTTCGGCGTAAAACTTACCGATCATGACTCCATCCTGCGAGTAAATCTCCGATGCCTGGTTCAGCTTCGGATTCTTCAGTTCTTCTACGCTGGGAATCGACCCCGTGAGGTACAGGACGTTATAGTTGAGCATGAACACGTAGATGCCCAGCAGCAGCGCCCCGATCAGGGAGTAGCGAACCCCATTCTTGACGTAAGGATAGTACCAGGCATCAGGATCGATGTACTGGTGAACGAACGCCCGGAAGCGATCGCGGTATTCATGGTATGTAGCTGTCCAGGCACTGACCCGCTCCTCCCCGGCTACTCGGGCGGTTTGCCGATAGATCTGTCGGCCAACTCCGCGCCTGACGTTGCCAAGCAAGGCCCGGCGTTGTCGAATTCGTTGCCGGAACGCGCCAAAAGCGTGCCGGACAGCGCGGAATCGCTCCCTGTCTTCACTCATGCGTCTAAATTCAGTAAGAGGTTTGTTCGGTCTGGCCGAAGCGCCCAAAAGCGTTTTATGGTTCGCAGGCGGGTCTCAAATATAACGCATTTTCGGCCGATACCGCACATAAACGGCCCTGAGCGGTAGCAGGACGGGATGGCTGGGCCCTACGCAAAAACAGCCGGCCCGGATGGGTCGGCTGTCGTAAACGGATCCGGCAGCGCCGGCTTATTTTTTCTGGAACAGCATGGCCACGCCGTTCATGCAGTACCGCAGGCCGGTAGGCTTCGGCCCGTCGTCGAAAACGTGCCCGAGGTGTCCTCCGCATACATTGCACAAAATCTCGGTGCGTACCATGCCGTAGGCTTTATCGGTCTGCTCTTTCACCGCATTTTTGGCGATGGGCTGATAAAAGCTGGGCCAGCCCGTACCGGAATCAAACTTCGTTTCCGATGCAAACAGCGGGTTTTTGCAGGCGGCACACACAAACACACCGTGCTCGTGAATGTTGTTGAGGGGGCTCGTGAACGCCCGCTCCGTGCCGTGCTCGCGCAGTACGGCATACTGATCGGGCGTCAGGATTTTCTTCCACTCGGCATCCGTTTTCACCACGCGCCGGCCGCCGGGGGGCGTATCGTCGGTAGTGCGGGTAGTGGCTTGTTCGGTTTTACCGGTTGCCGTCGACTGACAGGCCGTAAACAAGGTCATCGCCGACAGCAAACCAGCCGTCAGCAGTGAGAAAAACGAGTTTTTCATAGGTTCGTTCAGTAAATAAAGGGTCGGTACCGGTCCGCAACGGACGTGTTTTGCTACCCTTACTAAAACACCGGGCAGGCGCCCGACGTTCCGATCGTTCGCCGACAGATCAACGCTTTATCAGGCAACGGGCGACATCGCCAGCAAGGTCTCCATCGTAGGCGTCGGGCTTCCCCCACGTTTCTCAATGGTTACCGCAAAGGCATCGGCCCGACTCACTTCGCGGTTCATCCGCTGCAGCACGTTACCCGACGTAGTGGCGTCGAACACCCCGGCATCGATGGGCTTACCATCGACCAGCGACCAAAGCTGATACTGCTGATCGGGGCCTAGCGGAGGCAACGAGCGCACCTCGACCGCTACCTGTTTGGTGCGGGCGTTCCAGAATACAAGCATATCGCCCTTGGGCGCTTTTGCGTTTCCCCGGAGTTCGAGCGACCGCAAGCCGGGTTGCCGCAGCATGGCCAGCATCTGCTCATTTCGTAGCTGGCTATCGCGCAGGAGCTTCACTTCATTCTGCAGCACGTTGTTGTTATCACGCAGTGTCGCCAGCGTTTTCTGATTGCCCTGCAGCTGCGTAATCAGAAAGTACGAGAAGATAAGCACCAGCAGGCCCACCGAAGCGGCAACGAGCCAGGTCGTTTTGTAGGTTGGACCACCCAACTGTGTCCGGTCGACGGGCAGCGGGCGTACGACGGTATCGCTGGGCTCCTCGAAAGTGAGCTGGCTCATGATCCGGTCTTTCAGTTCGGCAGGTGGCTCAACGCTATGAAGCAGCGCGTAGTTTTCGGTCGACAGCAGCAGCTGATCGAGTTCCTGCTTTATTTCCGGGTAAATAGCCGACAGGCAATTCACCTCGCGCATCTCCTGGTCGCTGACAGCGCCAATCGCGTAGGAATCAAGGATGCCGGAAGCTATGTACTCTTCTACATTCATGACTTGAACAGTTGTTTTAGTTCCT
The DNA here is from genome assembly GCF_054778875.1 of Spirosoma luteolum. NCBI lineage: Bacteria > Pseudomonadati > Bacteroidota > Cytophagia > Cytophagales > Cytophagaceae > Spirosoma > Spirosoma luteolum. The sequence continues at coordinate 268,011 of NZ_BAAGZE010000001.1, forward strand.
GCAACGCAGCCCGAATTCGGGTCTTTACCGTACCGAGAGGCAGGTTGAGTTCATCGGCTGCTTCTTCGTGGGTGTATCCGCCAAAGTAAACAAGATCTATCAACTGTCGACGGTCGGGTCGCAACTGGCTGACTACCTCCTGAACACCGATATGATCGGGGTTAGGCTGTTGCGTGTTATGCTGCCGGTCAACAATATGTACGTTTTCTTCATCGGTTCGGATTGCATTCGTCGCAGAAGGTTGCGTTTTTCGCGCTCTGATGGCATCGATTGCCGTGTTGCGGGCCACGTTCAGCATCCAGGTAAACAACCGGCCTTTGCTGGCATCGTAGGCATCGAGATTTTTCCAGACCTTCACGAAAATATCCTGCACCAGGTCCTGCGCCTGCTCCTCATCACGGACAATGCGGAGCACTACGCCATATAACGCAGGTGAGTATTGGTCATAGAGCCAATGGAAAGCTTTCTGATCGCGCTGGGTCAGCTTTTCGATCAGCACATTTTCCGAAACCAAGGATGACTGACGTTTCACACGGAAAGATTTATACGCACAAACTATTGATTATTGAGAAAAGGTCCTCGTCGATGAACTGTTTGTGCCAGATACGACACAAAAATCAGGCTTGTATGCACTTCATTGGGTAACAGTATGGCAACCCTACGCAAAAGGATAGTCGTTCACAGAATTACCGGACCAGGGGCCAATCTACACTAATTTCCCTTTTTCTTTGGTTTTGGTGTGGCGCTGGCCCCACCACCAACGCTACCTACCCCCGTGGCCGGGTTAGTGGCGGCATTGGTGTTGTAGTTGGTCACGTTGCTGTTGTTGACGGCCGTGCCATCGTCGGCCGAGCTGTTGCGGTAGCGGGCCTCCTGGGTGGCAGTACCCTTGGCAGCCGACTTGCTGCGGCTGGCTTTGCGGGGCGATTTGCCGGTTTTGCGGGGCATGGTATCGGCAGCGGCCACCGACGGTACGGATACGAGCGGCCGGGGATTGGCCAGGGCCGACGAGTTAGCCAGCAGGGTCGTCAGTACAACCGAAGCGCCCAGGATCAGCAGCGATTTCATAAGCGGGAGGGTTAGTGGGCGGTATCAGCTACCACCGCATGAACTTAGATGAACCGCATATCCACTGAAAAGTTTGTACCCGTCGTGCTTTGTTATCTAACAGGCAGGTAGTTTTGTTCATTAAGTCAACAAACCATTAGCCTACAGTATGCAGTCTATTCTTCCCCTGCCCGCCCAGCCCGTCAAACCGGGTACCAGCACCGGACAGCATTTCTGGTCATCGACCGACAAAACCATCGATTCGTTTTCGCCCGCCGACGGACAGCTGATTGCGCGGGTTCATCCCACCACCCGCACCGACTACGATCAGGTCATCGAAACCGCTCAGGCAGCCTTCGCCATCTGGCGGCAGGTGCCGGCCCCCCGCCGGGGCGACATTGTGCGGCAGATGGGCGATCAGTTCCGTCGCTACAAACGCGAACTGGGCACGCTGGTCAGTTACGAAATGGGTAAATCGCTGCAGGAGGGTCTGGGCGAGGTGCAGGAAATTATCGATATCTGCGATTTTGCCGTTGGGCAGTCGCGCCAGCTCTACGGGCTCTCGATGCACTCCGAACGGCCGGCCCACCGTATGCTCGAGCAGTGGCACCCACTGGGCGTGGTCGGTATTATTTCGGCGTTTAATTTCCCGGTGGCCGTCTGGTCGTGGAATGCCATGCTGGCGTGGGTTTGCGGGGATGTCTGTGTCTGGAAGCCCTCGGAAAAGACCCCCCTTACGGCCCTTGCCTGCCAGCAGATCATTGGCGACGTTCTGCGCAACAACGACGTACCGGAAGGGGTGTCGTGCCTGATTACGGGCGGCAGCCAGGCGGGCGAGTGGCTGGCGCAGGACCCGCGCGTGGCCCTGCTGTCGGCCACGGGCAGCACGCGCATGGGTAAAGCCGTAGCCCAGACCGTGGCAGCCCGGCTGGGGCGCAGCCTGCTCGAACTGGGCGGTAACAACGCCATTATCGTCTCCGAACACGCCGACCTCGATCTGGCGATTCCGGCCATCGTGTTCGGTGCCGTTGGCACGGCCGGACAGCGTTGCACAACCACCCGGCGCATCCTGGTGCAGGACAGTATCTACGACGATGTACGCAACCGACTCCGCAAGGCTTATGCCCAGGTGCGCATTGGCAACCCCCTCGACGAGTCGTTTCACGTTGGTCCGCTGATCGATCAGGCGGCTGTGCAGGGGTACCAGACGGCCGTAGCCGACATCCGGGCGGCCGGGGGCACGTTTGTGGTAGAGCCGGGCCTGCTCGACGGGCCGGGCTTCGAGTCGGGCTGTTATGTACAGCCGTGCATTGCCGAGGCCGAAAATCACTGGCCGGTGGTGCAGCGCGAAACCTTTGCGCCCATTCTGTACATGCTTCGATATACCACCCTCGACGATGCCCTGGCGCAGCAGAACGCCGTACCACAGGGCCTGTCGTCGGCCATTTTCACGCTCAACCTGCGCGAAGCCGAGCGTTTTCTGGCGGCCTCAGGCTCCGACTGCGGTATCGCCAACGTCAACATCGGCACGTCGGGTGCCGAAATTGGCGGGGCCTTCGGAGGGGAGAAAGAAACGGGGGGCGGCCGCGAGTCGGGCTCCGATGCCTGGAAAGCCTACATGCGCCGGCAAACCAATACCATCAACTACGGCACCACCATGCCGCTGGCGCAGGGAATCACCTTTGAACTGTAACGAAAACAGGTCGGTTCGGGCGGTAATCGCGTTGATTACCGCCCGAACCGACCTGCCTGCAGGATGGAACAGCCGCTTTAGTCGAGCCGTACGCTGATGTCGCCACAGAGGGTATGGCCGGGCATGAGCGTAACCAGCCCTTCGCCGTTGTTAAAAGCGTCGGCATTGGCCGTCAGTGATTCGATGGCAACGCTGTCGCGTCGGGTGGGCGTATAACAAACCAGGTAGTCGAGTTTACCCATGCCCGTTTCCTGCTTTACCACCAGACTGACACCCGCTTTGGGCGAATGCAACACCGTTTCGGCCACGGCGTTTTCGGTTGGGTGCAGCGCGTAGATGGCGTCGATCTCCTGACCGGCAAGGGGTATGGTTTCGGCAGGCGCTATCGACTGACGCCCCGTTGGAATCATGGCCGCATCGAGCGCAATGGGCATGCGGTCGGGCAGGGTCAGCGTCAGGTCGTCGACCGATTCGCCGTTGAGCGTGAAGTAGGGATGCCAGCCAAACGCTACCGGGCAGGCCGTTGAACCGCTGTTTTCGGCTTCATACGACAGATGCATTACCAGCGGCCCTGCCGACTGTTTCAGCGAATAGGTCACGGTAAACACAAACGGGAAAGGATAGCCGACGGCATCGCCCGTATGCTCGTACCGGACCACCAGACAAGCTTCGGTAGCCGTTACTTCCTGACTTACGACCGAGAAAGCTTTGTCGTACACCAGCCCGTGAATGGCGTTGTCGCGGCTCATTTCGTTCAGGCGCAGCGCGTACTGCTGATCGCCGAAGCCATAAACGCCGTGTCGCACGCGGCTTGGGAACGGAAACAGCAGCGCACTGGCAAACGACTCATCGGCGACCAGCGCCTGCGCCGACTCGGGGCCGCGCAGCACTGAAAACAGGGTGTCGCCCTTGCGCAGCACCAGTTCGCGCACGATACCGCCGTAGCCGGGCAGGATCGTCATGTATTCGCCAGTGGTGGTATCGGTAATGGTGTACTCGAGCAGGGGTTCGATGGCGTTGGGTAACGTACCAAACGGTTGTGTCGTGATGGTAAAGGCCATGTGGCGGGGTCGATTGGGTTTGCTTTATGGAAGGTTCGTCTGCGAAAGTAAGCTATTCGACCGGCATTTTGTTTGCTCGCCCGCGCCTAGAGTTCGCCCTCGACACCCAAACCAAACAGCGCAAAATCATACCGGACCGGATCGGCGGGATCGAGCTGCCGCAGCGACTCGGTCAGCGCAATGGCCGTTTTCCAGTCGGGAATCGTTTCGTCGCGGCCACTGGTTGTAAGCAGTCCGAGCCGGTGGGCCACCCGGTTTACGTGCACATCGATCGGTATCACGAGTTGGGCGGGGCTCAGTCGGGTCCAGAGGCCGAAGTCGACACCCTGCGTATCGTGCCGAACCATCCACCGCAAAAACATCAGCAGCCGTTTACAGGTCGAGTTACGGGCGGGACTGGCAATGTGTTTGCGCGTACGGGGCGGAAAATAGTCGCTCTCCCGGCAGAACAGATCGTGAAAAGCCACCAGCGCCGGCCCCACCGTGACGGCCTGCGCAACGGCCTGACCGGGCACAAAGGCATCTTCGAGCGTGGTGTGCCCGGCGTAGAACGTCCGAAAAAAATGGATGAAATAGAGCGCGTCGGTGGCGTTGAACGTCCGGTGTTTAAACGCCAGAAACCGCTTCAGGTCCGTTTCCTGGTGGTTGCGGATGAAGTCATAGGGTGCCCCATCCATCAGATCGATCAGTTCGGCGGCTTTGCGCAGGATCACCGGCCGCTGCCCCCAGGCCAGCACGGCCGCCCAGAAACCCATGATCTCGATATCCTGCCGCCCAGTGAAGCGGTGCGGAATCGACACCGGATCGCGCTCGATAAACGCAGGCTGATTGTACTGACGGGCCTTTTGGTTAAGCAGATCGGCCACTTCGGGCCGAATCAATGGGAACGCCCTCCGCTAACGACCCAGGCCATGGCTTTCGATACCCCCGACACGATGGCGAGCAGTGTCGACATCACGAAGGTGAAGACCGCAATAAACGGATACGCCAGCGTGAACATGATGCTGAACGTTACATAGCCGGGCGTGGCTTTCATCTGCTCGTCGCGCTCGCGGTGCCGCCGGGCAATGCGCTCTTCTTTGGTTTCCATAGTTTTGGTTTGTTGGTCGTGGTTTGTTGTTCGTAGGTTCTACGAAAGGCAGTTCGGGCGGAGAACCCTAACTATAAATCTCGAACAACAAACGTCAAACTGCGCAGCCTACGGTGCTATGTAGCTGACCTCTGCCCGAAAACGACGGTCGTCGGGCGAAAGTTTCGCGAAGGCCTGCTGCGAGAGCTTAATCAGGATTTTATCGTTGACGCCTGTGTCGGGCAGGCGACCGATCACTTTTACCCACAGGCTCTGGTTGTTGAAGGCATTGCGCACCTGCACGAGTGTGCCGATGGGCGCTGTGCGGTGCAGAGCCAGGTATTTACCCGATCCGTCGGCCCCATCAATCATTTCGGCAACACCCGTCAGCGATACGCGCCGGCCCCGCGTGGGCATGGGCGCATCGTTGCCCGGACGCGGCAGTTCTACCACTACGGGCGGAGTCGTCGCTTTGGGTTCGGCCGGGGTGCTTGTTTTGTCGGGCCGGGCCGGCGCCGATTCGGCCGGTACTTTCGGAGCCGTTCGGGCAGGTTCAGGCGCCTTAGCTACCGGACGCGACTCGGTCGGACGTGACTCGGTCGGACGCGACTCGGTCGGCTTCGGTTCAGCGGGTTTTGTTTCCGTCGGTTTCGGTTCGGTGGGGCGGGGCGATGGCTCGGTTGTTTTCACGGCCGTGGCAGGCGGGGCGGGTGCCGTTGTGGCCACGCTCGGGCCGGGGCTGCGCTCCAGGTGGGCTTTCTCGCTCACGATCAGCGCCTGCCCGATGAGCACGCTACCCGACGGCAGGTTGTTCCACCGGCGCAGATCGGCCTGAGACACGCCGTAGCGGGCAGCCAGGCTATAGAGGGTCTGCCCTTTCTCAACCACGTGAATACCCGTCCGGACCGGATCGGCGGCTTTGGCGGCTACCCGCACCACCTGATCCTGCGCTTTTTCTTCTTTTTGGATGGCCTTGTCGATGGCTTTGGCCTGCTGGGGACTAAGCGACTTTTCGGGTATCGGGATGCGAACGGTCTGGTCGAAGCGCACCGCATTGCCCAGACCCGGGTTGGCCGCCTGAATGGCCGCTACTGACCGGCCGTAGCGCCGGGCAATGGCGTAGAGGGTCTGCCCCTGATCGACCCGATGCAGAATAAAGCGTTTCCCGTCTTTCTTTTCGACCCCGATCGAGTCGGACACAATGGGACTGGCATATACAAAGCCGCTCATCCACAGCGGGAAGGTCAGCGCAAACAATATCTTCTTCATGGGTTACTATCGGGAGCACCTTTCACGTAAGGCCTCCGTAAAATTACATCAAAAATTACTCCTGATCGTCGAATAAACGGTTTTCTGGCATCAGGCTGGTTGTAGCCAAACGGTTTTTGGGCGCTGGCCGGGCTGTTAAAAAACCTTAAAACTGAACCGGGCAAACACAAGCGGTCGTTTGCAGTTAAACCAACGCAGGGCCGGGCTGGTGGCCATGGAGCCTCAATGACCTCGCCAAACCACCCCCTGTCCGTTATCATTAAACCGGCTGCCGCTTTCCGGGCAGTGGTCATAAACCCCCGATTCCATGCAACACTATTCGATACTCTGGGCCGACGATGAAATTGATCTGCTCAAACCCCACATTCTGTTTCTGAAGAACAAAGGCTACGACGTAACACCGGTCAACAGTGGCGCCGACGCGCTCGATCAGGTGGAGCAAACCAATTACGATGTAGTCTTTCTCGACGAAATGATGCCGGGCATGACGGGTCTCGAAACCCTCGGACAGATCAAGCAGCTGCGGCCCAACCTACCCGTGGTTATGATCACCAAGAGTGAAGAAGAGCATATCATGGAGGAGGCTATCGGCTCCAAAATCGCCGATTACCTGATCAAGCCCCTCAACCCCAACCAGATTCTACTGTCGGTTAAAAAAATCCTCGACAACAAGCGGCTGGTGACCGAACGGACCAACATCGGCTACCAGCAGGACTTCCGGAACATCTCGATGCAGTACAACGACCGGATGACGTTCGACGAGTGGGCCGATGTGTATAAGAAACTCATTTACTGGGAGCTGGAACTCGATAGCTCGCAGGATAAAAGCATGCTGGAAGTGATGAATATGCAGAAAAGTGAGGCCAACGCCACGTTCTGCAAGTTTGTCATGGATAACTACGAGGAGTGGCTCAACGATCCCAAAGCCCCCCACCCCATCATGTCGCATCAGCTGATGCGCAAGAAGGTGTTCCCACTCCTTGACACGTCGGGCAACCAGCCGCCCCTGTTTTTCCTGCTGATCGATAACCTGCGCTACGACCAGTGGAAAGTAATTGAGCCGCTGCTGGCCGATTATTTCACGGTCGAGGAAGAATCGTCGTACTACTCCATTCTGCCTACCACCACGGGCTTTGCGCGAAACGCCATTTTCTCGGGCATGATGCCCAGCGAAATGGAGCGTAAACACCCCGACCTGTGGGTCAACGACGACAGCGAAGACGAAGGCCTCAACAACCACGAAGACGAGTTTCTGCGCCGGCAGCTGGAGCAGAGCCGCCTGAACGTGAAAATGTCGTACCACAAGATCCTGAACGTAAACCAGGGCAAATCGCTGGTCGACAACTTCAACAACCTGCTGCAGAACCAGCTCAACGTGGTGGTGTTCAACTTTGTCGATATGCTGTCGCACGCCCGTACCGACATGGCCATGATCAAAGAACTGGCCCCCGACGAATCGGCCTACCGGTCGATTATGCGGTCGTGGTTCCTGCACTCGCCCCTGCTCGAGTTTGTGCAGAAAGTGGCGGCCAAAGGCGGGCGGCTCGTTGTAACCACCGACCACGGCATGATTCGGGTGCAGAAACCGGCCAAGATTGTGGGCTACCGCGAAACCAACACCAACCTGCGCTACAAGCAGGGCAAAAACCTGGGTTTCGACGACAACCATCTTTTTGTCGGGCGCAAACCCGAGCGGCTGTTTCTGCCCAAACCGCACGTGTCGACAGCCTACGTGTTTACGACCGAAGATTACTTCTTCGCCTACCCCAACAATTACAACTACTACGTGAATCATTACCGCAATACGTTCCAGCACGGGGGCGTATCGCTCGAGGAAATGATTATCCCGTTTGCGTATCTGAAGGCGAAGTAACCGCCCTGGTTTACCATGGCGAAAGCCCCACGGCAACGCCCCGCAGGTCCGTTGCCGTGGGGCTTTCGCGTAGAGTTCGCAGCCCGCTAAAACGTGATTTTCAACAGGGTGTTATCGCCTAGGCTAACCAGATAGCCCGTTCGATTAGCGAGCAACTTCAGATCGGTGGGCTGGTTGAGCGACGACAGCAGCGTGGCTGTACCGGCGGCTGTGGTCTGGGCCAGCAGGCCCGTGTTGGGCGCAAACCCCTGCGGCCCAAAAACGCCGTGTTGGAGAGTCAGAATGCCGCCGTTGCCATCGTTTTCGACATCGACCAGGCTGGTAAAATTTTGCCAGTAAACGGTGAGTTTACCCGTCAAGTCCATCGCATAGACCACCGACTTGCCGGGCGGAAATGGAAACCCAACCAGTGTGCTGAACAGCAGTTGTTTCCCATCGTAGGTGATGCTGGTGGGCACCGCCTGAATAACGGGTGGCCCAACGGACGTTGGGTTGGGCACGCCCGGCACCTCGGCCACCACACTCAGCGCCCCGTTTTTAGCCCGCCGGATAATGGCGTTGGCGGCTGCGTCGGTGATGTACAACGCGCCATCCGGGCCCAAGGTCAGGTTATACAAGTGCGACTCATCGGTATCGTTGACAAACTTGTAGTTGATCACAAACGTGCCGATGTCTTCGGGCACCAGGCTGGCGGCCGCAATGGGCGCATCGCCCGGCTTGAAACCCGACACGTTCACTTTGTATAATCCCTTGGCGTTCAATACATAAAGCAACCCATCGGCATACAGCAGGTGATCGGTGCCGGAAATCTCGTTGTTGGGCAGTTTTTCCGAAAAGAAACCCGTTACAACCGGGTACAGCTGGCCATTGCTGCCCACCATGGTGAGTCGTCCGTCGTTGGCGCCCGTGCCCTGCTCCGTCACAAAAACACGGCCTGTGGGGTCGGTTTCAACGGCAATGGGCGATACCAGATTTCGAGCCAGTACACTCGAACTAACCGTGGGTACAACGGCTGTCAGGCGGTGATCCTCACACGATAGCAGGCAGGCAACAGCCAACAGGCCAGCAGCTCGTTTTAATGCTTGATTGATCATGGTTGTTTAGCGGATTAGTGATTACTGTTTCATGTGTTGGCAGACCAATCCGGCCTGAGCTAACTACTTGAAAAGTAAAACCTTACCACAGTCAACCCGTATCACTTGTTCGTAAGTGGTCGGCGATCAGAGTAAGCGGCTACAAGCCCGACCACTCACCGGAAAATCAGGCCAGCACAGCGAAACAATAAGGCGGAAGCCGGAGGGTACCGTCGGTCAGGGTGGCCCCGTCGTCGGCGCCCCAGACCAGTCCGGTACACCACGCTTCGGTGGGCGACAGCACTACCTCGAGGGTCCGGCGCGACAGGTTAAGTACCACCAGCACCCGCTGCCCGCTGGCCGACTGGCGCACAAACGAGATTGTTTCGGGTTGGCGGATACCCGTTTCGATCAGCCGGGTCAGGTTATCGTTCAGCACCGGCTGGCCGTTGCGAAACTGAATCAGGCGCCGGTAGTGATTGTAAAGTGACTGCGGATCGGCACGTTGCAGCGCCAGTGGCGGCACGGTCTGGCTGGTGGTATAGCGGCCCCGGCGCCAGGTGGTGCGCTGCCGGTCGCGGGCGCGAATGTCCCACAAAAAAGGCTCCCGGATACTTTCGTCGGGTTTCAGGCCCAGCATGCCCAGTTCTTCGCCGTAGTAGAGATAGGGGTTGCCGGGCAGGGTCAGCAACAGGCTGGCCGCTACTTTCAGATGCTGCAGATTGCCTTTCAGCAAACTGCCAATCCGGTTCTGGTCGTGGTTCGACAGAATCAGCCCGTCGATAAAGGCTGGATTGACCGTTTCGAAGGTTCGGTGTACGTAAGCCAGAAACTCGACCAGGTCCTCGCTGTCGCGTTCGCGCCGAACCACCGACTCGATTACCTGCGCCAGGTCGAAGTTGAAATTGGCCCGCAGCCCCCGGAAATAAGGCGCAATGCGGTCGGGACGGGTCCAGACCTCGCCCACCGTGTAGGCGCCCGGCTTGATGGCCTCTACAACCCGACCGAACTCCTCCCAGAACTGGTGGTTTTTGGGTTCTTCCGACTCCCGATACAGGTGGCGGGCCGCATCGAGCCGGAACCCATCCACGCCGACATCGGCCAGCCAGTACCGCACCAGCCGGTAGATTTCTTCCCGTACGGGCGGGTGATCGACATTCAGATCGGGCATGCCGCTCCAGAACATACCGTAGTAACGCTCGGGGGAGCGGGCACCGGGCACCGCATGCCACGGGTTGCGTTCGCCCGAATCGGCCGTAATGTCGCGGGTGTTGAGCCGACGCCGGCGGATTTCGTCGGGGTGCATCCAGTGGTAATAGTGCCGGTACGGGTTGTCGGGCCCTTTCGCCGATTCCACAAACCAGGGATGCCGGATGCTGGTATGATGCAGCACCAGATCGATCAGCACGGCAATACCCCGCCGGTGGGCCTCGTCGATCAGCCGCCGGAAGTCGGCCAGGGTGCCGTATTCCGGGTCGATGCCGTAGTAGTCGGTAACGTCGTATTTGTGGTAAGTTGGCGAGGGGCTCACGGGCATGAGCCAGATGGCCGAAATGCCCAACTCCTGCAAATAATCGAGATTGTTGGTAACCCCGTTGAGGTCGCCAATGCCATCGCCGTTGGAATCGGCGAAGGAGCGCACAAAAATTTCGTAGTGAACACCCGTCTGCCCGACAGAACGCGCCACGGCGGAGGTCGACGGTGGTAAGGAATCAGGTACTGGAGCAGCGTTGGAAGCCGGCATGTAGCGTCATGATAGATAGTCGACCGTCATAACGCCCCCGCTCCCCAATCCGTTTACGTATGCGGATTTTTATGGCTTTCTGCCGCTATCCGGGTTCTTTAGGCCCTGGCCGACAACGTGCTGATCAAGCGCAACGGCCCGATCAGCATGGTCTGGAAACAACGGCTGGCTACTGAACCAGCGTAACGCCGAAGCGGTCGCCCAGTTCGGCCAGGCTGGCCAGCACAGGCTCCGTCACCGGAATACCGCTGGCCAGGCGCTCCGCTTCCATCAGCCGTTCCGGATCACCGGGAATAAGTACCTGTTTGCCAGGCACCGCTCTGGCCTGCCGAAACCGCTGAATCCAGGTATCCATGTGCGTTTTGAACTCGCCCGCCGGCCGGAACGCGTCGATACGCATGGCCCCGAAGAAATGGCCCGTTCCCTGCCCTACGCCCTCGTCGGCTTTCATGAAACCAGCCGTGGCGAAGGGGGGTACCCACGGGCCATAGTTGGCACCCGACAGCACGCCCGAAAAAATATCGACCACTGCACCCAGGCCGTAGCCCTTGTGTGAGCCATGCTCCCGGTCGGTGCCAAGCGGCACCAGCGCCCCCCCGTTCCTGACGGCATTGGCGTCGGGCGTCGGGTTGCCCTCGGCATCCTGCGCCCAGCCCAGCGGAATATCCTGCCCCTTACGCTGCAACAGTTCGAGTTTCCCGTAGGCAACGGCCGTACTGGCAAAATCGGCCAGAAACGTGGGTTCGGTAGCCGCCGGAATAGCCACCGCAATGGGATTGGTGCCCAGCATTTTTTCGAGCGCAAAGGTGGGTGCCACCAGCGGAGCCGCGTGAGTCATGGCCTGCCCGATCATGTCGTGGTCGGCGGCCAGCAGGGCATGATATCCTGCAATGCCGAAATGGTTGGAGTTGCGCACGGCCACCCAGCCGGTACCGGCCACGCGGGCTTTCTCGATAGCCACCTGCATGGCCCACGGACCCACCACCAGCCCCAGCCCGCGATCGCCGTCGACCACCGCCGTCGAGGGGGTTTCGTGCACGATACGGATGCTGGGCTGCGGATTGAGCCGGCCGTTGTCATAGAGCCGGACATAGCCGGGCAGTCGGGCTACCCCGTGCGAGTCGACGCCCCGCAAATCGGCGCTCACCAGCACATCGGCCGCCAGCCGGGCATCGGCTTCGGAACAGCCGATGGCCTGAAAGATCTGTTCCGTAAAGGATCGGAGGTTATTGGCAGTAATCATGGCGCAAAAGTAGCCCCGATTTCGATGCCGGCGCCCGGTCGGCCCGCTTCCCCGCCGGGCCCGACGTTGAAATATATTCCGCAGGGCCCACTAAACCGATGCCGGGCCAGCGGGGTCTATATAACACAAACCACCACTCCGACTGATAATAACGAATGAATCGACTCCTCACCACCGTACTGGTTGCCAGCTTTACCGCCACAACCGCCCTGGCCCAGGTGGCCGATGAACAGCGTGTGCAGGCCACGCTGCGGCAGGCCACCGTATTTCTGACCCGCGCCCAGCTGATGGCCCAGGCAACGGCCACCATCGACGCCGGCACTACCCGGCTCATTATCGACAATGCCCCCGCCCAGACCGACCCGCAGAGCATTCAGGTATCGGGCAAAGGCGACGCCGTGATTCAGGGCGTTCAGTTCCGCACCAACTTTCTCGACAAAGCGCCCCGCCCGGCCTCGCTGCAGCGACTGGACGATTCGCTACGCATCAATCGCGAAGCCTACGAAGCGCTCGTGTTGCAGCAGAGCGTGCTGGACGAAGAACGAAAACTGATTCTGGCCAATAAAGAAGTGGCGGGCAAAGATCAGGGTGCCACCGTGAAGGCCGTGGCCGAGATGGCGGCTTTCTACCGCGATCGCCTGACCAAACTGGGCCAGGAACTGCTGGTCATCAACCGCAAGGTAGTGGAGCAGAAAAAGCGGGTCGACCGGCTGGAGGCTCAGGTGACCGAACAGAATGCCCGGCGCGAACGCCCCGTCGGCGAAATCGAAGTGACGCTGACCGCCCGCACCCGCACCACGGTATCGCTCGATCTGAGCTACGTGGTGGGTAATGCTGGCTGGGCACCCGTCTACGATGTCCGGTTCCGCGATACCAGGAGCCCGGCCTCGCTGGCGTATAAAGCGCAGGTGTACCAGAACACGGGCTTCGACTGGCAGAACATCCGGCTGACGCTGTCGACGGCCAACCCGGCCCTGCCCGGCACCCAGCCTACCCTGCCAACCGATTACGTTGGTTTCTACGACCCCAAACCGCCCGTTCTCTACGACCAGGCCGCTCCCCGCGTTGCTTTCAGCAAGCAGCTACGAAGCAGCGATACCAACGCCGAAGCCACTATGGCAGCCGCAGCTCCGCTCGAAAACACGGCGACGTTTACCCAGGCTGTCGACCAGCCGACGAACGTAAGTTTCGTGATTGCCATTCCCTACACCATTCTGACCAATGGACGCCCCCAGCTGGTGGATGTGCAAACCGCAGAGCTGCCGGCCACGTACCGCTACGAAGTGACGCCCAAACTCGACCCCGACGCGTTTCTGACGGCCCAGCTGACGGGCTGGGACAAGCTGAACCTGCTTAACGGCACCGCCCGGATTTATTTCGAAGGTACCTTTGTGGGCGAATCGCAGGTGAGTCTGGCCGAAGCCAAAGACACACTGTCGCTCTCGCTGGGCCGCGACAAGCGCATCATTGCCAAACGCGAACAGATTCAGGACGTCAACTCGCGGCAGACCTTCGGGGGGAATCAGCGTGAAAACCGGGCGTACCGCATCAGCCTGCGCAACACCCGCTCCGAACCCGTTAGCCTCACCGTCTACGACCAGATTCCGGTATCGACCGACGAGCGCATTGCGGTGCAGCTCACCGACAACGGCGGGGCCGAGCTAAACCCCGAAACCGGCAAGCTGACCTACCGCATCACACTGCAACCCAACGAAAGCCGCACGCTCTCGTTCCGCTACGAAATCAAGTACCCCAAAGACAAAAAGCTGACGCTTTAGACCGGCCCGGCTTTATCCAGCGCCCACGACGCCCCGCGTCGTGGGCGTTTTTTGTTGGTATATCTGTGTGGATTATCAATCCGTGAGTAAGTCTGTAAAGTTCACGTCAATTAGGTATAGATAGCCATAGAACTAGGCAACTTCGGTTAACTAATAACTTTACAAACTAATGAACACGTCAGTCTTTTATTACATATTCATAGTCATTACTCTTTGTAAATATTTTTTTGATTTTACGTTCATCCAAAGTGTATTTTTTCTCATTAATACAGTACGATATTTTATCAAAATTAAAATCCTCATCTGGATAAGCACGCCCAAGTCTTAACTTTGCCTGTGGACTTATAAGGAAATAATAAATTTTATTCGTAGAATCTACTTTCAACAATTCAGCTTGCATTTTTTCGTCTGTATATCTTATATAACGCTTGTATCTCACCTCAACGTTAATGCTATCTGATGTCGAATTGTTAAAAAAAATAATAGGTGGAAACGTATCGATGATGCAGCCCTGCAATACAGCTAAAACAAAAACAAGCAGAAGTAGTCTTTTCATACAAAAATCAGTTTTAGAAATTCTGTGGATTATCTTTTACGTTACTAAACAGGCATTCCAGAAAAGTATAGCAAGGATTCCAATAGCGTGGAGAAACATTATCAAGCGATTCGACTACAGGAAGTTTTCCACGGTGTATCCAAGATAGTAAAAGCGTGTTTTAAAATTTGCAAAGGCTTGAAGTCATCGCTTACATATGATCTATACACTCACACGCTGATACCCAAGATACCCAGCCAATAGTGTAATCACCGCCAACGTATCTAACATCAGGGCAATTAAGCCCACTGTAACCGCAATAACTTCTGCTTTATCATCAGCGGCCTTTTAGACAACAGCTATATAGTGGCTCCTCAAACGGACCAACTAGTTGCTTAGCAGCTTCTTCACTCCTGAAATACCGGCTGACTCAACTCTCCTGTTTATCTCCGGCATAAACCTGCGCAACTATGGCGCAGCCCCCCACGCGCCAACCAGCTAACTCCGCCTTCTGGCAGAGCCTCTGTAACTACATGCGTGGCTCTGTATAGACCACCAGTGAGCGAAGACGAAAGTCCTGTCCATTGCACTTTACCAGGATAGTAGCCACGCAGGGGCGGGCATGCGGGGGCCGACCATAGTCATATTTTATACAATTATTATCAGGGCAATACCTTATAATACGGGTAACATCAGGCCGATTATTCTGGACAAAAAAGTATTGTATTATTTCAATCAATACCGCTGTTTATAGTTTCCTGCGCAACGTTATTGCTACGAACGGCATCTTACCACAAAGTCGCAAATCAACGCGTTGCAAAACCCAACAACGAAACGGGCATCCATGTACGTCGCTATGCCTGCTAATCTCGTGTATAGACTCCTCAAACGGATGGCAGGAACCAATAAATAGCTCTTTTTTTTACTCCCCCCAATCAAGCAACAACATCATGATTACCAGACTACTCTGCCTGTTATTATTAGTTCTTTCGTTCACTGTTTCTACGCTGGCGCAGCCGGGATCTGGTAAGCTGAAAATAACGTACAGCAAGAATATAGAAACCTACTTCCTCGCCGAATTACTGTCGGTCGACTATAGAACAAAAAACAAAGACTGGGAAGCATTTAAGCGCAGGGAATGCGCTACTTACCAACCCATCGTCAACGCTGCGATCGACGAGCTGAAACACCTGGAAAGCGACGATATAGCCTTGAAAACGGCCTTGTTGAACGATACCCTGATGAGTTACGGTCTCGGTAACGATGCCCTGATGGCTCCCTTACTGTATCATAACGAGTTCCCCAATAAGGGGTATCGTGCCGCGTACACGCTCAGGAGTACCAGCTTAAATGAGCAGCGACAAGCCGAGGTCAATACGCTCATCAAACGATACATAGAGGAGTTAAATAACTTTTATCGAACCAAAAACGTGGGCGCTTTTTTTGAAAAACACCAGCGTTTTTACAAAGGAGCCAGTAACGAGGTAGCCCAATATGTCAACGACAATATGACCACTGCCATGGAACAGTTTTATGGCCAGAAAAAACTTGGGTATGTTGTGCTTGTAAGCCCAATGATGATGTGGCCGATCGAAGACAACGAAGGCCGCGGCCTTGGCGCAACCGTTACGCTCCCCAAAGGCGACATCGTCTATGAGATTATGAGTCCGTATGTCAAAGTGAGCGCAGCCGATGTAGTCGAAAAACAGAAGCTTTTCGGTTTCGACTACAAGCCCCGCGCGGAAGCATTAACCATCCACGAATTCGGTCACTCATTTGTCAATAATAACGTAGATAAATTCAGCGCCAGGATTACCCGATCCGACACGCTGTTCACCGATACGTTGAAAAAAGTAATGGCTTCCAAAGGCGTAGCAAGCTGGCAGGTGTATATCATTGAGAGTCTGGTAAGGCTGGGGGAAATACGCGTGGCCGAACGGCAGCATGATAAACAGCGCGCCGAATTACTGAGAAAGTACCATACCAACCAGGAGCACTTTATTTTTCTGCCTCTACTGGAAAGCAGCATAAGGACATACGAGAAGAACAGAAAAAAGTACCCGACATTCAGCACGTTTATACCAGACTTGTTGGACGTAGTTGAACGTAAGGACAAAGCGTTTGTTGAGGCACAGCTGCCAAAGCCGTGAACTACCCTGCCCCAACACCCCCTGCTTGGGTATTGGGATGCCCTGACAGGGGAAGATAGCCGTAGCATCCAGACAAGTCCGTGCCAAAGGACCTATCGTCGACCTACACACGCCAGCTGTCCAGCTATGTCGTGAAGGTCACCCCATTAGCACGCTGAAGCCAGGAAAACGGTATGCGTAGCTATGGCCCGGATGAAAACGGTCCCGAACGGACTCGATAAGATCGTCTCATCAAACCCATTCAGGACCGTTTCTTTTGCACCGCCGGAAAGCTGGAAACGAATTGGATGGCCAGTTGGCAAGCGGCTTGTGTATCGTCACCGGCAGTTGGGTACCACCCGGTTTATGCCTGCGCGGGTTACTTTTCCCAGAGTTTATGCCCGTCTTTATCCAGAATCGCCAGTTTACCCGATACATCTATCATGAGCCGCTTGTTGCTGCCTCCCGATACGTTGGCAGCCCACAGCACCTTTTTGCTGGCATCGCGTATAACCAGATCGCCGTCCGGCTGGAAGTCGAGCTCCTGAGCAGAACCGGAAAACGGAATCGACCACACCACCTGGGTATCGGTATGGGGTAAGTCGCCCAGCATGGTAGACACCGATCGTTCCATGACCAGTTCGTTACTTTTCAAGGTTAGACTGGTATTTGAGCCGGCGGCAGCACCACCCAGAACGATTGGCTTATTGATGGCTAGAGTGAAGCCCCGATCAGCGACCAGCTGATTGGGGCCTCTGACTGGTACGTGGCTCATTTCGCCAGCCTGCAACACGTCGGGACTCATCTGGCCCGTAGCGCCTTGCGCGTGAGCCGTTAAGGACGCGCCTACGAATAGAAAACTAAACAGAATCTTGTACATGATACGGACTATAATGGGTTTGGCGAATAGAAATGATTAATTAATCATTTAAATATACTATCGCGCCCTACTGGCGTTGATGCCTGGCGTCTGGTTTGTATATGAGTTACCTGAATTTGCATACAAACCCCTGTAGAACGGTAAGCAAAGGACCGTTTGCCAGGCGGGCGATCCATGCCAGCGGACGATAGCGGTTATCACCACCGCCAAGTTGTAAATGGTTTGGATGGGGTACGCCTGGGAGCGAGCAGCAGAATAACCGACACCTCCAGTCTCCTTCCCAGTTCGGTTCTGGTATATTCCTCCACCTGGCCCCACCGCTGCTCAATGGGCGAATTGCCGCCCAACGCGGTAGACATGACTATTTTTTCCCGCATGAGTAATGGGGTATTCGGCCCGGTGGCAATCTCCATGAGTAAGGACTGAATACGCGAACCCGGGCCGATCATTCGGCTCATCTCCCGGCGGAGCAACCAGCCCGCTGCCTTTGCCCGGTTAGGGCCTTTTGTTCGCACACGGAAAATCATCATGCCCCGCCGATGGCGATGTCGCCTGGAATAGCTGGGCTTGCGGTTTGGATACGTTGCCCAGTGATACCGCTGGTTAATATCGTTCAGTAAATCGGCTTGTCTCATGGGTTGGGGCGAAAAAGGCAAGATACACGGTTCCGTTCACAAGCCTATGTTCTCTGCTTGTGAATGAAATGAAGAGCCGAACAGCTAGAATGGTCCTGCTTATTAGCGTTACGGTATTCATAAACCAATACGACTATGGCCCCAGAACCTCCGCACCAGCCAGACGACTCCGCCCACCTGGCAGCCCATCGACGCTATGCCCATCGGGCGCGCTGGTACCTGGGCAGCAGTCTATTCCTGACCGGTATGGCCGGTATGTACTGGCAACGGCTGCTTCTGTTCATTCAGCAGCACAAGCCCGTCCTGCTGCAGGGGCTGTGGCTGATCGATCCGATCCTGATAACGCTTTGGTTTCTGGGCTTTTACTATACCCTCAGGAGCCTGCTGACCGGCCCGAACCCCTTCCGGCCCCGCCGGCATTAATGCTTTTTTAAGAAACAAAAACGGTGGTTTGCGTTTAGGCTATACAGTATCACGCTTATTCCCCGCCACCTATGCACCTGTTTGCCCCCCTCGCCCTCGTCATTGGTCTGGTCACCACCGCCCTCGCCCAGCCGCAGGAAGTGCTTACGGTTGAGCAGCTGCTCCAGCGCAAGGGCACGGCCTACGCGGCTCAGGCGCGGCCTTCGCGCTACCTGGCGCTCGATGTAAACCACACCTTCGGCGGGTTCCGGCGCTACCGGTTTTTCGAGGGCGATGAGCTGCATTTCAAGGCCCGGGGCGTCAGGTACCGCGAACAGCTTTATGCCGTCAGCGACAGTACGTTCACGATTCTGATGGCCAACGAGGTCATGAACCGCGATGAGCCCGTTACGTTTCGGTTCGACGAGGTACAGACCGTACTGTTGCATCGGCGGATTCCGTTCGTGACGGCGGCCGGCACCATTTTTCCGCTCGCCGGCGGGGTGTATCTGATCGCCGATCTGGTCAACAATGGGCAGCTCAATGGCAACGTACTGCCCGTGACGGGCGCCTTTATCGGCAGCGGCCTGCTGTTTCACTGGCTCAGCAATCCGCACATCCGCATCAACAAAAACCACCGGCTGAAGCTATTACGGACCTACTGAGTTGGCCGATCGCCGGGCGGGGGCGTATCTTTGCGCCAATGACTGCCGTTCGACTCTCCCAACCTCTTAGCCCCGTCCGGGCCACCATCCCGCTTGCTTCGTCGAAATCCGAAAGCAACCGCGCCCTCATTATCGACGCCCTCACCGGCTTTCGCTGCGACCTGACCAACCTGGCCACAGCCCGCGATACCCAGACCATGATCCGGTTGCTGAAAGTCGATTCGCCCGTGGCCGACGTGCTCGACGCGGGAACGACCATGCGCTTCCTGACGGCCTACTTTACCGTAACGGGTCAGCAAAAAACCATGACCGGCACCCCCCGCATGTGCGAGCGCCCTATCGGCCTGCTGGTCGATGCGCTGCGCAGCCTCGGTGCCGACATTACCTGCCTCAACCAGGAAGGCTACCCCCCACTGCAGCTCAACGGCTTCACGCCCTCGGGGGTCAGTACGGTCAGTATGCGGGGCGACGTAAGCAGTCAGTACGTGTCGGCGCTGCTGATGATTGCGCCCCGCCTGCCCCAGGGCCTGACCGTTCAGCTAACCGGCCCGGTCGGGTCGCGGCCGTACATCGAGATGACCATCGAGCAGATGCGGCACTTCGGCGCCTTGGTCAGCACCGACTGGGAAGCGGGTCAGATTCGGGTAGAGCCGCAGCCGTACACCCCACAGCCCTACGCCATCGAATCCGACTGGTCGGGCGCCAGCTACTGGTACAGCGTAGCGGCCCTGGCCACCGACCCCACCACCGAACTGGAACTATTGGGTTTGAAAGCCAAATCGCTCCAGGGCGACAGCGCCATTGTCGACATCATGCGGCCGCTAGGCGTCGAAAGCCAGTTTACCGAAACAGGCGTCCGGCTCACCAAGCGCCCGACCGAACCCACCCTGCACTGGGACTTCACCAACTGCCCCGATCTGGCGCAGACGGTAGCCGTTTGCGCAGCCATGAAGCAGGTGCGACTGACCCTGACGGGTATCGAAAGCCTCAAAATCAAGGAAACCGACCGCGTGGCCGCCCTGCAGGCCGAACTGCAGAAGCTGGGCGCCGAACTGGTTGAAGTCGAGCCCAACCACCGCTACGAAGTCCGGACGGTAACGCCGGGCCAGCCGACCACCGCCCCCATCGATACCTACGATGATCACCGCATGGCCATGGCCTTTGCGCCGGTGGCGATGCTCCAGCCCATCACGATCGAAGAGCCGGGCGTAGTGGCTAAGTCGTACCCCAGTTTCTGGGACGATATGGCCCGGGTTGTGCAGGTCAGCTAACGACCACGGCTTATTCATACACAAACGGGGGACATTCGGCGCCAGCTGGCGTATCGGATGTCCCCCGTTTATGCACTTACGGCCCTGTCTACCGCACGACCCACACCACCAGAAAGGCGATGATGGCCGGCAGTGCCTGGGTAACGAAAATGGTGCGCTGCGCCGTCAGGGCGCCGTATACGCCGGCTACGATCACACAGCCCAGGAAGAAGAAGGCCACGTTGGGTGCCCAGATAGGGTCGTCGATGAGCAGCGACCAGACCAGGCCAGCCGCCAGAAAACCGTTGTAGAGTCCCTGGTTGGCCATCATGGATTTGGTGGGCGCAAACAGCTCGGGCGGAATGGTCCGAAACACCTTCGGGCCGCGCGTGGTCCAGGCAAACATCTCGAGCCACAGGATATAGACGTGTTCCAGGGCAACGAGCAGAATCAGAATTTTGGAAATAAGGTGCATCGGCTACGGGTATAGGTACAGACGAACTACCAGACTACATTACGCTTGATTACTTTGGCGGGGTTACCCGCAATCAGGGTGTTCGGCTCGTCGAAAACGCCCTTCACCACCGAATTCGACGCAATGACGCAGCCATCCGGAATCACGGTTCCCTTATAGACCGACACCCGCGACCCGACCCAGACCCGATCGCCCAGGGTGATACCCGTTACCGTCTGGGTCTTGCGGCCTTCGTAGTCGATCTCGTGAAAATCGTCATCCAGAAACTGGCACTCCCACGAAATGTTGCAGTCGCGGCCAATGCGCAGCGTGTGCATGATGATGAAGTTGGTGAGCGCGTTGATAAACACCCGCTCGCCCAGTTCGATGCGGGCCTGTGCCCCCACGGCCAGCCGGCAGCCACGCCCGATGGATACGGGCCCCTGGCAGATCAGCTGCCCATCCACGTTGAGGTAGGTCACGTCGTGCTGGTGGGCAAAGCCGGCATAATCGAGCCCTACTTTCAGCGGTCCCTGCGTAGTGATGTGATCCGGATTGACGATAATGGCCCGCTGGTGCGCAAAAATAGTGCGGCCCTTCAGCCGGTAGTACACATAGCGGAGCAGTACGATCAGAAACGTCGAATTCGATTTTTTACAGAGGGCATAGAGTCGCTGCAGGTCTTTCATGCACGGGGGTGAAAACGATAAATCAGGGTGAAGATAGGCGACTGCGGGCTGGCGACAAGACAGGCCGCGCTTTTTCGCAATTGGTCAGTCGATTTGCGTACCTGGTCACCAGCCACGCCAGCCCCCCCGCCGACCTTTGTTGCCATCAACTCGTTACCCGCAACCCCGCATGTTTACTCCTCCCCATACCCTCGTTCTGGGCGCTACCGGCAGCATCGGTTACGCCATTACCCAGGCGCTGCTGAAGCGACAGTGGCCCGTAACCCTGCTCGTTCGAAACCGGGCCAAAGCACAGGCGCTCTTTGCCGGCACGCCGGGGCTGACTATTCTGGACGGCGATGTGCAGGACGCGGCCCGCGTGGCCGATGCAGCCGCCAGCGCCGACTTTATCGTGCACGCCGTGAACTACCCCTACCACCAGTGGACAGGCAACATGGCCCGCGCTACGCAGCACGTGATCGATGCGGCCAGCCGGCGGCCCGGCGCACCGGCCACCATCGTGTTCCCGGGTAATATCTACAATTTCGGGCTGCCCGACGGTCCTATCCGGCCCGACACCCCACCCGCCCCCATCACCCGCAAGGGGCAGCTGCGGGTCGAGCTGGAGGCCACAATGACCCGGGCCGCCGAGGCCGGGCGCTGCCGCCTGCTGACCGTGCGGCTACCCGATTTCTGGGGTCCCAACGTACTCAACGCGGGTATCAAGCCCATTTTTATGGCGGCCCTGGCGGGTAAGCCGATGCCCTGGCTCATCGATGCCGACCGGCCCCACCAGGCGGTGTACACAGTCGACGCGGCCGAGGTGACGGTCCGGCTGATGGACCGCGACTGGCAAACCGACGCGGCCAACCAACCCGCCACGCAGGTCTGGCACTATGGCGGCACCACCGTTCCGTCGATGCGGAGCTGGTTCGGGGCGATTGCCCAACTAACCGGGCGTAGCCCTCGGCTGCTGGTCTACCCCGGCTGGCTATTTCCAGTAATGGGGCTGGTCGACCCGATGATGGGCGAAGTAGCCGAAATGCGCTACCTGTACCGCAACACGGTGTTGCTCGACGACAGCCTGACCCGGGCCGCGCTGCCCGACTTCCAGCCCACGCCCATGCGGCAGGCCCTGACCGACACCCTTGCCTGGTTTTCGCAAACTCAGCTCGGGCGCCCGTTCGTACCCGCCCTCGACTGACCAGTTCCCCAACAACGCCATGAAAACACTCCTCAAGCTAGAAGAAGCCGCGCTCTTTTCGGCCAGTATATACCTGTTTAGCCGACTCCCCTTCGCCTGGTGGTGGTTTCCGGCCCTGCTCCTGCTGCCCGACCTGAGCATGGTCGGTTATCTTGTCGACACGCGGGTCGGGGCCGTGCTGTATAATTTGGTCCACCATAAAGCCACCGCCCTAGTCGTGGGGCTGGCGGGGCTGGTGCTGGCGAGTCAGCCACTGCTGCTGGCGGGAGTTATCCTGCTGGCCCACACCACCCTGGACCGAATGCTGGGCTACGGCCTGAAATACCCCGACAGCTTCAAACACACCAGCGAAGGCTGGGTCGGCAACCGCCAGTCGCCGGTTTAGGCGGCCAGCGCCTGCTGCCGGAAAGCGCCCGGCGTCTGGCCCGTCCATTTTTTAAACGAGCGGTAAAATACGCTGGGTTCGGCATAGCCCAGCAGGTAGGCAATGTCGGTGGCACTGAGGTGCGCCTGGCGCAGGTGCTGCACCGCCATTTCTTTGCGTACCTCGTCGAGCAGGGTCTGGTAGGTCAGGCCCTCGCTCCGCAAGTGTCCCTGCAACGTGCGGACGCCCAGAGCGAGCCGGTCGGCCACGGCGGCCAGGGTGGGCTCTTCGCCCTTCATGAGCGCTATAATTTCGGTGCGCACGCGGCTGGCCAGCGGAGGGCTGTCGAGCTGGCTGAGCAGCTGCGTAGCACGGCTTTCAAACAGGGTCATCAGTTCGGCACTGGCGTTGATGACCGACAGGGTCAGCGCCGATGCCGGAAACAGCAGCCTGGTTTCGGGCGCATCGAACACGAGGGGAACGTTTCCGAACGTCCGGTGCAGGCCCCCCGTATCGGCAGGTTGCGGGTAAGCCAGCTCAACGCCCAGCAGCGGCAAGGGCTGACCCGTCAGCGCCCGGAAAGCCGCCAGACAGACCGACAGTTCGGCGTTGTAGATATAGTTCGGGAAACGAATGCTGCTACTGGTGATGGCCACGGTCATGGCCATATGATCGCCCTGCCGGGTGAGCGTCGTGCGGGTACCCTGGCAAACAATAGCCTGATAGCGACACAACTGCTGCATGGCGTCGCCCAGCGTGGGGCAGTGCATCATGACATAGGCCAGCGCCCCCACCGCCACCGGATTAATCAGGTCGCCCAGTTCGAGGGCCAGCCGGGCAGCATCGGTCTGTTCGGCAATGAGCTGCCAGATGTGCTGCATCTGCCCGATCGTGAGCCGCCCGTCGGGGTTACCCAGCTGGTCGGCCTGCAGCCCTACCTGTTCCAGCACCAGCCCATCGTCGATGCCTTTCTGCCGGGCCGCAAACAGAACCATGTTTGCCGAAGCGATCGAGAGTGTATCGGTATGCATCAGTTGGCCAGTTGCTGGTGAAGACGGTGAAAATAAGGGGCTGCGTGCAGGAGCCGGCTGCCGTACCACGAAAACAGCTCGCCATCGACCAGCAGCACACGCGCGTCCGGGCAGCACGCGGCCAGTTCGGCCCGGTGCCGGCTGGCAAACGGATACGGTTCCGACGACAGAAAGACAAGATCGGGCCGGGCCGCCGTTAACTCGTCGGCGGTCAGCACCGGGTAGCGCTCGCGGTCGGCAAAGGCATTCTGAAAGCCGGCTGCGTGCAGCATGGCGTCGATAAAGGTCTGGCTGGCGGCTGCCATGTAAGGCCGTCGCCAGATCAGATACGCCACCCGCAGAGCCGTTACCACCGGCGGCACCAGATCGCGTGCCAGCTGCCCGGCGAGTGCATGGGCCGCATCGGCCCGCCCCACCAGCGCCCCTACCGTCCGGATCATGGCCAGCGCGTCGGGCAGGGTAATCATGTCGGTTACATGAACCGGATACCGTTCCTGCAACTCCTCAATCTGTGCGCGGGTATTTTCTTCCTTGTTGGCCAGAATCAGATCGGGCTGCAGGGCATCGATACGGGCCAGATCCAGGGTTTTGGTGCCGCCAACCACAGTTTTGGTGCGTACCCGGTCGGCCGGATGGATACAGAATTTGGTCAGCCCCACCACCTCGGCATCGAGTCCCAGCGTAAACAGCAGTTCGGTCTGAGACGGCACTACCGACACAATACGCCGGGGCGGCTTGGGCATTCGTACGGGCAAATGGGTCATTAGGCTATTGTTTGGCGGCTTTCGCCCGGAATCAGCGTTGGATTGGGGGAAAATTACGCAACTTTTACGGGCCAAACGCCCTCTTTCCCGCATGATCCGATTTACACTACTTCTGTGCCTGACTGGTCTGGTTGCCAGTGGGGCCGTTTCAGCCCAGTCGACCAGCGCGTCGACCCTGTCGGGTAAAATACAATACGATGGCCTGCGCCGAATCGATATGTCGCAGGTCCGAATGGTGATTAACGGCCAGGAGGTGCGCCCCGGCAGCGTCGACGCCCCCGACGGTATGCCCGAGGTCGTGTCGTTTACCCAGAAACTCCTGTTTTCTGGCTCGTTTGCGAAGGAAGAGCGCGACCGGCCGCAGAATATGGCGTTCCGCCGAACCCGCGACGCAAACGGCACGTCGGCCCCCGTACCCGATGGGCAGGCCGGCGCGCCCGACCGTCCCCAGCGCCGGTTTATGCGCCCCAATGAGCAGGAAACGTACATCGATCTTGCCAACCGGCAGCGCATCAGCATCATGACCAGCCGGCGCGACTCGACGCAGCAGCGCTACCGCACCGACCAGCCGTTTCCCCAACCCGTCGACTGGCAGCTTAGCGACAAGACCAAGAAGATTGCCGGCTATGTGTGCCACAAGGCAACCACGACCCGCAAAAAATTGCCCTATACCATCTGGTATACCACCGATCTGCCCTTCACCTACTCGCCCATTGCCGACCTGACGCCGACCGCGGGCGTGGTACTGCAGATCGAGTCGGACGATGAGTCGTATAAAGCCTCGGCCGTATCGCTGGAGCCGGTCGACGGGGCCAGTCTGCAGCCCCCTGCCGACGCCAAACGCATTTCGATGGAGGAGATGGACCAGTTGCGGAAGAAGCAGATGGCCGACTTTCGGCAGCGGATGATGCAGAACGGCGGTTTCCCCGGCCGCAACTAGGGCTGGCTGCTGTGTGATTGGCACGCCAGCTCCTTTTTCATGGCGATGACACTTGAACACAGCAACTCAATTTCTACCATGACACCTGTTTACCAGCGTTCATTGCCAGTGCGCCAACGAACCCCAAAACGCTCCATTCCGATTTGATTAATTGCAGATAAATTGGACAATAACCTGTCGGTCATCATAACAGGCTGGCAGGTTGCTTTTTTACAAAAATCAAGCATCTGTCTAATGAAGAACATCCTATTTTTTTGGGGACTTGTAGTATTGACCAGTACTAAACCATGTTATTCTCAGGCCAGATTTACGGATGCTACGCGCTACGTTATAGTAAATCAGAACACCGGGTTCATTGAATCAGTCTGGACGCATCCGGACCAGAAGCATTCGTCAAGTATTAGAGCGTATAATTATTTTTTCAATCAACCAGTAAAAAGCTCGAATGGGACAGAAACCAGTAACCGGTATCTTTTCGCTGCATTCATTCTTCCTGCTGAAGACAGGGTTCATCCCGACTGGGTTTTAGTCGACAGAAGCCAGGTTGAGCGGAACGTATTGTCAGCGTATGCATTCGAAAATGAATTAATACACTGGGTCGAAGACGCAAAGACTCATCCGTACAAGCCGGTGACAGTCAGCCATATCAGGATAGTCACGGTGCAAAATGGAAACTACTATATGTTTACGAATCCACAACTAAATCAATGCTGGCAATTAATTGATTCACCCGTAAAAAACCCGGACGAAGCGCGCCCCTACAGTTTAAATATTGGCGCCGATCCTTTTTCAGAAGAGCTGGTTGACGCGCACAAAAAACAAGTGATACTGGAAATGGGTCGTGCAACCAATACTCGTTTTCCGCTTGGAGGAGAAAATGTGTTCGCCGACTATGTATTTCTGCGCAAGAAAGACGCTTCGCGGAAATTATTTACTTTCTGGCTTAAGCCGGCAGTTGTTTACGATGGACCAGGTTATGGCAGTGGAATAAATGATTTTTTATACTCGCCCTGCGCTGGCATAATTGGCGGCAATTTCAAGGCTTATTCTACGGGCATGCAGGACATCTTTGAAAAAATCAAGACGAACCCGTTTACCAGAAAGCCCTTTCTGGGTGGCTATTATCAGGCTTCCATGATCAACAATGTACCAAGTGACGATTATTTGACAAGGTGCTTATGAAAACAAGTGGCGATGCCTACGAACGGTAGCGGTGTTGAGCATCCGTCTGCTCGGAGAGCGTACCGGGGAACCCTAACAAGCGGGCAGTCAGACCGACTTCGTAGTCGCCCGGCGGCCCGAATTAAAACAACCTTCCGGCCTCAGTCGGCTCGCGGCCCATCGGCTCCGGTATCTTGGCCCTGCGTAGCCAACAAAACGATCAGGGGTTACAATCAGCCAGGACCGCTCGCCACATGTAATTCTGCAATACAACCTTAATCTTTATCTCCGTCTGCGACGCGCGCGGGCTTTCTCTTTTCTCAACGGTATGCGTTCGTTCTATCTGCTCCTTTGCTGTCTGTTTTCACTGGCCGGGCTGGCTCAGACCTCAGCCGTCAAACCCGGTACCCTGCGCGGCTCGGTCGTCGACTCGGTATCGCGGCAGCCCCTGCTCGAAGCGTCTGTGTCGCTGCTGGCAGGCCGCGACTCGTCGCTGGTGTCGTTTGGCATCACCGATGGCGACGGCCGTTTTGTATTTACGGGGCTAGCCCCCGGCACGTACCGGGTACTGGTCACCTATGTTGGCTACAGCAGCCGGGCTCGGCGGGTAACCCTCGGCGACGCAGCCACTCCTGCCGACGCGGGTGTCTTTGAGCTGAAAGCGCAGTCGCAGACACTTACCGAGGTATCGGTGCAGGGCGAAAAAGCCCCGGTAGCCGTAAAAGGCGATACGCTCGAATTCAACGCCGGCTCATTTAAAACGCAGCCCAACGCCATTGTCGAAGATCTGCTCAAAAAGCTGCCGGGTGTTGAGGTGGGTACCGATGGCACCGTGAAAGCCCAGGGGCAGGAAGTCCGGAAGGTGCTGGTCGACGGCAAACCCTTTTTCGGCAACGACGCCAAGATGGCCACCCGCAACCTGCCCGCCGACATCATCGACAAGGTGCAGGTGTTTGATCAGGCGTCGGAGCAATCGCAGTTTTCGGGTGTCGACGATGGCGACCGCGAGAAAACCATCAACATCACCACCAAGCGCGACAAACGCAAAGGGTCGTTTGGCCAGCAGTCGGTGGCCGTGGGGCCGCGGCCCGGGGCCGACCCGCGCTATTCGGCCCGCGTCAGCCTCAACCGTTTCAACGACGGACAGCAGCTATCGGTGCTCGGTATGGCCAACAATATCAACCAGCAGGGCTTCAGTGCGCAGGATCTGGGGCTGGGCAGCAATTTCGGAGGGGCCGGCCAGGGACAGGGCGGCAATGCCGGGGGCGGCAACCTGATCCGGCTGGGGGGCGGGGGTAGTACCGGTGGCGGGGGCGGCCAGGTGGGCAGCAACGCCATTACCCAGTCATGGGCAGCCGGCCTGAACTACCGCGACGGCTGGGGTAAAAAAGTCGATGTGGTGGCCAGCTACAACGCGTCGAATACCAACACCCTGACCAGCCAGCGCAGCCGGCGCGAAAACATCCTGCCCACAACGAGTACAACCGGTACCGACCGCGCCGACTCCACCTTTATTACTAACCGCACCAACGGCTCCGACAACACCAATACGAACCACCGCGCCAACCTCCGGCTCGACTACCGGCTCGACTCCATGACCACCATTCGCCTGATTCCGAACGTGTCGTGGCTAAGCTCGGGCTACCAGAACAACAGTCAGTCGCAGACGCTCAACGGATCGGGGGCGGTCACCAATACCAGCCGCACCGACTACCGGTCGACGGGCTCGGGCTTTACGGGTAACAACAACCTGCTGGTGCTGCGCAAGTTCCAGAAACGGGGCCGCACCCTCTCGCTCAACTGGACCGCAGGCCTCAACAATCAGAACACCGAAGGCTTTAACCGCTCGGTCAATACGTTCAACCAGCCCAACACCCCCATCTCTACCACGGGCGTATCGACCACGGGCACGTCGGGAACAGCCACGAGCGGTTTGTTTGCCCGGCGTATCAACCAGCGCAACGACCAGCAGACGCAATCGGTCAGCAACAGCATCAACCTGTCGTACACCGAACCGCTGTCGCTCCGGCAAACGCTCGAGTTTCACTACACGCTCAGCAACAACCGCAACACCTCGAATCGGGCCGTGGCCGACTCCAACGAAGCCACGGGGCAGTATGACCGGCCCAATACCCAGTTGAGCAACAACTTCGTGAATACGTACCTGACCAACCGGGGGGGCCTGACCTGGCAGACCAACCGGCTCAAGTACACCTACGCCCTCGGGATCGACGCCCAGCAGGCCAGCCTCAGTTCGGTCAATCTAAGCCGGGATACCAGCCTGAGCCGGTCGTTCAGCAACCTGCTGCCCAATGCGCTGTTTACCTATAATTTCGCCAAGAATCAGCGGCTGCGGTTCAACTACCGAACACGGGTCAACGCCCCATCGGTCAACCAGCTGCAACCCGTTCCCGACAACACCAACCCGCTCAACATCCGGCTTGGCAACGCCGGTCTGAAGCCTGAGTACAGCCACAACCTGTCGCTCAACTACAACCGCTTCGATCCCGCGTCGTTTCGCAGTCTGTTCGTGGCGCTCAACGGCAGCCGCACCGACAACAAAATCGTAAACGCCACCACTTTCGATCGGTCGGGCGCGCAGACCACCCAACCTATCAATACTAACGGCTACTATACCCTGAACGGAAACCTGTCGCTGGGGCGTCCGATTCGGTTCAGCGAACAGCGTATCAACCTCAACCTGACCACTAACCTGACCTATAACCGGGGCACCAGTTTTGTGAACAGCCAGGAAAACCTGTCGCAGAACTGGCTCATCGGGCAGGGCGCGGGGCTCAACGCCAACATCAACGACAAACTCGACATTAACCTGCGGGGCGACATCACGCTGCAATCGGCCCGCTACACGCTGCAACCCCAGCAAAACACCACCTTTCTGAACCAGACGGCCTCGCTCGATCTGTTTTACCAGCTGCCCCTGCGGTTCACGTTTACCAGCAACGTGCAGTTCAGCCACTACGGCGGCAGTTCATCGGCCTACAGCCAGTCGTTCACGCTCTGGAATGCCGCGTTGGCCCGGCAGCTGTTCAAGCAAAAGCAGGGCGAACTCCGCATCCAGGCGTTCGATCTGCTCAACCAGAACCGGAGCGTGGTGCGCAACGTCACCGACACCTATGTGGAAGAAGTACAGTCGCAGGTGCTGACGCAGTATTTCATGGTCAGCTTCGTGTACAACCTGCGCCGGTTCGGTGCCGGCGTCACGCCCCCGGCCTCTCCGTTCGACCGGCCGGGCCGGGGCAACGGGGGGAGCAACCGGGGCACTGGCGGGGGCGGCCGGGGGTTCCGCCCCAACAACTGACCACCGATCCCTGATCTGTCGCCAAAAAGCCCGGTCCGCTGTAGACCGGGCTTTTTCTGTGTACCGCAGGTTACTTCCGTTCACTAAGTCATGCCTCTGAAAACCAGTCGACTAAAAAGTATGGCACATGAATTTTGTATTAAGATTGTGGAATTTAA
Source organism: Spirosoma luteolum (assembly GCF_054778875.1). NCBI lineage: Bacteria > Pseudomonadati > Bacteroidota > Cytophagia > Cytophagales > Cytophagaceae > Spirosoma > Spirosoma luteolum. The sequence continues at coordinate 298,420 of NZ_BAAGZE010000001.1, forward strand.
TACCCAATTATTTGGCATTTTTTCCCCAACGCCCTATTTTTATCCAACCTGACTCGGATTTAACCGCTTTCGTATGATGAAGAACGTGCTCCTGACAGCACTTTGTGTTGTCTCGCTCAGCATTTGTAAGGCCCAGGCCGTACCCACCGTATCTGAAGACGTACCCTCCGTAACGACTACTTCTCCGTCAGAAACCAACGAATCGTTTTACAAGACGCTGCCCTTGGTCAACGACGTTATCAGTTTCGCCCGTCAGCACCTGTCGATTCGGTACCGGTCAGGCGGCACCAGCCGCAGCGGCTTCGACTGCTCTGGTTTTACCCGTTTCTGCTACAGCCATTTTGGTATTTCGCTACCCCACTCGAGTGCGGCTCAGGGCCAGGTTGGCCACTCGGTCGACAGGGAGAATGCACAGCCCGGCGATCTGATCCTGTTTAAAGGGCACAGCGCCGGCAGCAGCCGCATTGGCCACGTTGGCCTGATCACCGAAGTGGTCGGCAATCGCATCAAATTCATTCATTCGGCCTGGAACGGGGGCGTTCGCTACGATTACCTGAGCGCCGACTACTACCAGCGTCGCTTTGTTGGCGTTCGCCGGGTGGCCTCCCTGCTCGCTATGAAATAAACCGCCGGCTTTTCGGCCAGCCCATCAACCAAAGGCCCCGATACCACAGTGGTATCGGGGCCTTTGCTGTTATGCCTGTTCGATTGGTCACAGGCGCAGGGTTGTGCCGGCACGCTGGGCGAGGGCGTCGGCTACCTCATCGGCGTGGCAGATAATCACGCGCGACACCCCACTCCGCAGGGCCGAAAACGCATTATCGAGCTTGGGAATCATGCCTTTGTTAATCGTTCCTTCGGCTTTATAGGTGTCGTACAGCGACGGGGTAAGCTCGGCAATGACACTCGTGTCGTCGTCGGGATTGCGCAGCACGCCTTTCTTCTCGAAGCAGTAGACCAGCGTTACCGTGTTGTGTTTCACCAGGTCGACCGCAATGGCCGACGCCATCGTATCGGCGTTGGTGTTCAGCAGCTCACCGGCCAGGCTGTATGTCAGGGGTGCAAAGACGGGCGTCAATTCCTGACGCAGAAAAAACTGAATCTGGCCCGAGTCGACTTCGTCGATATCGCCCACCAGCCCGTAGTCGATCTCGCCAACGGGCCGTTTGTGGGCCAGCACCGTACTCGCGTCGGCGCCGGTCAGGCCAATAGCATTGACATCCAGTGCCTGCAGCTTCGCCACGATCTGTTTGTTGACCAGACCGCCGTAGACCATCGTCACCACATCGAGCATGGGCTGATCGGTAATGCGCCGGCCATTGACCATCGTGGTTTCGATGCCCAGTTTGTCGGCCATCTGGGTGGCGACTTTCCCCCCGCCGTGAATCAGAATTTTGCTGGCCGGCAGTCCGGCAAAGGCCGTCAGAAACGCCTGCAGCGCCGGGGGATTGTCAATGACGTTGCCGCCAATTTTCAATACGGTAAGTCCTTCCATTAAGTACTGCGCCTGGTATTCAGGTTTTGGTTTTCAGTTTACGGTCTTCAGTCTACGGTTTTCAGTATGCCGGATACTGCTTCGGGTATTCAGTTTTAGTATTCAGTTTTCAGTATACCGGAAAAACATACACTGTATCCTGAAAATGGCATACAGTTGCTGGTGTAGACAGCAACGGCTGGTAGTGTCCCTGTACACAGAACGCAAGACCGCCAACCCACTGAAAACTGAAAACCGTAAACTGAACACTTCACACCACAAACCGTTCACTGAAAACAGTTTACAGACCAAGTAAAATTTCTTTCAGTACCGCCTGCGCCGACCATTCGCGGTTGGCCGCCTGCTCCACTACGAGCGACTGCGGGCTGTCGAGCACGGCATCCGATACTTTCAGGTTGCGCCGTACGGGCAGGCAGTGCATAAACTTACCGTTGTTGGTACGCTGCATATCATCCATGGTTACCGCCCACGAGGGGTCCTGGGTGAGCACCTGCCCGTAGTGGGTGTATGACGACCAGTTTTTGCCGTAGATAAAATCGGCACCTTCAAAGGCTTTAGCACGGTCGTAGATCACGGGGGCATTGCCAGCAAATTCGGGGGCCAGTTCATAGCCCTCGGGGTGAGTCATCACGAACTCGATTTCGCCGGCAGCGGCCCGGGCGTTCATCCACTCGGCAAACGAGTTAGCCACGGCCTGCGGCAGGGGTTTGAAATGGGGCAGCCAGGTCAGCACCACTTTGGGTTTGGCCACCCGTTTGGCTTCATCGATCGTGATACAGTCGGCCAGCGACTGCAGCGGGTGCCGCGTAGCCGACTCGAGGTTCACGATGGGCACGCCGGCGTAGCGCGCAAACTGGTGCATTACCTGCTCCTGGTAATCTTTTTCACGATCCTGCAGCCCGGCAAACGCCCGAATCCCGATGATGTCGCAGTACCGGCCAATCACGGCAGCGGCTTCGCGGACGTGCTCAGCCTTGTCGCCGTTCATCAGCACCCCTTCTTCCATTTCCAGACCCCAGCTGTCCTGCCCCACGTTCATCACCATGGTGTTCAGGCCCAGGTTCTGAGCCGCTTTCTGAGTGCTGAGCCGCGTACGGAGGCTGGAGTTGAAGAAAAGCAGGCCAATGGTTTTGTTTTTACCCAGGTGCTGATCGGCAAATGGGCTGGCTTTGGCCGCCCGCCCCGACTGTATCAGGGCGTCGAGGTCGGTTACGTCGGCAAGCGACAGAAAATTGGTCATTCGTATGAACAGGCGTTACGCCCAGACAGGCAGGTGGTAATTAAGACAGTACGCTGATTTCGCTGGCCAGCGCTTCCAGAAACTGATCGGCTTCGTCGACGCCGAGGGCGAGCGATGGCAGCAGCCGGATGGTGTTTTTACCGGCTACGCCCGTAAACTGGTGGTGTTTGAAGAGCAGCGTTTTACGCAGTTCTTCGACGGGAAAACCGTATTCGATACCGATCATGAGGCCCCGGCCGCGCAGGTCGCTATAGCCCCCGATCTGGCGAATCCCGCTCATCAGGTAATCGCCCATACGGGTCGCATTCTCGATCAGCCCCTCGTCGCGCATGATGTCGAGCACAGCAATGGCAGCCGTGCAGGCCAGGTGGTTACCGCCAAACGTGGTACCCAGCAGCCCGTAGCTGGCCTTGAACTGGGGGGCAATCAGGATTCCCCCGATCGGGAAGCCGTTGCCCATGCCTTTGGCCATCGAAATAATATCGGCCCGGATGCCGCTGAACTGGTGTGAGAAAAACTGACCCGACCGGCCATACCCGCACTGCACGCCGTCGAGGATCAGCACCGCTCCCGTTTCGTCGCAGCGCTGCCGCAGGGCCTGCAGAAAGGCATCGGTAGCCACGTGTATCCCCCCCACGCCCTGAATACCTTCGACAATCACGGCGCAGGTGCTGTCGGTGATGCCCGTCAGAGCCGCGTCGACATCGTTGTAGGGCAGAAACCGGACGTGGCTGTTGCCGTTGATGGGCGCCACGATGGCGGGGTTATCGGTGGCAGCCACCGCGCCGGCCGTCCGCCCGTGAAATCCTTTCCGGAACGCCACCACCTCTGTCCGGCCGTTATGAAACGACGCCAGTTTCAGGGCATTCTCATTGGCTTCGGCCCCCGAATTACACAGAAACAGGGCGTAGTCGGGGTGGCCCGACAGCGCCGTCAGTTTATCGGCCAGCTCCTGCTGCTGCGGAATCTTCACCGAGTTTGAATAGAATGAAATCCGGTTCAGCTGATCGGTCAGCGCCTGTACGTAACGGGGGTGGGTATGCCCCACCGAAATGACGGCATGACCGCCGTACAGGTCGAGATAGCGGGTGTCGTTGTTATCCCAGAGGTAGCTACCCAGCGCCCGAACGGGCTCGATGTCGTAAAGCGGGTAGACGTTAAAAAGCTCAGCCATACAAACCGTTGATTGCAGAAGCCGGTCGCCAACAGGCATCCGGTCGAATTGGGTGCAAGTTTACGGATAATCAGCCGAAAATGGCGCTTTAAACGCGGCCAGTGCCAGTAACCCGTGGCGCCGGGCACAAAAAAGCGGCTGCTCCGTGGGGAGCAGCCGCCTGGGTATGTTGCCTGCTTACGCACGCCAATAAGCCGTCTGACCTATTCGAGTACGCCCAGCAGGATCAGCACGATACCGACTACCAGCAGAATCAGACCGATGATGCCGATAACCCCACCGAACAGCGACAGGATCAGACCGATCGCGCCCAGGATGATACCGTTACGCAGGTTCTTGTTCAGCGCCTTTGCTTCTTCGGGAGCTACGTGGTTTTTGATTTTTTTGTCGAGCTTTTTCAGCACGGCCCGCTCCATCAGCGACAGTTTCTTGGTCGATGCGCTATTGGTGTTCAGGGTCGACTTGGTCGAAGCCGTAGCCAGCAGTTCTTTCGCGTGGGCAATGCGCTTGCTGAGTTGTTTGTTGGCGGCCAGTTTGCTGTCGTTGCGAACGTAGGCTTCAACCTGATTCAGGGCAGCACCCGCTTCGGCTACTTTAGCGGCTTTCTCGGCAGCTACAGCAGGCGCAGCGGCAACGGCTGGCGCAACAGGAGCAGCTTCAACAACGGGCGTAGCCTCGGTAGCGGCCACGGTAGCAGCCGGTGCTGCCGTTTCCGTTTTGGTAACGAACCGCTCAGCCTGTGTGCGCTGGAAGTAAGCAACAGGACGGCTGCACGACGACAGGATGGCTGCGCCCATCAGGGCCATCATAATGTTTTTGGAAAGCATGCTCATTGACTACTGAATTTTAAGTGAAACGTTAAACTAACTCACACAACAACTGCAAGCTTAGAGGTTTGTTGGGGAATCGCAAAGAAATATGATGAAATCTGACTGAACATCGGGTGGAGTCAACTGCCCTGAGAGCGCCGTCGGGCGCATTTCTGGCCAGTGGGCTCCACCCATCGACGCACTAGAGTAAGCCCAGCAGCAGCACTACCGCACCCGCCAGCAGGGCAATGATACCGATCGTGGCACCCGCGCCGGTGGTCAGCAGTACCAGCAGCAAGCCAACGATAACCAGTACCGCACCCAGTGTCAGCGTACCGGTGCTGATCATGGTTTTTTCGGGGTTGGCAGGCGCCAGTTGCCGGCTGATCTTTTTATCCATTTTTTTCAGCATCATCCGCTCCAGCAGGCTCGCCTTTTTGGGCGTAGCCGGAGCCGCCGTTGCCGACGGAGCCGTCATCGATGCCAGCATCGTACGCACGCGGTTCAGTCGCTTCTCCGTCCGTTTGTTTTGGGTCAGGCCTGCCTTGGTGCTGGCCAGCGCGTCGATCTGATCGAGCGCAGCTTTAGCCTGCACGGCCACGGTCGGACTTGTTTCGGATGCCGGGGCCGGCAGGGCTGCCGCTACAGCGGGCTGTTCGGTCACGACGGCCGGCGTGGCTACCGGGGCCGCTGCGGGGGCTGGCGTGGCATACGAAACGGCCGGTGTGCGCTGGAAATAGGCAGTGGGGCGGCTGCACGACGACAGCAGGCTAACGGCGGTCAATGACGCCAGTACGGACAGGGAGAGAGCTTTCATCAACGTGTTGTCTTGTAGGTGAACTGATCAGATGAACAACGGGTAAACTGCCAGCACCTCTATTTGTTGAATCGGGTACACGTATTTTCCCAAAAACACAAAAAAAGCCCTCACATTGGCGACAAGTGAGGGCTTTGCAGGAGAAAATTTGGCCGAGCCATCAGGCGGCCGAACGCATCAGCGATACGCTGCTTTTGCCGAATTTCTCGCGGGCATAGGCTTCGGTGATCACCAGTTCGTCGACCCCCGGCTGCGACGGCAGTTCGAACATGGCATCGGTAATGATCGACTCGCAGATCGAGCGCAGTCCGCGCGCGCCCAGTTCGTAAATCATGGCCTGTTCCACAATGTAGTTTAGGGCAGCCTCGTCCCACGTCAGGGCAATGCCTTCCATCTGAAACAGCTTGTTGTACTGTTTGGTCAGCGCGTTGCGGGGTACGGTCAGAATCTGCAGCAGGGCGCTGTGGTCGAGTGGCTCGAGGTAGGTCAGCACCGGCAGGCGACCGATCAGTTCCGGAATCAGACCGAACGATTTCAAGTCCAGGGCCGAGATGTAACGCATCAGGTGACCCCGTTCCAGACTTTCGTTGAGGGGGCGGTTGCCCGAGAAGCCGATGGGCCGGGTATTGAGCCGCTTGGTGATGTGCCGCTCGACCCCGTCGAACGCCCCGCCACAGATAAACAGAATATTCTCGGTATTGAGCGCGATCAGCCGCTGATCGGGATGCTTGCGCCCACCCTGCGGGGGTACGTGTACCACCGACCCTTCGAGCAGCTTGAGCAGCGCCTGCTGTACCCCCTCGCCACTTACGTCGCGGGTAATGCTCGGGTTGTCTGACTTGCGGGCAATCTTGTCGATCTCGTCAATGTAAACGATACCCCGCTCGGCCATCTCCACGTTGTAATCGGCGGCCTGCAGCAGGCGCGTCAGGATGGTTTCGACGTCTTCGCCCACGTAGCCGGCTTCAGTAATAACCGTGGCATCGGCAATGCAGAACGGCACTTCCAGAATGCGCGCGATGGAGCGGGCCAAGTACGTTTTGCCGGTGCCGGTTTCGCCCACCATAATGATATTCGATTTCTCAATCGTGATACCGTCATCGGTTTTGGGCTGCATCAGCCGCTTATAGTGGTTGTAGACGGCTACAGTGATGGCTTTTTTGGCGTCGTCCTGCCCAATCACGTACTGATCGAGGTGTTGTTTCATCTCCACCGGCTTGATGAGCTTGATCTTGATGTCGGCGGGTTCGCTCCGTTGCGGGCGCGCTTCTTCCATCACCACCTGGTGTCCCTGCTCAATGCAGTTGTTACAGATGTGCGCGTCGATGCCCGACAGCAGCATGGACACTTCATTCTTCCGTCGTCCACAGAACGAACAACTAATTTGGGTCATGAACGCTAAACTTATCAGTAGGTGTACGGCCAGCCAGTAAACGGGCCTGTCCGCTGGCAGGATAAAGGCCCTAAAACAACAACGACCCCAGTTGACCAGGGTCGTCGGTTCCGAGCAAATTTATTACTATACGGCCAGAAAGGCAACGCCTGAGCCCGGTTCAGTGACGTTTCCGCGACGGCCCCGCAGGCCACTCCGCGCCGGCTGGCTGTCAGTTTGTTGCCTGATCGGGCGACCCGCTTGCCGGCCAGCCCGGCGGGCCACAAAAAAAGGTCGTCTGGCGCGTCGGCCCACCCATGTGAACCGTCGCCCCAAACGACCCCGACCGGCCGATGGCAGCCGCTTATTTTTCCCGACGCAGTACTTCGTCGATCAGACCATATTCTTTGGCTTCTTCGGCACGCATCCATTTGTCGCGATCCGAATCACGCTCAATTTCTTCGACGGTCTTACCCGAGTGGTGCGCCAGAATTTCGTACAGCTCCACGCGGAGTTTCACGATTTCGCGGGCGGTGATTTCGATGTCGACCGACTGTCCCTGTGCGCCACCCGATGGCTGGTGAATCATAACCCGGGCGTGGGGCAGTGCCGTACGTTTGCCGGCGGCACCGCCAGCCAGCAGAACGGCACCCATCGAGGCTGCCAGGCTGGTGCAGACAGTAGCCACATCGGGCCGAACGTACTGCATGGTGTCGTAGATACCCAGCCCTGCATAAACCGAACCGCCGGGGCTGTTCAGGTACATCAGGATATCTTTCTTGGGATCGGCCGACTCCAGAAAGAGCAACTGGGCCACAATGATATTGGCGATGTTATCGTCGACGGGCAGGCCCATGAAGATAATCCGGTCGGCCATCAATCGCGAGAAAACGTCCACTTCGCGGAAGTTCATCGGGCGTTCTTCGATAACCGAACGGGTCATGTTTTCGACGGTATGGTTTACATATCCATCCACCGTGAGGCCGTTGAGGCCCATGTGATGCACGGCGTACTTGCGGAATTCTTTTTCGTAATTCATAAAGGGTATTTACTTCCTGGTTTAAAAACAGTTTAACGAGCCGGTAAGTTTCGGCTGGCAGCCCCACCCGCCCGGTTAGCCTGCGTCCGGTGGGCCGGGCGTTGGAAACCGCACCGATTGGCACAAAATTGCGTTATCCTCCCGAAAATCCCGGTCGGTTTTGGTTTACAATTTATCGCTCCTACTTGAGATGAAACGGGCAATTGCCGAAAAAATACGACTTCATCGCCTGCAGCACGGTTTTTCGCAGGAAAACATGGCCGATCTGCTGGGCCTGTCGACGACAGCCTACGGCGACATTGAGCGGGGCAAAACAGACCTGACCATTGCCCGGCTGACCCAGATTGCCGAGGTCCTGCAGGTTTCGGTGGTCGCCCTGCTGACCGATGAGCCGCTGGCCCTCGACGCCGTGGCCACGCCCCAGCTCGATACCCACGCGCTTGAAACCCTGCAGCTGCTGGTCGAGAAACAGCAGATCGAACTCGACAAGCTGCGGCTCGAAGCCGACCACTGGAAGCGCCGGTACGACGACCGGATAGCGCTCGAACTGGCCCGCGCCATGGGCCTCCAACAAACGCGCGAGCGAATTGGTTTTTAACGGTATGGCCGGGGCCGGCTGGTCCGCTGCCGATCGTTAACCACCATTCCTGCTTCATGCGTACCTACCGTTTCGGCCGCCCACTGCTGGCCATCACCCTCCTGTTACTCATCGGTTTGTTTTTTACCTGCGACAACGCCCTGGCCTGGCCCGCCAGCCGGCGCGTTAAGAACCTGGCCTACGTGGCGGCCGACGCGCCCGATTTCGATACCGAGCGGCATCGGCTCGATGTGTATACCCCCCGCCGGTCGTCGGCCACCAAACGCCCGGTGGTGGTATTCATCCACGGCGGCAGCTGGAACAGCGGCAGCAAAAACATTTACTGGTTTATTGGCCGGCAGTTGGCCAAACAGGGCGTGGTGGCCGTGGTGATCAACTATCGGCTGGCGCCAGCGGTAGAAGTGCCGGCCATGGCAAACGACGCGGCCCGGGCCGTGCGCTGGACCCAGCAGCACATTGCCGACTACGGTGGCGACCCCGCCCGCATCTACGTAATGGGCCACTCGGCCGGGGCGGGGCTGGCTGCGCTGCTGGCCACCAACACCCGCCTTTTTACCGACCTGGGCCTGAGCGCCAATCCCGTGAAAGGCGCCATTCTCGACGATCCGGCCGGACTGGACATGTACGATTACCTGACCAAGATGGAATACCCCAACGACCGGCAGTATCTGGTGCCCTTCGGCCAGAACCCGGCCGTCTGGAAAGCGGTATCGCCCATGTACCATGTATCGGCCGACAGCCCGCCCATGCTCCTGTTTGTGGGGGGCAAGACCTACCCCAGCATTGCCAGCAGCAGTGAGAAATTCCGGCAGAAACTCCAGGCCCTGGGCGTGCAGCACCAGTTTACGCCCATACCCGGCAAAAAGCACGTGCCCATGGTGGCGCAGCTGTTCTGGAAAAACAACGTGATCTATAAGCAACTGCTGACGCTGGTGGGTGCCCGGCGCTGACGGACCTGATACCCCCGACCAGACCGGTCGGGGGTGAGTATTGCCGGGGTGGTTTTGGCTTTTCAGAACGAAATACCTGCGTTTTTCCATTCCGCCAAACCCGTGACTAAATCACTACTACTGACCGGTACCGCCCTGCTTACGGCGGCCAGCCTGCTGTCTGCCCAGCCCAACACTCCCAAAGCCAACGACTCGACCACCCCACTACACCTGCTGCAGCCCGACTACCCGGTACCCTACGGCGCCCCCCGGCCCGACAGCGTGAAGGCCGTGCTGAACCGGGTGTACACGTACCTCGATGGCGCCACCCCGGCTGTACTGATCGATCGGCAGTCGAATACCCCCATTCAGGATCTGAAGCAGCCCTTCAACCCCAACGCGATCATCAAGCCCGGCGATTTCCGACTGACGAGCTACGAGTGGGGCGTTACCTATGCCGGTATGCTGCTGGCCAGTGAGGCCACCGGCGACCCGCGCTATGCGGCCTACACCACGAAGCGCCTGGGCTTTCTGGTCGACCTGATCCCGTATTTCAAGGCGCAGGTGGCGGCCGACCCAACGGCTAACACACCCCTGCGGCCGATGCTGGCGCCCCACGCCCTCGACGATGCCGGCGCCATGTGTGCCGCCATGATCAAAGCGTCGCGGGCGGGCAGCCTGCCAACCAATCTGCGTCCGCAGATCGATACCTATATCAACTACATTCTGACCAAAGAGCACCGGCTGGCCGATGGTACGCTGGCCCGCAACCGGCCCCAGGCCAACACACTCTGGCTCGACGATCTGTTCATGAGCGTTCCGGCGCTGGCGCAGATGGGCAAGCTGACGGGCGACAAAAAATACTACGACGAAGCGGTGAAGCAGGTGCTGCAATTTTCGAAGCGGATGTTTAACCGCGACCGGGGCCTGTTTATGCACGGCTGGGTCGAAGGCATGAGCATTCATCCCGAGTTTCGCTGGGCGCGGGCCAACGGCTGGGCGCTGATGACGATGGCCGAACTGCTCGAGGTACTGCCCGCCAGCCACCCCGGCCGGCCAGCCGTACTCGATCTGTACCGGGCCCACGCGCGCGGCCTGGCTGCCTGTCAATCGGGCTCAGGCTTCTGGCATCAGCTGCTCGACCGGCCCGACTCTTACCTCGAAACATCGGCAACGGCCATTTACGTCTACAGCCTGGCGCGCGGTATCAACCGGGGCTGGCTCGATCCCATGGCCTATGCACCCATGGCACTGCTGGGCTGGAATGCGGTAAGTACCAAGGTCACGCCCGGCGGGCAGGTCGACGGTACGTGTGTGGGTACGGGCATGGGCTTCGATCCGGCCTTCTACTACCACCGGCCCATCAATGTATTTGCGGCCCACGGCTACGGACCCGTGCTGCTGGCTGGCGCCGAGGTGCTGTCCCTGCTCAAAAACAAATCGTTCGCCATCAACGACAGCTCACTACAGCTGACGCGGTAAACGGGGGAGCCGATTGTGCGCCGAAATCCGGCGGCTATGCGCTACCTTTCCCTGACCGGAATCAAAACTCCGCCTACATTCAACCCTGTTTCATGCACGCATCGTCTCTAACCCGTTTTGCACTGGCGCTTGGCAGCTCGCTGCTCCCCTTTTGCCTACTCGCTCAGGCGCAGACCTGGCAGCCGGTTACGCCCCAGAATACCTGCTCGACCCGCCACGAAAATGCGGCTACGCTGATCGGCGACAGTTTGTACGCGCTGGGCGGGCGGGGCATGAAGCCGCTCGAAGCGCTGAACCTGAAAACGCTGGTCTGGCAACGGCTGCCTGCTCCCCCGGTCGAAATGAACCACTTTCAGGCCGTCAGCTACCGGGGCGAGATTTACGTGATGGGGGCTTTCCGGGGCAGCTACCCGCACGAAACGGTGCTGCCCAACATCTACATTTACAACCCCAAACAGGGCGCGTGGCGGCTGGGGCCGGTTATTCCGGCCGAGAAACAGCGCGGGGCCGGTGGTACGGTGGTTTACAACGACAAAATCTACATGGTCTGCGGCATTACCGACGGGCATTACGACGGGCATGTGGCCTGGCTCGATGAGTACGACCCGAAAACAGATACCTGGAAACGACTGGCCGACGCCCCCCACCCCCGCGATCATGTACAGGTAACCGTGGCCGACGGTAAGCTGTACGTGGCCGGCGGCCGACTCTCCACGGCCCGCATCAACAAGGTGCTGCAGCTGACCGTGCCCGACGTGGATGTGTACGATTTCAAAACGGCCCGATGGTCTACCCTGCCGGCGGCATCGAACCTGCCCACGCTGCGGGGGGGCAGCACAGCCGTCACCAAAGACGGCAAGGTCTGGATCATCGGGGGCGAAACCGAGCAGGTGCTGGCTCACAACGAAGCCGAAGCCCTCGACCCCAAAACGGGGCGCTGGACAGCCGGCCCCCGACTCAACCAGGGGCGCCACGGCACGCAGGCCGTCGTTTACAACAATCACATTTACATTGTGGCGGGCTCGGCCAACCACGGCGGTGGGCCCGAAATCAACACCGTTGAGATGCTGAAGTAAGCGGTCTGCTCCAGATCAAAAACGGGGTGTTGGCGCCAGACCGGATCTGGTACCAACACCCCGTTTGCGTACGATACGGGTATGCATTCAGCAGCGCCTAGAACTGCACTGTCTGCTCAGCGTGGGTAGCCCCCTCGTCGCCGTTGATGCGCAGCGTGGCCGACAGCGGTTTGGCGTCCCAGTTGATCGTAATGAGGCCATAGTTGAGTTTGGCTACCATCTCGCCAACACGGTACGGGTTGGGTTCTTCGTGCGCTTTCGACACGTGCGTCAGGCCGCTGCTCGTGATCTCGAAGAGGTCGTAGTTCAGGCCGGGCAGGCGGGTTTTGGCAAACTCGGCAATGTGGCGGTCACCGCTAATGAGCAGCGTGCCTTTGGGTTTGGTGCGGGCCAGCAGATCGAGCAGACGCTGGCGGGCCACCGGAAAATTAGCCCACTTCTCGTAGGGATGCTGATCGGACAGAAACTGAATGCCGCAGCCGATTACGTGCACATCGGCGTCGGAGCCGGTCAGTTGCTGCTCCAGCCACTGCCACTGCGTTTCGCCGAGCATATCGCCCGTTGGATCGGGCACGTTGTCTTTGCCATTTTTCCGGAGCGGGTCGCGGAAGTAGCGGCCATCGAGCAGAATCACTTTCACGCGCTGCCCCGCCGGGCCGTAGGTATGTACCGAGTAAGCGCCCTCCTGCGTGCGCAGCGGACTGCCGGCCGGCACGTCCATAAAATCGAGCATCAGCTGCTGGCTTTCGCGCCGGCGCGGGTACTCTTTGCCGCCGTCGTTAACGCCGTAATCGTGATCGTCCCAGACGCCGATGATGGGCGTTTGCCGACGCAGCTGCTGATAAACAGGATTATTTTTCTGGCGGTTGTACTTGGCGCGTAGGGTATCCATATTCTCCGAGTCGCCATAAATGTTATCGCCGAGCCACACCCATACATCGGGTTTCTGGGCCACGATATCATCCCAGAGCGGTTGCGGGCGTTTCTGGTCGCTGCACGAGCCGAACGCAATGGTAGTGACGGATTGGGCCGGAGCCGAACGGGTGGGGCGGGTCGAGTGGCAGCCAGACAGGGCCAAACCACCGAGTACGCCGAGGGTAATCCAGAGTTTCATGACGGTTGTAAAGAGGAAACAGGCCGCAAACCTACGCGGTTTAGGCCGGCCGAGAGGCCTGTTCACAATTTGTTAATCGGCCCGACGCCCCGTGCCCCAGCCCGTGCTATCCGGCTCCCGCCCCCCCCCCAGGCGGGCCTGCACCTGCCGCATAAACGGGGTTTTGTGTATCAGCCGTTGTTGAATAACCGCCTGAAAGCCAGGGGCGAATAATCGGTTTTGTGTTTGAACAGTTTGCTGAATGACTGCGAATGCCCAAATCCCAGTTGAAAGGCTATTTCGCTGATCGATAAATCCGTTGTGAGCAGTGTTTCTTTCGCTTTTTCAATAAGTTTATTGTGAATGTGCTGCTGGGTGCTCTGCCCGGTAATAGCCCGCAGCATATCGCTCAGGTAATTGGCCGACACATTGAGTTGCGTCGACACGTACTGCACGGTAGGTAGCCCCTGCTCCTGCACACGGTGGTCGAAATAGTCGACCAACAGGCTATCCAGTCTGACCAGCAGTTCGTTGCCGGGCGCTTTTCGGGTCAGAAATTGTCGGTTGTAGAAGCGGTTGCAGTAGTTGAGCAGCAACTCGAGCTGTGACACCATAACGTCCTGGCTGAACGAGTCGATCGATGTCTTATACTCCCGTTCTATTTGCCGGAAAATAGATTCCAGCATCGCTTCTTCGTTTTCGGACAGGTGCAGCGCTTCGTTGACCGCGTAGGAAAAGTAGCCGTACTGTCTGATTCGTTTTCCCAAAGGGTAGTTCAGAATGAAATCGGCATGAAAAACCAGCCACCAGCCCGATACCTGATACGTTTCGCCGTTGGCGACCGACAGTACCTGTTTGGGGGCAGTCATGGCCAGCACGCCTTCATCAAAATCATAGTACTGCTGGCCATAGCGCAGTTTGCCGACTACGTTTTTCTTCAGGGAGATTCCGTAAAAATCGAGTACGACCTGAACTGGCTCGGTGTAGCCTGCCGGCGTCACCTGATCCATATTGATCAGACTGATCAGCGGATGCAAAGGTCCGGGCAACCGCATTAGCCTGTGCAGTTCAGATACCGACTTTACCAGCATGTGTTTTGCCGTAGTACTCATAGCGACGCTAAACGAGGGCAGGGAAACCTGGTTGCGATACGCCGATCAGGTTTCCCTAATACCATGATACGCTTTTTTCGTTAGTCGGCCTGCTCAGACACTGTTCGCCATTGCGCCCAGGTCTCCAGCCGTTTCTGATAGGTTGGTCCGATCAGGCTGAACGGCATTTTACCCAGAAAAAGCCGAAGTGGCGCAACGGGGGCATCGACCACCGTCAGGACAGCTGCTGCCGTTGCTTCGGGCCGCCCAAAGGTCATACCACCGCTGTTGGCCAGAATGGCCTCCCGCATACCGTTGTAAGCATCGTTTGGCGCACTACGACTGGCGGACACCGTTGCCCAGTCGGTAGCGTAAGCCGAGGGTTCAATCAGCGTGACGCGGATGCCGAACGGGGCTACTTCCTGCGCCAGTGATTCGCAAAGGCCCTCCACAGCCCATTTGGTGGCATGGTAAATGCTCAGGTTCGGAAAAGCCATCACCCCGCCAATACTCGATACCTGCAGAATATGACCGCTTTGCTGGCGTCGCATACCGGGCAAAACGGCCTGAATCAGCCAGAGCGATCCAAACAGGTTGGTGTCGACCTGCTGCCGGGCTTCGGCTTCCGAAATTTCTTCGACGAAGCCGAAATGCCCATACCCGGCATTATTGACCAGCACATCGATCCTGCCGAAATGCGCCAGTGCCTTGTCGACTGCTGCAAAGCAGGCATCGCGATCGTTTACGTCGAGCAGAATGGGCAGTATCGCGTCGCCGTATTGGCTGACCAGTTCCGACAGGGTTCCCTCGTCTCTGACCGTTGCAGCCACACGATCGCCCCGCTGCAAAGCCGCGTTGGCCCAGACCCGGCCAAACCCTTTCGAAGCCCCCGTGATCAACCAAATTTTCGACGCGGTCGACTCAGACGTCATCGGCGTTGGTGCGCCTTGCTCCTGTTCATTACCTGTGTAGGTCTCCATAGCTGTCATGTTTTTAGTGACAGGGCAAAGGTCCGCGTCGACGACATGACGGCTGTAGTCAGATCCGGGTAGTTTGTAGCCAGAATGAGGATTGCGGATTTCATAATCCCCGGCGACCGGCCGGCCGTACCCGCTGGCAGCCCAGTTCGCGTCAGTGGCGCTCCGGAACTTCAACGACGCGGGCGCGGCTATCAGCCCGGCGGCCTGCCCGCTGCTCCAGCCCGTCGATGAGCTTCTGCCCCAGCGCCTGCCCCGGCACTTCGACCACCCGGTACACGATACTGGCTACGCCCACGCTCACGGTTAGCACCAGCGCAAACCGGATCAGGTAATTGAGCGTACCATCGGCCACGAAGTCGACCAGTCCCAGTTTGGTCAGGCCATGCAGTACGGCGAAATGCACCAGATACAGACTGAAGCTGATGGTGCCGATGTAGTTGACAACGGGGTTGACAAACCCGACGAACCGGTACTGACTCAGCCCATAGGCCAACCCCAGAAATCCGAAGCTGAACACGAGGTAATCGGGAAACAGATACTGGTTGCCCGTGATCAGCTGGGCAAACAGCAAGCCGGTCAGCAGCAGAATCGACCGGCCCGATAGCTGGCGTATGCTTTCGTTGGCGACCACCACAAAATAGAGCAGGATACCCAGGCAGAAAACGGGCAACTGACTCGGCAGGTACATAATGAGGTAGTCGTTCCAGAGCCGGCTGTCAGTGATAAGCGGAAACGTCGTGAACAGGGCCCGTAGCCCGGCGTTCAGCAGCAGACTCATCACAAAAGCCGTAAAGGCGTCGTTCAGCTTTTTAACTTGAAAAAACAGCACGGGCAGCACCGCGTAGAACAGCATTTCGACCGCAATGGACCAGCCGCCGGGCACCACACTCGTGATCCAGTAGGGATTGAACCCGTGCAGAAACAGAACATTGGCCACGATGTTGGCGGGCGTAATATGCGTTTCGTCGCCGAGCCAGTAGCGCGGTCCCAGCCCCTCCTGAAACAGGTAATACACAATACCGAGGTAGTAGAGCGGGGCGATGCGAAAAAACCGGCGTATGTAAAAATTCCGGATGGGCTTCGCATCGGCCGATGATCGGTGCCGGAACGAGTAGAACAGCGTGAAGGCGCTGACCAGAAAAAAGAGCTGCACGCCCCGCATGCCCTGCGCAATAACCAGCTGCGGTAGCCGGGCCACACTGGTCGTTCCGTACTGATCGGTATGAATCATCAGCACACACAGAATGGCCAGCCCTCTGAGTGCGTCGATAAACGCGAGTTTTTTCATGATTTCGGTGGGTGGGCCGCCCCGACCGGTAGTTGGTAGCGACGGAACCTTGCACTAGCAAGACCGACGCAGGGGCTAAAAGTCACTACCCCGGGGACCGGTGCCACGGCTCGAATTGACCGGCTGGCACAGGTAAGTACTAAAAAACCGGGTGGGGTCCGAGCATTTGCAGTCGTTCAGCAAGTTTTTCAAACGCAAGACCAGTCAGACACCACTGGCCTTTCGCTCCTCGTTCAACTAACTGTCGGAGGCCGGCTCGTCATTGAGCGACCGTATGCCCTCCGCGTGCAGGCGGGCCAGCCCCTCGTTCATGGCCTGCACCCGGTCGGGATCGTGTCCCTGC
This sequence comes from Spirosoma luteolum, assembly GCF_054778875.1. Lineage (NCBI taxonomy): Bacteria > Pseudomonadati > Bacteroidota > Cytophagia > Cytophagales > Cytophagaceae > Spirosoma > Spirosoma luteolum. Next base: position 315,246 of record NZ_BAAGZE010000001.1, read on the forward strand.
CAGCCCACCACCTCGCCCACGACCACAAACGGGTGCTGCGACCGGTACGATCGGGTGGGATTGCCGGGAAACTTCCGATCGGTCAGATCGGGATCATCTTCGATGGGGCCGGTCGGCTCGACGAGGTAAATCCGCTCCCGGCCGTTGCCCAGTGCCAGTTCAGCGCCCCAGATAGCCGCGTCGAGGGTGGCCGTCAGAAAAATGTAGCCCGCCTTTTGCCGGGCGCCAAAGTTCGACGAATACCCGCACTCGATCCGATCGCCGACCCGCAGGTCGGCTTTGGTGCCGTGGAAGTACGTCTGGGCGAAGGGCGTGGGCGGCTGCGGCCCGGTCTGCGTGGGGTCGTTCATGAGGTCGACGGGAATGTATGCTGCAACAGGCTCCTCCAACACAGGTGGCCGGTACACAAAAGTCGGAAGAATGGTACAAGTACGCACCGTCCCTGTAAAACAGGCATCAGAAGCCTGCCGCTACCGGTACCTTTACCGACCGATCCGTTGTCTCGGCCCGTCACGGTGGTGACGAGCCGAGACAACGGATCGGTCGTTATGTTCGCTATACCCGACTTCCTCCGCCAGCAGTCCGCCGTTACATCCATGCGGGTGGCGGCTGGGCAGTTTCTCTATAAACCCACCGATGAATCGCCGTTTATTTTTCTGATCGACACGGGGGCGGTCAAGATTGGGAGCCTGGGACCCCTGGGCGAGCGGGTCACCTACGACCTGCTGCTGCCCGGCGAAACGTTTGGCAACCTCCACTACCTCGATTCCGATGGGGTCGAGTTTTTCGAATTTGCCCAGGCCGCTACGGCAGCCAGCCTGCTGGCCGTAGAGCTGGCTTACTTCCGGCACATCATCATCCACGATCCGGTTGTGGCCGAGTGGTTCAACCGGGTAGTGGTTCGGCGGTGGTGCAAGGCCGAGACGCGGCTGCTCCACATGGCTCATGCCGACACCGATACCCGGCTGCAGGCGCTCCAGCGCGCCTACAACCAGTCGATCACCGACGCTGACGGACGCGTCCACAACGCCCTGCGTCTGCTCTCCTACCAGGAAATGGCCGACCTAACCGGTACGACCCGCCAGACGGTTTCCAAAAAGCTCAACCGGCAGCCGGTCCGGTAGTATAAGCAGCCGCCATTACGCCGGTGTGGCGCTACTGTTATCGAATCGAGAAGATTTCGGGCCCAAAACGTCCGCAGATCAACGGTTTATTAAGCCTTAAAGCCATGTTAAAACTTAACACCTGGTGCGGGCCGGGAAGCGGGACTTTTGCACCCGATTTCAACAATAACCCGTTTTATGCAACACGTTTTCGATTCCTTCCTCACTCAACAACGTTCGCGCGTGCTGCTGCTGACCCTGCTCCTGCTGGGTCGGCTGTCGGCCTTCGGACAGGCTACCGACGCTACCGTGTCGGGGCTGGTCAAAGATGCGTCCGGGGCCGCTCTGCCCGGCGTTACGGTACAGATTCGCAACGAATCGACCGGGTTTAAAACCGGCACCCAAACCAAAGTCGACGGCCGGTTCATCATCCAGCAACTGCCCCTGGGCGGCCCTTACACCCTTACGTTTTCGTTTATCGGATTTGCCACCCAGACCCGCACTGGCTACCAGCTCAACCAGGGCGATCTGATTACGGTGAACGCCACCCTCTCGGAAAACGAGCAGCAGGTGCAGGAAGTGGTGGTTACGGGTACGAGCCTCAAAAACCGTGTCGACCGGCTGGGGGCCAGCACCGCCATCACGGCCGATAACCTGACCAAACTGCCCGTTTTCAACCGCAGCTTCACCAACCTGCTGGCGCTCTCGCCCCTGAGCAATGGCGGCAGCGTGGGCGGGCAGCTCGCGTCCAGCACCAACTACCTGATCGACGGGGCCAGCGCCCGAAACAACCTGACGAGTGGTGCGCTGGGCAGTGGTCCGTTTTCGCTCTCGCTCGAGGCCATCCGCGAGTTTGAGATAGTCGCCAACGAATACGACGTAACCAAGGGCCGGCAGGGTGGCGGCACGGTAAGCGCCGTGACCAAATCGGGCACCAACACCCTTACCGGCACGGCCTTTACCTACTACAACGCCAATGGGCTGTCGAGTCCGCGCGACATGCGGGGCAACGTCCGGGTGGCCGATTTCAGCCGCTTCCAGTATGGCTTCAGCCTGGGTGGCCCCATCATCAAAGACAAGCTGCATTACTTCGTGGCCCTCGACCGGCAAACGGAGTCGGCCCCGTTCTACATTGCCGATATCCGGCAGGATGCCGATGCCAACGCCCTGAACATCAGCAAGGCCGTACTCGACAGTGTGATTCAGATTGGCCGCGAGAAATACGGTCTCAGCACGGCGCAGCAGGTAGGCGAGTTTAACCGGCAAACGGTGGCCAACACCGTCTTTACGCGGTTCGACTGGCAGATCAACGCCAAAAACACGCTGACCCTGCGCAACAACTACAGCGACTGGAACAACCCCAACAGCAACAACGACAACTCGGCCATCAACCTGTTTGAGGTGTATGGCAACTTCAAATCGCGCGAAAACAGCACCCTGCTCTCGCTGCGGTCGACCATCAAACCCACGCTGGTCAACGAATTGAAAGTGCAGTACCAGTACTCGACCCGGAACTACGAAACCAACAGCCTGCTGCCCTCGGCCAACATTCCGCGCGCCATTGTCACGGTCAACTCGGTGCTGCCCAACGGCCGCAACGGCAGCACGTCGGTGCAGCTGGGCGGGCAGCGCTTTACGCCCGAACGCAACCTGGAGAAGCAGGTTCAGCTGGTGAATACGCTCTACTGGAACAAGGGCCGCTACGACTTTACGTTCGGCACCGACAACACACTGACGTACCTCGACACCTACATTTCGAACGAACAGAACGGGCGGTTTGTCTTCAACAACCTGCGCGAGTTTGCGGCTCTGAACCCGTCGCGTTATGCCCGCGAAGTGCCCATCAACGGCATTCCGTCGGTACAGCAGTACGTCCTCAACGCGTCGCTGTTCGGGCAGGTGCAGTTTAACCCCCGCCCCGATCTGGCGGTGCAGGCCGGTCTGCGCTGGGACCTGACGAGCTACCTCACCAAGGGCGATTACAACCCGGTGGTGGCGCGTGAACTGGGGCTGCGCACCGATGCCAACCCAACCGACTGGAACAACATTCAGCCCCGGCTGCAGCTGACCTGGAACGTGAAAAACCAGAACCGCGACATTATCCGGCTGGGGGGCGGGGCGTTCTCGGCCTACGTGATCAACTACGCGCAGGTCAACAACATCCAGAACAGCGGCACCAAAGTGGCCTCCATCGATGTGACACGGCCGGCCAATGCCAGCCAGCCCAATCTGGTGCCCCGCCCCGACTTTGTGGCTTATCGCAACGATCCGGGCACGGCCCCCGGCATCCCGGCCGGTGCCAGCTACGTGTCGACGATCAACCTCAACGACCCGAACTTCCAGGTGCCGACCATCTACAAAGCCAACCTGTCGTATAGCCACTTCTTCGGCGACAACGTGCGGCTGGGTGCCAACCTACTCTACGCCCGCACCGTGAATAACTACGTCTACCTCGACCGTAACCTGGTCGACCAGCCGTATTTTACGCTGAGCAACGAAGCCAACCGGGGCGTGTTTGTACCGGCCAGTTCGATTGCGCCCAACAGCGGCCAGACCAACAACGTGCTGGGTCGCAAAACGCAGGCCGTGGGCCGCACGCTGATGCTGACCAACGGTGCCAGACTGCAAACGCTCAGCTTCATTGTCGATGGTGAAATCCGGCTGCCCCGCAACGGGTCGCTGGCGTTCAGCTACACCTGGAACGATGCCCGCGACAACACCTCCTACAACGGCAACGTGGCCAACACCTCCACCTTCCGCCCCATCAAGAGCGATCCACGCAGCCTCGACGAGATCAACTACTCCGACAACCAGTTCCGGCATAAGCTTGTGGCGTACGGCTCGACGCCCTCGTTTGGCGGAGTGGTACTGAGCGTCCGGTTTACGGGCATGGGCGGCACCCGCTACTCCCTGACGGTCGACGGCGACATCAACGGCGACTTTGTGGGTGGCCCCGGTACCGATAACGATCTGGCGTTTGTGTTCGATCCGGCCAATCCGGAAGTCAGCCAGGCGGTGCGGACATCGATGCAGAAAGTGCTCGACAACCCCGACAACCGAGCGGCCGGCGCGATCCGCAACAGCCTGGGCCGCATTTTCGACCGCAACGGGGGCGAAAACCCGTTCTCGGGTACGTTCGACGTGCGGCTGGCCAAGTCGATCAAAACCTATAAAACCCAGTCGCTGGCCCTGAGCATCGACGTGTTCAATTTTGCCAACCTGCTGGGCCAGGTGCTCGACGGCGTAACGACGCGGGGGGGCGAAGCAGTCTCCCGGCGTAACTGGGGCGGCAACTATAACCTGGTCAACCAGACGCTGCTAACCCCATCGGGTTTCAACGCCACCACGCGCCAGTATAACTACCGGGTTAACGAGAACGTAGGCACCACCCAGAAACAGGGTACCCCCTACTCCGTACAGCTGGGCGCCCGGTACACGTTCTGATACGCTGCTTCGTCCGAATCGGCCAGCGGCCGGCAGCCGTCTTCACCATGCGTGGGGGCGGCTGCCGTTGTTTTCGACGATGGTTACGCCCCCCACAAGCCCCCCAATCATCCGATAGGCCAGGCAATAGACGACGCCTGACCTGCGCTGGCCCCTGTACGCATCCACTGGTCAACCTTTCCTGTCACTATTTTAATAAAATTTTAAAAAGTATCAGTATAAACAACGGTGTATTTTCTCTATAGATCCGAAAGGAAAAGTAGATAGCTAACTGATCTACAACCTATCGGTATCTAAACACCTTAACGGTATGAACAAACCCTTACCTGTATCGATCCGGCCCACCGCGGGCTGGCTTACGGGCCAGTTTCTGCTCGCCTGCTTTCTGACAGCCGGCCAGCCCGCGTTTACCGACGCCTATGCCGCCACGCCCGGTGCGTTTGCCCGTCTTCGGGCCGACCGGCCCATCGACGGACGGGTGACGGATGAGAAGAACGAAGGCATTCCGGGCGTCAGCGTTATTCTGAAAGGGACACAGCGCGGTACCGTCACCGACGCCGAGGGCCGCTACCGGCTCGAAGTGCCGGAAACCAATGCAGTGCTGGTTTTCTCCTACGTTGGCTACGTGCCGCAGGAAATTACTGTGGGATCGCAGACTGCCATTACGGTGTCGCTGAAGCCCGACAACAAGGTGCTCGATGAGATTGTCGTGATCGGGTACGGTACGGCCCGCAAGTCGGACCTGACCGGGGCGGTATCGGGCGTGAAGGAAGTCGAGCTGCTCGAGCGGCCGGCGCCGTCGCTCAACCAGCAGCTGTCGGGCCGGTTGCCGGGCGTGCAGGTCAACACCAACTCGGGGCGGCCCGGTGGCCGGACCACGGTACGGATTCGGGGCTTCAGCTCCATTAACTCCTCGAACAACCCGCTTTACGTGGTCGATGGTGTTATGCTGCCGCAAAGCACGGGCGATCAGTTTAGCAACCCGATCGACTACATCAACCCCAACGACATCACCAACGTCGAAGTGCTCAAAGACGCTTCGTCGACGGCCATTTACGGGGCGCGGGGTGCCAACGGCGTTATCCTGATTACAACCCGCAAGGGGAAAGCGGGCGAAAGCCGGGTGACCTACGACGGGCAATTCAGCGTAAACACCATCGGTCCCAACAAGCCCAAAGTACTCAATGCCAAGGAGTACCTGGCCGTTGAAGACCTGGCCTACGCCAATATCGCCAAGTATGACCCCACAGGCTGGGCAGCCGGCAAATACGCCAACCTCGACCCCATTGCCAGACGCAAATCGTTCAGCGCAGCCCACCCGGGCGTATTCGATGCCAACCTGAACCCGCTCTACGATACCGACTGGTTCAAGGAATCGGCCCAGAACAAGCTGTCGCAAAACCACCAGCTGGGCTTCAGCGGGGGTAGCGAACGCACCCAGTACTCGCTGTCGTTGAACTACCGCGACGATCAGGGGCTGATCAAAACCTCGTACATGAAACGGTATTCGGGCCGCTTCACCATCGACGATCAGGTGAAGTCGTGGCTCAAAATCGGCGGTACGCTGAACTACAACTACCAGACCGAAAACCTCGTCGACGTGAATGACGCCGTGGCGCGGCAAATTGTGGAAGACTTTCCCTTCCTGCCCGTACGCTACCCCGACACCGGTATTTTCGCCGAGAACCGCGATTATCCGCAGGCCGAGGGATCGATGAGCTCGGTACACCGCCTGATGGATCGCCGGTACATCCAGAACACGCAGACCATTCTGGGAAGCCTGTACCTCAACCTCAACCTGGCCAAAGGGCTGGAGTTTCGGTCGGTACTGGGTACCAACGTGCAGACCCAGGAAATCAACCAGTCGCAGACCCGCACACTGAACATCGGCGGCAACGGCAACGCGTCGGGCAATAACAACCGCACCAACTTCTGGTCGATTGAAAACTACCTGACCTACAACAAGCAGATCGGTACCGACCACTCGTTTACGGGACTGCTGGGTATTTCGTGGCAGGAAACCAGCCGCTTCGGCATCGGAGCATCGGTGAGTGGCTTTGCGACCGACTACTTCGGTTTCAACAACCTGGGGGCCGGGGCTACCAACCCGCAGGTGACGTCGTTTGCCGATCGGTTTGCCTTCAACTCGTACTTCGGCCGGATCAACTATGGCTTCCAGAACAAGTACCTGTTTACGCTGACGGGTCGGGCCGACGGATCGTCGAAGTTCGGCGAAAACAACAAGTTTGCCTTTTTCCCCTCGGCAGCATTGGCCTGGCGGGTGTCGGAAGAAAACTTCCTGAAGGGTAATCCGGTTGTTTCGAACCTGAAACTGCGCACCAGCTACGGGCTGACGGGTAACTCCGAAATTCCGCCTTACACCTCGCTCTCGCTGCTGAGTTCGAACTATGCCACGGTCTATGGCGACACGCGGGCGGGTGGTACGGGTATCAGCCGGCTGGCCAACCCCGATCTGCGCTGGGAAAAAACGGCTCAGACCGATGTGGGCGTTGAACTGGGCCTGTTTAAGGGCCGGGTAAACCTCGAAGCCGACTACTACTACCGCCTGACTACCGACATGCTGCTCGATGCACCGGTCCCCCAGTCAAGCGGCTACGCCACCATCCGGCGCAACGTGGGCTCGATGCAGAACCAGGGCTTCGAGTTTTCAGTCAACACGGTCAACGTGAATCGGGGCAAATTTACCTGGAACACCACCTTCAACATCTCGCTGAACCGCAACAAGGTACTCTCGCTGGCAACGCCTTCGGATATCTTCAACGTGGGCGGGCCCAACTTCACCAACCCGACCAACGTGATCCGGGTGGGCGAACCCGTCGGCTCGTTCTACGGCCTGACGCGCCTGGGTACCTGGAGTGAGGCCGAGCGCGAAGAAGCCGCCCGCTTTACGAGCTACCGCAACGGACTGACGATTCTGCCCGGCGACATCAAGTACCTCGACGTGAACGGCGACCGCGCCATCACCGACGCCGACCGCAGCATTATTGGCAATGGCAGCCCGAAAGGCTGGGGTGCGCTGACAAACAACTTCCGCTTCGGCAACTTCGATGCCACCTTCGAGATGCAGTATATGTACGGCAACAAGGTGATGCTGATGAACCTGCACTCCAGCGAAGACCGGCAGGCGCTGGCCAACAGCTACACCTCGGTGCTGATGGCCTGGACACCCTCCAACCAGAACACGCCTATCGCCGAAGTGCGTGATACCCGGGCGGGCTACGTAACCAACGTCGATAGCCACTGGATCAAAAACGGCTCATTCCTGCGCGGTCGTAACCTGCTGCTGGGCTACACCTTCCCGGCCGAAATCACCAACCGGCTGAAGATGAACCGGCTCCGGCTTTACGCATCGGCTCAGAACTTCTTCCTGCTGGTCGACGACCCCATCGTTGGCGATCCCGAAGTAACGCCCACCAACCAGGGCACGGGCAACAGCGCCTTCTCGCAGGGCATGATCTGGCACAACTACCCCAAACCAACCACGTATCTGCTGGGCATTCAGATTGGCCTGTAAGCCGTTCCGGATACGCACAAGACCGCTTTACTTCGTATGCTGCATACTCACGTCAAACACATCAGCCGGGCGCTGCTCGTTGGCTTTGCCCTGGCTACCTTTACGGGCTGCAAAAGCTTCCTGGATGAACAGGCCCCGTCTAACCTGAGTCCGAATACTTTCTACACGTTGCCCGACCACGCTGAAGCCGGCATTGCCGCTACTTACGCCAGTCTGCGGTTCATGGGCGACGGAGCAGGGATTTTCTCCAACAACTGGCAGTTGCTGGAAGCCCTGACCGGTACCTCGACCACCGAGACCGCCCAGAACTCCGACCTCAACAACCTCTACGGGCTGGTGCACGACGGCAATACCATCCACGTCGTGAACTACTGGAACGGGCTGTACCGGATAATCGCCAACGCCAACCTGGTGCTCGACCGGACGCCGGGCATCCCGCAGATGAACGCCGACCAGAAAGCCCGGATCCTGGGCGAAGCCCGGTTCCTGCGGGCTTCGGCTTACTTCACCGCGGTGCAGCTATGGGGTGATATCCCGTTGGTAACAAGACCAATTCTCAATCCGCAGGAAGTACCGGCCGATGTATTCATGCCGGGTCGTACGTCGAAGGAAGATGTTTACAAGCTTATCGTCGACGATCTGGTAGCGGCCGAAGCGGCCGGCCTGCCCTGGACCAACATCACGGGCCGGGTCAATCAGGCTGCCGTGAAAACGCAGCTGGCCAAGGTGTATCTGACCATGGCCGGTTTCCCGCTCAGCAAGGGTGCCTCGCACTATAAACTGGCTGCCGACAAAGCGTTTGAGGTGATCACCTACGCCAACGCCAACCCCGCGTCGATTGCCCTCTTCCCGACCTACGACGACGTACACCGGGAAAGCAACAAAAACCGGCTGGAGCACCTGTTCATGATTCAGTACAACACGTCGGTGGCCGGCAACCCCATGGACAACTTCTACCCCAACTTCAAGCCCGTTACCTACAACGGGCCGGGTGGTACGGGTAGCTCGGTACCAACGCCGTCGTTCTACACGTCCTACGAAACCGGCGACCTGCGGGCCAAAGATCAGGTGGGGTACTTCTACACCACCTACTACACCAACGGCAACGGTGCGCCGTTCAGCCTGGGCGCCCCCTACGTGTTCAAGCACTTCAACCGCACCGCCAACGGTACGTCGGGCGTAGCCGGTACACGGCAGAACAACCTAAACGTGCCCCAGATACGGTATGCCGAAACGCTGCTGATCTACGCCGAAGCGCAGAACGAAGTGGGTGGTCCTACCCAGGCCGCTTACAACGCCATGAAGCAGATTCGCGACCGGGCCACGCTGACGACGCCCGCCCTGGGCAGCTTCACGCAGGCGACCTTCCGCGATGCGGTGCTGCGCGAGCGCTGGCACGAGCTCTGCTACGAGCAGATCACCTGGTTCGACATGGTTCGGCTCCGGAAGGTGTATAACGACAAAACCAATGGTTTCGACGCCTTCGTTGGACACATCAACCCTAGCTCGAACCGTCCGCTGCAGGAGAAGCACCTGCTGCTGCCCATTCCGCGGCAGGAGTTGCTGAACAACCCGAACCTGAAAACGCAGAACCCGGGCTATCCCGGCGCCTAAGTCGTTGCGCAGGGGCGCACCTTTGCGTCCCTGCGTCAGCAGGCTTCGTATCAGTCAAAAGCGAAAAGCCGCCTTCACCATGCGTGAGGGCGGCTTTTCTGGTCTTGGTCGGCAGGCAAACGTGCCGGCTTCAGACCGGTGCTTACTTCTTCTTTGCCTTCGGCGACAGGTCGAGTGGCGAGATACTCGTTTCGTTCTGCTCATACTTGGGCACCTTCGGGCCACTGCCTTTGGGCGCTTTGGTTGCTACCTTCTTGGTGTTCTTGTTCTTCTTCTCCTCGTGGGCCATGATGGTTGCTTTAGGGTAGAACACCCCCCAGCCCAAATCGCTTTAAATTAAATCTGGCCGCCCCCGGCCGGCCTAGCCCAGCAGGCTGTCATACACCGCCAGATACTGACGGGCGCTGACCGCCCAAGTAAAGCGGGCTGCCTGCGCCCGCCGGGCCGCAACTTGGTCAGCGGCTTGAAAATCGGGACGGGCCTGCCGAAATACGGCCTGAACGGTATCCGGTTCCTCATCGGCAAAATACGCGGCCGCCCTGCCCCCGATTTCGGGCAGGGCGGTGTGGCGCGAGAGAAAAACAGGTTTTCCCAACTGCATGGCTTCGACCACGGGCAACCCGAACCCTTCGGCCAGCGAGGGGTGCAGCAGCGCCTGGCAGTGGTGCAGATACCAGCTCTTGTCGGCTTCGGATACGGGGCCGGGCAGGTGCAGCCGATCGCTTACGCCCAGCGCCTGTGCCGTGCCCCGCAGCTGCGCTACATAATCGGGGTCGTCGGGGCGGCCCACCAGCACCAGCGACAGGTCGGGGTTATCGGCCAGCAGGGGCAGCAATACGTGGAAATTTTTCTTGCGGTTCAGGTAGCCAATGCCCAGCACAAACGGGCCCGGGGGCGCCCCCGCGGGAGGCATAGCCGGCGGGGCAGCCACGGCCCCGGCACCGTTGTAGATCACCTGCACCGGCTTGTTGCCCGTATCGCAATGGGTCAGCACATCGGAACGGGTGAAGGCCGAGATGCACACGATGGCATCGCTCTGGTCGATCAGGGCCTGCGTATGGGCCAGACTCCGCTGCTGGTCGGCCGGCGATTTACCTTCGTGCAGTACGTTGAGATCATGCACGGTCAGCACGACGTTCAGGTTTGGGTACCGGCGCTTGTCGGGCAGTAACCGGCCCGACTGAAAGGGCGCGTGCCACACCCGACAGTCGCGCAGAAAGGGCTGCATCAGCCGGTGCCATCGGCGCTCGGGCAGGTGGTGCGGCTCGGCCGGCAGGCGCAGTTTCCGGCGGGGTGGCAGGTACATCAGCAACGGATCGCGGCCCGCAGCCCGCAGCTCAGTATTGAGGTGTTCGCCCAGATTCAGGCAGTACGTATATAAACCCGAGAAGGGGTGTTTCATCAACTCACAATCGAGGATCAGCTGCGCCATTATACTGCTTGGAGCCAGCACGAGCAGGCCAGCTCCTTTTTTTTAACGGTTTTACCGGGGAATACTGGTATTTTTCTGATAAACTATAATCAAAACTACTTACAGCTCAGTTACTTCGGGCGGGTATTGACCCGTATTCAGGAAAAAATGCAGGTCATCGCTACAACACTCCGACCCGATCCGGGGTCCAGAGGTTGCAGGCAACACCGCCCGAACGCGCCCGGCTGTGCCAATCAGTCTGGTTCACCTGGTCAGTTACTCGGTTTTTTGTACCAGTCCCGCGTTCGTCGTCGTTACCCGCTATAGGGTTCTTTTGGGAGCCCACGCTTTACTCAACGAAACCATCCCTTGTGGAGACCCATCACGTATGACGCGCGTTATTTTCGACTGCGAACGAATGAAGTACGTTAACACGGGCCTGTACTATTACTGCCTCAACCTGGGCCGGGCCCTGCAGCAACGAGCCGTCACTGGCGAACTTAGTTTGTTTGGGCCGTGTCACATCCGGTCGGCCTTCGATGCCTCGGCCCCGCTGCTGCCCCAGCATTCGCTCCAGAAATTTCTGATGCCCTCACTCAACGGCTTCGATATCTGGCACAGTACCTACCAGAGCTCCGATTACATTCCCCGGCGCAACAAACGCATCCGGGTACTGCTCACCATCCACGATCTGAACTTCCTGAACGAAGACAAGCCGGCCCATAAAAAAGCCCGCTACCTGGCGCAGGTGCAACAGAACATCGACCGCAGTGATGCCATTGTCTGCATTTCGGAGTATAGCCGCAACGACGTGCTGACCCACTGCGATACGGGCAACAAACCCGTGTACATGATCTACAACGGCACCAACGGGTTGCAGAAGCCGGTGCTGGAACCCAAATCCTACCGTCCCCGGGTACCGTTTCTGTTCAACGTGGGCGTGATATCCCGCATGAAAAACCAGCACCGTATTCTGCCCCTGCTTCAGTCGAACCCATCGCTGGAGCTGGTGCTGGCCGGCCGGCATGCCGATAAAGACTACGCGCATTTTCTGCGGCAGCACGCGTCGGACCTGGCCGTCGACGATCGCCTGCACTTGATCGATGAGATTTCGGAAGGCGAAAAATCGTGGTATTACCACAACTGCGAAGCCTTTGTGATGCCGTCGCTGGCCGAAGGCTTTGGCCTGCCCGTGGTCGAGGCTATGCAGCTGGGCAAGCCCGTTTTTCTTTCGCGCCACACCGCCCTGCCCGAGATTGGCAAAGACCTCGCCTTTTATTTTCACGATTTCGACAACATGCACGACGACTTTACGGCCGGTATGCAGCGTTATCAGAAAGCAGGCAACCAGCTCGGCGATGCCATGAAAGCCTACAGTGCGACCTTCAACTGGGCCGATTCGGCCCGCAAATACATCGACGTTTACCAGTCGCTGGCAGGCTAGGCGCGGCCCGCAGCGCCCACAGATGCTATGAAAATATACAGACGGCTCATGGCCTACGCCCGGCCATACGGACCCTTTATCGTTCCATTTTTCTTTTTTACTCTGATCGGCGTGTTTTTCAACGTGTTTCAGTTCGCGTTGATTATTCCGCTGCTCAATTTCCTGTTCAATCCGGTCAGCACGGCCGATTCGGCCCGTTACGCGCAATTTCCGGAGCCAGCCCTGCGCCCCGATTATTTCAAGGATATTTTCTACCACCTCATCTACCACTTCAAAACCACTAACCCGGTCTACGCGCTGTATTTTCTGGCGGGTATGATTGTGGTGGCGGTGGTAATGACCAACCTGTTCCGGTTTCTGGCGCAGCGGTGTCTGCTGGGTGCCCGTACGCTGCTGGTGAAACGCCTGCGTGAAGCGCTGTTCGAGAAAATCAACCACCTGCACCTGGGCTACTTTACCAAAGAGCACAAGGGCGACCTGCTGTCGCGGCTCAACGGCGATGTGTACGCCATCGAAGGGGTGGCGGCCAGTTCGGTCGAGGTGGTGTTCAAAGAGCCGTTTATGTTTATCGGCTACTTCATTGCCCTGTTCGCCATCTCCACCAAACTCACGCTCTTTACGCTCGTCATTATTCCGATCTCGGCCACGGGCATTGCGGCCGTGACCAAAAAGCTGAAGAAAGAAGCGCAGGATGTGCAGTCGTCGATGGGCCGGATGCTGACGCTGATGGATGAAACGCTCATGGGCATGCGGATTTTGCGGGCGTTCAACGCCACCGATTTCATTATAAAGCGGTTTAGTGTCGAGAATGATTTTTACCGCAAGGCCAGTCTGGAAGGCTTTAAACGCCGGGAGCTGGCCCCCGCCTTTTCCGAGGCATCGGGGGTGTTTGTGGTGGCCTGTATTCTGGTCTACGGCGGTAGTCTGGTACTGAGCAGCCAGAGCGGCTTACAGGCCAGTTCGTTTATTGCGTTCATCGCCATTTTCTCGCAGGTAATCCGGCCTGCCAAAGCCATCGTGGTGGCCCTGACCACCATTCAGCAGGGCCAGGCCGCCGGCGAACGCATTCTCGAACTGCTCGACAAACCCATCGACATTCAGGATAAGCCCGATGCCCGCCCGATGCCGCCCTTCAGCCGCGCCATTGTGTTCGACAATGTCAGCTTCCGCTACGGCGATAAACCGGTGCTGAAAAACATCAGCTTCACGCTCAGCAAAGGCAAAAAAGTAGCCCTGGTGGGCCCCTCGGGCGTGGGCAAGTCGACCATTGCCGATCTGCTGCCCCGCTTCTACGAAACAGACCAGGGCCGCGTCAGCATCGACGGGGTCGACGTGCAGGACTTTACCATGGAGTCGCTGCGGGCACAGATGAGCTTCGTTACGCAGGAAATCATCCTGTTCAACGACACCATTTTCAACAACATCGCCCTCGGCAAGCCCGACGCCAGTCTCGACGAGGTGATCGAAGCGGCCAAAATTGCCAACGCCCACCAGTATATTATGGACACTGAAGATGGCTACAACACGGTGATCGGCGACCGGGGTATCCGGCTCAGTGGCGGACAGCGTCAGCGCCTGAGCATTGCCCGGGCGGTGTTTAAAAAGCCATCGATTCTGATTCTCGACGAAGCCACGTCGGCGCTCGATCTGGAGTCGGAAAAATCGGTGCAGGAAGCTCTCGACAACCTGATGGAAGGCCGTACCACACTCGTAATTGCGCACCGGCTCAGCACCATCCGCGAGGCCGACGAAATTCTGATTATGGAAGGGGGCGAAATCATTGAACGGGGCACCCACTACGAACTGCTCAGTCAGGACGACGGGGTGTACCGGCGGCTCAACCAGATGCACGAGGTACTGCAGTAGCCCATTCAGGCACCCGTAACGACGGCTACGGCCTGGTCGATGCGCGCCAGCACCCGATCCCAGGTGTAGTGCGTGGCTACGTAGGCGCGGGCGTTGGTGGCCAGCTTGTTGCGGTCGGCGGTGGCGAGCTGCCCGAGGGCATCGGCGAAACTGGCGGCACTGTTGTACAGAAACCCCGCTCCGCTGCTGTCGATGTGGTCGCGCAGTACCGCGCTGTCGGCGTTGGCTACCACCGGAATACCGGCCGCAAAGCTCTCCAGCGCCACCATCGACAAACTCTCGAAGGCCGACGGCATCACCAGGGCGCGGGCACCCTGCAGCAAGGTTGTTTTCTCCCCTTCATCGACAAAGCCTACCGCTACCAGATCGGGATCGGCTGGTATGGGCATAAACGCCTGCCCCACCAGCACCAGCTTCAGCGCCGATGGGTGTTGCTGCTTGTAGGCCCGAAACCAGTCGAACAGCGTGGCGCACCCCTTGGCCGTGTCGATGCGACCGATGTAAATCAGGTAGTCGGTGCCGGGCGGTACCGATCGGGCCGGGTACGTAGCAGGCCAGGGCGGATCGACGCCTACGCCCACGATGTCGCTGTAGACCGACTCATTGTGAAACAGCCTCTGCACAAACTGCTGCTCGGCGCGGGTGTTGTACAGCATGGCGCGGGGTCGGCCAAACAGCTTGCTGAACACCGGCAGGTAAATGGGCGGCTCGTCGTGGGCGGTCGGAATCAGAATCGACTTGCGGGGGGCCACCCGCAGCCCTTCGATGGTGGGGTAGTAGAGATACGTAAAAAAGATAAGCGCGTCGTACTGCCGGTGTTCGCGCCGGAGGTAATCGATCAGGCCGGGTACGTAAGGCCCCTGCTGCCGCGCCCACCGCCGGCTGTAGCGTCCGATGGATTTGCCCACCAGCGCCCGGCCCCACATCTGCACCCGGCTGAGCCCCCGCCACGCGTCGGGCTGCGACCACTTCGCGAGCTTATGGGCCGACCGGGCCATGCCGGCCTCATCGCGGGGGTGGGGCGTGGCAAACCGGCGCACCGTTACGCCGTTGAGTACGCTGAGGCCGGGCGGATACACGTTGGCCCAGCTGGTGTAGTCCTGCGCGCAGGTGGTCAGCACGGTCACGTCGTAGCGATCGGTCAGGCGTTCGGCCAGGATGCGGCAGTGGTACTCGGCGCCACCGTTGACCTCGAGGCCGTATCGCTGCACAATAAAAGCTAGTTTCGGGAGAGGCATACAGGGACTTGCCGCACGGGCCGGCGGTCAGAGCGAGTCGTAATAATCGTTTTGCCGGCGCTGCCGGTCGATGGTTTTGCGATGGAGCAGGCACTGCGCGTTGCTGTCGGCGGGCAGGTAGTGGCAGTGGCCGAACCCGTGCAGTTCTTCGTGCACCCGGTTTTTCCAGGCAATGCCCTGCCCCAGCCGGAACAGCCGCAGCTGATAATCGGGAAAATTGATCCGGCCCTGCCCGTCCACGGTCCACTGCCAGCGGCTTACATCGGCCGGCGTCAGGCCGGCCACGTAATTGGCGCGGGGCACGGCAAAACAGTCGGCCCGGTGGTGCCGTGCCAGCTGGGTTTTCAGGGTCTGCACCAGCGTGGAGCCGGGCTGCTCGTCGGCATCGATCTGAAACAGGTAGTTGCCCGTGGCCAGCGTGAGCAGGGTGTTTTTAAAGGTGGCGAAGTCGCCGTTGAGCTGCGCCCGCCCCACCCGCACCTGCGACGCGTAGGTGGCCAGCACGGCATCGACGGCGGGGCTGGGTGTGGTGGTATCCTGTAGCACAACAACCTCATCCCGGCTGTCTTTCTGAGCCAGTAAGAGCGGCAGCAGCTGCGCCAGTTCATCGGCCTCATGGCACACCGTAACGGCGTAGGTCAGGCGAATTTTCAGCCGGCGTATCCAGCGCATCATAGAGTCAGGGGTTTACGAATAAGGTTCATTTCGGTAGTGGCCGGGTTGGCAATCCGAATGCGGAGCCCCTGCCACCGAAAAGTCGGAAACAGCCGCGCCAGCAGTTGACTCAGCCCCGACCGGGGCTGGCTGATGCGGCTGTGCAGCACCGCCGGCAGGGTAGCCAGCTGTTCGTCGGTTAGCCGCTGCAGGCGCCGGGCCGGGCCCGTTACGAGCACCCCGTTGGTTCTGGGCGCGTGGAGCGGCTTGAGCCGGGTCCGCAGGTCGATAGCCGTGGCGGGCTGCTCGGCCTGCCGGTAAGCCTCCGTGTCGGCATCGGTGTAGAGCGTGCGGCACCAGGGCTCCAGCCGGTGCAACACCGCCTGATCGGCCCCGGGCACTACCAGCCCGATATCGTAGGTCTGCTGCACGGGTCCGTTGGGCCGAAACCCCCACTTTCGCACGAAATTCCGGTTCGATTGGGCTTCGATCTGCCGGGTAAGGGCGCGGTATTCGGCCGAGAAGCGCGACGTCTTGCTCACGAAATGGTAGCAGATCGCATCCAGCGACACCACCGTGGTAAGGCCGTGCAGCCGCAATCGCAGCAGCAGATCATCGTCTTCGCAGAACATGGGCGCAAAGAGCGGGTCGAGGCCGCCCAGTTCCAGCAGCAGTGCGCGGGCGGCACACAGAAAAAACGAAGGCTGAGCCCGATCGGCCACGTGCTGCCCGGTCAGTTCCTGCTGCCGCTGCTGCCCCCGCGCAAAAGCCATGAAGGCCTCACCCTGAAACGTTTCTGGATCGGTCCCGAAATCGCGGACAATTTTGCCCGGCCGCGGGTCATCGGCAAACACGGGCGGCTCCACCGTGGTGTAGCAGACCACCCGATCGGGGGCCTGCAGCACCGCCAGTGCTTCGATAAAGCCTGGCGCCAGCACCATGTCGTTGTGGGCAAAAATCACGTATTCGCCCGTGGCCAGTTCGATGGCTTTGTTGTAGGTATCCGACAGGGTGCGGTCGGTGGTGTCGTAATAATAGCGAACGTACGGATCGGCCAGTTCATCGAGCCAGGCGTGCGTACCATCGATACTGTTGTAGCTCACCAGCACGATCTCAAGCGTCGGGTAGAGCCGACGCGTGTGTGCATACACATGCCGGGTGTAGTCGAGGTTATTTTTCAGGCCAATCAGCAGCGAAGCGGGCATCAGTCGGGGAGTTAGGGTAGCCAATGTCGGGAGGGCAGCCAGTGCCCTACCCAGCCTGTTCGTCCCCGACCCGCAGCACGATCTTACCAATATGGTCACTGCGTTCCATAAGCCGCTGTCCGTCGGCGGCTTCGGCCAGTGGAAACACCTCGTGCACCAGGGCTTTGAGCTGTCCCGTTGCCAGTAGCGGCCACACCCGGTCGGTTACGTCGGCCACCAGGGCGGCTTTGGCATCGGCCGAACGGGGTTTGAGCATGCTGCCCGATATCACCAGCCGTTTCTGCATCACCAGCCGGATATCGAGTTCGCTCGTTGGCCCATCCATGGCATTGATAAAATTGAGCCGTCCGTCGGGTCGGAGCAGGCGGAGGTTTTTGGGCGTATAGCTTCCCCCCACCATATCCAGAATCACATCGACGCCAAAGGGTTGTAAGACCGCTTCGAAATCGTCTGTTTTATAGTTAACGACCACCTTGGCACCCAGCGTCTCGCACACCGCTTTTTTTGCCGCGCTGCCCACCGTGGCGAAGGCCCTGGCCCCAAACGCCACGGCCAGCTGAATGGCCGTGATGCCGATGCCGCTGCTGCCCCCGTGTACCAGAAAATGCTCGCCCTGCGCCAGCCGGGCCTGCTGAAATACGTTGGACCAGACTGTGAGTACGGTTTCGGGCAGGGCGGCTGCATCGGTCAGGGGCATACCCGCCGGCACCGGCAGGCAGTGCCGCTCATCGACCACCACATACTCGGCATAGCCCCCGCCAGACAGCAGCGCACACACGGCCGTGCCCGTTTGCCAGCGATTGGCACCCGGCCCGCAG
Source organism: Spirosoma luteolum (assembly GCF_054778875.1). Taxonomy (NCBI): domain Bacteria; kingdom Pseudomonadati; phylum Bacteroidota; class Cytophagia; order Cytophagales; family Cytophagaceae; genus Spirosoma; species Spirosoma luteolum. The sequence continues at coordinate 333,578 of NZ_BAAGZE010000001.1, forward strand.
GCGGCCACGTAGCCGGCCACTTCGAGGCCCGGAATCTCGCCCGACGGATCGCCCCCGTAGGCCCCCCCCTTCCGCAGCATGATGTCGCTGCGGTTCAGACCGGCGGCTACTACCCGAATCAGCACCTGCCGGTGGCCCGGCTCGGGGCGCGCTACGTCGCGCAGCTGCAACACGTCGGCATCGCCGGGTTGCGTGATCACAATTGCCTTCATACAGCGTTTTGTCAACAGCGCCCCGACCGGGGGCCGTCTGGGTGAAACCTTCGGACGGGGCCTGCGGTTATCGACACGAGTATTTATTCAACCAGTTCGATTGATTACAACTATGGCAGACACGATCAAAACCGCCCTTGTTACGGGTGGTTCGAAGGGCATTGGCTACGGGGTGGCCGAAGCGCTGATTAACCAGGGCATCCGGGTGGCCATCACCAGCCGGTCGCAGGCCAGTGCCGATCAGGCAGCCGCCAGCCTCAACGCCATCAAACCGGGTTACGCCCTGGGCCTCGAAGCCGACGTACGCGACATGGCGTCGCAGCAAAAAGCCGTCGATGCGCTGCTGGCCAGGTGGGATCGGCTCGATTACGTGATTGCCAATGCCGGTGTGGGCCACTTTGCCCCCATCCAGGAACTGACGCCCGAGCAATGGCGCGAAACCATCGACATCAACCTGACGGGCGTATTCTACACCACCAAGGCAACGCTCGATGCGCTCATCCAATCGGAGGGGTATTTCATTTCGATTGCCAGCCTCGCCGGCACCAACTTCTTCGAGAAAGCCTCGGCCTACAACGCCAGTAAGTTTGGGCTGGTAGGCTATACCCAGGCCATCATGCTCGACCTGCGCAGCCAGGGTATCAAGGTATCGACCATTATGCCCGGCTCGGTAGCCACCGAGTTCAACGACCACCAGGTCAGCGATGCCGACGCCTGGAAAATCCAGCCCGAAGACATTGGCCAGATCGTGGTCGACCTCATCAACATGCCCGCCCGTACCCTGCCCAGCAAGGTCGAGGTGCGCCCCACCCGCCCCGGCGGGAAATAAGGAGTACTCGGTTTAGAGTTTGTGGTTTACGGTTTACAGCGCGCGTCTCAACGCGGGTGTCGAACTGAAAACCACAAACTGAAAACTAAATAAAAGCCCGATTGTCCGTCCGGACGATCGGGCTTGTTGCTGAAACGATGCCCTGCCCATGGGTTTGGTCATGCTAACCTGCCGCCCGAAACAGGCTCTTAGTTAACTGCTTGCACGGGCCGATTCGTTGTTTTACCTTATCGGGCACTTAGCTGATCGGCCAATGCGCTTCGTTGCCCTGTTTCTTCTGCTGCCCTATCTATTGCTGGCTCAGGCAACGGGCTGGCAGGCGCTGACCATTTCGGACGGGCTGTCGCAGGGTATGATTTTCGATCTGAAACAGGACCGAAGCGGCTTTATCTGGGTTACGACCAAAGATGGGCTGAACCGCTACGACGGACACACCTTCCGGGTTTTCACCCACGATCCTGACAACCCCTACAGCCTGTCGGACAACAGCTGCACGGCGCTGCTGCTCGACCGGCAGGGCCGGCTCTGGATTGGCACGCTCAACCACGGCCTCAACCTGTATGACGAGCGCACCGAACGCTTCTACCATGTCGACATTGCCGATCAGGGCGCACCCCACGCCGGCAACTACGAGATTCAGGTGCTGCGGGAAGATCCCGACGGGTCTATCTGGGCCGGCACCAACCAGGGGCGGCTGTTTCGGCTGACCCTCCCGACAGCGATTAAAACGGGGTTCCCCAATCGACCCGACTTCACCAGCCAGGTGCAGCAGCAGTCGATGACCACCCGTCATCTGGACGCCAACGGTTACGCCCGCGCCATCGACTTCCGGCCCAACGGGCAGGGCGTGGCCGTAACGCCCACGGGCCTCTTCGCCTTCAACTGGCGCACGCCCACGCGGGCCGTGCCGCTGCTGCTGGCGGGTAAAACCCGTTTCACCAGTTTTGCCCTGATGCCCGCCCCCCGCACCGATACGTGGTTTGCCGCCACTCCGCAGTGGATACTTGCCCACAGCCCCGGGGGGCAGCACGTTGTCCGGTTGCCGCACACGACCGACAGCAGCATCAACCTGATTGCGCTGGATGCCCGTACGGTAGCCGTCGTCACCAATGCTTATCTGTGGCTGCTCTCGCCCGACGAGCTGATGCAGCGGGACAGCCTGACCCCCGCGAACGCGCTGACCACCATGCCGCCCAACGTCTACGGCGTTACGAATCTGCTGCGGGCCCGTAGCGGTAATATCTGGGTTGGCACGAGCGGCTACGGGCTACGCCGATTCAATCCGCGGGTCCGGCAGTTTCGGCTGCAGGTAGCGGGCAAATCGCTGGGCTATCTGCTCGAAGACCAGCGCGGCCGACGCTACGTCCGTCACGAACTGGCCTATCAGGCAATCGACCCATCGACCGGGCAGCTACGCCCTTTTCTGAGCAGCAGCCTCCCCCCGCCCGACCACCGGCAGCGTTACATGATGCAGGATAAGCGGGGGTATTTCTGGGTGTCCAACGTCAACTTCATCACGCATGCCGAGCACCTGCTGCAGTTTTCGCCCGACTGGCAGCTGCTCCATCGCTACGCGCTACCCATCCGGCAGGCGTTTGGGTTCATGGGCAACCAGACCATTGAAGATCGAGCTGGCCAGCTCTGGATTGGCGCTACCGACGGTCGGCTGCTGCGCTTTGATCCGGCCACCGAAACGTTTCGGGTGTATTCGTACCGGCATTTGCTGCCGCCGGGCGGGGCCACCATCGAAACCTATGCGCTCTATTTCGACCATGCCGGTGTTCTCTGGGCCGGTACCCAGCAGGGGCTCATACGCATCACCAATCCGCTGATCAACCCCACCTTCACCGTTTTTCGCAGCGGTGCCACCCGTCACCAGCGTTTGAGCAATGATTTTGTATCGGGCGTGATCGACGACCCAGTGCAGCCAACGCGCTACCTCTGGGTGAGTACCAAAGGGGGCGGCCTGAACCGGTATGACCGGCTGACGGGGCTGTTCAGGCACGTTACCGAAGCGCAGGGCCTGCCCAACCGGGTCGTTTACGGACTGCTGGCCGACGGGCAAAACTATCTCTGGATGAGTACCAACCGGGGGTTGGCCCAGCTCAATCCGCGCACGTTCCAGATTCGGCAATTCACCAAATCCGATGGGCTGCAGGACGACGAATTCAATACGGGCTCGCTGCTGAAAACCGCCACCGGCGAGTTGCTGTTCGGAGGCATCAACGGGCTGACGGCTTTCCGGCCGGCCCACGTGACAGGGCACTCAGGATCGCGCCCACGGGTCCGCATCATCGGTTTGCGCATCAACAACGAGCCCATTGGTATCGGGCAGCCCGACGGTGTACTGACCCAGGCCATCGACCACACCCGGCACATCGACCTGCGCCACGACCAGAACCTGGTAACGCTCAACTTCAGCCTGATGGACTTCACCAACTCGGCCGGCAACCGTTACCGCTACCGGCTGGCTGGCCTCGACAAAGACTGGGTCGATGCGGGTAACCAGCGGTTTGCCAACTACGCCCATCTTCCCGACGGTCGCTACACATTTTATCTGGTCGGATCGGCCGATGGCCAGATCTGGAGCCCGCCCGTTCAGCTGTCGATCCGGGTCAAACCGCCCCTGTACCGCAGCTGGTGGGCATACCTGGCCTACGCCCTGCTGCTGGCAGGGCTTGTCTGGCAGCTCTACCGGTTTCAGACCCAGCGGCTACTGCTGCAGCAGCAGGTAGCTTTCGAACAGCAGGAAGCCAGCCGGCTGGCCGAACTCGATGCGCTTAAAACCCGCTTTTTCGCTAACATCTCCCACGAATTCCGTACGCCACTTACCCTGATTCTGGGGCCGGCAGAAGAAGCCGTTCGCGACTACGCCACCGACCCGCGTTTTCCGCTCATTCAGCAAAATGCAACCCGCCTGCTGAGTCTGATCAACCAGTTGCTCGACCTCAACAAGCTCGACGCCGGGCAGCTCAGGCCTGTGCCGGAGCCGGGCGACCTGGCCGCTTTTTTCCGGATGATCGGCAGTGCCTTTTACCCCCTGGCCGACAGTCGTCAGGTGTCGCTGACGATTGAGCAGAACTGCGCCAGTTACTGGGCCCGGTTCGATCACGACAAGCTGGAAAAAATCGTGACCAACCTACTGGCCAACGCCATCAAGTTTACAACCGCCAGCCAGACGGTTTGTCTGACGGTTGCGTACCCAGCCCCCACCGATACCCCGCGCAGCCTGATCCTTACCGTTGCCGACACAGGCACGGGCATTGCAGCGGTTCATCTGCCGCACATTTTCGAGCGATTTTACCAGGTCGACGGGCCCGTCAACCGCCTGAACGACAGTACTGGCATTGGCCTGGCGCTGGTCCGCGAACTGGTGGGGGTACTGGGCGGCACCATTGGTGTGACCAGTACCGAAGCCGTGGGAACCACCTTTACCATGCACCTGCCGGTCGACCCCATCGACGCACCAACCTCCCCGTCCCCCGCCGGTTCACACCTGTCTGACCACGAGCCAGGCGCTTTAGCCACGCCGGAGCCAGCAGAGGCCGGAGCAGGTACCGATACGCTGCTGCTCATCATCGACGACAATGCTGATATTCGAGCTTACCTGCGGCTTCTGCTGGCGCCCACCTGCCGGATTCTGGAAGCGACCGACGGCCAGGAAGGGCTGGAACTGGCTACCCGCTATCTGCCTGATCTGATCATCTGCGATCTGATGATGCCCCGGCTCGATGGGTTCGCGTTTTGCCAGCAGCTGAAAACTCAGTCGGTAACCAGTCATATTCCGGTCATGATGCTAACCGCCCGGGCCGGCACCGAAGACCGCCTTGAAGGATTCGAGCTGGGCGCCGATGCGTACCTGACCAAACCGTTCAGCCGCGCCGAAGTGCAGGTCCGCCTGCGCAATCTGCTGCAGAAACAGGCCCGGCTGCAGGCTTACTTCAGCAACCGTCCCCCCGTGGGCGACCCCATCACGGCCCCTGTAGCCCTGAAACCCGAAGCCATTTTTCTGGAGAAAGCCCGGCAGGTGGTGCTCGACAACCTAAGCCAAAGCCAGTTCGGTGTCGACACGTTCTGCCTGCAGATGGGCATGAGCCAGAGTCAGCTCGTACGTAAGCTGAAAGCCCTGACGGGACAGACCGCCGTTGAATTTATCCGGCATGTGCGGCTTCGGCAGGCGGCCGACCGGCTCCGGCGGGGCGACGGAACGGTGTCGGAAATTGCCTACGCGGTGGGGTTCGAGAGCCTGTCTTATTTCACCCGGGCTTTCCAGGCGGTCTATGGTGTACTGCCTTCCACCCTGCTGTCGGGCAACGGCGCAGTTACCCGACGCCCCGGCTGACAGGGAGCTACCGGGGCCGGCGTGGTACGGGCGCGGGTGTGCAGATTCGCCTGGAGGGGCATTCTGCGCTATTTGCCGAAAATGAGCAACAAATTGGTGAAAACGAGTTAAGTGCGATCGGTGACAAAAAAACAGCTTTGCACAATTGATCAGCTTACCCAACCCAACCCATGAAGATGCCACGCCCCGCCGACCAGGACCTGGTCGACCGTTTTCAGATTACCCAGTCGTCGGATAGCTTCAGCCAGCTTTACCAGCGCTATGTCAGGAAAGTGTATCGTACCTGTGTGTCGATGACCCACGACCCGGTTACGGCCCAGGACTATACCCAGGACATTTTTCTGCGCGTCTACAACAAGCTGCACAACTTCCGGAGCCAGTCGGCCTTTTCAACCTGGCTTTACTCAGTGGCCTATCATTACTGCCTCGACCAGATGCGACGCAGCGATCGCCTGCCTACCGATTCGCTGTCTGACGAACAGACGCAGGAAGCGGTGGCCAGCCAGGCCTACGACGATGAGCTGCCGGGCGCCGAAACGCTGCTGCAGCAGCGTTTCGCCATCCTGCACACGCTGCCCGACGACGAGATACACCTGTTGCGGCTCAAATACGAACAGGGCGTTTCGATTCAGGCGCTCAGCGATCAGTATCAGCTTTCGGTGAGCGCCGTCAAGATGCGGCTCAAGCGCAGCCGCGACCGGCTTCAGCAACTGCAGCGCAACCACCTGGACTGATTCTTTCCCTACCAGACACACCTACACTAAGCCGATAAAAAAAAGGGCCTCCGCACGTTGCGGAGGCCCTGCTGTATAAACAAGACAGTTATTCCCACTCGATGGTAGCGGGGGGTTTCGACGAGATGTCGTACACGACGCGGTTGACGCCCTTGACCCGGTTAATGATGTCGTTGGAAACGTTGGCCAGAAACTCGTAGGGCAGGTGCGCCCAGTCGGCGGTCATGCCATCGATGCTCGTAACGGCGCGCAGGGCCACTACGCGTTCGTAGGTCCGCTCATCGCCCATGACGCCAACCGACTGCACGGGCAGCAGCATGGCGCCCGCCTGCCAGACTTTGTCGTACAGACCGTCGCGTTTCAGCCCGTCGATGAACAGCGCATCGACCTGCTGCAGAATGGCGACTTTCTCGGGTGTAATGTCGCCCAGAATCCGGATGGCCAGCCCCGGACCGGGGAAGGGGTGCCGGCCCAGAATGGCTTCGGGCAAACCGAGCGTGCGCCCAACCAGCCGAACCTCATCTTTAAAGAGCGTATTGAGGGGCTCTACCACTTTCAGTTTCATGAAATCGGGCAGGCCGCCTACGTTATGGTGCGATTTGATAGTCGCCGATGGCCCTTTTACCGATACCGACTCGATCACGTCGGGGTAGATCGTACCCTGCCCCAGCCACGACACCCCTTCGATCAGGTGCGCTTCGTGGTCGAACACGTCGATAAAGGTTTTGCCGATGGCTTTGCGTTTGGCTTCCGGATCGGTCAGGCCGGCCAGTGCGGTGTAGAACTGCTCTTTGGCATCGACCCCTTTCACGTTGAGACCCAACGACTCATACGACGCCAGTACACTCTCGAACTCATCTTTACGCAGCAGTCCGTTGTCGACGAAAACGCAGTACAGGTTTTTGCCGATGGCCCGGTGAATGAGCATGGCGGCCACCGACGAATCGACACCACCCGACAGTCCCAGCACCACTTTATCGTCGCCCAGTTTGGTTTGCAGCTGGGCAATGGTCGATTCGACGAACGACTCGGCGGTCCAGTTCTGCGAGCAGCCGCAAATGTCGACCACGAAGTTTTTGAGCAGTTCCTTACCCTGCAGCGAATGCGTTACTTCGGGGTGAAACTGAATGCCGTAAGTAGGCTCGCCCTCGATCTGGAACGCAGCTACCCGCACCGACTCGGTCGAGGCAATGATATGAAACGACTCGGGAATGCTCGTGATGGTATCGCCGTGCGACATCCAGACCTGCGAGTGCTGGTCGAGGCCGCGCATGAGCGGGCTGCTGCCGTCGACGGTGCCGAGCCGGGCCCGGCCATACTCCCGAATCGACGAGGGCTGCACTTCGCCACCGCTGGTGTGTGCCAGCAGCTGAGCGCCGTAGCAGACCCCCAGCAGGGGCAGTTTGTTGCGAAAGGCTGCCAGATGCAGGTCAGGTGCATCGGCATCGCGCACCGACGACGGGCTCCCCGACAGGATTACTCCTTTAACATCGGGGCTGATGGTCGGCAGGTTGTTGTAGGGATGGATTTCGCAGTAGACATTGAGTTCGCGTACCCTGCGGGCAATGAGTTGGGTGTACTGCGAACCGAAATCCAGAATCAGAATCTGTTCGGTGGCCATGGATTGGTCTCTAAAATGCAAAGGTAGGGCATTTTTCTATACGCGCACCCCCAAACGGCCACTCATCGGGCGATCACCAGCCGCTCACGCAGTACACCCGTACCGATCCGGATGGTCAGCACGTAGCTGCCTGTGGGCAGCGACGCCACCGAAACAGGCAGTCGGGCCGTGCCCGCCCGCACCGTGCGCGTCTGCATCATCACCACCACGCCGGCACTGTTGGTCAGCGTAAACAGTACCGCCCCCCCCGCCCATTCGGGCGGCATCCGTACCCAGGTAAGGTCGCTGGCCGGATTCGGATACAGCAGGGCACTGGTGTAGTTGCCATCGGGCTCGCCGGTGGGCAGTATCTGCCCGGGCTTAATGGCCAGCACCACCTGCAGCGACGCCGACACCTCGGGCGAATAAGCGGCTTCGGCGTTTTTGCTGATGGCCCGAATCCGGTAGCGATACACGCGGCCAATGCGCAGCGAATCGGCCGTACCGGGCCGGCGCCGATCGTCGTAGTTGCTGGCCAGTGGCGATACGCTCGCGATCGTCCGGAATACGCCACCCGAGTCGGCCCGTTCGACGAGCCAGCCTTCGACTCCGCTGATGGGCTGATTCCAGCTCAGCCGGATCGCCGTTGTATCGAGCGGCACCGCCCGCAGGTCGGTGGCTACCGGCAGCGGAGCCGTAATCGGCACCTGATGAAACGACAGCGCCCGCATGCCGCGCCGATTTTTAAGCGTCGGGCCGGCGTAGTAGCCAAGTTCGTTGTCTTTGTACGACGAGGGCAGGTACGTCAGCGTGCGGGCCACAACGGGCCGGCTCAGGGTCAGCACCACGCGGTTGCCCTGCGCCACGCCCGACTGCACCACACCCGACTCGCCGGTTGGAAAATCGGTGTAGATAAAATCGGTCATGCGCCGGCTGTAGGTGTTGTTATTGGCCGGATTGGTGACGAGCGTATCGGCCTGCCAGCGCAGCTCCTGCCCCGGTTCGAACTCCAGCGTTAGCTCGCTGTAGTCGGGTTTGCTGTAAAACAGCCGGCGCAGATTGGGCGAACTGATGTTGCTGGTATCGGCCGACCGGTAGTTGTCGCGGGCGATGAGCCGGTAGAGTTCGAGGCCAAATTGCCGGTAGCCAGCTTCGCTGTAATGCAGCCCCTGGTAGCCAGGCAGGCCGATGGTAGCCAGCGTAACGTGGTTGGCGTATATCTCGCCGATCCGGCGCTGAAACTCCCGGATACTGCCCGCATTGTTGGCCACATCGGTCAGGATGTTGAGTTGCGGCATGTACACGCGGGCCATCTTCGGGTAGTCGCGTCGCCAGGTCGACAGCAGCCGCTCGTAGAGGGTCGGGTACGTGTCGGTATTGTTGCTGGCTTCGGCCTCTCCCTGCCGCCAGATCATGGTAAAGGCTTTATCGGCCAGGTTTCCTTTCTGCAGGCGCCAGCGAATGTTGTCGTAGATATAGTTGGCGGGGCCGGGCAGGTTGGCCAGCAGATCGGTGGAGCCTACGGCACCGTTGATAACCGCCGTGGGAATACCGTGGTTTTGCTCGATGTAGCGCTGCAGTTCGATTCCCCAGAGGCTGTTCTGCCCTTCGCCCGTGTTCGACAGGTACCAGGTCGAATCGTAATTATTGGGTACGTTGCCCAGGTTGCGGCCAAGGGTACGGGCATACGGGCTTCGGTAGGCATTCTGGTCGAACCGCCCGACCGCATTCGACTGCCCCGCAATCACGTACACATCGCCACAAACCAGACTGTCGACGGCATGCACGAGCGTGGAATCGGTTTTGCCGGTGTGGGCAAACACGGCCAGCCGGTACTGACAGAGCTGCGCTTTCAGCGGAGCATTGAGCCGCACTACTACCTGCCTGCTCGTATCGCGGGTATAGGCATAGGGTTTGCCATCGCAGTAAACCAGCATCGACAGTTGGGACGCCACACTGTAGTTGAACAGCGTGACACCGACCTGCCCCAGCCCGGTGGCCGGGTCGCGCGGGATGAGGGCAAGCTTAGCGGGCGTCTGCGCGACGTACAGATTGGCAATACGCTGCCCAATAGCCGGCCCTTTGCCAAGCAGCAGCAGGCCCAGCCCACTCAAAAAAACACGAAATAAAGTCATTACAAACTAGTTGCACGCACCCGCCACTCCTATACGCTCCGGTTTGCTCCTTTATTTGTACAGCAGGTATTTCTGCCGCATCGTTCGATACGCTGTCAGACCGGGCTCCCAGCTTTTACGGATGGCCGACTCCGACACACCGGCCACCAGTTGCAGCCGCAGCTGATCGGTGCCGGCCAGTCGGTCGATGCCGCCCCCCGCCAGAAAAAACGCCGTTTTGTCGGTGGCGCGCCGGTAAAAATCAATCAAGTAATTGAGCATCATCGCTTTTCTGGAGATAGGGGCCTGCGACAGGTCGAGGCCGTAGCAAAGCTTTCCTTCGAGCGGAGGGTTCACCGCGCCGGGCTTGTCGACGGGTGTAAAGGTGTAGGGGCCGTACTGGGTGTAGGGCGACCCGATCACCTGGAACTGTTTGTCGGTGCCGCGTCCCACGCTCACTACCGTGCCTTCAAAAAAGCAGAGCGACGGGTAAAGCAGTACCGCCTGCTGGTTGGGCAGGTTGGGCGATGGCCGCACGGGCAGCACGTAGGGGGTCTGGTGGGTATAGTTCTTGACGGGAATCACCGTAAGGGGGCAGGTTTTGCCGGCACCAAGCCAGCCTTCGCCGTTGATCATGCCGGCCAGTTCGCCCACGGTAAGCCCGTGCACAACCGGAATCGGGTGCATACCCACAAACGATTTGAACTTCGGGTCGAGCACAGGACCATCGATGTAGTGGCCGTTGGGATTGGGCCGGTCGAGCACAATAAGTGGCTTTTTGGCTTCAGCACAGGCCTCCATCGCGTAGTGCATGGTGCTGATGTAGGTATAGAAACGCGTGCCTACATCCTGAATATCGAAGATCAGCACATCGAGCGAATCCATCTGGGCCGGCGATGGCTTGCGGTTTTTGCCGTAGAGCGAAGCAATCATGACCCCGGTGCGGGGGTCGCGGCCGTTGGCAATGTGCTCCCCGTCGGTAGCCTCGCCCCGAAAGCCGTGTTCGGGCGCAAAAATGGTTTTGATCTGCACCCCCAGCGCCAGCAGACTGTCGACGAGGTGGGTCTGCCCGATCCGCGAGGTGTGGTTGACCACCATACCGACCCGCTTACCCGCCAGGCTGGGCAGGTAGAGTGCCGTTTGCTGCGCACCGGTCTGCAGCGTGGGGGTACTGGTCGTCTGCCGGGTTGTCTGGGCCTGACAGGCCATACTGAGCACACCCAGCGCAACAAGCAAAATCCGATGAAAAAAGGCCGTGGTCATTCCAGTCGAGGGTTTATGACCACAAAAGTAGTGGAATAAGTGGATTTGAGCCGGTAAACCGAAACCGGTTGCTCCGCCCACGTTGGTGGCCGAAACAACCGGTTTGTAACAGCGGTGACCTTTAGAGCGTAATTTTCTGCACGGGTGTGTAGAGCAGTTCGGCCACGCCCACGGTTTTGACCCCGATCCGGACGTAGGCGTACCCCTTGCTCGTAACGGCCGCCGGGGTCGTCAGCGAGAACGTGATGGGCCTGGTCAGGTCGGCCACGGCCGTGCCGTTGCGGTCCTGCCGGCCGGCGTTATTGGTCACGTCGACAAACTGCGTGGTGCCCACCAGCAGCGTTACGTACTCGACGGCTTTCCCGGCCGCAACCTGCCCTACCTGACAACTGGCGTTGAGCAGCGTACCGCTCTTCTGAAACGTTTCGTTGCGAAGCACGTAGTAAGGCTGCACCGGTACATCGACCTGCACGGTGCCGCGCACAGCCACATTGATCGTATCGGTATTATCGACCCAGGGGCCATTGCCGCGCAGCCGCACCAGCTTGTAATCGCCGTCGAAGAGCGAGGCCGAAAACGATCCGTTCTGATCGACCATCACCGGTATTTTGGTGAACAGCTGATAGCCCCGCTGCCACAGCTCGAGCTGCACGCCGTTGCTGCGCACACCAACCGGCTGTCCTTCGTAGACCACCCGCCCCGTCAGTACCGACGCCGGCGGATCGTAATTATCTTTTTTGCAGCTGGTCAGCAACAGGGTACTGGCCAGCAAACTGTACAGGAGCGCTTTCATACACGATTACTGAAAAGGATTGCGGACAATTTTAGGATTGTTGTTCAGCACCGACTGGTCGATAAACGAGTAGTAGTTGGCCAGCTGAAACAGCCGGGGCGCCCGAAACCGGGGTGCTACCAGCTTCACAAAAATGTATTTGCCATCGCGGCTGTCGCCGGGGCGTACCACGCGGTACGGATACAGGGCATACTGCACGGCATCGGGACTGCTGGGGCTGCCGTTCCAGATTTCGTGGGCAATGCGCCACCGTTTCAGATCCCAGTAGCGGTGGTCTTCAAACGCCAGCTCGACCCGCCGTTCGTTCTGCAGCCGTTCCAGCGTAAGGGTGGTCAGGCTGTTGGCCGGGAAACCGGCCCGCTCCCGCACCCGGTTCACGTAGGTCAGCGCTTCGGCCGTCAGCCCCTGCTCGAAAGCCGCTTCGGCCGCGTTGAGCAGCACCTCACCCAGCCGGAACCGGATCCACCACATGTCGCTGCGAATGCCCCGCGTACTCGACAGCGCAGCCGGATCGATGTATTTGCGCAGGTAAAAACCGGTGTTCGACACCTCCGTCTGCGACCGCTGCGGCCCCGACGAGCCGGTCAGCAGTTTGCCGTCGGTGTAGGTCGTGCCCAGCGCGTTCCCCTCCACCAGCTGATAGCCGGTGCCGTTCCAGACCGCAACCCCCGCCTGAATCTGTACCTCCTGCCCTTTGAACGTGGTGCCGGGATAGATCACGGTGCCGTAGAGCCGGGCGTCTTTCTTAGCAAACGGACCACTCAGGTTATCGTAATACACGTAGTCCTTGTCGTCGGCGGTGCGGGTTTTCAGTTCGCCCGAACTACCATCGAGGTACTCATAATCCTCGACCAGGTTCAGACTCGGCGAGATGTTCGACGACGACAGATTGTCTTCGCGGATGTTGCGGGCAATATTATCGTAGCTGAAGTTATGCCGCTTGTCTTTGGCCGTCAGAAAATCCTTCGCCATGATCACCTCCGCATTGTTCAGCTTTTTGGTGATGGCGTCGTAGAAGTTTTCGCCCAGGTTGGGGTTGACCCGGTAGAGCGAGTAGGGGCCGGCCAGCACCTCCCGCGCGGCTTCGAGCGCTTTCTTGTAGTAGTCGGTCGCGCGTTCGGCCGGAATACCGACCTCGCCCCCGCCTGTCTGGATGGGAGCGCCCAGCCGGGCGTTGTAGCGGGCAATCGAGCCTGCGTAGAGCATGGCGCGGCACTTCAGCGCCATGGCCGTGTATTTGTTGGCGCGGGTGTTGCTGCCTTCGTTGCCCAGATCGGCCTTGATGGCATCGAGCTCGCTGACCACAAAGTCGTACACTTCCGACTCCTTGTTGCGCGGCTGCTGGAGTTTGGTGGGGTCGCCCCCAAAGTCGTACACCAGCTGTTTGGTAACGATGGGGACGCCCCCCATCCGCTTCACCAGCTCGAAGTACACATAAGCCCGCAAAAAGCGAAACTCTGCCGAAAACTGCGCTTTCTGGGCCGGCGTCAGCGCCGTGCTATACTGCTGAATGTTTTCAAGCGCCAGATTGATGTCGCGGATCAGGCCATAATCCCAGTACTGAAGCCGGCTGAAGCCGTACGAAACCAGGTTGTTGGTGCCATCGCCGTTGCCCGACCAGGTGGCTTCGTCGTAGGCGGTAAAATCGGCCCAGCCGGCATCGATCTGGGTGTGCGCCGGCAGCCGGTCGTAGTAGTTGGCCAGCAATCCTGTAATCAGTTTGCCGTCGTTCCAGACCTGACTGTCGACAATGATATTGGGGGGCTGCCGGTCCAGAAAATCCTTTTGGCAGCTCGATAAAGACAGCGCCAGCAGGCCTGTCAGCAGGAGCGTATGGGTTCGTTTCATGAGCGTTGACAGGCGTTAGAATGTAAGCGAAAAACCCGCGTTGAACAGGCGCTGGGGCGGATAGACCAGGGCACCGTTCGACGAAATTTCGGGGTCGACTTCGATGGATTTGAGGTTATCGAACGATAGCAGGTTGGTACCGTTGACGTAGACGCGCATGGCCGATACGCCAAACCGGTTGAGGAACGGCTTGGGCAGGTTGTAGCCTACCTCCAGGTTGCGCACGCGCAGGTAGCGTACGTTGGTCACCCAGAAATCGCTCCGGCGGCTGTAGTTTACGTGGCTGGGGCTGTCTTTACGCACGGCCGGGTAAGTGCCGGGTACCCAGGGGCTGTCGGCATTGAACGGGTCGGCGCGGTGCCAGCGGTCTTCGAAAATGTAGTTGGGCGACGTACCGTTGTTCTGGAATGGAATCTTCTGCTCCACCTCGCGCCGGAAAGTCTGCAGGCCCGCGCCGACCAGATCGACCCGCACCGTAAAGCCTTTGTATTCAAGCGATCCGTTGAACGCGTAGTTGCCGTAGGGCGTGGCCCCTTCGGCGTAGCCAATGGGCCGCTCGTCGAGGTTTGTGATAAGGCCATCGCCGTTGACATCCTTGTAGATCAGGTCGCCGGGCAGCTGGGTGCGGTTGCCCTGTCCGTCGTTGTTGACCGTGTAGGCGTCGATTTCCTGCTGCGACTGGAAACGGCCCACCACCTGATAGCCCCAGTTGATACCCGTCCAGCGGTTGACGCTCGAGTTGCGGTACTCATCGAACGAGTTGCCGAAGCGGGGCTTGTACACGCTCAGGCTCCGGAGCCGGGCCAGTGTGGCATTGGCACCCACGGTGTAGTTGACGCGGCCCACCTTACCCGAGTAGCTGATGGCCCCTTCGAGGCCGCGGATGGCGTCGGAGTTGAGGTTGGCGTTGGGCAGCGAGTACCCTACTTCGCTCGGCAGCAGCACATCGTACTGAGCCGCCGGCAGTCCCGTCCGTTTGCGCTCGAACACGTCGAACTGCCCCGACAGCTTGCCGCCAAACAGGCCAAAGTCCACCCCGACGTTGGTCGATACGTTGTTGACCCACGAGAGCGAGGTGATGGGCAGACCACGGGGCTGCACGCCGATCACGTAGTTGCCGTTGAAGATGGCACTGCCGCGCAGGTAATCGTAGCCCGACAGATAACTGAAGGGCGACACGATAAAGTTGTCGTTGATCAGGTCGCTGCCGGTGCGGCCGTAGCTGGCCCGCAGTTTCAGCTCACTGATCACCGAACCGGCCGCCTGCTTGAAGAAGGGCTCCTCGCTCAGGCGCCAGCCCAGCGATACGCCGGGGAAGAACCCATACCGGCGGCCGGGGGCAAACAGAAACGACCCATCATAACGGCCCAGCACCTCGGCCAGGTAGCGCTGCTTGTAGTTGTAGTTGAGCCGTCCAATGTAGCCCGCCCGCGCCGTCACGTTCCACTCGTCGATCAGCAGATCCTGGTTGGCAAACGACATCAGCGGAATGTAGTTGTTGGGCGGCACGGTATGCACCACCAGGTATTTGTTGTCGGTATCGTAGCGCTCGTAGGCCAGCACCCCCGACAGCCCGTGTTCGCCGAACTGTTTGTTGTAAGTGGCCTGCATCTGCCAGAACCGGTCGGCTATGTTGCGTTTGCGCCGTTCGCGCCACGGGTTCTGGTTGCCGCCCCCCGGCACCACGTTGTAGGTGTCAGTCTTCGGATCGTAGTTGTAGGCATCGTAGGTGTACTCGAAGCCGTCGAAGTCGAAGTTGGTGAAGTTGTAGGAGTAGGTTCCTTTCAGGCTCAGGCCAGAATCGAACGTATACTGCGCCGTGAAGTTGGCCTTCACCGCCCGCCACAGTTCGCTGATGTAGCCCGTGATTTCCTTCTTGTACGTCGCCGGGTTGACATTGACGTTGTGGGTCTGGTTAATGTATTTGGGGTTATCGTTGGCGTAGGGCCGCTCGGTGGGCCACATCGAGAAAATACTCAGAAACGGATTGAAGTAATCGTCGAGCCCCGGCACGCCCGTTTGCTGCCGGTCTTCGAAGCGACCGCTGATCTGGGTACCGATCCGAAGCTTCTTACTCAGGCCGGCGTCGACGTTTGCCTGGAAATTACTCCGGTTAAATTTAAAATCTTCAATCAGCGCATCCTGGCTCAGGTGGCTTGCCGACACGTAGTAGGTGACGTTGTCGGTGCCGCCCGACACGCTGCCACTCAGGTAAGCCTGGGGCACGTTGGGGCGCATCACCATCTTGTAGTAATCGTAGCTCTGGTATCCCTTCTCGGTACCGGCCTGCCATTTGGCCAGTTCTTCAGGCGTGATGCTCGACTGGATGCCCCGGTTCTGGTCCGACTCGGCCAGCGCCCGCACGTGCTGGTAGGCATTGGCCGGGTGCGGGTAGCGGGTAAAGTTCTGCAGGCCATAATACCCGTTCAGGTTGATGGCCGGTTTCTGGCCGGCCTTACCCCGCTTGGTCGTTACCAGCACCACGCCGTTGGCAGCCCGCAGCCCGTAGATAGCCGCCGAGCCGTCTTTCAGAATCGAGATGTTCTCGATATCGCCGATACCCAGGTTGTTGAACTGCCCCGCGTCGGCCACGATACCGTCGATGACGTAGAGGGGGCTGCCCATGTTCCGGATCTGGATGTTGGTGCCGCCCCCCGGCCGGGCGTCGGTCTGGCGGGCCGTGATACCGGCTACCCGCCCCACCAGCGCACTCGACGTGGTTACGGCCGGCGTGCGGACAATGTCGTCGGCTTTGACGGCCGCTACCGACCCCGTTACGGTGCCGCGCGACTGGGTGCCGTAGCCGACAACTACCACTTCATCGAGCGACTGATCGTCTGAAATCATTTTGATCGACAACCGGGCGCCCGAGCCCGCCGGAACCTCCTGCGAGCGGTACCCGACAAACGAAAAAACCAGAACGGTAGCGGGGTCGGGAACGGTAATCGAAAACTGGCCCTGGGCATTGGTGGTAGCTCCCCGGTTCGAGCCCTTGATAACGACGTTGACCCCGGGCAGGGCCTCCCCTTTTTCGTCGGTCACCAGCCCCGAAATGGTCATGTCGACGGGCAGGGCATGGGATGCATCGGGGTGAAACAACGGTCGGCTGGCGGCAGCGGCCAGGCCGGACCCGAGCGTGAGGCTCAGGGCAATCGGTACGAACGCACGGCCGACGAGCAGCCACGCCTTCGCATATGGTACTGATTTTTTCATACCTTTAAACGTTTTT
Organism: Spirosoma luteolum; assembly: GCF_054778875.1. Taxonomy (NCBI): domain Bacteria; kingdom Pseudomonadati; phylum Bacteroidota; class Cytophagia; order Cytophagales; family Cytophagaceae; genus Spirosoma; species Spirosoma luteolum. Next base: position 350,542 of record NZ_BAAGZE010000001.1, read on the forward strand.
GTCTTGATCGAAAGGGGCAAAGGCATTCCTGACACCCCGTTACGGGGTGCAATCGCAGATCGGGAATCGGGTTGGGTCAACGATGCTGGTACCATCGTTGACCTTTTTTTTACACAGTCGGGGGGTTGGGCATAGGCGGTAGCGGGGTATTAGTAGGTACTGGGCGGTAGAGAAACCCAACGGCTGGTACCACGTTGAATTTGTCCTATAAATCAAATGTATTATCCTGAATCATTAAAAACCAATTAATATCAAAATAGAGGTATTATTCGCCAATTCATGCCCACCAAACTAGATTAAAAGAAGGTTACATAGCTATTTTTCACTGCCACTGACTCTATTTAAACACACACCACTCCCCTTTTGGCCCCGGTGCCGGTAAATATAAGCCGAACGCCAGTGGCCTGTCTGCCGGCACCTTTCGACACGATTTTCGGGCCGCCATGGCCGTTATGCCGCCGATCTGGTTTCTTTGTAGAACGAACACGTATTCGCCAGCGGGCAGCGCCAACCCATAGGCCGCCCCCGATTACCGACTAACGACACGACCTTGACTATTTCTCTGTTTCTGGCCCGTCGGGTGCGCCACGCGCCCATGGGTAGCTTCTCGGCCACAGTAACCCGGATCGGGGTAGCCAGCATCGCGCTGGGGCTGGCCGTTATGCTGATTGCCTTTGCCGTACTCTACGGCTATCAGCGCACCATTCAGCAAAAGATTTTTCTGTTTGGCGCCCACCTGCAGGTGAGCAAGTTTACCAACAACCACTCCTACGAAGACACCTCGCTGCCCCTCAATTCGCCCCTGTTCCGGGCGGGCACGAGCCTGCCGGGTGTGCAGCACATACAGGCCGTGGCTACCAAGCCGGGTATCCTGAAAACACCCGACGAACTGGCGGGCGTGGTGCTCAAAGGTGTCGGGCGCGACTACAACTGGCCGCTGCTGCGCGAATCGCTGGTGGCGGGCACGCTGCCCACCGTCGGGGCCGACACCGGCAACGGCTCTACCCAGCTGCTGATCAGCCAGTACATGGCCGATCAGTTGCGGGTAAAGCCCGGCGATGCGCTGCCCCTGTATTTTCTGGGCAACCCACCCCGGGCGCGTAAAATGACGATTGTAGGGATTTACGAAACCGGTCTCGAAGAGGTCGATAAAACCATCGCCATCGGCGATATCCGGCTGATTCAGCGGCTCAACAAATGGGGTCCCGATACGGTGGGGAGCTACGAGATTTTCGTGCGTGATTTCAGCAAGCTCGACCAGGTGCGCGAAACCGTGTTCGACCGCATGAGCCCCGACATGCGGCTGGTATCGGTCAAAGATCAGTACCGCCCGCTGTTCGACTGGATGCTGCTGCTCGACCGCAACATGGTGATTTTGCTGGTGCTGATCGCCTTTGTCGCTTCGTTCAACATGGTATCGGTCCTGATCGTACTGATGATGGAGCGAACCCCCATGATCGGGCTGCTGAAAACGCTGGGTGGCGACAACCCGCTGATCCGCCGGGTATTTCTCTACGTGGGGCTCAACATGGTGGTGCGCGGCCTCGTCATCGGCAACGTTGTTGGGCTGGGCCTCTGCTTCATACAGGACCGCTTCCGGCTGATTCCGCTCGACCCGAAAAATTACTTCATGCACTACGTCCCGATTGCGTGGGACTGGCCAACTATACTGATCCTCAATGCAGCGGCTGTGGTGCTGATTGCGCTCGTGCTCTGGATTCCCACTATTGTGGTGAGCCGGATTCAGCCCATCAAAGCGCTGGCGTTCAAAAAATAACGCCAGCGCCACGCGGGCGGCTGCCCGTCTTCAGGCAATCAGATCGCGCGGGTCAACGGCACCATACACATCGGGTTCGGTCCAGGCCAGTAGGGCCGAGGGCAACCCCAGCACCACCACCCAGGTTCCCCAGAATACCAGATCATACGACCCCGCAAGCGAAGGCAGTGGCCAGTGCAGATCAAGGGCCATCAGCCCGTAGCCGGCCAGCAGCAGCACCACCAGACTAAGTCCCATGTAGGCGTAGCGGTAGGCCTGATTGCGCACCTGCACCTGCCGCTCATCGACCTGCTCGTCGGGCGCATTGCCAAACTGCCAGAGGCCGGTTTTGTAGTACAGGTAGGCCGATGAAGCCATAATCAGCAGCAGCCCCAGCGCACCGGCCAGCTGCGCCGGCAGACCCGCCGTTTGCGTAAGCACATACAGAAGCGGACAGCTGCCCAGCTGAATCAGCACGGCCACACGACGCCGGGCAAGCGAGAGGGTACGAGTCATGGTTTTAGTTGTTTTAGTAAGGCAATTTCTTCACTCAGAGGGCGTAGGGGCTGCCGCGAAAACACCAGTTCGATGGGTAGCCCGAATACCGCGCTCAGGTCCATGGCCAGATCGAGGCTGGGGTTGTATTCGCCCCGCTCCAGATACCCGATCGTCTGCACATTCACCCCCACCCGGTCGGCCAGTTCCTTGCGCGACAACCCTCGCTCGCCCCGAAGTACCGCCAGCCGGTTATAGATTCGCTCACCTTTCATGTGAGCAAACCTACAACATTTTGTTGTATATTTACAACATATTGACGTATTTTTTTTCACACGCCTACTAAACCAGCCAGCCGTGTATTTGTGCGGTATGGGAGCCGCAGGGCTTTTGCGTAACTTTGGTACAATTTCCAGAGAATCCATCAACAAGACCAGAACCTCCGTTAACCCTATGACAGTTCCTTCGCCCGCCCGGCCTTCGCAAACCGGCCGATTACTGCGCCACAACGTCCGGCTCGTTACGGCGGCCTCTCTGTTCGACGGCCACGACGCGGCCATCAACCTGATGCGCCGGCTGATGCAGGCGTCGGGGGCCGAAGTGATTCACCTGGGCCACAACCGCTCGGTGGCCGAGATTGTCGACTGCGCCATTCAGGAAGACGTACAGGGTATTGCCATTACCAGCTACCAGGGGGGCCACCTGGAGTTTTTCAAGTACATGTACGACCTGCTGCAGGAGCGGGGCGCGGGTCATATCAAACTCTTCGGGGGCGGGGGCGGCACTATTCTGCCGAGCGAAATCGACGAACTGCATGCCTACGGCATTACCCGCATCTACTCGCCCGACGATGGGCGGGCCATGGGCCTGCAGGGCATGATCGACGATCTGCTGCGGCAGTGCGACGTGGCGCTGCCTCCGCTCGACCCGGCCGACCTGAGCCAGCTCGCCGACACGCCCCAGACCGTAGCCCGGCTGATTACGATGGCAGAAAACGACCCCGACGGGTTTCGGCAGCTGCGGCTCCCCCGCCCTACCCACCCCGTACCGGTGCTGGGCATTACGGGTACGGGGGGCGCCGGTAAATCATCGCTGATCGACGAGCTGGTGCTGCGGTTTCTGCGTCATTTTCCCGACCAGCGGCTGGCCATCATCTCGGTCGACCCATCGAAACGCAAGACGGGCGGGGCACTGCTCGGCGACCGGATCCGGATGAACGCCATTCAGCCGATGCCGGGCGCAGCCGCCCGGGTCTACATGCGGTCGCTGGCCACGCGGCAGTCAAATCTGGCCCTGAGCCGGTACGTGCAGGACGCCATCGACATCTGCAAGGCGGCCCGCTTCGACCTCATCATCGTCGAAACGTCGGGCATCGGGCAGTCGGACACCGAGATTACCGAGCACGCCGACAAAACGCTGTATGTGATGACGGCCGAATACGGCGCGGCCACCCAGCTCGAAAAAATCGACATGCTCGATTTTGCCGATGTCATTGCCATCAACAAATTCGACAAGCGGGGGTCGCTCGATGCACTGCGCGACGTGCGGAAACAGTACCGGCGCAACCACAATCAGTGGGATACGCCCGACGAGGCCCTGCCCATTGTGGGCACTATGGCTGCCCAGTTCAACGATGCCGGCATGAATGCCCTGTTCGAGCGGCTGGTGGGCGTGCTCGACCTCGTTCCCGCTGCCGGGGTGCCGGGCGTCGTCACGCCGGGCGCCGGAGCGCCGGCCGCCGTGGTGGCCACATCCGGAGCGCCGGCCGCCGTGTTGGCCATTATTCCGCCCGACCGGGTGCGCTACCTGGCCGAACTGGTTGAGGAGAGCCGGCGCTACGGGCGCTTCGTGCAGGAGCAGAGTCTGCTGGCGCGGCAGTGCTACCAGGTGGGCGGTACGCTGCCCCTGCTGCCCGATGGTCCCGCCCGCGACGCGGCCCAGGCCCTGCTGACCGCGCTGCAGAACCGCCTGCACCCCGACTGCCGCGCCCTGCTGGCCGAATGGCCGGCCACCAAAGCCCGCTACACGGCCGATTTCTACGAGTTTACGGTGCGCGACAAGGTGATCCGGCAACCCCTTTACACCGAAACGCTGTCGCACCTGCGCGTGCCGAAAGTGAGCCTGCCCCGTTACCACGACGATGGCGACATACTGACCTGGCTGCTGACCGAAAACGTACCGGGCGAATTTCCGTACACGGCGGGCGTGTTTCCGCTCAAACGCACGGGCGAAGACCCTACCCGGATGTTTGCCGGCGAGGGTGGCCCCGAGCGTACCAATCGCCGGTTCCACTACGTGTCGCAGGGGCAGCCCGCTAAACGACTCTCCACCGCCTTCGACTCCGTGACGCTCTACGGCGAAGACCCCGCCCTGCGCCCCGATATTTTCGGCAAGGTGGGCAACTCGGGCGTCAGCGTCTGCACCCTCGACGACGCCAAGAAGCTGTATTCGGGCTTCGACCTCTGCGATCCGGCCACATCGGTGTCGATGACCATCAACGGCCCGGCGCCCATGCTGCTGGCTTTTTTCCTGAATGCCGCCATCGACCAGCAGTGTGAAAAATGGCTGGAGGCCCATCCCGAGATTGCCCGGCCGGCCGGCGCGCGGGTGCAGTACCACGGCCCGCTGCCCGACGGCAACAATGGGCTCGGCCTGGGCCTGCTGGGTACCACTGGCGACCGGGTGCTGCCGGCCGAGGTGTATGCCCAGATCAAAGCCGACACCCTCCGGCGGGTGCGCGGCACGGTACAGGCCGACATTCTGAAAGAAGATCAGGCCCAGAATACCTGCATTTTCTCGACCGAGTTTGCCCTCCGCATGATGGGCGACATCCAGCAGTATTTCACCGACAACCGGGTGCAGAATTTTTATTCGGTGTCGATTTCGGGCTACCACATTGCCGAAGCGGGCGCCAACCCCATTTCGCAGCTGGCCTTTACGCTCGCCAACGGCTTTACGTTTGTGGAATACTACCTGAGCCGGGGTATGCACATCGACGATTTTGCGCCCAACCTGTCGTTTTTCTTCTCCAACGGCATGGACCCCGAGTACACGGTGATGGGCCGGGTAGCGCGCCGGATCTGGGCCAAGGCCATGAAGCATACCTACGGGGCCAACGACCGGTCGCAGAAGCTCAAGTACCACATCCAGACTTCGGGACGTAGTCTCCACGCGCAGGAAATCGGCTTTAACGATATCCGCACCACGCTGCAGGCGCTGCTGGCCGTGTATGACAACTGCAACTCGCTGCACACCAACGCCTACGACGAAGCCATTACCACGCCCACCGAAGAGTCGGTCCGGCGGGCCATGGCCATTCAGCTCATTATCAACCGGGAGTTTGGCCTGACCAGAAACGAGAACCCGCTCCAGGGTTCATTTGTGGTGGAAGAGCTGACCGATCTGGTCGAAGAAGCCGTGTATCAGGAGTTTCTGGCCATCAACGAACGCGGGGGGGTGCTGGGTGCCATGGAGCGCATGTACCAGCGCAGCAAGATTCAGGAAGAATCGATGTACTACGAAACGCTGAAGCACAACGGCGATCTGCCCATTGTGGGGGTCAACACCTTCCTCGACCCCGCCGGCTCGCCGACCGTGGTGCCCGCCGAGGTGATTCGTTCGACCGATGCCGAAAAGCGGGCGCAGGTCGATAACTGCCGCCTGTTTCAGGAATACCACCGCTCCGATGCGGAACAGGCCCTGCAGCAACTGCAGCAAACGGCCCTGACGGGTGGCAACCTCTTTGCCAGTCTGATGGAAGCCGCCAAAGTCTGCTCGCTGGGGCAGCTCTCCAACGCCCTGTATACCGTGGGCGGGCAGTACCGCCGGAATATGTAACCCCGGTGCCGGGCGCAACCAGCGGGTGGTTGCGCCCGGCCGGCTTATGGAATCACCCCGCTAATCAACTCTCCTATCCACAACCCTACAGACCATGACAAAACGATTGCTTGGCTGGCTACTGCCGGCGCTCCTGTTCCCCGGGCTCAGCCGGGCGATGTGCGCCATGTCGGATCTCCGCGCCTTCCCCGCTACCGCGACCCTCGCCCCCACCAGCATCCTGATTCTGGAGGGCTACGAAGCCAGTCAGCCCGTTATCCGGGCGCTGAACAAAAAATACCCCGTGTATCTGGTCAGTGCCTCCGGGCGGGTGCGGCTACTGGTGCAGGCCCTGCACGAGGGGCAGTTTCGCCTGACGCAGGCCGTGGTTAAACCCGAACGGCCACTCAAACCCGGTCAGACCTACACCCTGCTTATCGAAGGCGTCGAGCCCTATCAGGCGCCTGTGCGCTACAACAGCCGGCTGCGCCGTTCTGAACCGTACCAGTACACCGTGTTAGCGCCCACCCGGCCACCGGCAACGGTCAGCTGGCTTACTTATCCCCACGAAAGCAAAAAAACGCTCGTGCAGTACGGCTGCGGCCCCGCCACGAACGTGTTTTTCGACTTTGCCCTCTCGGTACCCACCGCCGATACGGCGTTTGTGGTCAGAGCCGAAGTGCGCAGCCAGGCCACTGGGCGTACCACCACGTTTTACCTGGAGTCCGAAAAGGGGCGCGTTGGTATCGGCCACGGCATGTGTTCGGGCGGCTTTACCTTCGACCAGGGCACCGATTATCTGGTCTCGTTTACACTGATCGACGGCGTAGGCCGCCCGCTGCTGGCTACCCGCGAGGCCCTGGCCTTCACCAAACCCACCGTCGAAACCGACCCGCGCGATCGGTAGCGGCAGGCCAGTGCTGACGACATACCGGCAAACGAAAACGAGTCGGGGGCAGTTGTGTAGCCAATGGCAAACACGTCTTTATCTGCGCTGCTGGCCCGCGTCGGGCTCGATTGGTTTATTCTGGCCCTGCTGGCCATGATCGGACTGGCCCGGCTCTGGCCCGAACCGGGCATGCTCGAAGGCCCCCTGTCGCTGTCGGCCCTGTCGACCTATGGCGTCTCGCTGATCTTCTTTTTCTACGGCCTGCGGCTCGATTTCGTACAGCTTAAAGCAGGCCTGCGCAACTACCGGCTGCACCTGCTCATTCACCTGACCACCTTTGTGGTGTTTCCGCTGCTGGTACTGGGCGCGCGGGCCCTGCTGATGACGCCCGATAGTACGCTGCTCTGGACGGGTATTTTCTTCGTGGCCGCCCTGCCGTCCACCGTCTCGTCGTCGGTGGTCATGGTGTCGATTGCGGGGGGCAACCTGCCGGCGGCTATTTTTAACGCCAGTATCTCGAGTTTGCTGGGCGTGTTCATTACGCCTATCTGGATGAGCATGCTGCTCAGTGGCGGGCAGGGCCAGTATGATCTGGAAAGCGTAATTCTGAAACTTACCATTCAGGTACTGGTGCCGGTGGTGCTGGGTATCCTGCTGAACAAACGGCTGGGCTGGGTAGCCATCCGTTACAAAACCCCGCTCCGCTACCTCGACCAGCTGACCATTCTGATGATTGTGTACACGGCCTTCTGCGAGTCGTTTACGCTTAATTTGTTTCGCAATTACTCGGCGCTCGATCTGGTGCTGCTGGGCGGTGGACTGCTGCTGCTCTTTTTCGGCGTGATGGGCCTGATGACCGTGGTGAGCCGCTGGCTCCGCTTCTCGCGCGAAGACCGCATAACGGCCCTGTTCTGCGGCTCCAAAAAGTCGCTGGTGCAGGGAAGCGTGATGGCCAAGGTACTGTTTCCGCCCAGCGCGGCCGGCGTGGTGCTGCTGCCCATCATGCTTTACCACGCCCTGCAGCTGATTGTGGCCAGTATGCTGGCCCAGGCCATGGCCCGCTGGCAGCCCGCCCCCCGGCCCGAACCCGATCGGGCGGCCTGACCGATTCAGCACCCGATACCGGGCATTCGAATCGCCTATCGGGGCGTTCAGGCGTTATTTCCAGACGGGCGTTAAACGCAGCGGGCGGATTTGTCTCTAACGATCAGTTAACCACTAAACGCAACACGCAAGTGAATCTGACCATGAAAAAGACAATCGTAGCCGCCCTTGCTTTTTTTGCCCTGACTACGGGCAGCACCTTTGCCCAGCGGGTATATGAACGCCCCTACGACAACCGGCCGGGCTACAACGCCCCCCGCAGCCAGTATAACGACGATTTCCGCGATGAGCTGAAAATCGAACGGCTCGATGCCCTGGTGGGTCTGTCGCGCCGGCAGGAGAAGCAGCTGCGCCGAATCGAAGAAAACTACGACCGGCTGTTTGCCACGTCGCGCATGACACCCCAGGGCTACCGCGACGCCCAGCTCCGCAAACGCGAGGAAGTGATGTCGGTGCTGACGCGCTCGCAGCGCGAACGGCTCTTTGCCTACCAGCAGCAGAACACCCGCCCCGGCAACAACGGCCGCGGTTATAACAACGGAGGCTACTACGGTGGCCGCCGGGGCTAAGCTTCCCGGAAGGAATTAATTGACGGAGGGTTACGCGAATCGGCCATACGGCGCACTGATCGACAGGCGCCGGAGCCGGGGGGCGTAACCCTCGCTGCGTTAACGAAACCATAATGTAGCCAACCACCCCGGGCCGGCGCATTGCCCCTACCTTTGTCCGAATTTTTCCGCTTCATGTTGGCCGATCATACGCTTCCTGGTTCCGGTGCTGAATTGAATGAGCCTGATGTGACCGGGTCACGCCAGACCCGGTCTGGCGTGACCCGGTCTGGACTGAACCGGTCGGCTTTCGGGACCGACTTTGTCTGGGGAACGGCCACGGCAGCCTATCAGATCGAAGGCGCCGTCGATCGCGACGGGCGCGGGCCGTCCATCTGGGATACGTTCTGCCACCAGAAAGGCAAAATCAAGACCGGCGAGCATGCCGACAGTGCCTGCGAGTTCTACGATCGCTACGAAGACGACCTGCGGCTCCACAAAGCGCTGGGCCTCGACCATTTTCGGTTTTCGATTTCGTGGTCGCGGGTGCTGCCCCACGGCCTGGGCCCACAGCACGGCGGTCACGTCAACGAACCCGGGCTGGCGTTCTACGACCGGCTTATCGATCACTGTCTGAGCCTGGGCCTGACGCCCTGGATCACGCTCTACCACTGGGATCTGCCGCAGGCGCTCGAGAACCTGGGCGGCTGGGCCAACCGCAACGTGGTCGACTGGTTTGCCGATTATGCCGATGTCTGCACCCGGGCGTTTGGTCACAAGGTCAAAAACTGGATTATTCTTAACGAGCCCCTGGCCTCGTCGGTGCTGGGTTATTTTACGGGGCAGCATGCCCCCGGACGGCGCAGCATTCGGGCCCTGCTGCCCGTTATTCACCATACGGCGCTGGCCCAGGCCGAAGGCGGGCGCGTGGTTCGGCGCAACGTGCCCGACGCCCAGGTTGGCACCACATTCTCCTGCTCCCCGGTCGACCCCCACACCACGTCGGCGCGCGACCGTGCGGCTGCCCGGCGCGTCGACGCCCTGCTGAACCGGCTGTACATCGAACCGGCGCTGGGGCTCGGTTATCCCGTCGATGAGCTGCCGTTTCTGGGAGGGATCATGAAGAAACACGCCCACCCCGGCGATACCGAACGGCTGGTGTTCGACTTCGATTTTATCGGCCTGCAACACTATTTCCGGGCTGTCGTCGAGCATTCCTACTTCCTGCCCTACGTCTGGGCCAAAGACGTGTCGCCCCTGAGCCGGGGGGTGCAGACCATTACCGAAATGGGCTGGGAGGTCAATCCCGAAAGCCTGTACCGCATTATCCGGCAGTTTTCGCAGTACGCAGGCATCCGCAAGCTCTACATCAGCGAGAGCGGAGCGGCCTTCTACGACAGGCTTCAGCAGAGCCGGGTCGACGATCCGGCCCGGATTGCCTACCACGAGACTTGCCTGCAGCAGGTGTTGCAGGCCCGGCAGGAGGGCATTCCGGTTGCCGGTTATTTCGTCTGGACGTTCCTCGACAACTTTGAGTGGGCCGAAGGGTACCGGCCCCGCTTCGGGCTGGTCTACGTGGACTATCGCACCCAGCAGCGTTTCGTCAAGGAATCGGGCTACTGGTTTCAGCGGCTACTCACGGCCCCGGCCGGGCCCACGCCCTGACCATCGGGCGCCCAGTTAGCGGGCACAAAAGCCCCTAGTTTGGGCCACGGGCTAACATCTTCCGTAAACGGCGGGTTGACCTGTCAAATCAACACAACCCAACGTTATGCAATACCCTGAATTTATTCACCAGGCCAAAGAAACCCTCGGCGTTCAGTCGGAAAGCGAGGTAATCGACATCACCCGGGCCTTTCTGCACACCCTGACCGAACACCTGACCGGCAATGCCGCCGATAATTTGGGTGCGCAGCTGCCCGCCCCCCTGCTCGACATCATCCGCGAACTGTCGCCCGAAGACCGCGATCAGGGGCAGCGCTTTCCGCTCACCGAATTTTACCAGCGCGTGGGCGATAAGCTGGGAACCGATGCCGCCACCGGCGAACGCTACACCCGATCGTTCATGACCCTGTTCAGCGCCATGATTACCGACGGCGAATGGCAAAAGATAAAAGTCACGCTGCCGGCTGACTATGCTCCCCTGTTCGATGGGGCAGCCGCAGCAAATTAGCGGCCGGTTGGTCCGGAGCCAGCCCATTGGTCCGGACCAGCCTTTACCAATTGTTCTATGGCTACCATTCTTCCCATTACCACGCCCCGGCAGGCCGTTTCGGCGGTGCAGTCGGGCAATCGGGTGTTTATTCACAGCGTTGCCCAGACGCCCCATGTGCTGATCGATGCCCTCATGCAGCGGTCCCCCGAGCTGAGCGACGTAGAAATCTGTCACATCCATACCGAGGGGCCACTGCCCTACCTCGACGCGCAGTACCGGGGGGTATTTCGGCCCAACTCGTTTTTTATCGGGGCCAACATGCGCAAACAGCTCAACCAGGGCATCGGCGACTACGTGCCGGTGTTTCTGAGTGAGGTACCGCTGCTGTTCAAGCGCAACATACTGCCCATCGATGTGGCCCTGATTCAGGTGTCGCCCCCCGATGCCCACGGCTACTGCTCGCTCGGCCCGTCGGTCGATGTGTCGCTGGCGGCCATCCAGTCGGCCAAGTACGTCATTGCGCAGATCAACCCCCGCGTGCCGCGTACCCACGGCGACGGCCTGATACCGGCCTCGATGCTGCATGCCGCCATCGAGGTCGACGAACCTATGTACGAGGTGCTGCCGGGCGCCATCAGCGCCGAAGACCGCAAAATTGGGCAGTACGTGGCCAGTCTGGTCGAAGACGGGGCAACCCTGCAGCTGGGCATCGGTGGCATTCCCAACGCTACGCTGGCCGAGCTGACTCACCACAAGGGCCTGGGTATTCATACCGAAATGTTTTCCGACGGGGTAATCGACCTCGTGGAGCGGGGCGTCATTACGGGCGAACACAAAACGGTACTGCCCTACCGCATCGTGTCGGCCTTCGTGATGGGCAGTCAGCGCGTATACGACTTTATCGACGACAACCCCGGCGTGGCCATGAAACCCGCCAGCTATACCAACGATACGGCCATCATCCGGCGCAACCCGAAAGTAACCGCCATCAACAGCGCCATCGAAGTCGATCTGACGGGGCAGGTCTGCGCCGACACCATCGGCACCTACCAGTATTCGGGCGTGGGCGGCCAGATGGATTTTGTGCGGGGAGCCTCGCTGTCGGAAGGGGGCAAACCTATCATTGCGCTGCCCTCGGTGACGAGCAAGGGCCTGAGCAAGATTGTGCCGTTTCTGAAAGAAGGGGCCGGCGTAACCACCACCCGCGCCCACGTCCACTATATCGTTACGGAGTACGGTATTGCCGACCTCTACGGCCAGAACCTGCGGCAGCGGGCCAGGGCGCTCATCAACATTGCCCACCCCGACCACCGCGAAGCGCTGGAACGGCAGGCGTTCGAGCGCTTCGGTACGATCTGACACGCCAACGCCCGGCCCGGCTACAGAGAGCCAGACCGGGCGTTGAAACCCAGTGGAGCGGGACCTGACGCACGCTCCCCTCGGGTGCGCGTTACAGCGTGCGCTTGTCGACTTTCACATAATCGACGTACATCATGGTTCTGTCGAGCAGATTGATTTTCGAATTATCGAACAGGGTGTTGTTCGAGCCCACATTGAGGTTCAGGATTACGTTGTGCGGCCCAAAATTTTCCAGCCGCAGTTTGGTGTTAACGGCATTGGTGTAGGTAGCCACGGTGGCCCCATCCACTACAATCGTGACGCTGACCGTACCGTTGCTGTTTTTCCAGTACTGCTCGTAGGTATGCCAGCCCTCGCCCAGGCTGTAGGGCCGCTCGGCCGAGGTGCCCAGCAGGTTGCTGCCGGTAGTGGTGCCGTAGAACAGATTACTGGCAAAGCGGGCGGTGCCCCCGTAGGAGTAACCTTCCATGATGTCGATTTCGCCTTTGGTGGGCCAGTTGGTTTCCTGAACCGTCCAGAACGCCGGCCACGCGCCATAGGTTGCCGCAAACCCCTGGTAGGTGGTGCCGGCCATGGCGATCAGTTTGATGCTGGCGTAGGTATGATACTCTTCGTTGCGGGCCGGCTTGAAACTGACCAGCGATTTGCACAGCCCCGACTGGAAACCGGTTGCCGTTTTGGTCGCCGTCAGCAGCAGACAGGATTTGCCGTCCAGGTTACTGATAACCGGAACCGACGGCGTGTAGATGCATCGGCTCGAATTGTAATCGGCCCGGTTGGCCAGTTGCCAGTTGCTGAGCGAACCTCCCGCGTTGAACTCGTCGGTCAATACGGGAGCCCAGGCACTCGCCACCCGGGCCGACTGCTGGCCGGTACTGGCCGGCGACGACACATCGGGAGTCTGGCAGGCGCTCAGGCTGGCCAGCAGGGCCAGCCCCAGCCCATAGTTTGTCAAGTTACGAATCATAGGATTGTGTTGATTGGTACGAAGGTCTTCGAATAAGCCAATTTATCTACTTTTTTCGACTAATTCACTTACTTCCCGACCGTACCACCCCGCCCAACAATCAGGCCAACCCACTGGCGACCAGAGCGCTTATCCGGTACGCCCCAAACAGCACAGGCCCGCGGGCAACACTAACGCCCACGAGCCTGTACAACCACCCGACCAGCCAGGCTGGTCAGCCGTTATCGACGCATTACCGCACCCGTTTTTCGAGCTCGGCAACCGAAATGGTCAGTTGCCGGCCAATGGGCTGCCCCCGGCGATAGGCCACTACTTTCAGCTGCTGCGCGCCCTTCGGCATCAGAAACGGCTGCGTATAGAGCGTGGCCTGGTTGTCGGGCAGGGTGTTATCGGTAGAGTAATAGAGCAGGGCGTCGGATAGCTCGTGGCCCAACACCACCTCCTGCATACCCATGGGATGCCGTTTTACCACGCTGACATAGGGGTTGTAAATACTACGGGCGTAGTTGACCCCCTGTTTATCGAAGCGCCGGAAGTGAGACTCCACCCGGTTCACAAAATCAGGCCAGTCGCGGGTTACTTTGGGCGACCACAGCACCTCGGCCAGGGCAAACGCCCGCGGCCAGGTCATGTATTCAGCATGGTGGGCACTGGGTACCGATTCGGTCCAAAGATTGCCCTGTCCGCCCAGAATCAGCCGGGTATCCACACTGTCGGGCACAGGTTCGAAGGCGTAGGAGCTCGACAGGCGGCACATGTTGTAGGTGTCGGGTTCGAGCGCGGGATCGCCCTGGTAGAGATCGAGGTAGCAGAACTGGAAAGGCGTCATAATAACCGGGTGGCCCTGCCGGGCGGCTTCGATACCACCCTTCATGCCGCGCCAGCTCATCACGGTGGCATCGGGCGCCAGGCCGCCTTCCAGAATTTCGTCCCAGCCAATGAGCTTCTTCCCCTTCGACTGGACAATCTTTTCGACGCGCTTGATAAAGTAGCTCTGCAGCTCTTCCACCGACTTCAGGTTGTTGGCTTTCATGAGCGGCTTGCAGGCTTCACACTGCTCCCAGAAACCCTTGTAAGCTTCGTCGCCCCCCACGTGGATGTACTTGCCGGGAAAAAGCGTCACCAGTTCTGAAAACACCTTGTCGACAAACAGATACGTACTATCAGAGCAGGGATTCAGCGTGTTGTCCTGCAGCTTGTAGAACTTGCCGTTGGGCGGCACCACCTGCTGCTGCCGGCCGCAGGTCAGGTTAGGATACGCCACAATGGCCGACATGATGTGGCCGGGCATGTCGATCTCGGGCACCACCGTAATCTGCCGCTCCTGCGCGTACCGCACAATTTCGCGGATATCGTCCTGCGTGTAGAAGCCCCCGTAGGTAGGCATCTCGCCCGGCTGGGGGTTTTCGATGTCCCACCAACGGCCCGTGCGCGGCACCCGCCAGGCGCCCACATCGGTGAGCCGGGGCAGGGTGTTGAGCTGTAGCCGCCACCCCTGATCGTCGGACAGGTGCCAGTGGAACACATTGAATTTATACTGCGCCATCTGGTCGATGAAGCGCTTCACAAAAGCCTTGTCGAAGAAATGCCGGCTCACGTCGAGCATCAGGCCGCGCCAGCCGAAGCGGGGCTGATCGCGGATATGCAACGCCGGCACCGACTGCCCTTTTACCAGCCCTACCGGCAACAGTTGCCGCAGGGTCTGGAGGCCGTAGAACACACCCGCTTCGGCCGGGGCCGTCAGCACAATACCCGAGGGAGCCACTGTCAGGTCGTACCCTTCGGGCCCGACGCCCGCTACAGGGGCCAGCCGTACCGTAATCCCTTTCGTGACGCGGGGCTGATCGGTAAGCGGCACGCCGGGCAGGTTGTCGCGCACCATCCGGCGCACCCCGGCCACCGGGGTCAGTATGTTGAGCCGCGTCTGGGGCGTAATAACAAAGGCACCCGGTCGGGTTTCGAGGGTCTGGGGGGCCGGAATTAGGGCGGGCACCTGCGCCAGCACCGGGCTACCGCAGCCCAGCCAAAGGATAATCTGAGCGAGAAAACGCTTTTTCATAGAACGAAGGACATAACCAATCCGAAACCAGGCCAGGAAGCCGGCCTGGTGGGCTTCGGAAAGCCAAAAATGCCACAATATTCCGAAACCCGGCACGCTGTCTGACCGGTCAGGCCAACGGCCCGGCTCACGCGCCGGATAAGAATCGGTGATTATGGCCGTTCGGATGCTCCGGGAATGATATTTACTCGCCCCGATTAGTAAAATTTTTCAAAAATCACCTTTACTAACCAAACAGACGACTCAACATGACCCCAGTAGATGCAACGACGCCCACGCCTTCCGACGCGGGTAACACAACCTCCCGGCGGCAGTTTCTGCAAACCGGGCTGCTGGCTTCGGCCAGTTTCTTTATCGTGCCCCGGCATGTGCTGGGTGGTCCTGGCTTCATTGCCCCGAGCGATAAGCTCAACATCGCCGGCGTCGGCTTTGGCGGCAAGGGGTTCAGCGATACCAACAACGCCTTCAACAACGGCGCCAACAACATTGTAGCGCTCTGCGATGTCGACTGGGGTCTCAACCGGGTCAAGGAAAACTTCACCAAGCACCCCAACGCCAAGCGGTATAAGGATTTCCGCGAGATGCTCGATAAGGAAGGCAAGAGCATCGATGCCGTGACGGTGTCGACCGCCGACCATACCCATGCCGTGGTGGCCATGAACGCCATGCAGCGGGGCAAGCACGTATACGTGCAGAAACCCCTGACCCACAACATCTACGAGGCCCGCGCCCTGACCGAAGCGGCCCGTAAATACAAAGTGGTGACCCAGATGGGCAACCAGGGCTCATCGAACCCGCAGCAGAAACAGATGGTCGAGTGGTTCGACAAGGGTCTCATCGGCAACGTGCATACGGTGTATCTCTGGACCAACCGACCCGTGTGGCCGCAGGGTATCCCGGTGCCCCAGCCGGCTTCGGAAACACCCGTCGACCTCGACTGGGATCTGTGGCTCGGACCAGCGCAGAAAACCGGCTATACCCCCGCCTATCACCCCTTCAAATGGCGGGGTTGGTGGAACTTCGGCGCCGGCGCCCTGGGCGATATCGGCTGCCACATCATGGACGTACCGTTCCGCGTACTGGGCCTGGGCTATCCTACGCAGGTCGAAAGCAGCATCGGCGCGGTGTTTCTGAAAGACTGGACGCCCGAGTACATCCCCGAAGGCTGCCCCCCCTCCTCGCACGTGGAACTGCAGTTCCCGGCTTCGACCAAAAATAAGTCGGACGTGAAAATGGTATGGCTCGACGGTGGCCTGCGCCCCTTCCGGCCCGAGATGCTGCCCGCCGGCGAACCCTTCCCCGAGAATGGTGAAAACGGCGTGTTCCTGATCGGCGACAAAGGTCTGATTGCCTGCGGCATGTACGGCGACGACCCGAAGCTGTACACCAAAAGCGGCCAGAAACTCGAAGCGGCTCCCAAGCCCAAAGCGGGTACGGCCGGCACCGTGTCGATGCCCGAGAATGGCCACCAGGTGTTCTGGACCGAAGCCTGCAAGGCGGGTTTCAACAGCAAGGAGCACAAAGCCCTCACTTCGTCGTTCGACTTTGCCGGTCCGCTGACCGAGTCGGTACTGATGGGGAACCTGGCCATTCGCAGCTACACCCTGCGTACGCCCAAGGGCGATGGCCGCGGGTTCAACTACCCCGGCCGCAAACAGCTGACCTGGGATGGTAAGAACATGAAGATCACCAACTTCGACGAAGCCAACCAGTTTGTGAAACGCGAGTACCGCCAGGGCTGGACACTGGGTAGCTAACAGCCGAACCTTCCTCTTTTTCACTGTGTCCCGACCGGTCGGCGCTGTTCAGCGCCCGATCTGGTCGGGACACGTTCGTTCGGGGCGATGGGTAGTGCTGGCTGCGTGGCGATATAGTCTACCCGATGAGCGGGCGATGCCAACAAATGGGTGTATCGCTACGTTGACAACGAACAGACAACTGCTCAACCGATGAAAAAAATCACCGCCTTTAGCCTGTTGCTGGCCGGCGCCCTGCTGGCCGGATGCCGCCAGTCCGGCACGACCGACACCGCCCCTGCCACCACGGATTATCGGGTGGAGACTGTGCTGACTGGTCAGGAAATTATCTGGGGCATGGATTTTCTGCCCAATGGCGATCTGCTCTTTACCGAAAAACGGGGCCGGCTCTACCGGCTGGCCAGCGGCAGCAGTACGCCGACCGAACTGACGGGGCTCCCCACCAACATCAACACCAGCGGGCAGGGCGGTTTGCTCGACCTGCGGGTGCATCCGCAGTATGCCACCAACGGCTGGGTCTACGCCACCTATGCCGGCACAGCCCCGGGCACACCCGCCGGCCAGCTGAACCTAATTCGGTTCAAGGTAGGTACGGGACAGATCAGCGACGTAGAAACGCTGTTCCAGACCGATGCCAGCAACACCTGGTATGGCCATTACGGCAGCCGCATTGCCTTCGATGCCGGCAACTACCTATATCTGAGTGTAGGCGAAGGCGGGCCACGTACCTACGGCGGAGCCAGTTCGCCCAATCAGAACGGACAGCTCCTCACGACGCGCTGGGGCAAGATTCACCGCCTGACCGACGCAGGAAAAATTCCGGCCGACAATCCGGTACTGCCGGGGCAGACCGCGCCCACCAGCCTGTACTCATACGGCCACCGCAACCCGCAGGGGCTGGCGTTCAACCCGCTGACGGGCCAGCTCTGGGAAACCGAACACGGGCCTAAAGGGGGCGATGAGGTGAATATCGTGCGGGCCGGCGCCAACTACGGCTGGCCGCTGGTGTCGTACGGGGTCAACTACGACGGTACTCCGGTTTCGGACAGCCCCACGCGGACGGGCATTCAGGCACCGGTGCATACCTGGACCCCCTCGATCGGCACCTGCGGGCTGGCCTTTATCACCAGCGACCGTTTCGGCGCACTCAAGGGGGGGCTGGCCACGGGCGCACTGGCGGGTACCTACCTAAGCCTGCTGACCATCAGCAACAACCAGGTGACGGGCGAAACAAAACTGCTGCAGGGGCAGGGCCGCGTCCGCAATGTGGTGCAGGGGCCCGACGGCAACCTGTATGCCTCACTCGAAGGGCCGGGCCGCATCGTGCGCATCAGCCCACAGTAATGACCAGTCTGGGCTAACCGGCAGGGCTTGCCCATAGTCACTGGCGTTGCGCTGAAGCGGGCATCAGTCCCGCTTCAGCAGGCCAACCACCAGCTGCCGGAGCCGGTCGTGGGCCACATAGGCCCAGAACACGAGCATGTACATCGAGAACTCCTGATACGACACCGGCAAGGCTGTGTTGCTCAGGTAGTAGCGCGTCTCAATCAGCGACAGGGCCGGCGTAAAGCCAATCAAATTTTCGTAGCCGAGTACAAACGTGAGCCCCAGCGCATAAAACAGGTACTGCGGTTTTTTAAGCGCCCACAGCCCCCCCGCCAGCAGCGTGGCGGCAAAGCCCAGATAGTGCCGCCAGTCGGGAAAGAAACTGGTAGTCAGCGCTGTATAAACCAGATAAAGCTGAGCCGCAATCAATACGATCAGGATCAGGCCGTAGCCGTAAAACTCTTTCAACTGTGTACGTGGCATACCGTATCAGGATTAAGTAACGGAAAAGTACTATACCATACCTACGAAAAAGACAGGAAAACCGGTGTATTCGGTTCCCTGTCTTTCGCACATTAGCCCAATTTTAATCTGAGTTGCGGCTCGTGAGCCGGGCGTCAGAACGCCTGTTCATCGGCACTGGGGCCGTAGCTGCCGGGTATCGGAATGTCGAGCAGGCGCAGGTAAACGCCCAGCTGGGCGCGGTGGTGACTGATCTGACTGAAGGCCATCCGAACGGCACTGTACCGGGTGTACTGCTGCAGTAGTACATCGCCGTTGCGGAGGGTCCAGGGGTCTGCCAGACTGGCTTCATCGGCCTGTTCGAGCTGGGCCTGAGCATCTGCCCTCGACCGTTCCTGCAGGGCTAGTAGTTCATCGACAGACCTGATCGGCGTTGGCGTGTAGGGGGTGGTGGCGAAGTCTACCCCATCGAGCGTAAAGGCCATGGCAACCCAGCCCGGCAGCTCGGCGATGTGGGTAGCCAGGTTCAGCATGGTCATGCTTTTGGGGTGCGGCCGCCAGTCGAACTGGTCGGCCGGAATACGGCTCAGCATGGTGTGGGTAGTGGCGGCTTCGCTGGCCAGTTCCGTGAGCAGTAGCGGGATCAGCTCCATACAACAGGGGGTTTGGGGTTGTGGGCAGGCCGGGTACATCCCGACCTGATTACTGCCCCAAAGGTCGACCGGCGGGGTGACAGCCCTATGTCAGCAGCGTTGGCGGGGCTAGCAAAAAAAGGCGTTGCTGGCGTGGCCGGCCCTGGCTCCGGGCCAATCCAACGTTTAGCGGGTGGGTGGTCCTCCGTTGAAAAACACCGTCAGCCCATACGGTTCATGTTAATCAATGTATCCTGTAAATCAACCCATTAATAACCCTACCGTTAAGTAAATAACGCCTGACCTAGTTGCTAGGTAACCAATTGAGCGTTTTTTTTACAAAAAATCAAACTATCTACGTTTATGAAATCAATCATCCGCACCACAGGTGTTTTTCTGGTCGCACTGGTCTTTGTCACACTCGGTTGTCAGGAGCAAAGTAGGGAACCAGGATTTAGCAAATTAGAGCGTAGTGAGGAAGTGGCCCGACTTAATGGCGGTCAATTCTTTAACGAGCGCGTTACGTTCACCAAAAGTGAGACAGGAAACCTGGTCGGGGTTTTCGACACCAGGCAAGCTCAAAAAACGATTACCTTACAGGTCGAACCGGGCGCTGCACTCACGGTACCTCAATCGGGTCAGTATGAAATTTTATACCTCAACCATGCCCTGATACTCAACAGCGTATCGACCGGAAAACGGTATCTACTGGCAGTCAGCAACCCGCTCGCTGATAAGGTTATCCACGACTTACCAGCTTCGTATGCAGATGGTACGACAACACTGAAAGGCTTTGGCCTATCACTTAGCAACAGTCAAAAAGAATCATGAGGTAGTGGCGCAAGACTCCTTGTTCCCGACTGTGCCAGTGCGGGCGGAACGGGGTCAAGTTCATGCAGTAATCAGTGCTGTAGCGTCTCCTGCAACACCGGCTACCATGCCTCCTGTGGAAACAGTTGCAATTGTTTTAAAAACTAACTGACATTCATTTTAAGTACATCAAGTCACAGAGCGTGTGTAGTTAGCCGTTGAAGCCGGAGAAATCAGGTCGCTCACGCTCGGAATAATTCGCGGCATACGGGTTATTTTTTACCCGTATGCCGCGATTTATGGCATAGGCTCGACACGGCCCGCCAACTTGCTTAAAATCGGAGTGCCGGTACAGCCCAGCCGGCCTTACTGTCAATGCACACCCAAATAGGTTGCCAGACAACGTACGATTAAACGGATTCAGCGCAGGAACCTTGCTTATGCTTACGTTTCAACCGAAACGACCCATGCCTACCGCTCTCGGCATCTCCAGTCCGGCGTTTAGCGGGTAGGCGGCCCTTCGTTGAAAAACACCGTCAGCCCGTCTTTACCGGCCACGATCAGATCGGTACGGCCCGACCGGCGCAAATCGGCCAGGGCCATGTAGATGCCGGTTCCTTTGCCCACCCCGGCGGGCCCGTATGCAATAATGTGCTGGCTGAATGCCCGTCGGTTCTTATCCCACGTGAAGTAGTAAAGCCCTACGGGATCGTCGGAGCCGGGGTCGTGGTCATTATGCGCCCGGAAGCGTTTGCCCGTAATCAGTTCCGGCTGGCCGTCGCCCGTCAGGTCGGCCCATTCGAGGGTGTGGTACTGGCCATTCTGGTCGTCGATCAGGTGTTTGACCCAGCCGCGCCGGCCGGCCCTGTCGATGGTCTGTTCGTACCAGTGCAGGCCATAATCGTGGCCCTGCCCCACCACCAGATCGGCCCGCCCGTCGGTATTCACGTCGGCTACGATGATGGGCACACTGGCGGTGCCAAGGGCAAAGTCGCGGTGCAGTGTCCAGTGGCCAGCCAGGCGGTCGGCGGGGGCTTCGAGCCAGCCATCGCTCACGATCAGGTCGTTCCGGCCGTCGGCGTTGATATCGCCGAAACCCAGCCCGTGGCCCTGCGTGGGGGCCACGACCACCGTCTGAACCCCGCCCGTCCCCGTCAGGCGCAGGTATTTGAGCGGATGACCGGGGTTATTGGGAACGATGTCGAGTTGCCCATCGCCGTCGACATCCCAGGCGCGGGTCGTTTCGATATTGCCCACCCGCGCCAGTTCATGCACGGGCCAGGAACCCGGCTTACCGGTGTTTTCGAGCCACCGCAGCGTCTGGTTAAACCAGCCCCCCGTCACGACGTCGGTTCGGCCGTCGCGGTTGATATCGAGCGGAATGGTCGAAAAATCGTCGTAGTACTCCTCGTGCCGGGTCTGGCTGCCGATGAGGTGGCGCCGGCGAAAACGCGGCCCCTCGTACCAGAAATCGCCCGACACCAGATCGAGCGTATCGTTCCGGTCGACATCGAATACGGCCACGCTCTCGTAGCTCTCAGCAGCCACAAAGTAACGGCTGAACCGTAGTTCGGTCCCGGCGGGTGGGGGGCTGGCGGGCAGCAGCAGGGCCGGCAACAGGCAGATCAGAAAACGCATGGCGTTGAGTAGGTAGGGGGCGGAAATTGGTTGGTGGTCTTCGGAAGTTTGCCAACCTTTATAGGCTAACACCTAAACACCATGCCCTATCCCCTTTTACTGTTGCTGATAGCCCTGCTGAGTTGCCAGTCGCTGCCCCCTTTCGTGTATAACGGTCCGAAGCTAAAAGGTGTCAACCTGGTGGCCCCGCCCCAGAAGCCCGATTCGGTAACGGCCATGCAACCCATTCGTCAGATGGGGGGCAACTGGGTCGCCATTGTGCCCTACGGCTTCTGCCGCAAGGGCGACCCCCATTTTTTCTTCAGCGAAAACCGTCCCAAAACCAGCCGGCGCGGGTGGCAATGGTGGGGTGAAACGTCTGAAGGCGTAGCCGGCACGGTGCAGATGGCCCGGCAGCACGGCCTTAAAACCATGCTCAAACCCCACGTCTGGATGCAGGGCGGCTCGCACCTCGACCTCGAATTCACGACCGAGGCCGACTGGCAGTCGTTCGAGCGCGACTACAGCCAGTATATTCTCCACCAGGCCCGCCTGGCCGATTCGCTGCATGTCGACCTGTTCTGCATCACCACCGAGCTCGACCGCTTTGCCATGGCCCGCCCCGCCTTCTGGCGGCTGCTGATCGGGCAGGTACGGCAGCTTTACAAAGGCCCCCTCACCTACGCGGCCAACTGGGACCGCTACGAAAAAATCCCGTTCTGGTCCCAGCTCGACTACATCGGCGTCGACGCCTACTTTCCGCTATCCGACGGCCGTACGCCCTCAGTCAAAACGCTCGTGAAAGGCTGGAAACCCCACCTCGCCACGCTGGCCGACCTCAGCAGTCAGTTGCAGAAACCGGTGCTGTTTACCGAGTTTGGCTACCGTAGCTGCGACTTTGCGGCCCGCGCCCCCTGGGAGTCTGAAGCCGACTGTACGCCGAACCCCACAGCGCAGGCCAATACCTACGCGGCCCTCCACGAAGCTGTCTGGGGGCAGCCGTGGTTTGCGGGTGGCTTTCTGTGGAAATGGTTTCTGGGCGACGAGCACCGGCACCGCGAGCGCGATCAGTTCAGCCCGCAGGGCAAACCTGCCGAAGCGGTGCTGAAAACGGCCTGGCAGTAGCCTCAGCGTACGGCGCCGATGGCCTTGCGGTATTGCCCCGGCGTCTGGCCCGTCGAGTCGCGGAAGGTTTTGTTGAAATGCGACAGGTTGTTGAACCCCACCGCCGAGCCAATGTCGGCAATAGTCCGCCCGGAGTGGAGCAGCCGCTGCGCCTGACTGACGCGGTATTCGTTGACAAAGTCGGTAAAGGTCAGGTGGGTCATGCGTTTGAAATAGCGGCTGAAGGCCGGCACGGTCAGACTGGCCAGATCAGCCACCTGCCGGATGTCGATGGCGTCGGTATAATGCTGCTCCACGTACTGGCATACCCGGTTGATGCGGTCCTGCTCACGGGCGTTGAGGTCGAACCGCACCCCGTCGGCGTGCAGGGCCTCCACGTCGGTGGCGCTGGCGAGGGTGCCCAGTATCTGCAACAGGGTCAGCAGCCGCTCGAAAGGCGGCAGCGAGGGCAGCGCCAGCAGTGGTTCGGCCACGGCAGCTTTGGTAGCGGCCCCGAACAGCAGACCGGTATGCGCCCGCTCGAACAGTCGCCGGATGCCCGCCAGCTCGGGCCGCTGCAGAAACGGTTCGCCCATAAAACTGTCGCGCAGCTGCACCACCACTTCTTCAAACTGATCGGTATGGCCGTAACTGAAATTCAGGTGCGGCAGATTGGGTCCGATAAACACCAGCTCGCCGGCGTCGTAATGGCCAATGCTGTTGCCGATGTGCCGGCGCCCCTGCCCGCGCGGAATAAACACGATTTCGTGCTCCGGGTGGTGGTGCCAGTAGACCCGGCAGGGCTCGGTTTCGGTAGCGTGGATAACCCGGAACGAATGGCCGGCTTCGGGCTCGATTTTTTCAAACTGTAGCTTCATGGCATCGGGCGCATTATCCCGTCGACGGCAAAACTGATTTGGCTCAGCAAACGTTTATACAGGAAAGCTACGAAGAACGATCAACATGAAACAACTCCTTGTTTGGGCACTGAGTCTGACGCTGCTGGCGAGCGTCGGATCGACATACGGGCAGGATCGCACCCCTGCCAAATTACCGGCGCTGAAGCCGGGCGAAGCTGTGGCGACCTTTGCCGGCGGCTGCTTCTGGGCCATGGAAGAAGGCATGAACCAGCTCAAGGGCGTACGGGAGGTAGTCTCGGGCTACGCGGGTGGCACCACCAAAAACCCCAGCTACGAAGAAGTCGGCACCGACCTGACCGGCCACGCCGAATCGGTACAGGTGTACTACGACCCGAAGGTTATTTCGTACGCCAAACTGCTCGACGCCTTCTTTGCCGGCCACGACCCCACCACGCTGAACCGCCAGGGCCCCGACGTTGGGCGCGACTACCGGTCGGTGGCCTTTTACCGTACCCCCGCCGAGAAAGCCGAAATCGAAGCGGCTATCAAGCGGGTCAACGACTCGAAGCATTACAGCGGCAAGGTGGTAACGGAAGTAACGCCCCTGCAGGTGTTTTACCCCGCCGAGAACTACCACCAGAATTACTTCGCCCTGCATCCCGAGCAGCCCTACATCCAGCGGGTATCGCTGCCCAAGGTTGAAAAGCTGCGGAAAGCGATGAAAGGTTACCTGAAAAACGATGCCGCGTTAACCATGAACCAGTAACCATAGACACGGTCTGGTCAATACAGCATTCTTTTTCGACAATACATGTAAAAAATAGCCGGCAGCCGCCGGCTATTTTTGCAGTATGAATACGACCGTCTCCCTCCCCTCGTCGCACCGAAATCCGTTTGTACGCAACGTGCTTACGTTTTTCACCAATCGGCTGGCCCTGGCCATCGGGCTGGTCTTTGCGTCGGACAGTCTGCTCTTCAGCAGCTGGATCGCGCACATTCCGCACGTGAAGGCGGAGCTGGGACTCTCCGACGCCGAGCTGGGGATGGTACTGTTTGCGCTGCCCGCCGGCCTGCTCACCATGAACCCCTTCACGGGGCGACTCACGGCCCGGCTGGGCGAAGCGCGGGCCTGCTTCTGGTCGGCCATCGGGCTGTCGGTGGCGGTTTGTATTCCCATCAACGCCCCCAACGTGTATGTGCTCTGCACGGGGTTGTTTCTGATGGGCCTCAATGCCTCGCTCATCAATGTGGCCATGAATACGGTGGCCACTAATCTGGAGCGCGAACAAAACATCGTGATTATGTCGGCCTGCCACGGCATGTGGAGTCTGGGCGGCCTGCTGGGCTCGGGCATTGCCGGCGTCGTTATTGCGCAGCACGTATCGCCCCCCATCCATGTGCTGGCCATGTCGGTGCTTATTCTGACCATGACGCTGCTGGTACAGCCTCTGCTGGCCCGCATTCCGTCGAGCAGCCGCACCGAAACGGGCGAGAAAGCCGGCTCGTCGTTTGTAAAGCCAACGGTCGACCTCTGGCTGATGATCCTGATCGGGCTGGCCGTGTCGATGGGCGAAGGGGTGGCGTTCGACTGGAGCGGGGTTTACCTGCGCGAAACACTGGGGGCCAGCAGCCAGGTTGCGGCCCTGGGTTTCGGCTGTTTTTCACTGACCATGACGGGCCTGCGCTTTGTCGGCGACGCCATCACCCCGCGCGTGGGGGCTAAACGCTGGCTGCAGATTGGCGGCCTGGTGGGCGCCATTGGCCTGGCCATCGCCATTCTGATCCCGTTTCCGGCCACGGCCCTGGTGGGCTTTGCCCTGCTGGGCGTCGGCTGTTCGCTGGGGGCGCCTATTCTCTACGCGGCCGCCCTGCGCATTCCCAATATTCCGCCGGCCGCCGGTCTGGCTACCTTTGCGTCGTTCAGCTTCGTCGGTTTTCTGGCCGGCCCGCCCCTGATCGGCTTCATCGCCGAAGCCGCCGGCCTGCCCTACGGCCTGGCCTTCGTGGGGCTGATGCTGCTGATCTCGGCTCTCGTGGCCCGTCGGGTAACGCTCTACTAGCCGGCCCGGGCTGACTTTCTTTTTGTGTTATTAACCTACCATCACTGTGCCAATCAAAGCCGTTATTTTTGACATGGATGGCGTCATTGTCGATACCAATCCAGCCCACCGCGTGGCCTGGCGCGAATACTTCGAGCGTCACGGCAAGCCCCTCTCCGATGCCGATTTTGTCGAATACATTTCGGGCAAACACAACTCGCAGATCGTAGCGCACCTCTTCAGCGGCCAGGACCTTACGCCCGACGACATCCGGCGCGTAGGCGATGAGAAGGAAGCCCTGTTTCGGGAGCTTTACAAAGCCGACATTACGCCCGTACCGGGCATCCCCGCCTTTCTGGCCGCGCTGCGATCGGCCGGTATTAAAACAGCCGTGGCCACCTCGGCCCCGGTCGAAAACCTCGACTTCGTGCTCGATGCCCTCGACCTGCGCGCCTACTTCGATGTGCTGCTGCACGAGCGGTCGATTACGCACCCCAAACCCGACCCCGAAGTGTACCAGAAAGCTATGGCCGAGCTGGGCGTGCGGCCCGACGACAGTGTGGTGTTCGAAGATTCGATGACCGGTATTCAGGCCGCCAGGGCATCGGGTGCCTACGTGGTGGGCGTTGCCACGACCCAAACCCCCGATGAACTGCGACCCTTCGTCGACGAAGTCATCCGCGACTTCACCGAGGTCACACCCGACGCCCTCTCTATCCGCATTGGCGAGGCCCCGGGGCAATCGTAAGGCTTTACAACGCTCTATACATCCGCAGCCGCTGTCACTCCCAGGTAGGGACGACAGCGGCTGCCTGCTGGTTGGTTACCAGGTTCAGTTTGCCAGCCCCGCGTAGGCAAGCACCGTTTTCTGGAGCTGTTCGGTATGGTCGAACAAGCCGTTGAGCGACAGCAGCTCATGCCGTATTTCCGTTTTGGCTTCGTCGAAGAGGGTAACGTATTTTTTCTGCCCGTTGAAATGCAGCCGACAGATCGGCCGGCGGTTATTGTCGTCGAGCAGGATGGCGAAATAGGACTGGGCATCGCGGTGCACTACCCGCTCGGCGTCGATCACCGGGCGCAGGATAGCCCGTACCGTATAGAAGCCCTCCAGTTCTTCCTGCGTAGTCACGATGACGGGCCCTTTTTTCTCTTCCACCGACGGAGCGAAAGCCGCTGCCTCCACGGCTGGCTCGACCTCGATCGACTCCTGACTGAAGGCGGTTTTTAGCCGGTCGGCCATTTGCTCGGCCACAATCTGGCTGATTGATTTGCGCAGCAGATTCGCAAAATTCTCTACCACTTTGGCCGTTAGCTTCCCTTCATACACTTGCTGGGCATAGTATCGGGTCAGGGTATCGCTGGGCGTAGCAAAATCCTGTTGCACCAGTGCTTTCAGCAGACCCGTGTATTTCAGTTCACTGGCCGTAGTCAGAATCTGGTCTACATCGAAATACGATTTGTGAAACTTCTTCAATTCCTCCACCAGATTCTCCCGCAAATCGAGCATATCGATTTCCAGAAACGGTCTGGAGTCCATCTTATTGGCTTCGTCCAGGTCCGTGTAAAATCGATACACCACCCCGTTGGTCAGAATACCGAACCGGGCTTTGGTTACGTGAAAATAGCGTAGCAACTGGTTGTCGTGAAGGGTGAGCGCCTGTTTCCAGTGCTTGCATTCGATGAGCAGACAGGGTTCTGGCGTTCCGTTGGCAGCAGATCGCATAATCGCGTAGTCGACCTTCTCTCCTTTTTTGGTGCCTATATCGCTTATGAATTCCGGGACAACTTCCGTGGGGTCGAAGATGTCATACCCCAGCACTTGCAGGAAAGGCAGAATAAGGGCCGTTTTCGTAGCTTCTTCCGTCTGAATATTGTCTTTGAGACGCCCCACCCGCTCCGCAAGGTGCTTTATCTGGTCTTTGAAATCCATTGGTGCAGATACCGTTTAGTAAACAATTTGAAAGCATATGAACACTTGTCGCAATCACCCCAAAAATGCCGGCTGCACCAAATGGCTTTACTATACGGTTACAGGCAACCTGTTACTAATTGCTGCTCCCGGCCGCACACCCGCGTCGATCAGGTGCCGGGGCGGTAGGCCCTTAACGTTTTTTAACGCCCTGGCTTAAGCAGAACCGCGGTCTGGCGCTTATTTTTACAGAACCGTTGCTGTGCCACTGCCCTCCTGCGGTGGCACAGCCCGTTTTAAGCCTTATGCGTAGCTACCTGTCCGGTTTACTGATCGTTTGTTTGCTTGGTCTGCCGGCCGGCCGGGCCCTGGCGCAGGGTAAATACGTGGTCGGGACAGTCGTCGATCAGGCCAACAACAAACCCGTCGACCGGGCCACGGTGGTCAACAAGCGCACCATGCAGCGCGCCCGCACCAACGCCACGGGCCGCTTCTTTCTAACTCTGCTGCCCGGCGATTCCCTCATTCTGACCAGCCAGCTCTACGCCCGGGTGGGTATCCGCTACGATGGCTCCGACAACCCGATTATTGTGGCCAAAGCGCTGCCCCCCATGCCCTACCGCGTGGTCGAGCTGGCCGAAGTAACCGTAACGGGCAAACGCTATGAGGAAGTAAAACGGGAGATTCAGCAGGTGCTCGATGAGCCGCAGGCATCGCGCAAGGTAACAGGCGAGCAGGCATTCGACCGGCTGGCCGACGGCGCGGGCGTTACCCTGCTCTACGAACTGTTTGCCAAACGCCCTAAAACCGATCGCAAAGCCTACTACATCATGCAGCAGGACCGGCGCCACGCGCTGGCCCTCGAACGCTTCCGGCTGCTGACCGAACAGGCGACCGACCTGAAAGCCGACGACCTCGACCGCTTTGTCTACTTCTGCGATTTTGAGGATGATTTTCTGCTCAAGTCGTCGGATTACGATTTGATCAACGCCATCCAGCAGATGCGCAACCGATACCGGAACGGCTTCAACCGCCCCAGTCGCCTGGCCTCCGACCCCGACTCGACTAAACAGAAGCAGCGGTAGGCAGCACCCGAATGGCATCGCCCACGCGGATGGTGCCGCCCTGCACCACCTTTGCCGTGAGCCC
The DNA here is from genome assembly GCF_054778875.1 of Spirosoma luteolum. NCBI lineage: Bacteria > Pseudomonadati > Bacteroidota > Cytophagia > Cytophagales > Cytophagaceae > Spirosoma > Spirosoma luteolum. The sequence continues at coordinate 379,355 of NZ_BAAGZE010000001.1, forward strand.
GCCGTGGCCGCGCATGGCGTTGTAGCCACCGGGCCCCAGGGCCGTCTCCATCTTCGAACAGGGATGACACAACCCCGTAATCCGGAGTACCACCGGGTCGACTTCGCCGATCTGGATCGTATGGTCTTTCAGGGCCAGCAGGTTCAGCCCCGACACCACCAGATTGCGCCGGACAAGGCCGGGATCGAGCGCGTCGCGGCCCGTCAGGGCGGCCACCACCGGTAGGTGCTCGGCCTGAATGAGCGTTACGTGCCGGTTGCCGCTCTGCCCGCTGTAATGATCGCCCAGCAAGCCTTTTTTAGTCGATACCTCCACGGCATCGACCACCGTTACGGCGCTGCGCCGTTCGGGCCGAATGCCAATCCAGTCGACGCGCCCCGGCCGGGGGAACATGTCGAACAGGTCTTTGATATTGTCCATCGTTCTGTTGATTACCTGGCCCGACTTCGCCGGGCCATTCGCGGTGTACACCCGCCTGCTTATACTAACAATCCTTTCAGCGCTTCCATTTCACCGGTCGGAGCCGCTTTTTCATACAGGATGTTGTACACGGCATCGACAATGGGCATCCGGACATTGAACTGCCGGTTTATTTCGTAGATGCTTTTTACGGCGTAGTAGCCTTCGGCAATCATGTTCATCTCGGCCTGCGCCGACTGAATGGTATAGCCCCGGCCAATGAGCGTACCGAAGGTGCGGTTGCGGCTAAAGGGCGAATAAGCCGTTACGAGCAGGTCGCCGAGGTAGGCCGAGCCGCTCAGATCGCGGTGGCGGGCGTGAATGGCATCCACAAACCGCCGAATCTCCTGCATGGCGTTCGACACCAGCACCGCCTGAAAGTTATCGCCGTAGCCCAGCCCATGCGTGATGCCGCAGGCCAGGGCAATGATATTTTTCATGACCGCACTGTATTCGATACCGTAGATATCGTCGACGGGGGTAGTCTGCACAAAGCGGCAGCGGAGCAGGTTCGCCACGTCGGCAGCCCCCGTCAGGTCGGCAGAGGCAATGGTGAGGTACGATTGCTTTTCGAGGGCCACCTCTTCGGCGTGGCAGGGCCCGGCAATCACCGACATCCGGGCCGCCGGTACGCCGTACTGCTCGCTGACCCAGTCGGTCACGAGCTGATTGGCCCCCGGAATCATGCCTTTGATGGCCGACACCACCCGTTTGCCGGCAAAATGATCGGGCTTGATGCCCGTGAGTGCGTCGCCAATAAAGGCCGCCGGTACGGCCAGCACGATGTAGTCGCTGTCGCGGAAAGCCTCCCGGATTTTGGTGCAGACCTTTACCCGGCGGGGGTTGATCTGGACATCGCTGAGGTAACTGCGGTTGTGGTGGTAGGTCTTGATGTGGTCGGCATCGGCCTGACTCCGCATCCACCATTTAATCGTAACGTTGTTTTCCGATAGAATCTTGACGAGTGCCGTGGCCCAGCTCCCGCCCCCCACCATGGTCAGGCGGGTTGGTTGGTGTACTTTCATGGGTGTAAAAGAAACAAAAAACGGGCAGGGCAGGAAATGGCGTGTCTGGCCCACGGCCCCGCCCAGGGGCCGACAGCGGCTACAGCACCCCGGCCAGCTTAAACGTCCAGGCGTGCTGGCAGGGTATGGTAGCCGGCGTAATAGCCGGGGGCACAATCTTGCCGTTGCTGAGCGTTACGGCTCCTTTATAGCCCAGCAGCGTAACCCGGGCGGGCTTTCTGGCCAGCGGTACAGCCAGGGGCTGCGTGGGCCACTGGGTGCAGATGGCGTACAGATCGGTACCTTTCCGGGTGTAGTAGACCGTTGTTTTGGGCGTAACGGCCGGAGCCGCGTCCCACTTGCGGGTGTCGTAGATCGCTTCGCCGTTGACGGCCAGCCAGTCGCCTATATCGCGCAGGCGCTGCTGCATGATCACCGGAATACGACCATCGGCCGTGGGTCCGATGTTGAGCAGCAGGTTACCACCCCGCGCCACCTTGTCGATCAGCATACCCACCAGTTGGGTGCTGGTCGAGTAGTCGTCGAGGTTTTCGGCGCGGTTGTAGCCAAACGACGAGCCAATGCCCCGGCATTCTTCCCAGGGGTGGCTAAACGTCATACCGGCCGAGTTGGCATCGTGCACCAGATCGTATTCGGTCGTGTAAATACCGCCGTGTTTCGAGCGCGTTTCCTTGCCCCAGCGGTCGTTGACCACCACGTCGTTTTTCACCGGCGACTCGTTGTAGAGCCAGGCCAGAAACTCGGTGCTTTTCCAGGTCTCGCTCGGGTGGTCCCATTCGCCATCGGTCCAGACCACGTCGGGTTTGTAGCGCGTAACGAGGTCTTTCAGTTGCGGCAACATGTGCTGGTCCACGTAAGCGTTGACATCCCGTTTGTAGAGCGGATTGAACCACTCGTAGAGCGAGTAGTAGTAGCCCATGCGCAAATCCTTAGCCCGCACCGCCTTCATCAGATCGCCCGCCAGATCGCGATGCGGCCCCACGTCGACGGCGTTCCAGTTCCACGACTGGGCCGAGGGCCAGAGCGTGAAGCCTTCGTGGTGTTTGCTGGTCAGCACCACGTAGCGCGCGCCCGCCTGCCTGAACAGTTCGGCCCACTCATCGGGTTTGAACAGCTCGCAGGTGAAGCCCTTCACAAAATCCGGGTATTTGACATCCTTGCCGTAGACGCGGTCCTGAAACCGGTTGAAGATGGCGTAGGTTGGCGATTTGGGATCGGTCGATTTCTGCCAGTACCATTCGGCATAGCGGTCGTAGACGCCCACCCCATCGCGGGCGGTGGGGCCAAAGGCTGGTACCGAGAACAGCCCCCAGTGAATGAAGATACCAAACTTGGCGTTTTCGAACCAGGCCGGCACGGGCCGGCTGTCGATGGATGCCCAGGTGGGCTGGTACGTTTGGGCGGCCATCGGGCGGGACATAAGCAGGGCCAGCAGCAGGCAAAGCAGCAGACGGTTCATGAGCGAGCGTGAGCGATTAACCCTGAAAAGAAAAAGCGCCCGGCAATATACCGGGCGCTGACAACGGAGCTGGGTTACCGGGCAAGGGTTACTCCTCCTCTTTCTCGTCGGTTTTCTTCGCCTTCTTCGGGTCGCGTTTCGTAATCAGGTCGCCCTTCTTCAGCTTTTTCGACACCGCAATAAACGGTCCCGACACCACCTGTTCGCCCGCTTTGAGGCCCGACAGAATCTGAATGTTTTCGTAGTCGCTGATGCCGGTCTTCACAAAACGAGGGGTGGCCTTGCCGCCTTCGTTTACAAAAACCAGTTCTTTGGGCTGCTCTTTCTTAACGGGGGCGTCGGTTTCTTTTTTAGTTTCTTCCGCATCGTCGTTGCCCTCGTCGCCCACTTTTTCGCCCGTTGCGTCGGTATCGGTGCCGCGGGTGGTCACGGCTGCGATTGGTACGGCCAGCACACCCGGCCGGCGGTCGGTAATGATGTCGACCGAGGCCGTCATGCCCGGCTTGAACGGATATCCTTTTTTATCTTTTTCGGCCAGCAGGTCGGCATAGGAATTATTCAGGATTTTCACTTTCACCTCAAACTCCGTCACGGCATCCGACGAAAGCGCAGCCGCGGCCCCCGTGCCCGATGCCAGTCCGTTGGCGGTGTTGGCAATTTCGTAGACCACCCCCTTGAACTTGCGGTTGGCCGTGGTGTACGAGTCGACTTCGATATCGGCCGTATCGCCCAGGTTGACGCGAACGATGTCGTTTTCGTTGACATTGACCCGCACTTCCATATTCTGCAGGTTGGCAATGCGCATGATCTCGGTACCGGCCATCTGCGACGTACCCACCACGCGTTCGCCCAGCTCGACGTTCAGTTTCGATACGGTGCCGGCTACCGGCGCGTAAATGGTTGTTTTGCGCAGGTTTTCGCTGGCATCGCGCAGACTGGCTTCGGCACTCTGGATGCTGAACTGGGCCGCGCGCACGCTGGCTTTGGCGGCTTCGACCTCCTGTCTGGCCACGTTGTAGTTGGCTTCGCTGGTTTCGAAATCGGCCGACGAAATCACCTTGTCGGCCAGCAGCTTTTTATTCCGGTCGTAGTCGGCCTTGGCCCGAATCAGCCGGGCACCCGACTGCGCCACCGATGCTTTCGACTGTTCGAGCTGCGCCCGGCTCTGGTTGACAGTTGCTTTCGAACGGGCCATCATCGACTCGTAGTTGTCGGGCCGGATGCGGCACAGCAGCTGCCCCGCCTTCACCGGATCGCCTTCGTTGACATACAGGCCAATAATTTCGCCCGATACATCGGGGCTGATTTTCACTTCGACCTGCGGCTGCACCCGCCCCGACGCACTGACGCGTTCGGTGATATCGACTGTTTTGACAGTGGCAAAGTCAACTTCATTGGCCTGGGGTTTACCAATAACGCCCATTTGTTTGGCCGCCATCAGGCCGCCGGCAATCAGGACGATCAGGATGCCCAGTATCCACCAGATGCGATTCGATTTTTTCATAGAGAGAAAAGTAACCCGTTACGAGAAGCGGCCCGGCGGCCACCGGTCAGCTAGTTAATTAAAGGCAAGCGGTTTGTTTTGGTAGTAATCCAGAATTTTGGTGCGGAACACGTAGTCGTACTTCGCCTGCACGAGTTGAGCCCGGGCCCGGTCGAGGTTGGTTTTGGCGATGCTGTAGTCGGTGGCGTTGATGGCCCCCGCGTTGAGCCGGCTCTCGGCGGCCTGAAACGCCCGTTCCAGCGAGGCTACCTGCAGCTGCGTGGCCCGGTAGCGGTTGGCTCCCGCCCGCATGTTGGTGTACGCCGTTTCGATCTGCTGCCGCAGCTGCAGGCGCGTGTTCTGCGCCGTCAGCTCGGCGTTCTGCTGCTGAATACGGGCCGTGGTGATGCGGTTGCGCGACAGATTACCCTGAAAAATGGGCACCCGCAGCGACAGCGTCAGCGCCCGGTTGAAGTTGTTGCCAAGCTGATCGGCGAAACGGGTACCGGCCAGATCGAAGCCCGGCGAGGTGTTGTAGATGGGCTGCTGGGTGCCGGTGGTGGGGTCGGTAAAATACCCCACGATGATCTGCTGACTGCTGCCGTTGGGTACGGCCTGCGTGGCCGCGCTCGAATACAGCGTACTGAGGTTTCCGTTGAGCGACAGAATCGGATACAGCCCACCCTTGGCCACCTGCACGCCCAGAGCCGCACTGCGCACCCGCAGATCGGCCCCCTTTACTTCGGGCAGGGTCGAGGCCGCACGCTCAAACAACTGCTGCGTAGCCGCCGGATACGGATCTAGGTTGGGGTCGGGTATGGCGACGGGCTCGATTTCGATACCCTGTTCGATCGGTATGTTCATCGCCTGCATAAGCCCCACCTTGGCCAGGTCGAGCGTATTCTGGGCGTTCACGATCTCAAGTTCATTGCTGGCCAGCGTGGCCCGCAGTTCGTAGAGGTTTGCTTCGGGTGCCGAGCCGGCCGCCACCAGGCGCTCGGTGCGGCTTAGCTGCGCCCGCGTCACATCGGCCTGCCGCTGGGCAATCTGCAGCTGCTCCTGGCCGGTCAGCGTGTTCAGGTAATTCTGCGCCACGGTCAGCCCCACATTGTTGCCGGTGGCGTTCAGTTCTTCCTGGCTGGCCTGCAGCGCCAGTTCATTCTGCTTGATGGTATTGCGCAGGACCATCCCGTTGTAGAGCGTGGCCGATGCGTTGAGCTGATAGCTGCCCGACGTAATCGACCGCTGCACAAACTGGTTTGACTGGGGGTTGATACTGCGCCCCCCGTTGAGCCCCTGGTTGGCCTGAAACTGGGTCGACGGCAGCAGATTCAGCCGCGACTGCCGAAGCTGCAGATCGCTGTTGCTGACGGTGAGCTGGCCCTGCTTGATCTGAATGTTATTCTGCCGGGCGATGTCGATACACTGCTGCAGACCAAGCCGGCCGGTGGTGGCCGGCGTTTCAGACCGCCCCGGCGACAGAACGCCGGTCTGGGCCACCGATACTGTCAGGCTGGAGAACAGAAGCAGGCCGGACAGCAGGCCGGTTGGTATCGTTGGCACGCACATAGTGGGTAGATTTTGATGCATCAATGTTACGAACTTACCTTTGGCGCTTGTGCCGTTTTCGGATAAGCGGCTCAAAACCGCCATGAACCTGGTTTATAATTCGGATATGCTTGCCCACGATGCGTTTGGCCTGACAGCCGGCGACCGGGCGTTTCAGTACGGTGATGGCCTGTTCGAAACCATTCGCTACGAAGCCGGGCGACTCTGGTTCTGGCCCGACCATGCCGAGCGGCTCCGGGCGGGCATGAACGCGCTGGATCTGCAGCTGCCCGGCGGGCAAACGCCCGATGGGCTGTACGAGCGCATCGGGCAGCTGATTGCTACCAACCACCCCGAAGGCGGCCCTGTTCGCATCAAACTCCAGGTATGGCGCCAGCCCGGCGGCCTGTACACACCCGCAACATCAGCCGCCAACCTGCTCATCACCACAGCACCGGGCCAACCCTTTACGGTGACAAATAAGTCAAAAATAGGCATATATGATGCATATAGACTCTATAGTTCGCCTGTTTCGGCCTACAAAACCCTGAATGCGCTACCATATGTGCTGGCGGGTCGCTACAAAGTGCAGCACGGCTTTGAGGATGTACTGCTGCTCGATACCGACGGCTGCCTGGCCGAATGCCTGGCGTCTAACCTGTTCTGGTTTCGCAACGGCGTGTTGCACACCCCGGCCCTGAGCACAGGCTGCGTCAACGGCATTGCCCGCCGGCAGCTGGTACGGCTGTTCCCCGGCCAGCAGGAAGGCCACTTTCGATTCGATGCACTGGCCACGGCAGACGTCGTGTTTGCGGCCAATGTGATGGGGATCCAGCTATTCTCGGGTGCCCTGACCCCGGCCCAGCGTAACCGGATCCGGCGTCAGTTTATACCTATTGTTCCCCGACGGCGAAAAACGCCGACTCTGGCCTGACGAGCGAAGCCGGAAGCGTAAAAATATTAGCTGATTAACAGCTTATTAATGCCTCCAAACGGGTAGCCGCTGTATCTTTGGCAGGCGCTCCGGCCCGGGCCTGGGCCCGGCTATCAGGCGCCTTCCACACCAGCCGGCATCCGTTATTTTACTCACTTCGTCTCCGTTTAAGGCTCTGCTTGTATGCCCGTCTGGAACACCGACACGGCCCGACATCTGCTGACCCGTACCCTGTTTGGGTACACCCGGTCTGACCTGGCCCGCGCCCTCACCTATCCGTCGGCAGCCGATTTTGTCAGCCGCGAACTGCTGGCCGACCGACCCCAGCCCGCGCCCCCCGCCGACTGGGTAGCCGAAACCCCTGTGGCCGGGCAAAATGCCACCGACCAGACCCGCTACCGCGATCTGACCAGCTGGTGGCTCGACCGGATGCTGACCGAAGGCACCAGCATGCGCGAAAAGATGGTGCTGTTCTGGCACAACCACTTCACCTCGGCCCGCGACAAGGTTACGTTTCCGCAGCACATGTACCAGCAGCAGACGCTGTTCCGGCAGTATGCCTTCGGCGATTTCCGGCAGCTGACCAAAGCCGTTACCATCGATCCGGCCATGCTCATCTACCTCGACGGCCGGCAGAGCACCAAAAACGCGCCCAACGAAAACTACGGCCGCGAGCTCCTCGAACTCTTCACGCTGGGCATCGGCAACTACACCGAAACCGACATTAAGCAGGCCGCACTGGCCCTGACCGGCTGGCGCGTCGATGGACTGAAAGCCGTTTTTACCAAAGCCAACTGGGCCGATACCCCCAAAACCTTTCTGGGACAGACCGGCAACTTCACCTATGCCGACATCGTCGACGTTATTCTGACCAGGCCCGCTGCGGCTGCGTTTATTTGCCGAAAGCTCTACACCGAGTTTGTGTACTACAAACCCAACGAAGCGTTTATAAGCGACATGGCCACGGTTTTCCGGCAGGCCAATTACCAGCTGAAGCCGGTGTTGCAGTTTATGCTGACTGCCGAGGAGTTTTACCGGCCCGACTACCGGGGTGGTCGCATCAAATCGCCGACCGATATAGTGGTGGGTACAGTTAAGCAGCTGGGCCTGACCAGCATCGACCGGACGTTTCTGGCCGATACGGCTGCCGTGCTGCAGCAGCGGTTGTTTTTCCCACCCAACGTGGCGGGCTGGCCGGGGCAGCGCAACTGGATCAGCTCCAACACCTACCCCGCCCGGGCCGGCTTTACCGATGCGCTCGTAACCGGGCGCCGAAGTACGGGCCAGGTGGTCACGGGCGCGCTCAACGCGCTCGATTTTGCCCGCAGCTTCACTACGTCGGAAGATGCCCCGGCGCTGGTGCGCGACATGACCAGCCTGCTGCTGCAGTTTCCGCTCAACGCCACCCGGCAGCAGCAACTCCTCGACACTATGCTCGACGGTACCATCGTCAGCAACTGGTCGACCAATACGCCGATGGCCGATCTGCGGGTGCAGAAACTTCTGAAAGCCCTTTTCCGCCAGCCCGAATACCAGCTTAACTAGCCCACCCTCCGACCAGCCAGCACATGACACGTTCTGAATTTATCCGACAACTGGGCCTGTTATCGGGCGGGGTGGCCTTCGGTATGCAGGGGGTTCCGCTGCGCGCCTATGCGCACAACCCGCTGCAGTTCGCCCTCGAAGGTACCAATGGCAATATACTGGTGCTGGTGCAGCTGCAGGGCGGCAACGACGGGCTCAATACCGTGGTGCCCTTTGGCAACGACATCTATTACCAGAAACGCCCTGCCATTGCCTTGGCCCGCGACAAGGTACTGCCCCTGACCGATCAGCTGGGACTCAATCCGTCGCTACAGGCCTTCCGCGACCTGTATGACAATGCCCAGCTGAGCATCGTGCAGAACGTGGGCTATGCCTCGCCCAACCGCTCCCACTTCCGCTCGACGGATATCTGGATGACTGGCTCCGACTCGGCGCAGGTGCTGACCGATGGCTGGGTGGGACGCTACCTGGCCCAGCGTTATCCTGCCTACCCCGTTGCCCTGCCCGACCAGCCGATGGCCATCCAGCTTGGGTCGGTCGAGTCGCTGGTGATGCAGAGCCAGGCCGGGTCGATGGCAACGGTGTTCGACAACCCCGACACGTTTTACCAGCTCGTGAAGGGCAGCAGCGCCGATACCGACGTGATTCCGAATACGCCGGCGGGCGATGAACTGCGCTTTCTGCGGCAGATTGCCACCCAGTCGATCCAGTATTCCGACGTGATCAAGCAGAAAGCCGACAAGGGCAAAAATGCAGTAACTTATCCCAACACGGGACTGGCCAAACAACTGGCCATTGTGGCCGAGCTGATTGCCGGGGGCCTCAACACCCCCGTGTACATGACCACACAGGGCGGTTTCGACACCCACGCCAATCAGGTCACGAGTGGCAATACCGTGGCGGGGCAGCATGCCACGCTGCTCAAAACCGTGGCCGAGGCCGTGGGCGCTTTTGTTAAAGACCTCACCAAACAGAACCTGGCCAACCGCGTAACGGTGATGACGTTTTCGGAGTTTGGCCGGCGTGTCAACCAGAACAGCACTACCGGTACCGACCACGGCACGGCGGCTCCGCTCTTCGTGGCAGGGGCACCCGTGCGCGGAGGGCTGATCGGCATGGCCCCTAACCTGGCCGACCTCGACAGCAACGGCGATCTGAAATTCGTGCACGAGTTCCGGCAGGTCTACGCCAGCGTACTGCGCGACCACCTGGGCGTCGACACGGCCCTGACGGGGCAGATTCTGGGCCGCTCGTTCGAGACACTACCCATTTTCCGGCAGGCCCCCGCCCTGACCCTGACCGAAGGCCCCGTGGCACTGGGTCAGAACACGCCTAACCCCGTCGACGACACCACCGAAATTCAGTTTACGCTGCAGCAGGGCGGGCCCGTTCGGTTAAGTCTGTACGATATGCTGGGGCGCGAAATCAGGGTGCTGCGTGAGGGTACAGTCGATGCCGGCAATTATAGCGTTCAGCTCAGCGGGGCGGGCCTGCCCACCGGGCAGTACCTGTACAGCCTCCAGACCAACCAGGGACGGCAGGTGAAACGGCTGACCAAACGCTAGCCCCCTTACCCCGGTCGCCTACAAAAAACGGCCGGGGCCTAAACCAATACGCGGCCAAATGCCTTATGGGAGTAATGAACGCTCCTACCGACTTCCGCCAGCTGACGCCCCGCCGTCAGCAGCAACTACTGGCTTTCGACCGGCTCCTGACCATCATGGACGAACTGCGGGCCCAGTGTCCCTGGGACCGGAAGCAAACGCTCGAGAGCCTGCGCCACCTCACCATCGAAGAAACCTACGAACTCTCGGACGCCATTCTGAACCGGGATTTACCCGAGATTCGCAAGGAACTGGGCGACATTCAGCTGCACCTGGTGTTCTACGCCAAAATCGCGTCGGAGCTGCCCGCCGATTCGCCCGATCGCTTCGACGTGGCCGATGTGCTCAACAGCGTGTGCGACAAGCTCATCAGCCGGCACCCCCACATCTACGGCGACGCCAGTGGCAACACCGTGGTGGCCGATACCGAAGCGCAGGTAAAAGCCAACTGGGAACAACTGAAACTGAAAGAAGGCAACAAATCGGTGCTGGGGGGCGTACCGGGCTCGCTGCCGGCGCTGGTCAAGGCCATGCGCATTCAGGAAAAAGCCCGCGGAGCCGGCTTCGACTGGGACGAGAAAGAGCAGGTGTGGGCCAAGGTCGAAGAAGAGATGCAGGAGTTCAAGGCCGAGTTCAGCATCGACCAGGCGGGCAACAGCGCCCCCATCGACGCCGAACGGGCCGAGGGCGAATTTGGCGATCTGCTGTTCTCCCTCGTTAATTACGCCCGGTTTCTCGACATCAATCCCGAAACGGCGCTCGAACGCACCAACAAGAAGTTTATCCGGCGGTTTCAGTATATCGAGGAGCAGGCGCGGGCCACCGGCAAAGCCCTGCGCGATATGACGCTGGCCGAAATGGATGTGTACTGGAACGAAGCCAAGACGCAGGGCGGTACCGAGCGAACGGGCGACTGACTGACACAGCGTCCAGGCCTGTACAGTCGCCAGGCCTGCTTCTTTCGTCTACTGTCCAAAGGCTACCGTCCAGCGTCTCTGTCTGCCGGCGACTTCCTCTTTCTTCGCCAATCGTAACCCCCATTCCCCATGCGCATAGCGTTCCTCACCGACATTCACATCGACCAGGCGGGCGAACATCCGCAGGGTGTCGATGTCCGGCAGAACTTTCTCGACACCCTGGCGGCCATTGCGGCTACCAAACCCAACTGCCTGGTGCTGGGGGGCGACCTCTGCAATCAGGCGGGCGACGCGTCGATCTACGACTGGATTCGGGCCGAAACCCGGAAGTACCCCTGGCCAACCTACGTGATTCCGGGCAACCACGACGATGCGGCCCTGATGGCAGCAGCCTTCGACCGCACCCGCGACCTGCACGATGGCGAACTGTATTATGCCCTGGCGCTGGAGGGTCGCCCCGCCCTGTTTCTCGATTCATCGAAAGCCACGTTTTCGGAAGGCCAGTGGGCCTGGCTGCGCGATTACATGAAGCTGCTGCGCGATACCAATCTGGTCGTGTTTATGCACCACCCGCCCGTACCCGCCGATATGCAGGCGATGGACCGGCTGGGGCCGTTCCGGCCGTCCGATACCTTCGTCGAACTGGTTAAAGACCTGCCGTGCCATGTCACGGTGGTGTGCGGGCATTATCACATCGATCGCATTGTACAGCGGGGCAATCTGCTGACACTCCTTAGCCCGTCGACCTATGTGCAGCTGCGGGCCGACACGCCCGATTTTGAGATCGCGAGTTACCGCGTTGGGTACCGCGAGGTGAACCTGGCCACCCACGGCACCAGCAGTTCGGTGCATTACCTCGACCGGCCGGCCTGAGCCGCTGTCGCTTTTCTGTTTGTTTAACCCCGTTGTAGTCTGTGGCATACCGTCCTCCTCAACTCCGCACCGTCAGTGTGACGCGCTACGTGACCCCGCTGCGCGAAGGCGGGTCGCTTCCGGCCCTGGTCGAAGCCGACGACGATTTTCTGTACGTCGAAAAATTCAGAGGGGCCGGGCAGGGTGCCAAAGCCCTGGTGGCCGAACTGATCGTGGGCGAACTGGCCCGGCTGCTGGGTCTGCGCATTCCCGAAATCGTGTTCTCGAACCTCGACGCGGCCTTTGCCCGTACCGAGCCCGACGAAGAAATTCAGGATTTGCTGCGGGCCAGCGTGGGCCTCAACCTGGCGCTGCACTACCTCTCGGGCGCCATCACCTTCGATCCGCTCGTCACCACCGTCGACCCGCTGCTGGCATCGCAGATCGTGTGGCTCGACTGCTTTACGCTCAACGTCGACCGAACGGCCCGCAACACCAACCTGCTCATGTGGCATAAAGAACTCTGGCTGATCGACCACGGGGCCGCGCTTTACCTGCACCACACCGGTCCGGGCTGGTGGGAACGCAGTCAGAACGCCTTTGTGCAGGTGAAAGACCACGTGCTGCTGCCCCAGGCCAGCGAGCTCGACGCCGTCGACGCGGCTTTCCGGCAGCAGCTTACCCCCGATCGAATCGCGGCTATCGTAGCCCTCATTCCGGACGAATGGCTCACCGAAGATGCCGACGAGTCGGCCGAAGACCGGCGCCGGCAATACCGCCAGTTTCTCGAAAACCGCCTTGCCACGTCCGCCAATTTTGTCAGCGAAGCCCAACATGCCAGAAAAGCACTTGTTTGAATACGCCGTGATCCGGGTCATGCCCCGCGTAGAACGGCAGGAGTTTATGAATGTGGGCGTCATTCTGTACTGCCAGGCGCAGGGCTTTCTGCAGACCCGGTTCAGCCTGCCCGAGCAACGGTTGCGGGCGCTCTGTGCCGAGGTCGACCTCGACGAACTGCACCACCGCCTGCGGGCGTTCGAGCGCGTCTGTGCCGGTCGGCGCGAGGGTGGCCCCATCGGGCAGCTGCCCGTGGCCAGCCGGTTTCGGTGGCTCACGGCGGCCCGCAGCACCGTGGTGCAGACCTCGCCCGTACACCCCGGCCTGTGCGACGACCCCGCCCTGACCCTCGACCGGCTCTATACCGAGCTGGTACTCTGACCAGCCGTCGCTGTTTGGCAGACCGGTTTATTGAGTAGCTTTTGCCACGCAATAAACCCCGGCCCGATGCTCCGACTTTTCCTGACCCTGCTGTGTAGCTACGCAGCGATGGCCCTTGCGCAGACCGCGCCTGCTGCCGACACCACCCGGTCGCCCTTCAACCTGAAACAGGCGCCCTGGTATGCCCGCAGCCTGCCCTTCGGCATTTATACGGGTGCCGGCAAACTGGCCGACCGGGCAGCCCAGTCAGTCGAGGTGGGTAAATCGTTCAACGTGATCGACCTGGGCGTGGCCGCCGGGCGCAGCACCTTCCGCCCCGACACCACCTTTTTTCTGGAAGGCCGTGTGACGATGGACGTGGGTAACTACGGACCATTTGCCAGTGAGATGACCCTCGGCGCGGGCCGGCTTTTCGATAGCCAGGGTAGTCTGATGCTCGAGCTAAGCTACAGCATCTTTGCCCAGCTTGCGCCCCGTTTCGGCATCGGCCTTATTTCGGGCTATTTCGACTTCAGCAACGAACGCTACGACGCGTCGAAAACCTACTACGGCGTTTACCTGCGCTATGGGTTTCAGCGAACCGACACCGGTGGCCTGCTCGGTCTGGGCCATGCCCACGGGCGCCGGCCGGGCCGGGGTCGCCACGGGCGCTGACAAAGTTTAACCACCTTTTAACTACCTGCCGGTGAGCCAGTTTGGTTATAGCCATAGCTTTGCCCGTTCAAAACCACAAGCAGCAAAGCGCCCAACGCCATGAAAACCATTCGCCTGATTGCCACGTTACTCGTAACCCTGACCGCTGGTGTGTACACCGCCCAGGCTCAGGATGGCACCATGAAGAAAAAAGCCGCCGTTGTCGATGCCAAAGCGACGGTAGCGACCGACAAGGCCGCCCTCGAAGCCAACAAGGCGGCCCGTCGGGCCGACAAAATGACCGGCGACCGGGAAGCCCTGAAAGCCGACCGCAAAGCCCGCCTGAAAGGAGAAGGCAAACTGCTGAAAGATCAGGCCAAGAAAGACGTGAAAGTAGTTAAGGAGAAGCTGTAACTCAGCCGACACCCATTTAGTCATGCCCGTCTGGTTAGCCAGCCGGGCATGCGCTTTTCAGGCTCATTAGTAGCGACTTAGCCCGTAGTGTGTTAATCAGATTTTAATCTAATGTTAAGACCGTAATACTGGGGTAACACAGGATAATATTGCGGTAACAGCGGGTGGCCGTTTTCAACTGACCTTTGTGGCGGAACTACATCCGATCTCCATGAAACGCATCAGTTTTACACTGTTCTTTGCCTTCGTAGTCAACACCGTACTGTGGGCACAGGTGACAACCAGCGGCCTGACCGGCCATGTCACCGACGCCAAAAATGAAAACCTGATTGGCGCCACCGTACAGGCGCTCTACACGCCCACCGGCACCCGATACGCCACCGTTACCGACGCCGAAGGGCGCTACCGCATCAACAACATGAATGCGGGTGGTCCCTACGAAATCTCGATCTCCTACGTCAGCTTTAAGACCGCCACGCGCTCGGATCTCATGCTGCAGCTGGGCGAAACGACCAGCCTGAACGTGGTGCTGGAAGATGCCAGCGCGCAGCTTAACGAAGTGGTGGTAAAAGGCAACCGCGCCGGCGACCGGCAGGGCGCCGGTATTGGCATTGGCAGCGAGACCATCCGCCGGCTGCCTACCATCTCGCGCAGCCTGACCGATATGACCCGGCTGTCGCCCCAGGTGAGCAACAACAACTCGTTTGCCGGCACTAACTTCCGCTACAACAACGTAACGATCGACGGCGCCATCAACAACGACGCCATCGGCTTCAGCCCGTCGCTGGGTGGATCGACCGGCACGTCGGGGCAGCCCGGCTCCAGCACCCGCACCAACCCCGTCAGTCTGGATGCCATTCAGGATATTCAGGTAGCGGTGGCCCCTTTCGACGTACGGCTGGGTAACTTTCTGGGCGGCTCGGTCAACGCTGTTACCCGCAGCGGCACCAACACCGTAACGGGTTCGGTCTATGGCTTCGGCCGGTCGGCTGCGCTGGTCGGCGCCTGGAACGGTGCATCGGGCACCCGGGAAAAACTGCCCAGCAGCTTCCACGAATACCAGACGGGCGTTCGGGTTGGTTTCCCGCTGATCAAAGACAAGCTGTTTTTCTTCACCAACGAAGAAATCACCAACCGGCAGGACCCGGTTCAGTTTCAGGCCGGCTCGCCCTCGTCGCTGATTAAAGATGCCGCCGTAGCGCAGCAGATCAGCGATTTCGTGAAAACAAACTACGGCCTCGATGCCGGTGCGTACGGCGATTACTCGATCTATTCGAAAAGCACCAAGTTTTTCAACCGGCTCGACTGGAACATCAACGCCCGCAACCAGCTGAGTATCCGCAACAACACGGTGTTCTCGGAAGCGACCAACCTCGAGCGCGACGGGGCCAATTTCCGCTTCGGCAGCATCGACTTCCGTCAGAACAACAACCAGACGAGCACCGTGGCCGAACTGAAAACGCAGCTGGGCGGCCGGGCCTCCAACAGTTTGATTGCCGGCTATTCGAGCGTACACGACTACCGCACCACGCTGTCGAACGTGCGGACGTTCCCGCAGGTCGAGATCGGCTACAACGGCGGCACCATTTTCCTGGGCAACGACCGCGAAGCCTCGGTATTCAACCTGCGCCAGAAAACGTTCGAGCTGACCGACAACTTTACGTTTTATAAGGGGATCAACACCTTCACGCTGGGTACGCACAACGAGTTTTACACGATCGACTACGGATTCGTGAACTCGCCCAACGGCCGGATTTCGTACAGTAACCTCAACCAGTTTCTGGGCATCGGTACGCCTGGCAATCTGTCGCTGCCCAACCGGGTGCGGGGTTCGTATCCGTTCGGCGATGCCAGCAACAACCTCGATACCCAGTTGAACAACCCCTACGCCCATTTCAACGTCAACCTGATGAGCCTGTACCTGCAGGACGACATTCAGGTATCGGACCGCATCAAGCTGTCGCCGGGTATCCGGCTCGACTATACGGGTCTGCCCAACAAACCGACGCTGAGCCCGCAGGTGGCAGCGTCGACCGGCGATCCGAACTACGGCACGACCTACACCTACACGCCCCTGAATCAGCTCACCAACAGCTACCTGAACAATGTACAGGTGTCGCCCCGACTGGGCTTCAACATCGACGTGCTGGGCGACAAGCGGCTGGTGATCCGGGGTGGATCGGGGCTCTTCACGGGTCGGATTCCGTTTGCCTGGCTGGGTTATGCCTTCTACAACAACGGTGTAGGCTACGGCGCCTATGACTTCAACAACAACGCGACGGCCGCCACTAAACTCGTGGGCGATCCGCTGGCACCGGGTGGTGCGCTGGGCATCAACAACAATGCCGCCAACGGCGGGGTGCGCCGGACGCAGGTCGACCTGATCGACAACAATTTCAAGATGCCGCAGATGTTCCGCAACAACGTCGCCGTCGACTACACAGTCAATGGCTACAAGTTCACGGTCGAAGCCCTGTACACGAAGGTGATTCAGGATCTGAAATTCCAGCAGGTCAACACCAAAGATGTGGTGCGGTATTACAGCTACGACACCCAGCGTCAGCAGCCGATCTACGTAGCCGCCAACGGCTCGGCCGGCGCGCAGCGCATCGATAACAACTTCGCCAACGCCTACCTGCTCTCGAACACCAACCAGGGCTATCGCTATAGCCTGACGGGTCAGGTGCAGAAAAACTTCCCGGCTGGCGTCGGCTTCTCGGCCGCCTACACCTACGGCAAATCGTACGACCTGACCAACGGGATCCGCAACTCGATGGAATCGAACTGGCAGCTGAACCAGGCCCTGTCGCCCAACAATCCATCGCTGGCTTATTCGAACTTCGACATTCGCCACCGCATTGTCGGCACCATCAACTACCGGCTGGGCTGGAGCAACACCAACGCCACCACTGTTACCCTGTTCTACGCGCTGCAGTCGGGCTCGCCTTTCTCGTGGGGCTACGTGAACGCAACCGTCGACGGCTCGGGGCAGGCCAACAGCCTGGCGTACATTCCGAAAGACCTGACCGAAGCACAGCGACTGCTGCCAACCGGCACGCAGGCACAGGATTTCATGAACTATGTGCAGAGCGACAAGTACCTGAGCAGCCGGATGGGCAATTTCACGGAGCGCAACGCCGGCCGCACACCCTGGAACAACACCATGGACCTGCGCTTTCTGCACGAGGTCAAGCTGCAGGGCAAGCACACGCTCCAGTTCTCGTACGACATCATCAACTTCCTGAATCTGGTGAACAAGAATCTGGGCTACGTGTATTTCTCGCCCAATACGTTCAACTCAACGGCATCGGTTGGGCTGGCCCGGGCCACCAACCCCACCACCGGCGACCCGACCTTCACCTGGTCGCGTCCAACCACTCCCTACTCGATCGATCCGCTGGGCTCGCGCTGGCAGATGCAGCTGGGTGCCCGGTATAGTTTCTGAGTGTAGGGCTTAACGTGTGGTGTTTAAGGTTCTGGCACCGACAGCCCCGCTTCCGATCGGAAGAGGGGCTGTTGCTTTGTCTGGCCTGGTGTTGGCTATGTCTTTACAGGTTACACGGCTGTTGTCAGCAAACTCGCCAGTTTCTGTCCGTCGACAACGCCCAGGCCGGTGCAGGCATCCCAGCCGGGGCCGGCGCTGTAGCCTTTGCCCCCCGCCACGGTGGTGTTGTTACCCTGGGTAATGTCGCGAAAAACGCCCGGATTCTCATACAATTGCGGGTGGATAAAGCCGGCGGCCTTGCCCCGCTGCTGGTTGATGAGCGCCACCAGACCCGCCATCAGTGGTGCCACGGCACTCGTGCCGCCAATCACCAGATTCTGCCCGTCGACGCGCACGGCATAGCCCGTTACCGGATCGGCCACGGCCGCCACATCGGGCACACCCCGGCCCAGGCGCTTCCCGTCGTTGACCGAGGGGGGCACGGCGGCACCGGCCTGATAGTCGGGGCGGTCGAACACGTCGCTGATGCCCCCGCCGGTGGCGCTCGTACTGCTTTCGTGCCAGACCACCTCACTCGTTATCACCCCATCGTTGACGGTGAGTTTGGTGCCCCCGCAGGCCAGCACGAATGGACTCGACGATGGAAAGTCGACATGGGCTTTTTTGTCGCCCACGCTGTCGTCGGAGCCGGTGTCGCCGGCGGCTGCGCAGATTGTAACGCCCAGCGCCACGGCCGTCTGGAAAGCCTGGTTGTAGGAATTGAGCGACTGGGGCGTCCAGTTTTTCTCGGCCGCCCCCCAGCTGATGGAGATTACCGACGGTTTGTTGCGGCTATCGTGCAGGGCCGTGGTGATGGCATCCAGAAACCCATTGTCGGTGTTGGGTGCGAAATAAACGACCACTTTAGCCTCGGGCGCAATACCGGCGGCTACCTCGATATCGAGCATCACTTCGCCATCGGCGCCACTGGCATCGCCCGGCGTGTTGGCACCCCCATCGACCGACACCGCCTTCACCGACGGCACTTTCAGCCCCAATCCTTTGAAGTAGGCCGTTATATCGGCCGTACGGAAACCGCCCCCCAGTTCGATCAGGGCAATGCACTGCCCCTTACCAGTCACACCCGTTGGGTAGTTGTACAGTCTGGCCAGCTGTGGAGGGGTAAACGAGGTAGCCACCGCCCGCGGGTTGGCCACGCCCGGCACAGAAGGCTCGTAAATCTGAAAATGCGTATGGGCCTGGGGTCGGTTGTCGAGCCCGAAAACGCCTTCGATAGCGTCGACCAGGCTGGCCGGCACGTAGATTGGACCACTGCGCCCCCGAAACACGGTGCCATCGGCCCGTTCGTAATCGGCCAGCGCGACGCCGAATGCCCGGCTCATCTGCTGCACGGTTCCGCGCAGTTGCACCATGCGCCGGCCTGTGCTGCGCATCGTCACGGTCAGGCCGCTGGCCGCGGCAAAAGCCGCTATCTGCCGTATCACCGCCGGACTGGCACCGTAGTGCCGGGCATAGTCGCTGCGGCTTATGGGTTCGGTGTTCGATTCCTCGGTCGTCAGCCGGGGAGCGAGGCTGGTTCGGCGTTTGATGCGGACGGTTACGTCGAGCCGTGCGTCGGGGTCGGCGGGCATCGCCCGTACGGCTTCGGGAACCTGTTTCTCGCTGCCGGGCAGCACGACGGGTGGATCGGACGGGTCCACGATTGGGGAAGATAATGAGGTGGCCATGAGCAGCGTCGGTACGGTTAGTCGGTTAACTGGCGGACAATTCAACGCCCGCAGCATCAGCACTGATTCGCTTTCTAAGATACCTACTATCGAATCGCCAGGCTAGCGTTTAGGCCGGCCATTGGCTCGATTTTGCCAATTCCGCCCCCGACTATCGTTATATTTACCCGAAAACAACGCCTACTGCCGACCGGGTACTCGCTGGCCGGGCATTTGGGTCCTCGCATGAAAAAAATCGGATTCCTGCTGTTGCTGCTGCCTTCGCTGCTATCGGCCCAGCCGCTGCGCATTGCCGTAGCGGCCAACGCGCAGTTTGTGATGGACAAGCTCAAGGTTGCTTTCGAACGGCAGTCGGGTCAGCGGGTCGAAACCATCGTCAGCTCGTCGGGCAAACTAACGACGCAGATTCAGCAGGGTGCTCCCTACGATGTGTTCCTATCGGCCGATATGACCTACCCCAACACCCTGCACAAGCAGCAGCTCACCCTGGCCGCGCCCACCATCTACGCCTACGGCTCCCTGGTGCTCTGGACGCTCCGTGACCTGCCGCTGACGGCCGATCTGTCGGTACTGCTGAACCCGGCCGTGCGGCACATCGCGGTGGCCAATCCCGCCACAGCGCCCTACGGATCGGCGGCCATCGCGCTGCTCACCAGCCGCCAGCTCAACGCGCGGGTGCAGCCCCGGCTGGTTTTCGGCGAAAGCATTGCGCAGGTCAACCAGTATATTCTGTCGGGGGCGGCCGAGGTGGGTTTTACCGCCAAATCGGTGGTGCTCGACCCGAGTCTGAGCGGGCGCGGCCACTGGATCGATCTGCCGGCCACGGCCTACCCGCCCATTGCGCAGGGCGTGGTGATACTCCGCCGAACCACGCAGCCCAAAGGCGCCCGGCAATTTGTAGCTTTTTTGCGGAGTCCGGCCGCCCGGCGTATTTTGCAACAGTTCGGCTATCGGTCACCCGCTTCCTGATTTACGTATGCCCATCGACTGGGACCCCATCTGGCTTACGCTTCGGCTCGCCGGCGTTACCACGTTCCTGCTCCTGCTGATTGGCATACCGCTGGCCGGGTGGCTGGCCCTGAGCCGTTTCCGGCTTAAACCCGTGGTCGAATCGCTCATCAGCCTGCCGCTGGTGCTGCCCCCTTCGGTCGTGGGCTTCTACCTGCTGCTGGCGTTCAGCCCCACGAGCGCACTGGGTACGTGGCTGCTGCGCACCTTCGACGTGCAGTTTGTTTTCTCCTTCAGCGGCCTGGTGCTGGCGTCGCTGCTCTACAGCCTGCCTTTTATGGTGCACCCTATCCAGGCCGGGCTCGAAAATCTGCCCGTTTCGTGGCGCGAGGCTGCTTATACCCTGGGCCAATCGCCCAGCCGTACGCTGTGGCGGGTGTTGCTGCCCAACTGTAAGCCCGCTATCCTAACGGGCATCGTGCTGTCGTTTGCGCACACCATCGGCGAGTTTGGGCTGGTGCTGATGATTGGCGGCAACCTGCCCGGCCAGACCCGCGTCGCGTCGATTGCCATCTACGACGAAGTGGAGCAGCTTCATTTTGCCTCGGCCCATGCCTACGCTGCGCTGCTGCTCGGCCTGTCGTTTGCCATCCTGCTGCTGGTCTACGGCATCAACAAACGCGTTACGGTATGATCGAGCTGTCGGTCTCGCTCCCGCGCCTGTTTGCCGAAGGCGCCGGCACGCTCTCGGTGCAGCTTAGCCTGCCCCCCGGTAGCCTGACCGCCCTGGTCGGACCGTCGGGTTCGGGTAAAACAACGTTGCTTCGGCTGCTCGCGGGTCTCGAAACGCCCACCCAGGGTCGCCTGATCGTCGATGGGCAGACCTGGCTCGACACCGACCGGGGCATCAACCTGCCTCCCCAGCAGCGCTCCATCGGTTATGTGTTTCAGGATTCGGCCCTGTTTCCGCACCTGAGTGTACGGGGTAATCTGGCCTTTGCAGCCCCCGCCGGGCAGCAGGACCGGATCGACAAGCTGATCGACATGACGGGACTAAGTCCGTTCGCCCATAGCAAACCCACAGCGCTCTCAGGCGGCCAGCGCCAGCGGGTAGCGCTGGCCAGAGCCCTCGTTCGCAAGCCGCGGCTGCTGCTGCTCGATGAGCCTTTTGCCGCCCTCGACACCGATGCAGCCCAGTCGCTCCGACAGGTGCTGCTCGAACTGCACCGCGCCTGGGGCACCACCACGATGCTGGTGAGTCACCACGATGCCGACGTGCGGGCGCTGGCCGACCGCGTTGTCCGGCTGGTGCAGGGGTCTTTGCATGAGGTTGCCCACGCGGGCCCGGCTCCGCATGCCGCTGTCATTCGGCACATCGCCTTCGACCCGGCCACTCAACAATGGATTGTCGATACCGACACGGTACAGCTTCGGTCGGCCGATCCGGCCTGGGGGCGGCTGACCGTCGGCGATACGATGCACGTGTCGTGGTAATGCTCCTGACAGATACTGCCGGATAAGCGGCCGGGATCGCTTCCCGGCCGCTTATCCGGCAGCCCTGGTCGGCCGCTCCAGCGTCAGTAGGCGCTGGCGTCGGTGAGGCTGTCGAGGGCGGCCTGATCGAGCGCCAGGTCGGCCGCTTTGGCGATATCCTGTAACTGCTCAACGGAGGTGGCGCTGGCAATGGGCGCGGCAATGGTCGGCTGGGCCATCAGCCAGGCGAGCGCTACCTGACCGGGCGTCGCTCTGTACTGGTCGGCCACGGCATCGAGGGCCTTCAGAATCCGGAAACCGCGTTCGTTCAGGTATTTATCCTTGATGCTCGCCCCGCGCGGGCTTTTCGAGACATCGGCTTCCGAGCGGTATTTACCCGTCAGAAAGCCACTGGCCAGCGAGTAATAGCTGATCACCGACAGGCCGTACTCCTGACAAATGGGCTGGTAAGTGGTTTCGAACGTCTCGCGGTCGAAGAGGTTATATTCGGGCTGCAGGCTCTGGTAGGCCGGGTAGCCCTGCTGCGCACTTACGTTCAGCGACTGCACCAGCCGCCCGGGATCATAGTTCGACGCGCCGATCACACGCACCTTACCGGCCTGCACCAGATCGGCCAGGGCGCCCAGCGTTTCTTCGACGGCCGTATCGGTATCGTCGTAGTGGGTCTGGTAGAGGTCGATGTAGTCGGTCTGCAGCCGTTTCAGCGAATCCTCAACCGCCTGCCGCACATAGGTGGCCGAAAGGCCTTTGCGTCCGTCGCCCATGTCGGCCCCCAGCTTGGTGGCAATTACCACCCGATCGCGGTTGGTACGCTCGGCCAGCCACTGCCCGATAATGGTTTCGGATTCGCCCCCCCGGTTGCCCGGTACCCAGCGCGAGTACACATCGGCGGTGTCGATCAGATTGAAACCCGCATCGACGAACGCATCGAGCAGTTTGAACGACGTGCTTTTATCGGCTGTCCAGCCGAATACATTACCGCCAAAAGCCAGCGGAGCTACTGACAGATCGGAGCTGCCAATGGTTCGGTTTTCCATACACGTTGGTTTTGTTGTCCAGTCCTGTTTAACTGGTTATACTACAACGCCCCGGCCGGGCCGGCAGTTTTGGAAAAGAAGGGAAAAGCAGCCGGCACCGGCCCGGCATACGCCCGATCGGAGGCCGGTTCGGCCCATACCGGCCGGCCGGGGGCAGGCAGAGGGGCTTCGGCCCAGGATAGTTCGCTCAGAAACAGCCCCAGCACCGTGTGGCCAAGACTGTTGAGGTGGACCCCATCGGCCAGGAAATAAGCCGGATGGCGCGGAATAGCCGCGAAGGTATCGGCCACGACAAACGACTCAGCCATGGCGCAGGCAATAATGTAGTCGTGACACTGGGCGCGCAGCCAGTGATCGAGCGGATTCAGGGTCGGGAAGGGCGTCAGCACGCTTATTTTGTGGCGATACGGGGCCAGCCGATGAAACGCAGCCGCCACCTGCTGCCGGAACAGCTGCAGGTACGGTACCTCATAGCCCAGCAGGCTACAGGCCTGCAGTACAGTGGTTTTAGCCAGCTCGCGCCACGGTAGGTACCGGGGTTGACAGGCGGCCTGGTAAAAGGACTCGGCGGGTTTGCGGGCCATTGCGCCCGGTTTGTAGATCGACGGCGTAGTCAGCCCCGGCGCATTCGGGCCGAACAGCTCACGGAACGGCCGGCGCCACGACAGTTCGTAATGGCCCAGTTGCAGCACAATACGATCGGCCTGCTGAAACGCCGTCCGGTACTGCCCCAACAGGCTGTCGAGGTGGGTCAGCTTAACCATACACAGCCGCTGGAGCTGCACCGGCTCGTGGGTTTCTACTTCCAGGTGCGTTGCCCATTGGCGGGCAAAGCCCAGGTGGTTCTGAATGCCGTAGTTGCCGGTATGGCAGCCACCAAGTAAGAGCATGTTCATGGAAACAGCGTCGTAGTGCGTAGTTCACCCGTTACGCCCGCCCCTTCCCGGCTGTTGCAGCTTGGCGCCTGGTTCCGGGATGTTATGACCCTGGTCGCCCTGATTTGAGGGTTTCTGACGCCGGCATTCATCATAATTTAACGGGACTTGCGCAGCTATGGCCATAAAAAAGAGCCACCCCGTCCGGGGTGGCTCCTGCTTTGTTAACGCGCGTTTGCTGACGGGTACCGACTGGCCGGGTAGCTGAGCGCCCTCCAGCCCAGTGCGGTACAGACTGCGATACTACCGCGCCGAATAGTTGGGCGCTTCTTTCTGAATCGAGATATCGTGCGGGTGACTTTCGCGCGAACCAGCCGTGGTGATCTTCACGAATTTGGCTTCCTGCAGCGCTTCGATCGTGGCGGCACCGCAGTAGCCCATGCCGGCTTTCAGACCGCCGACCATCTGGTAGGTGATTTCGGCCACGCGGCCCTTGAACGGCACCCGGCCCACGATACCTTCGGGCACCAGCTTCTTGATATCGTCTTCGGCATCCTGGAAGTACCGGTCTTTCGAGCCTTCTTCCATCGCTTCTACCGAACCCATACCGCGGTAGGTTTTGAACCGGCGCCCTTCATACAGCACGACTTCGCCCGGAGCCTCTTCGGTTCCGGCCAGCAGCGACCCGATCATCACCGTGCTGGCACCGCCCGCAATGGCTTTTGTAATGTCGCCTGAGAACCGGATGCCGCCATCGGCAATCACCGGAACGCCCGTGCCTTTCAGCGCGTTGGCGGCTTCGACCACGGCCGTCAGCTGGGGCATCCCGATACCGGCAATGATGCGGGTGGTACAGATACTGCCCGGCCCAACGCCGACTTTTACGGCATCGGCACCGGCTTCGGCCAGTGCTTTGGCCCCGTCGCCCGTGGCTACGTTACCGGCAATGACCTGCAGGTTCGGAAACTGCTGCTTGATGCCGCGCACGGCATCGAGCACACCTTTGGAGTGGCCGTGGGCCGTATCGACACTGATGACGTCGACACCGGCTTTCACCAGCGCTTCGATCCGCCGGTGCAGGTCGGGCGTTACGCCAACGGCCGCCCCTACGCGCAGCCGGCCCAGCTCGTCCTTGCAGGCGTTGGGATGGCTCTTCTTCTTCAGAATATCCTTGTAGGTAATCAGCCCCACGAGTTTGTACTGCTCGTCTACGATGGGCAGTTTCTCGATGCGGTATTCCTGCAGAATGCTTTCGGCTTCTTCGAGGGTCAGCCCCACCTTGGCCGTAATAAGCTTGTCGCTGGTCATAATGGCCGTAACAGGCTGCGACAGATCACTCTGGAACCGCAGGTCGCGGTTGGTGAGAATACCTACCAGCTTGTTGTCGGCGTCGACAACGGGAATACCACCGATCTTGAATTCGCGCATGATCTTGAGCGCATCGGCCAGCGTTGCCGTTTCCAGCAGCGTAATGGGGTCGATGATCATGCCACTTTCCGAGCGCTTCACCTTCCGGACCTGATCGGCCTGGGCTTCGATGCTCATGTTTTTGTGGATGATACCGATACCGCCCTCCTGCGCCATGGCAATAGCCAGCGACGACTCCGTTACGGTGTCCATAGCCGCCGAAACGAGCGGTATGTTCAGTTTGATGGTACGGGTGAGTTGGGTGACGGTTTGCGTATCGCGGGGCAGAACCTCCGAATAGGCAGGGAGAAGCAGTACGTCGTCGTAGGTGAGAGCCTCGTACAGAAACTTGCTGGAATCTAAGCTCATGGCAAATAGCAGGTATTGTTATTTGCCGGACAAAACTACGACATTATTTCCGGTATCGGGCAATGGAACGGAAATTTAACACCGACCCGTGAGCTGACCGGTGGTAAACGAGCCGGACGATGGGGATGGCCCCGACTGCCCCTGCTGCCCATTGCCTATATTTGTTCGATAAATAGTACCCTGGGGGTGTACCCGTGACTTCGTGTACCAGCCCCACTCCTTATCTTGCTCACCGTGCTCTTGCTTTTCGTCCATGTCCCGAACGTCTCCCTTCCCCCCAGCCGCCTTCAGTAACAGCGAGATGAGCGCGCTGATTCGTGCTCACGACTGGGCGGCCACACCGATCGGTCATCAGGACGAATGGTCGGTTAGTTTGCGGACCCTGGTGACGATGATGCTGGCATCCCGGTTTCCGATGCTTATTTTCTGGGGCCCCGAACTGATAACCTTTTATAACGACGCCTTTCGCCCCAGCCTGGGCAACGACGGCAAACACCCCTCGTCGCTCGGGCAGCGTGGCGAAGAAAGCTGGGCCGAATCGTGGCCCGTTATCGGCCCCATGATTTACAATATCATGGCGGGGGGCGAGTCGGTCTGGTTCGAAGACCAGAAGCTTCCTATTTACCGCGAAGGCCAGATGGGCTATGCTTACTGGACGTATAGCTTCAGTCCGGTTACCGACGATGACGGGCAGGTAAACGGGGTACTGGTTACCTGCACCGAAACAACACAGGCCGTTGAGAGTCTGGCGCAGCTGAACATTGCCAATCAGGAACTGTCGCAGACTGTTCAGACCAATCTGGAGCTGCACCAGAAACAGCAGCGTACCAGCGAGCAGTTGCTCCGGAGTCAGCAGCAGATTCTTAACCTCTTCGAGACTACGTCGATCGGCATAGCCCTCCTCTACGGCGAAGACATGATTGTGCAGTACCCCAACTCCTTTTATTCGCACCTGACGGGCCGCCAGCTGGCCGACCTGATCGACCGGCCAATCATGGAGGTCGTACCGGAGCTGGAAGGACAGGGATTCATAGAGTTAATGCAACAGGTGCTGCATACAGGCGAACCTTTTTCGGCCAAAAGTCTACCCGCTACCATTATGCATCAGGGCACCCTCGAAACGATCTACGTCGACCTGACGTATCAACCCTGGGTAGAAGATGGCCAGACAACCGGTATCCTGGTCATTGCCGTTGAAGTGACCGACCAGGTCAGGGCCCGGCAGCAACTCGAACAGAGCGAAGCCCGGCTCCGGTCGCTTATCGACAGTGCGCCGTTTCCCATTGGCGTGTACGTGGGCCCCGAGCTGGAGATCGTACTGGCCAATAAATCAATTATGGATGTCTGGGCCAAAGGGTACGATGTGGTTGGCAAGAGCTACCGGAAAATCCTGCCTGAACTCGACAACCAGCCCATCTTTGCCCAGATCGAAGGGGTCATGGCGTCGGGACAGCCTTTCCACGCCCGGCACCAACGGGTCGACATCGTTGTCGACGGCCAGTTACAGTCGTTTTATTTCAACTACAGTTTTACCCCGCTTTTCGATGCACATGGCCAGGTGTATGCCGTGATGAATACGGCTGCCGAAGTAACCGACCTTATTCTGGCCCGGCAGGCACTGGAGCAGAGCCGCGAGGAGTACAAAACGCTGTCGGCCACGCTGGAGCAGCAGGTCAATGAGCGTACGCTGGAACTGGCTACCAGCAACGAAGAACTGGGCGCCAGTAACGAGGAACTTACCTCGATCAACGAAGAACTCGAAGAAACCAACGCCCGCCTGCACCGCTCCAACGACAACCTGGAAAAGTTTGCCTACGTGGCCAGCCACGATCTGCAGGAACCCCTGCGTAAGATTCAGCAGTTCGGAAACCTGCTCGTCGAACGTAAGAGCACACTCAGCAGCGAGGAAAGTTTGTTTGTCGACCGGATGCAGATGGCGGCCAGCCGGATGTCGATGCTGATTCGTGATCTGCTCAACTACTCCCGCGTCGATAGTCTGGGCACCAAATTCACACCCGTACCGCTCAACAACGTGCTCGACGAAGTCCTGTCGACCCTCGACCTGGCGATTTCGGCGGCCCGGGCTACCGTACAGATCGACCCACTGCCGACCATCCAGGGCGATTCCCTGCAGCTGGAGCAGCTTTTTCAGAACCTGCTCGGTAATGCCCTGAAGTTCCGGCAGGAAAACCTCGACCCACTGATCCGGATAACGGCAACAACCATCCTGGCCGATGGGCTGCCGGCGTCGGTACGTCCCGCGCGGCTGGCACTCCAGTATGTTCGCATCGACGTGATCGACAACGGAATTGGCTTCGACGAGAAATACCTCGACCGTATTTTCCAGGTTTTCCAGCGCCTGCACGGCAAAACCCAGTTTTCGGGTACCGGCATTGGCCTGGCCATCTGCGAGAAAGTTATGGTGCACCACGGCGGGGCCATCACCGCCACCAGCCAACCCGGCCACGGCGCCACCTTCAGTCTATACTTTCCGGATTGACGACCGCCTGATCCCCTCGCCTGCTCAGGCGCGTCGTTCGTAGGTAACGAAGTCGAACGCCGTTTCATGGCGGTCGTCGGCGGGGTGCGGCACCCGGCTCACTTCCTGCCATACCGCCCGGTCGAAATCCGGGAAGCGGGTGTCGCCCTCGTAGGCGCGGTGAATTTCGGTCAGGTAGAGTGTCGTGGCGAGCGGCAGGGCAAGTGCGTAGATCTCAGCCCCCCCGATCACGAAGATTTCGTTTGTTTCGTGCCGGCGGGCTTCGGTTAGGGCCTCATCGATGGTGCCCACCCGCACGGCGCCAACCGGCTGGTAATCGGCGCGCCGGCTAATCACGATATTGACCCGATTTGGGAGCGGTTTACCCAGCGCATCCATCGACTTGCGTCCCATAATTACCGGGTGCTGGCTGGTCTTGCGCTTGAAATAAGCGAAATCGTCGGGCAGATGCCAGGGCAGATCGGGCGTTCCGTCGGGCCGGGTGCGGCCGATCATACCGTTTTGGGCCACGGCGGCAATAAGGCTGATTTTCATAGGTAATCTATTCATCGAATCGCTGAGCGACAAAGCCGGTACACCAGCGCCTGGCGCCCGGATCAATCACATTTTTTTACGTCGCTCCAGCAGCTCTCGCCAGGTCGTCACAATAATGCCTTCTTTCTGGAGGTAGCTGCGCAGGGCCGGGTCGAGCATGGCCAGGCGGTCGCCATCGCGGGTAGGTCCCGAATTGCTGATCTGGTCGAAGGTGGGGGTGCGCAGCGTGGCGTGCAGAATGATATACGTCAGACCGGGCTGTGCCGCCTGCAGCAGTTCGATGAATTTTCTGGTTTTAAACTGGCGCAGGTTAGCTTCTGTAACGGGCGTGCCGGCGGGCAGATTCCAGCTGTAGCTGCTGCCGTCGAGATCGTCGAACACAGGCAGGCCGGCGTTCCAGAGCTGCTGCCCCAGCTGCCGCACCATGGCCTGCTGCGCGGCCGGCACGTTGTTGGCCTTCGCGATAAGAGTGGCATGGCCGCCCGGAAACAGGATGGGCACCTTCTCGTCGATGGCTACTTTCACATAGCGCAGAATAAACTTGGGCTGAAACAGGGTACCCATATGCGAATCCATGTGGGTAGGCTGCAGGCCGAACGACCGGTAGCGGGCCAGCTGCGCCCGAATTTCGGCTTCGACCTCGTCGGGCGTGGCGTGTTCGACTACCTGCTCAACCGAATGCCAGCAGGCGCCCTGCTCATCGTAGAGCCCCGGCACCCGCTCGCGCCCCAGCAGGGGCGACCAGCGATACGTATTCCACTCCGACGTCAGCGTCAGGTGAACGCCCGCATCGGTGTTTGGTTTGGCTTTCAGATACGTAAAAAACTGTGGTACCCAGCCGCAGGGCATCATCACACTGGTCGACGAGGCTACGCCTTTCTCCAGCGATTCGATGGTGCCGGCATTTGATTCGTAGCTCATGCCCGCATCGTCGACGTGAATAACCACCACTTTTTTCCCTTTCGGAAAACCAAGCTTTTCGGCATAGGTCGGCTCGGTCTGCGCCTGCGCTACCGTAGCCGCCAGTAGTGACAAGAGTAGGAAGATTGGATACATAGGGCTTGGTTATGGACAGACTGAACGGGGCCGGCGCCCGGCAAATCGGGGGCGCTACCGGATCAGCACCGTTATAAGCGGTTGCCGCGCAGAAACTCCTCGGCGGTCATGCGCCGTTTGCCCTCGGCCTGTAGCGCGTCGATCGAAAGCCAGCTATCGGCAGCCCGCACCAGAATCGATCGCTTGCCATCGGTGGTTGCTTCGCCCGGCTCGGCCACGAACGGCGACTCGCTGGTCACCGACACGGCATAAACCTTGAAAAAACGTCCGTTGATGAGGGTCCAGGCCGCCGGATAGGGCGACAGCCCCCGCACAAAATTGCGGATGGTATCGGCGGGCTGATTCCAGTTGATCTCACAGGTTTCGCGGCTCAGCTTGGGTGCCGATTTAAGCGCCTGCGTCTCGGCCTGCGGCACGGGCGTGTAGTTGCCGGCCTGAATAGCCTCAACCGTATGCAGCACCAGAGCCGCCCCGCGTTCCATCAGTCGGTCGTGCAGCGAACCGGCCGTATCGTCGGGGTGAATGGGTTCGCGGTCGCTGAAGAGCAACTGTCCCGTATCAATTTCTTTCTCGATAAAGAAGGTGGTTACGCCCGTTTCGGTCTCGCCATTGATGATGGCCCAGTTGATGGGCGCGGCCCCGCGGTATTGCGGCAACAGCGACCCGTGCAGATTGAGGGTCCCTACTGTTGGCATGGCCCACACCACTTCGGGCAGCATCCGAAACGCCACCACGACCTGCAGATCGGCTTTAAAGCCGGCCAGTTGATCGAGAAAGGCCGGGTCGCGCAGTTTTTCGGGCTGCAACACCGGTAGACCAGCCGCCAGAGCCGCTTTCTTCACAGGCGAAGGCGTTAGCTGAAGGCCCCGGCCCGACGGGCGATCGGGGGCTGTTACCACGGCAACCACCGTGCAGCCACCGTCGAGCAGCCGTTGTAAACTGGCCACGGCGAAGTCGGGCGTACCCATGAAGATTATGCGGAGGGGGGATGCCATAGAGCAGGGCAATTTTTGGGCAGCGGGCGACCCACTTGTTTGATATAGCCCGGAAGTCTTCTTATTTTTGTCTCACAGACGCGCCCGCAACGGCGCGTCTCGTCCGTTAGAACCGACTGGAAACCCGTATGCGACGATCCCTGTATCCTGTTTCTGAACCGCTCGCTCCGGCTATCCGACGGCGACACTGACGCGGCTGCAAAGAAAACCAATTTGGTTGCAGAACGGTCAGTCGACCGTTTTTTTGTTTTTACCGGCAACCACATCGTACTGATTACCTGTTGAACAAGTCCCGTAATTATGGCAAAGATTTCATATTACACCGAAGAAGGCCTCAACCGGCTTAAAGCTGAGCTGAACGAACTGAAGACCAAAGGCCGTGCGGCCATTGCCCACGCCATTGCCGAAGCCCGCGATAAAGGCGACCTGAGCGAAAATGCCGAATACGATGCGGCTAAAGATGCGCAGGGGCTCCACGAACTGAAAATCTCGAAACTCGAGGAAGTGCTCTCCAACGCCCGCATCCTCGACGAGTCGACGATCGATGCCTCGCAGGTGTCGGTACTCTCGAAAGTGCGCATCCGTAACAAGAAGAACGGCGCTGAGATGAACTACACCCTCGTGTCGGAAGAAGAAGCCGATCTCAAAACGGGCCGCATTTCGGTAGGCTCGCCCATTGGCAAGGGCCTGCTGGGCAAACGCGTTGGCGACCTGGCCGAAATTAAGGTTCCTGCTGGTTTGCTGGAGTTTGAAGTAGTCGAAATCAGCCGGTAAGCACAGGACACAGTTTACGGTTTTCAGTTTACCGGTTGCGGTGGCGATGGGCTGAGAAACAGTTTTCGGTTTACGAGCTACGGTGGTACCGGGCGGAAGAACAGTTTTCCGTTTGCTGCCGGGCGAGGTAGTACGTCAAACCCAGTAGCTGATTAGCAGCCTGCCGTTTGCTTCACCAGTACATTACTGACTGGTTCGTTAAGTGCCTGCCCTTACCGAAATACTGAAAACCGTAAACTGAAAACTACATACCCTTCCCCTATGCCTTCTATCTTCTCCCGCATCGTGGCCGGCGACATTCCGGCGCACAAGATTGCTGAAACCGACGATTACCTCGCTTTTCTGGACGTAATGCCGACCGTTACGGGGCATACGCTGGTTATTCCGAAAGAAGAAATCGACTACCTGTTCGATCTGGACGACGCCCGCTACCTGGGGCTGATGGCCTTTGCCAAAACGGTTGCCCGGGCGGTCGAAAAGGCCATTCCGTGTCAGCGCATCGGGGTGGCGGTGGTCGGCCTCGAAGTGCCCCACGCCCATATTCACCTCATTCCGCTCAACCAGCTGAGCGATATGGATTTCAGCCAGAAAATGGAGCCCAAACCCACAGCCGACGAACTGGCCGCTACAGCCGCGACGATTCGGGCGGAGCTTTAAGTTCAGTTTTCGGTATATAGTTTACGGTATGCAGGTTTCAGTACAGCGCCCGAGGCCGGGCGGATTTTCCCGAAAACAGCCCACTGTGTTTAGTCACTAAACACAGAAAACGTTAAGCCGTAAACTGAATACAGAAAACTGTATACGCTATCCTGAATCAATAGCTTACGTACTGATTTGCGACTGATCCATCGTCGTACAGATCGACGATGGCGTAGCCGGCCGCCGTGTGGTGATACGCACCAAACCACCACGCTCCACTCACCGACCCGTTGCAGTAGTACGTTACGCCGTCGTAATCGACCCGATCGGTCAGGTGGATATGGCCGCTCAGAGCCGCTTTGACGTTGGGAAACCGATGAAACAGACCCGTTAGCCGTACGGTATCGCTGTGCATCCAGCGCGCCGGCACCGTCCAGTTTTCACCTTCGAAGCGATGTCCGTCGAAAAAAACGCAGGCCGCCAGAATAGGCACGTGCGACACGATCAGAATGGGTGTCTGGGCGGCCGTGGCCGTCAGATCCTGCGCCAGCCAGTCGAACTGTTCCTCATCGAGATGGGCCGTGTACCAGCTTCCGTCGGGTTTGGGCTGTACACTGTCGAGCACCACAATGTGCCAGCCGTTGCGATCGAGGCTGTAGTAACGCCGGTTCATCCCCAGTTCATCCATGGCCCACTGGCGCCCGTCGCCGAACCCCTGGCGGGTTTCGCTGCTGCACCAGATATCGTGGTTGCCGATGCAGTTGAGCAAAGGCAGGCTGTTTTCGCTGCGCAGCACACCGTTGTAAAGCGCCCACTGCCGCGCCACGCTGTCGCGGCCCCGCCCGTGGGCTTCCATGATGGCATCGCCCCCGTTGATAATCAGATCGGGTTTGATCGGCAGCGACTGCAGCTGATGCAGGCAACGCTCAAACCCTTTGGCCGCGCCCACCAGCGACTGCATGTGCACATCGGTAACGTGGGCAATGCGCAGCACCGGGCGGGGGGCGGCCCGGGCCGGCCGGGCAAGGGCCGTTGGGATAATAGATGCAGCCGCTAAGCCGGCGCCTACTCGTCTGACCAGGTCGCGACGATTCATACCTACCAGTGTGTTGGTTGGCACAAAGTAAGCGGTCGGGCAGCCGGCGTGTGTTACCCCTGCTTTATGCTTTCGTTAGCAAATTGTAGCCCGCCCCATCCTAGCGACCAAACTTGAGCGTGGTGCCCACCCGAAAACCGAGTCCCTGATACTGAGCATTTTGCCACTGCGTGACCACTTCAACCCGGAAGAAGGGCAGCACCTGCGGAATCAGCCCATCGAGGCCATAACCCACTTCGGTATAGTGTTTCGAGGTTGGCGTGGTAAGGTAATGCACGAACAGATTTTCACGCAGTCCGACCAGCCGCAGCAGCGTGAGCTGGGTGAGTAGCAACTGCCGGAATTCGGTGAGCACATGCGCTTCGGCAAAGCGCTTGCCCGTGCTGTACTGGTAGTAGGGCAGCAGCCGGAAACTGCTGACCACGTCGCCCTGCTGCAGGAAAAACTCGTTGCCGGCAAAGTGTTTGAAGTCGGGCAGGTACAGATTGCGGGCGTTCATGAACCCACCCGCCGACAGCTGATAACTCAATTTGCTGCGAATACCGAGTTCAACAGAATGGGCCAGGGTAGCCTGTAGAAAATCATAGCTGACGACGTCGCCCATCGCCTTGCGGTAGTTAACCGTCAGCAGCGGAGCCTCACTGTTGCGCTGTGCACGCCGAAATCCGTTCTGAATGACGTAGTTGGTGGCGCCCAGCCGGGCACTCGCGGTCAGGTTGAGCAGCACCACCGAATGCGTCGGAAACGCCGTAGTCGTTAGTTCGGCATTGTCAGGCCGGTTGGCGGTATAGGCCCGGTTGCGCCAGTCGATCAGTGGCCGCAGGTTATCGCGGTAGTTGGCCAGTTCTGTTCGCTGGGCGTATTCCAGACCACCCGACAGCGTCAGCCGGTTCTTAAACGGCGTAGCCGATACACGCAGGCCCACAAAGTCTTTCTGGTACAGCTTGACGAAATTCTGCTCGAAAAGCAGCGTAGTCAGGCTGTTGAGCAGTGGGCTGATGGGGTTATCGGGGTTGAACTGGTAGAGGTAACGCCCCCCCGTCAGTGTCAACGCTGTGTTTTTGTGGCGGTAGCCTGCCTCGCCATATCCCACCAGTGCCTGCCGCCCAAGCTGGTAGCGGGCCGTACCGCCCAGGGTCCACTCGGAACGAGGCACTTTCAGAAAGCGACTGATCGAATCGACGCGGGGCCGGTAGCGCAGCAGCAGCGCGCCTTCAAACGAGACGCCCTCCACCGTGTTGTATTCGACGCGGGTGAGGGGGCTGGTATACTGGAGGGAAGTTACCTTACTCAGTTTCCAGGTGTGGCCCCACAGCAGTTGACCAGGTGAGAACGGTTTGGCTTTCCGGCGATTCAGCGAGTCGCGCCGGGCGGTACTGTCGGCCTCGAAGGTTCCCCCCACGCGCACCACGCGCAGGCTATCGCTTTTGCGGTAGCTGCTTAGCTCGGCCGTAGTAAGCGGCACCGACCGCAGCGAATCCCAGAAGGCCGTCGACCGGCGCCGGGCCATCGAGTCAACGACCATCGAGTCGTTGCGCACTACCGTTACGTCTTCGTTGCGTTTTTTCCGGTTCCGCTTTTCCTGCTTCTCGTATTCCTTGACCATCTGCCGCAGGTTTTTGGTCGAAAACTCCTTCTGCTTCTTCACCAGTTCATCGAGCTGACTGCCTTTGATAGCACTTTTCGACAGCACCTGCGCCGGTGCCCCTTTCTTTTCGTCGGCTACTTCGATATCCTCGACGAAGGCCGGGTTTACCACAAATTCATTGAAGGTCAGGTTGCGCACGTACTGCCCCGACGCTTTGACACCCAGATACGAGCCGGCTCCGCTGTACCGCTGATTGGTAGGCATCCAGACGCCCTTGACGGGGCTGCAGGTGTTGCGGATCGTAAACGAAATGCCGATGTTGTTGACCGTTTCGAGCTGCAGGCTGTGAATGGCCCAGGTGTTTTCAATGATGAAAATAGTACCTCTGAAAACCCCCTCACCGTACTGCCGCGGGTTCACGTCGATCTTGCTCACTTCGATGGGCTGACCGTCGGGCCCATTCTCCCGGAAGGTCCCCCGGTACACAAACTTATAGTAGCCAAACGCTTTGGGCGACAGGGGCGATACGGCTCCGGCCACCGTAGGGCTGTAGAAACTAACGTTGTAGAACTGACTGGGACTCAGAAAATCGCCCTGCGAATTGCGGTTAGCCAGCACCCGCTGCCGGTAGGTGTTGGGTTGCTGAAACGTCACCTCTGAAACGGTTTCGTTGAGCATCGGCACACCCACCTTGAAATTGGCCTCGCGCTCGGCTTCTTTCAACTGCTTCCGAAACATGGCTTCGGCCAGGTTGGGCAGGTCGGTCACGGTAATCGACGATTTGGTGTAGACCCGCGCCCGAAACCGCTGTACCTGCAACTGGTGGAACCGGCTTTTGGCAATGGCCCGGCGCATAATGGTGTAGGCCGGATCTTCATTGCCGGCTTTGGTCTGCACCTCGGCCAGCCGCAGGGCCTGCTCGTCCAGCGTTACATCGAGGGTAGTAAATCCACTGGATACTGTAACCGACTTCTGCACCGTCTGAAACCCCAGAAATTGAAACACCAGCGTGTAGTCGCCGGCGGGCAGTCCGATTTCATAGCGCCCCTCGACGTTGGTAATGGTGCCCTGCGAAGTACCTTTCACAATCACGGCGGCATAGGGCAGCACCTCGCCCTGCGTGTTACGCACCAGCCCACGTAAGCCCGTAGGCGCTGTTTGGGCCCGCAGCAGCAGGGGCATCAGCGACAGGAGTACAAGTAACCATCGGGCGGGGGTGGGCAGGCGGTACGAAGTCATAAAGCGAAAGTACGTGTTCAGGTGGGTGCAGGCCGCCGGTTGTCCGGACGAATGGTGCAATCGTACTATAGGCGGCAGGCACTGGTACTGACCAGATGCCAAACTCCGCGTAAGCGTTGGCAGCCTGGGTAAAAATAACCCTGATTCGCCTGTAAACTGCATTCTGTGCGTATTTTGCCCCAAACCAACCCGCCCCCTATGCGCCACTACCTCTACGCCCTGCTCCTCTTCTTCGTCAGCCGCTCGGCGCTGGCTCAGCCGCTGTCGCCCACCGTTATCCTGCCCGAACGCGACCGCGCCCGCGTGATCGACGAACTGCTCGAAGACCGATTTACCAATCTGCTGCCGCAGCTCATGCGTCGGGAGGGGCTCGATATGTGGATCATCATTTCGCGCGAATACAATGAAGATCCTGTTTTGCGCACCATGCTGCCCAGCACCTGGCTCTCGGCCCGGCGCCGAACCATCATTGTGTTTTACGACAACGGCACCGACATCGAGAAGCTGGCCATTGCCCGTTACGACGTGGGTAACCTGCTCAAAGGGGCCTGGGACATTGATGTACGACCCAACCAGTGGGATGCGCTGGTCAACGTGATCCAGCAGCGGAAACCAAAGAAAATAGGCCTCAACACCTCGGCCAACTACGCCCACGCCGATGGGCTCTCGTTTACCGAACACCAGGAACTGCTCGGCAAATTGCCGGCCGACTATCAGAAACGTATTGTCTCGGCCGAGAAGGTAGCTGTGGGCTGGCTCGAAACCCGTACTGAAAAAGAAATGGCCCTGTACCCGCTGATTTGCCGGCTGTCGCACCAGATCATTCAGGAAGGGTTTTCGGAGCAGGTCATTCAGCCCGGCGTCACCACGACCGACGACGTGGTGTGGTGGTTTCGGCAGCGGATTACCAGCCTGGGCCTCGACACCTGGTTTCACCCCACGGTCGATGTGCAGCGCGCCGACCAGACCGATTTCAACCACCTGCGTACCTTCGCCAAGCGCCCCGACAAACAGGTCATCATGCCCGGCGATCTGATTCATGTCGACTTTGGTATTACCTACCTCCGGCTCAACACCGATCAGCAGCAGCATGCCTACATCCTGCGCCCCGGCGAAACCGATGCCCCTGAGGCCCTGAAGGCGGCTTTCCGGCAGGGCAACCGCCTGCAGGAAATTCTGACAAGCCAGTTCAGGGCCGGCCGTACCGGCAACCAGCTGCTGCTGTCGGCGCTCGATCAGGCCAAAAAAGAAGGCATTAACGGCACCATCTACTCCCACCCCATCGGCGTGCACGGCCATGCGGCCGGCCCCACCATCGGCCTCTGGGACCAGCAGAACGGCGTGCCCGGCCCCGGCGATTACCCGCTCCTTGCCAACACGGCCTACTCGATCGAGCTGAATGCCGCCGTAGACTATCCGGCCTGGAAAAAAACGATCCGGATCATGCTCGAAGAAGACGGCTTTTTCGACGGACAGACCTTCCGCTACATCGACGGGCGCCAGACCGAACTGCTTGTTATTCCGCGTCCACTGGGCAACGTACGGTAGGCATGAAAGGCCCGTCGGCCAGTCAGCAGTACGCCTGGCGCTGGCGGGCACCTTCCAGTCAACACACAGCGGCAATCGGCTGGCTGTTTCTATGTTTGGCGCTTCAGTATCCAGTACATTCTTCTCTGTTCATTTTTCTTTATGCGGCTGAAGCCCTGCCTCTATACCCTTGTTTTTCTTGCCCTCTTCCTCACCGGATGTGCCTCGTCGAAAAACGACGTTCCCCCCAGCCAGACCGATTTGCTGGCACGCACCTGGGTATTCAACACCATCACCATTCAGACCGATGCCAAAGTCTACGCGATAAATGCAACGCAGGAAGAACTGGTGGGCGAAAACAACACCGTTACGCTGGCCAAAGACGGAACGTACACCTACCGACGCAGTGGCAAACCGATAACGGGTCGATGGCTGCTCACCAACGACAAAACCCTGACGCTGACCGATGCCGATAACAGCCGGACCATCTGGACGATCAATACCCTCACGGCCACCAGCCTCGACCTGGCAACCATGACGGTTAACCTGACTAAGGGCAGCGACCTGACCAACACCAACGTGTACACCCCCGAAGAATCGTCGGTGGCCATCTCGTCGGTGTTTCTGCTGGCCTCGCTCGACAAACAATACGGTGGTACCATCGACTTCACCGAAGAGCCGACGCCCAGGTCGGTTCAGATCATGCTGAAAGGAACAGCCCGATAAACTACGCTTTGGGCGTGGGCCCATCAGCAAAACGGGGCCCCTTCTGACGAAGGGTCCCCGTTTTCATAAGCAGTCGACCGAATAACCGTTCCGGCTTAGGCCAGGCGGTTCAGACAGTTCAGGTCTTCGAACGCAATTTTCAGGCGCTCAACCATGCTCTCTTCGCCCTTACGCAGCCATACGCGGGGATCGTAGTATTTTTTGTTCGGCGAATCGGGGCCTTCGGGGTTGCCCAGCTGCGTTTGCAGGTACCCTTCTTTCGCTTTGTAGTATTTCAGAATCCCTTCCCACATGGCCCACTGCATGTCGGTATCGAGGTTCATCTTGATGGCTCCGTAGCGGATGGCTTCGCGGATTTCCTCGCGGCTCGACCCCGAACCACCGTGGAATACGAAGTTGACCGGCAGCGGCCCCGTGTTGTATTTCTCCTGAATGTAGGTCTGCGAGTTGCTCAGGATGATCGGCGACAGTTTCACGTTGCCGGGCTTGTACACACCGTGCACGTTGCCAAAGGCAGCCGCGATGGTGAAGTTGGGCGAAATTTTGCTTAGCTCTTCGTAGGCATACGCCACTTCCGATGGCTGCGTGTAAAGTTTCGAATCGTCGACATCGGTGTTATCAACGCCATCTTCTTCGCCACCGGTTACGCCCAGTTCGATTTCGAGCGTCATGCCGATTTTGGCCATCCGTTCAAAGTATTTCGCGCAGATTTCAATGTTTTCTTCGAGCGGCTCCTCCGACAGGTCGAGCATGTGCGACGAGAACAGGGGCTTACCCGTCTGGTCGAAATGCTTCTCACCAGCGGCCAGCAGCCCGTCGATCCAGGGCAGCAGCTTTTTGGCGCAGTGGTCGGTATGCAGAATGACGGGCACCCCGTAGAGTTCGGCTACGTGATGCACATGCAGGGCACCCGAGATCGATCCGGCGATGGCGGCCTGCTGCTTATCGTTGGGCAGACTCTTGCCGGCGTAGAAAATCCCGCCCCCGTTCGAAAACTGGATGATCACCGGCGAGTTAACGGCTTTGGCGGTTTCGAGTACGGCGTTGACCGAATCGGTTCCGACAACGTTGACGGCGGGCAGCGCGTAATCATTCTCGTTGGCGTGGCGAAAAAGTTCGGTAACACCTTCGCCGGTTACAACACCGGGGGCGAAGCGGGTGGCTACATCGCTCATAAGCAGAGAAAATAAGGATTGTTTTTGGATTACAGCAAGATAAACTTCACCTAAACAAAGTATAGCGGGCCTATCTGTCTTCGGCTGGTAAAGTTGCGGATATTATAGAACTTTTGCTACTTACCATACGCTACGCCCTGCCGACCTGATCGTAGCGGCCCCACTCACTAAACGCCTGTTGATCTGTGAAAACTCTTTTTTTCTGCCCCATGTGGGGTATGGAATCCCTGTCGTATGCCGAAGCGGCCAAACGTGCCAAAGCCGCAGGCTACGACGGTATGGAAATAAACGCCGGCCCCACGCAGCGGGCCGACGCCGTACGCATCATGCGCGAACACGGCCTGGAGGTGGTGCTGATGGCCTTCGGCGGTGGCAGCGATTTTACTGAACATCAGCGCCGGTACCGCGACGACCTGCTGGCGATTGCCGCCCACAAGCCCCTCTTCATCAACGCGCATACCGGTCATGATTACTTTACCTTCGACCAGAACATAACGCTGCTCCAGATGGCTGCCGAGATAGCGCAGCAGACCGGTGTTCGGGTGCTGCACGAAACGCACCGCGGCCGCTTCAGCTACAGCGCGCCCGCCATTCAGGCGTACCTGTTGCAGCTACCGGCCCTGCGGCTCACCGCCGACTACTCACACTGGGTCAATGTGGCCGAGTCGTACCTCGCCGATCAGCACGCCAACGTAGAGCGGGCCATTGCCGTCAGCGACCATATCCACTGCCGGGTGGGGCACCCCGAAGGCCCGCAGGTCAACGACCCGCGCGCCCCCGAATGGACCACAGCCCTCGACGCCCACGCCCGCTGGTGGGATGCGATCCGCACCCGGCTGCAGCGCGCCGGTGCTCCGCAGCTGACGGTGACCTGCGAGTTCGGCCCCGCCGGCTACCTGCCCACCCTGCCCTACACCCAGCAGCCCGTTGCCAGCCAGTGGGATATCAACGTGTTTATGAAAGATTACCTCAAAAAGCGCTGGTCGGTATAAAGACCGCCCGATAGGATGGCCGCAAACACAACCCGACAACTACCTGAAAATGCGTATATTCGTCTGTTATGAAATGGCTCCGTTGTTTGTTGTGTTTGCTACTTCCAATGGCCCTGCTGCCGCTCTCCCTGCAGGCCCAGCTGGCGCAGACCCTGCGGCTTGAAATTCCGGCCAGCCCTACCGAAACGGAATCCTTCGACGTGTTGCCGCTTACCGACAAGGCGGTGCTTGTCAGCATTCAGTCGGGTGGCTTTCCCGACAATACGCCCCCCCGCTACCGCTTTCTGAAATACGACTCCCAGCTGCGGCCGATCTGGGCCCGCGACATCCAGTTGCCGAAGCTTTTCCGGCCCGTACTCATGTACAGCGATGCCCAGTACAGCTACCAGCTCCTGCGCGAACTCGACTCCAATCACTTTCAGGTGGTACGGCTCCACACCGACGACGGGCAGATCGACAGCTTCGACGGTACGCTGGTCGAGCAGATGAGCATCGAGCAGTTCAAGGTGCTGGGTAATCAGGCCTATATCGGCGGCTACTTCCACAACCGCCCCATCGTGCTGGCTTTTTCGTTTTTCGACCGATCGATACGGGTACTACCCAGTCTCTACGCCAACCACCTCGAAATCAGCAGCCTCGAAGTCGACCCGATCAACATGGAAGTCAACGTGCTGGTGCATACCGTTAAGCAGCACTGCCGCTTTTCGATCCAAACGTACAATTACGACAGCCGGCTTGTCCGGACGGTCCATTTCGATGGCAAGGAGAACAGTCTGGTGTCGGGCAAACTGCTGCCCATCAACGAACACGAAACCCTGCTGATCGGTAATTACTCGGCCGACTGCACACCCTATTCGCAAGGTATCTACGTTACGCGGCTACGGCGTGACGATAGCGGGGAGCCGGATCGGGATGTACCCGGCACGTCGACCCACACCGGCAACATCCAGTACATCGAGTTTTCGCAGTTCGAGAGTTTCTTCAACTTTCTGCCTCCCAAACGCCAGCAGAAAATTCTGGCGCGCCTGATGCACCGCAAAGCGCTGGGCAAAAACAACCGGTTTCGGTACCGGATGCTCGTTCATGACCTGCAGCCCTCACCTACCGGCCTTACCCTGGTAGCCGAGGTCTACTACCCGCAGTATCGCAGCAGCACCCTGCCCGGCAACATGCGCAACGTCGACCGGCTGGAAGGCTACCGGTACACCCACGCGTTTGTCTGCGGCTTCGATGCAACCGGGCAACTGCTCTGGGACAACTGTCTGCCCATCAACGACTTGCTCAGCCGGGATTTAACGTCCAAAGTACAACTCTCGCAGCAGGGCGACCGCATTGTACTGGCCTACCCCACCGACGGCACCATTCATACCGAGGTCATCGAAGGTCGCACGGTTGTGCAGAAACCCGCGTCGGTGCGGTTGCTCACGACCAATGGCGACGCCGAGCGTATCGTGTATTCGGGCCACAGCGAACTTATGCCCTGGTACGATCGGCATTTTCTGGCGTTTGGCTTCCAGAAGATTGCCCCCCGCGACAACATGGCGCTGCAGCGCGAAGTGTTTTACATTAACAAGCTTAGCTACGACACCAACCTCCACCTGCCCCTGCTGCGCAACGCTACGAGCCGAAAAACCGTCGGATCAGAGCGATAACCAGGTTGAGCACAAGACTGACAACAAGGCAGGTCATCAGGGGTGCGTAGAAACCGCCCCCGTCGCGTCCCGGTATCCGGATGTCGCCGGGCAGACGCCCCAGCCAGTGCAGTTTATCGGCGAACAGCCATATCAGGCTGCCCAGCCCAAGCAGCAGCCCCCCGGCCAGCATCATGTATTTTCCTGTATTGGCTCCCATACAAACGACAACGAAACAAGTGAGTTTCTCAAATAAGTACAATAATATAAGCCGCGTACTTGCAAATTTGGATTCTTCTTCTTACTTTTGCACCAGATTTTACAAGCGACATCCGTCGCGTCTCTGTTTCTCTCCTTTTTTACACGCTGAGTTAGGTCTGACAGAGCCGGTATAAGCATACCTGGTACGGATGTACAGGATGGGTTTCTGTGTGGAGGTTCCCCGGGTGGGAACGAATGCGCGTGGGCTAATCGCCAATCTTTGATGCTATTTTCTTCCCCCTGTTGGCAGGTCGGGGAACTGTTGGTCCGTTGGGTCGTCTGGGCAATCGTTGGTTGGGCTTTTTTGGCAGTATCGCGCCGGTCACCGGCATGAATTCGTCTTCGCTTGGGAAGGTCTGTTTATCTACTTTCTAAGACATGAAAACCAAAACAACTCCCGCCGACGATCAGAACGACGTTCTGATTGAGGAACAACCCACGGCCATGGCCACCGACACCACCACGGAGTCGGATGCCGATTCGGAAACCCCCGTATCGCAGGCCGAAGTCGAAGCCAGCGTCAGCGACGTGATCGTTGTCGATGCGGCCCCCGCCCCGGCAGCTACCGAACCCGCTCAGTCGATCACCGAGCAGCTCGTAGCCAACCCCAACCAGATTCTGTTTTCGAGCCTTCCGCTGTCGGAAGAGTTGCTGCGCGCCGTTACGGACATGGGCTTCACCAGCCCCTCGCCCATTCAGGCCGAAGCTATTCCGCCCATCCTGGCCGGCCATGACGTGATTGGTCAGGCCCAGACCGGTACCGGTAAAACGGCTGCTTTCGGTATTCCCGCTCTCGAACTGATCGATGTGCAGGACCGGGCGGTTCAGGCGCTGATTCTGTGCCCAACCCGCGAACTGGCCCTGCAGGTAGCCGAAGAGATCAAGAAACTCTCGAAATACAAGCGCGGTGTGCGGGTCGAAGCCATCTACGGTGGCGACTCGATCGAGCGGCAGATTCGCTCGCTCAAAAGCGGTGTCCATATCGTGATCGGTACCCCCGGCCGCGTCATGGACCATATGGA
The DNA here is from genome assembly GCF_054778875.1 of Spirosoma luteolum. Classification (NCBI taxonomy): domain Bacteria; kingdom Pseudomonadati; phylum Bacteroidota; class Cytophagia; order Cytophagales; family Cytophagaceae; genus Spirosoma; species Spirosoma luteolum. The sequence goes on from NZ_BAAGZE010000001.1 coordinate 422,503, forward strand.
GCGGAACACGCTCAAGCTCGATCGCGTGAAAATGATGATTCTCGATGAGGCCGACGAAATGCTCGATATGGGCTTCCGCGAAGACATTGAGAACATTCTGGAAGAAATGCCCGAAGAGCGGCAGACGATTCTGTTCTCGGCGACGATGTCGAAGCCGATCATGCAGATCACCCAGAAATTCCAGAAAGATCCGGTGCTGGTGAAAGTGGTCAAGAAAGAACTGACCAACATCAACATCGAGCAGGTTTACTTCGAAGTGAAGCCTAAAGCCAAAGTCGAAGTGATGTGCCGCCTGATCGACATGTACGACCTGAAACTGATGCTGGTGTTCTGTAATACCAAGCGGAAAGTAGACGAAATCGTGGAAGACCTGCAAATTCGCGGCTACCAGGCCGAGGGGCTGCACGGCGACCTGCGGCAGGCGCAGCGGAACAACGTAATGAGCAAATTCCGCTCGGGTACGACCAGCATCCTGGTTGCCACCGACGTAGCGGCCCGGGGTATCGACGTCGACGATGTTGACGCGGTAATCAACTTCGACATTCCGCTCGACGAAGAATATTACGTACACCGGATTGGCCGGACGGGCCGCGCCGGTAAATCGGGCCGGGCGTTCTCGCTGGTGGGCCGCGACGAGAAATACCGCTTCCGCGAAATCCAGACCTACACCAAAGTACGCGTCGACAAGGGAGTTATCCCGTCGTTTGAAGACATCGTTGGTGTGCGCAAAGCCCGCTTCATCGAGCAGGTGCAGCAAACGATTCAGGATAGCAAAGACCTCAACCTGTATGACGACATGCTGAACCAGCTGCACCATGCCGGTTTCTCGACCGAGCAGATCGTGGCAGCGCTGGTGAAACGCAGTATGGGTCTGGAGAAAAACGAATTTGCCGATCAGAACCTGGGGCTGGAAGACGATCGCCGTCGGGAAGACCGGGGCGACCGGGGTGGCAGCCGTTTCGACGATCGTCGGGGCGGTGGACGCTTTGAAGACCGCCGGGGTGGTGGTCGATTTGGCGACCGCGAACGGCCAGCTTATGGCGACCGGGGCGGTAACCGCTTCGAAGACCGCCGGGGTGGTGGTCGTTTCGAGGACCGTCGTTCGGCCGAAGGTGGTGAGCGTAAGCCTTACTTCGACCGCGATAACCAGCGGGCTCCCCGCGAGCGCGATGCCAACATGACCCGCCTGATGGTAAGCATTGGCCGCCGTGACTACGTCCGGCCGGGCGACATCGTCGGCGCCATTGCCGGTGAAGCCAACATTCCGGGCAACACCATCGGCAGCATCGATATTTTCGACAAGCACACCTTTGTCGACGTACCGAAAGAGGTAGCCAACCGCGTTGTCGACGCCATGGAAGGCAATACCATCAAAGGTCGTCGGGTAAACATCGAGATCGCCCGGTAAGCATCGGCCGGTTTCGAACCCTGATAACGTGAAAGGCCGTAACCCGATTGGGTTGCGGCCTTTTTTGTTGCTTCCCCGGCTCGGCCACGCGCGCCCGGGCCGGGGAAGTTCATGAAAGCATAACAGCGACATCGGCGCCAAATACCTTCTTTTGCAGCTAATCTCTTCGTTGATCGTCTATGAAGTCGACCCTACTTCCCTGGCTGAGTCTGGTAGCAGCCGCCCTCTGCCAGATGGGCTGGACCCTTTCGCTGAAGTTTCTGCGCTGGTCGGAGCTGGCCACGCTGCGCTGGTCGACGTTTTACAAGCCGGGCGAAGGACTGGCGGTGCTGGGGCCACTGCTGGGCTACATCGTATTTGGTATTATCAACACCGTGCTGCTCACCGTGGCCATCCGGACCATTCCGCTGACCACCGCCTTCGCCGTCTGGACCGCCCTGTCGCTTGTGTTTATAAAGAGTATCGACGTGCTGTGGCTCAAAGCCGGCTGGTCGTGGGCCGAGCTGTTTTTTCTGCTGCTGATCGGTGTCGGTATCGTCGGCCTGAAAGTGGTATCGCCCGCACCGTAGTTCGCTTATTCGTAGTAGTAGCCGAAAATAATGCCCATTTCGTCTTCGCTGGTCAGCCCAAACGTGACGGTTTTCGACGTGGTGTTGTTGTAGGTGATTTCAGACGTGAGTCCTTCGCCGGCCGCCAGGGCCAGGGGTGTCGGAAAGGTAAGAATATCGGGGTGTTCCCAATCGGTCGAGGTGTACACGATCTGCCCGTCGCGGCTGCCCCCTTTGATGCGGATCACGAACTTCTCACCCAGCTTGTGCATATGCGACGTCAGCGCCAGAATCTTGCGGGGTTTGGTTACCAGAAAGCTTTTGGTGAGCGTGATACGGGTTTTGGCGGGAATGTTCAGGCTGGTGTTGCTCAGGTCGAGCGTCTGCACCACCTGAGTCACCTTCGCCTTGTCGATGGTATAGAGGTTGATAGCGGCTTCGCCCTGTATGGCCGCGCCCGTTTTGTTGACATAGTGCGAATTCAGGTCGAGCGAGGCACCGCCCGGAATCAGGAGCGCCATGCCTTCGGGTAGCGTGTAATCGACGTAGGGCGCCTGAGCCCCGGCCAGATACACATGGTTCGACATGGTCAGGGCGGTTAGCAGGTTCAGCGAGTTATCGGCATTGCGCAGATCCCGCACTTCATTGAGATTGGGCAGCAGGGCTTTGTTGCGAAAATCGTAGGCCAGAAAATGGTGGCTCCCCGGTCGCATCTTGATTTCGTAGCGGTTCACGTACACATCGCCCGTGTTACCCACCAGCTGCCGCATGAAAAACTCACGCTCGAAGTTGGCGGATACGGCAAACGGGGCCAGCCGCATCTGAAAGCCCGTACCGACGGCCGGTACCGGCAAAGGCTCAAACGCAACCGTGGTTACGGTTTTGTCGTCGAGCAGTTTGGCATCGGCTACGGTGCCCGTTTTTGGGGCTCCGGCGTCGATCCAGCGCCGGACAAACTCGATCTGCCCGTCGGACAGGAGCTGACCGCCCAGCGGCATGGGGTTACCATACTGCTTTCCCGAATGGTGGCTGGCCGTAGGGGTCAGTTTGTGGTAGAGCAGACTCTCGAGCGAAGCAAATGCCTTCACCCGTTTCAGGCCGTCGGTTCTGGCGGCACTGTTGCCCGGATCGACACCCACGAGGTTCTGATAGGCCACGCCAGCCGCCAGCACCAGCCCGTGCTGGGCAAAACTCCCGTCTTTATCTGAAGCATGGCAGCCCGATGTGGCGCAGCTGGGCGTCAGAATACGCTGCTGAATCAGATCGAACGAAGCCACTGCCTCGGGCTCGGTTGCCGTCTCTGCCGGCTGACACGACCAGCCTGCCAGTATCACCCCCAGTGTAGCGATACCCAGCCCTATCCCCTTTCCTGTATGCATTGGAACCATATCGTAGTTACGCAATCAGCAGATGCTGCCGAACTCCATTCGTTTTACTCAGAATCGCAATACGAAGTCCTGGCGGGGTTGCTCGCGCCGGAAAAACACCAGCCCTACCCCAAACAGATCGACGGTGACACGCACGGCCGGATGGGCTTTGATAAAGGCCCAGGCCGCTTCCATCTCAGCCGACCAGTGAATATCGTCGAACACAAAAACGGTATCATTGTGCCGGTTGAGCAGGCAGGTTTCAAAATAGCGAACCGTCGGCTCATAGCGGTGGTTGGCGTCGAAAAAAACAAAGTCGGCCGGACCCAGCGCCAGCAGCGATGGCGACAGGGTGTCGTCGATATTACCCACTACCACCGACACATGGGCGAGGCCCAGCCGGTCGAAGTTGGCCTGCGCCACCGCGGCCGTTTGGGGGCATCCTTCAAACGTCAGCACCCGGCTGCCGGGCGTAGCCACCGCCATCGATGCCGTTGTCAGCCCCAGCGACGTACCCAGATCGACGATTACTTTCGACTGGCTGTGGCGAACGAGCCGATAAAGCAGCCGACTGTAGCGGGGCGACTTCTGCGAATGCCGGGCAATGTCGGCAATCGTGCGCTGATGCGATGAATTTACCCTGGAGCCAGCTCCCAGATCGGTGATAGCGATGCTGGTTTTGGTGTGGCGCAGTTCGCGTCGTAACGTCCGGATTGGTGCCAGCGCCGGTTCGCGCCAGTTGTCGGCCCGGATAACGGTTGTATAGAGCGAGAAGAGGAAAGGAGAATGCAGCGAATGCTCGTCGCGGGCGCGGGCGAGATACCGCAGGTAAGCAGCAATCATGAGTAATGGGTACAGCGTCGTGCGCAGCCACAGCGCGCATTACAGGCACCCACTACGCCGGTCAGCTAACGAACGGTTAATTGAGTTTATAAGGCACTACCATTGTAAATTCAGGGATATTGATGGTCAGCATTTTGCCGTCGATGATCCGCTCGACCAGGTAGGTGCCTTCCATTTTACCCATACTCGAGCGCAGGTTGCAGCCCGACACATATTCGTGCACTTCGCCCGGCTCGAGCACCGGCTGCAGCCCCACCACCCCTTCGCCTTCTACTTCGCGAACGGTGCCGTTGGAGTCATAAATAAGCCAGCGACGGCGCAACAACTGAATGGTGTAATCGCTGGCATTCTCGATCGTGATGCGGTAGGTGAAGACGTAATGCGCCTGCAGCGGACTGGAGTACTCAGACTGGTACTCGGTCTTTACGCTAACTTTTACGCCTTCTGTGACGGACGATACCATAAATTTCGTGTCGTTTGGCAACCTTAGAACGAAAATTAGGTTGATTAGTTTTGTTACGCAAGAACCGCCTTCAAAAAAAATAACGGGGGCGGATATTGCCATTTGTAGGCCTATAAATGCTTAACGCTTCCGACAAGTTCCTGGTATGAATGTATCTATCGCCGAATCGTGGCAATCGCGGTTGCAGCCCGAGTTCGATAAGCCCTATTTTAGAGAATTAGCCGAGTTTTTACGCCAGGAGTATAGCACGCAGCGTGTTTTCCCGCCCGGACGGCTCATGTTCAACGCCTTTAACAGTTGCTCGTTCGATGATGCCCGCGTGGTCATTCTGGGGCAGGATCCCTACCACGGCGAGGGGCAGGCCAATGGGCTGGCCTTTTCGGTAGCCGACGGCATTACCAAGCCCCCTTCCCTGATCAACATCTTCAAAGAGATTCAGGATGATCTGGGCAAGCCCATTCCTAAGTCGGGGAACCTCGAGCGCTGGGCCAACCAGGGTGTCATGCTGCTCAACGCCACGCTGACCGTTCGGGCCGGGCAGGCGGGCTCGCACCAGGGCAAAGGCTGGGAAACCTTCACCGATGCCGTTATCAAACTGATCTCCGACGAAAAAAAGCACGTGGTCTTTATGCTGTGGGGCGCCTATGCCCAGAAAAAGGGCAGTATCATCGACAGCAAAAAGCACCTGGTGTTAAAAGCCAAGCACCCTTCTCCCATGGCCGCCAACTACGGCGGCTGGTTCGGCAACAAGCACTTCAGCCAGGCCAACGATTATCTCCTTCAAAACGGCCTCCCGCCAATCGAGTGGTAGGGCACGGTGAAACGGAGACGTTACAGAGTTGAAACGTTATGGGGTTGTCAGGTTAGAAAGTTGTAGCGACGACGCGTAGTGACGTTAGACAGTCCTGAAACGCTAAAAGTCGTGGAGTTATAGCGTTGGCCAGCCAGCCATAAAACGCTACAACCCCACGACTTTTTACGTTAAAACGCTACAGCGCTGCAACGTTTTAACTACCCCAATGTCTGTCGGTTAGTCGATCGTGCGGAACAGGCGGTTCCAGCGGATTTTGTTCCAGATGTTGGCCGGGTTGGGGTCGAGCGACATCCAGACAAATACCGCTTTCCCTACGATGTGATCTTCGGGGACGAAGCCCCAGAAGCGCGAATCGAGCGAGTTATCGCGGTTGTCGCCCATCATGAAGTAGTAATCCTGCTTAAACGTGTACGACGTGACAGGCTTACCATCGATGGTGATGCTCGTCGGCGTCACTTTCACGTTCTCGTTGCCTTCGTAGAGCTCGATTACGGGGCCGTAGACGGCAATGGTCTGCGCGTTGATGGGGGTCGAAGCGCCTTTCTTGGGCACTACCAGCGGCCCGAAATTATCGTGGTTCCAGTTAAACGTCGGCGTGCCGTAGATACCCGGCATGGTTTCGCCCGGCTTGTCGACCAGGGGTTCGATGCCCTTGACCCAATCGAAGGTTTTGAATTTCTCGATCACATCGGCCGTCGTGTTAACGGTATAGCCTTCCAGCGTCGACGTTTTGGTCGAGTCGTTATAGCGTTCCTGCGGCTTCCAGTTTTCGGTAGCCTGGTTCGGGTCACGGTAGTCGTTCACGATCTCGTACTTCCGGAAGAAATCGGCGTCGAGGACTTCGGTGGTCCGGATAAAGTATTTCTGCTCCGAGCGGGGCGGCACCGGCAGGGGCTGCCCGTTGATGTACACCACCCGCTGCCGCACCTCGAGCTTATCGCCCGGAATACCCATGCAGCGCTTGATGTAATTGGTTTTGAGGTCGGTAGGATAATCGATATTGTCGTTGAGGTACCGGGGTGGTACGTTAAACACCACCACATCGCCGTTTTTGACGTGCGTGAAACCCGGTAGCCGGTACGACGGCAGTTGAATGGCCGTGCTGTACGACGGGATGTTGGTTCCCCAGATTTTCTGGTGAGTCAGCGGCACCTGCAGGGGCGTCCGCGGGGTGCGGGTGCCGTAGTGCAGCTTGCTGACGAACAGGAAGTCGCCCACCATGAGGCTATTCTCCATCGACGGGGTCGGAATGGTAAAAGCTTCCATGAACAGCCACCGGATCAGGGTAGCGGCCACCACAGCGAACAGAACGGAGTCGAACCACTCGCGCAGCGGAGATTTTCGGGCTTTGGCTGGCCGGTGTTCGGCCCGGGTATTGGTTACTGACACGTTGAAAAACAGTTAATCGGTCTGGCACCGGTGCGCCCGCCGGGCGACACAATCGGCTGATACCGTGTTACGTATGACTTTATCGGACTACTCGTTCGGATCGACTGCGGGTACCCGGTGTGGTCGGGCTCCGGCAAACGCCCGGATGGCGGAGCGAAATTACAAAGATGACCCGGTTTATGCCTAACCGCCTGTCAGGCCCTGCCGCTGTTTGTCAGGCTCAGGCCCCCAGCAGGTCGTCCATCCCAAACACACCCGCCCGGCCCGGCAGCCATTCGGCCGCTACCACGGCCCCGAGTGCAAAACCCTGCCGGCTGTGGGCCACGTGTGAAATTTCGATCCGGTCGACATGCGACTCGAAGCGAACAATGTGCGTACCGGGTACGGTGCCTTCGCGCAGCGACTCGATGGCAACGGCATCGGTCGACGTACCGGCTGTTCCCTCTTCTTTTTCCACCCAGCCAGTCAGGTTAGGCAGGTTTTCCATAAGCCCTTCGGCCAGCGTAATGGCGGTGCCGCTCGGCGCATCTTTCTTTTCGGTATGGTGAATTTCCGTCATCGAAACATGGTACGAGGGGTAGTTGCGCATGAACTGCGCCAGCGTTTTGTTGAGCCGGAAAAACAGATTCACCCCGATACTGTAGTTCGACGCGTAGAAGAAAGCGCCCTGTTTCTGGCGGCACAACTCTTCGATTTCGGGGCGGTAGGCCAGCCAGCCGGTAGTACCACATACCACAGGCCAGCCCCTTTCCAGGCAGGTTTTGATGTTGGCAACCGCCGATTCGGGCGAGCTGAATTCGATAACGACATCGACCGCAGCCGCGTCGATTGTTGTGAGATCGGTATTGTTGTGGGCATCAATCCGGGCGGCAATCTGATGACCACGCTCCAGCGCGATCTGTTCGATTGTTTTCCCCATTTTGCCGTAGCCGAGCAGCAGGATATTCATTGGTTTTCGGTTAGCGGCTGGCAGCTGTCGGCCGATTGACTCCACCGGTCGGCAGCCGGCCAGCGCGTTTATTTAAACGTAAAGGCAACGCGCACGCCGGGCACAAAACCCGGTCCCAGGCCGGGCACAGGCAGTACCGATGGCTGCACGCGCATCGAGATATCGTCGGAAAGGTCGAACGTTTTCAGGTGGGCGGCCACATTGGCTTCTACAATCTGAATGCCCCAGAGGGCTGCCGACAGCAGTATGTTGAGATCGCGGTAGCGCCGGTACAGGTCGTAGCCAGCCTTCGCCCCTGTAGTTGTGCGAACGATCTGGTCACCGATAACCACCGATGCTGGCTTGGTATTGATGACAACGGTTTGCTGCAGCGGCTCCGGCACGGCCGGTACAGTAGCCGTTGTGTTTACACCATACAACAGGAGCCGATAGCCGTTTTCGGCCTGCCTGGCCAGATCGCGGTATTTCACAAACAGATAGCCCATCACGCCAAAACCCGCGTAGATAAACGGAATCTTATAATACTGCCGGTTGTAGGCCTGCCCCAGGCCGGGCAGTATCAGCGACCGAATCGTGGCCTGGCGCGGAATGATTTTCCGGATGGCAGCTTCCTGCCGGGCGCTGAGCTGCGTGGTATCGCTGCTGAACGTGGCCGAGTCGCGCCCGGCGGTCAGGGTCGAATCGAGCACGAGCTGCCCATTCGCCCGCACGCCCGTCGGTATGCTGTCGGTAGCCTGCTGCCGGAGCCGGGCCGAATCGACCGGCGCGGGTGTATGGGCCGGCGTCAGGGCCGGTACCTGTGCCCATAGGGTGTTAGCGCCACCGACCAGAAGCCCGATGGCCATCCAAACGATCAGAATAGTGTGTTTCAACGGTCAGGCCTGCGAGTTCAGCACTTCCAGGATTTTAGCCAGTTCTTCCTGAGAGGTAAACGGAATTTTGATTTCGCCCTTGTGTTTCTCGTCGGCTTTGATGGATACTTTGGTGCCAAACATCGACGATAGCTTGAACTGGAGGCTGCGCATTTCCTGGCGGGGCAGCGTTACCCGGCGTACCGACGCGGCATCGGCCGTCTCGTCGCCCAGATTCCGAACGGCTTCTTCGACTTTCCGAACCGACCAGTCTTCGTCGACAGCCCGGTTAAACAGCTTGATCTGCGCGTCGGGGTTGTCGATGTTGATAATGGCCCGGGCGTGGCCCATCGAGATCTTGTTGTCGCGCAGGGCCGCCTGAATGACCGGGGGCAGTTTCAGCAGACGGATGTAGTTGTTGACCGTCGTGCGGTTCTTCCCCACGCGTTCGCCGAGCTCTTCCTGCTTCAGACTGCACTCTGTAATGAGCCGCTGATAGCTGAGGGCAATCTCGATCGAGTTGAGGTTCTCGCGCTGAATGTTTTCGATCAGGGCCATTTCCAGCATCTGCTGGTCGTTGGCCGTGCGTACGTAGGCCGGAATATGGGTCAGCCCGGCAATCTTGGACGCCTGAAGCCGGCGCTCACCGGCAATCAGTTGGTAATGATCTTTGCTGAGTTGCCGAACCGTGATGGGCTGAATGATGCCCTGGGTCCGGATCGAGTCGGCCAGTTCCTGCAGCGCTTCTTCGTCGAAGCGGGTACGGGGCTGAAACGGGTTGGTTTCAATCTGCGACAACCCGATTTCGGTCATCGTACTGATTACTTCAAACGGCGAAGGCTTCGACTGCCGGTTCACGGCTTCACTGTCGTGTAGCAGGGCACCTAACCCACGGCCCAGTCCAATCATCTTCTTGTTCGGTGCTTTGGCGTTCGCGTTATCCATACGAAAAAGTCGTGTTATGTCAGACCCTGTCATGTAAGGCCGGACATGGTTCAGCAACAATGGCTGAAACAGGGCCGGTACCGACGGGGCGGGCCGTGACGGTTAAACTTCGTGGGGCATCAGGCCATTCTTGACCAGAATTTCGCGGGCCAGGTTGAGATAGCTGACCGCCCCCTTGCTGTCGGCGTCCTGGGCCAGCGCCGGCACGCCAAAGCTGGGCGATTCGCTCAGCCGGATGTTACGCGGGATAATGGTGCTGAAGACCATGTGCTGGAAGTGGCTCGTCACCTCGCCAACTACCTGGTTCGACAGCCGTACCCGCAGGTCGTACATCGTCAGCAGAATACCCTCGATGGCCAGGTGCGTATTGAGCCGCGACTGGATAATCTTGATGGTATTGAGCAGCTTGCCCAGGCCTTCCAGCGCGAAGTATTCGCACTGCACGGGAATGATTACCGAGTCGGCAGCGGTCAGGCTGTTGATGGTGATCAGGCCCAGCGACGGCGAACAGTCGATGATGATGAAATCGTACTGATCGCGGATGCTGTCCAGCGCGTCTTTCATCTTGTCTTCCCGGTTCTGAAGGTTGATCATCTCGATTTCGGCCCCAACGAGGTCGATATGCGAGGGGAGCAGATCCAGATTCGGAAAATCAGTCTGAATGATCGCATCGTTCGGGCGGACACCCTCAACCATGCACTCGTAAATACTATTCTCGATTTCTTTCGGGTTATAGCCCAACCCCGACGTGGAATTCGCCTGGGGGTCAGCGTCTACAATGAGCGTCTGAAATTCGAGGGCGGCCAGACTGGCGGCCAAGTTGATCGTTGTCGTAGTTTTACCGACGCCCCCCTTTTGGTTGGCGATAGCAATGACTTTACCCATGGGTCTGTGCGTTGCAGTCCCAAAGATGCCGGATAGTTTCCACGAATCCAAGGTATGTTCCACGGAATGTTCCACAAAAATCGGTGAGTGCTTTGCGGAATGAGCGATTGAGTGAATCAGGGCCGGTTTACCCAATCAATCATCCACTCAATCACGCCATCAGTCAGCCCACACCCGGGTGCCTTCGGTGCAGTTGCGGCACATCTCGATCTCGGAACGGGAGCGCAGCAGGGTCTGCCGGAACGCGTTGTAGGGGGCGCCGTGCCAGAGGTCGGCAAATGATTCGGTCTGGAGATCGCCCAGGCGGTGATGGGCATCTTTATCGAAGCAGCAGGGTACCACCAGTCCATCCCAGGTAATCACGCAGGAATGCCACATTTTCCAGCAATGGTCACCGAAGCCGTTTTTGATGCGGTAGGTGCCATCGGCCTGGGGGGCGTAGCGGCTATACTGGTCGATGGTCGGAATCAGGTCGGAGCCCTGTTCGTAATCGTAAATCTGGGCTGTTTTCAGCCCCACCTCGTCGACACCCAGCTCACGGGCCAGCTGCTTCACCTCGGCAATCTGGTGTTCATTGGGTTTCACCACCAGAAACTGAAACACCACGTGGGGGGTGCGCGACTTCAGTTCTTTCTTCCAGCGTATGATGTTGCGGGTTCCTTCGAGCACCTTCTCCAGTTTACCGCCCACCCGGTACTGCTGATAAACGTCCTGGGTAGTACCATCGATGCTGATGATGAGCCGGTCGAGCCCCGATTCGACCGTTTTACGGGCGTTGGCATCGGTCAGGTAGTGGGCGTTGGTGCTGGTAGCCGTGTAGATATTGCGGTCGGTAGCATACCGGACAAGGTCGAGAAACTGCGGATGCAGGTAGGGCTCGCCCTGAAAATAAAAGATCAGGTAAAGCAGCGTTTCGTGCAGCTCGTCGATGGTGCGCTTGTAGAGTTCTTCGCCCAGCATACCCGTAGGGCGGGTAAACGAGCGCAGGCCACTCGGGCATTCGGGACAGCGCAGGTTGCAGGAGGTTGTGGGCTCAAACGAAACCGACATGGGCAAGCCCCGCGGTGCCGCCACGCCCGACTGCCGCGACGCGTAGTAACTATACAACACCTTGAGGGCGTTGGCCACCCGTTTGGGTGTCAGCTTGGAAGCAAAGTTCAGACCGTCCTGCAGATTTCGATTCATGCGTTGATCGACCCGGTATAGTACCGGCCCGTAGGGTAAAGGTCGGTAAATCGGCCGGGATGACCTAACTCCCTGTACGAATGCCGCCGGAATAGAATCGGCACGCTGATTGCAGGACATTCGGGCGTTGATAGGGCCGACAATCACCTTTTCGCCCGATCAGCGATAAAGCGTTACCCGATGCTCATTGGCGCCAACGCCTTTCCAAAAGCTGCTGACATCGCTTTTCCGTCCGTATCCGAACGACTCTGCTACCATGACAACGACAATCACCCCCAATCTGCACTGGCTAACCATTGATATTCCGGCACCTGCCTTCCGCAATCGACTCGATCAGGATACGAATCGACCGGGTAGCCAGCCTTCGTTTTACTCACGGCTGATGCAGATTCACCAGACGGCCAAAACCTTTGCGCTCGACGCGGCCCGGCAGGCCGGTTACGTAAATCCGGTGGTGCAGATCGACGAACTGACCGACCCACCGCTGGCGGATGTGGTAGGTGATGACCAGCAGGTGCTGATTCGATTCAGTGTAGGCGAGGCCGACGCGGCCTCAGCACACTAGGCGGCACCAGGCCAGGCGCGGCTCAGTCGGGCGTACCTGACAGGGGCACCAGCCGGGCGGTCAGGTCAGGCGTTTTCATAGCCTGATCGAAGGGAAACATGGGCCGCTGAATGCGTTTGTAGGGCAATCGGGCCAAATCCTGATCGACGCCCCCCGGCGTCAGCGCCATCAGCCAGTCGGCCTGCATGGCATAGAGTTCCGGCTCGAGGTAGCCAATCTTCACTACCACCACGTCGGCCTTCCGGGGCGCCAGCCCCAGCCGCGTAAAGTCGGCTTCTTTGTGGTACGGCTTGCGCTTGCGGGTCAGAATTACCCGGATGCTGCCCACCTTTACAACCACCTCCACCTCGGCGTCTTTATCGCCCTCTACAATAGATTCGACCGTACCCCGGAGTCGGACGGGACCGGCAAAGCGGCTGTCGACCTGGGCCCCGGCCGTGCCGTCGACAGTGCCCCCTACGCCCGCAGCCATGGCTTTGGCCACCAGATCCGGCGCCGGAATGGAGGCATACAGCAGGGTCGGGCCGTCGGGGCGCGCGAAAGCCGGGTTGGCCAGCAGCCGGGTCAGTGTCCAGGTTACATCGCCGGCGCCCCCGGCTGTGGGATTATCGCCCGTGTCGCTGATGAAGAACGGCTTTTTTTTGCTCGCCAGCGCTCTGGCTACGCATTCATCGAGTGTGCCGGTGGGCGCAACAAACCCAAACTGATTCCGCACGGCCCAGAACGCCTGAGCCAGTTGTTCGGCCGACCGGGTCACGGCGGCTTTATCGTCGCCCGTGACCATCACCACCGCTCGATTGCGGGGTTCGTCGGCCCAGGCGTAGCCAATCCAGATGGCCGCGTCGACAATACCGGGCTGCGCGGCTGCGGGGGCCACGCGCGCATACAGGCTTTTACCCGGTTCGATCCGGGTACTGGTTTTTTCGCCCGGCAGCAGAATCGGTACGGGAATCCAGGCTTTATACGCTGGTTTACCCTTGCCACTCGCCAGCCGGTCGAGCAGATTGGTTACGGCCCGCTCTTTCGAGATCAGTGCATCTTCGTGCGGGGCCATGCGGTAACAGGTAATCAGATCGGAATTTTTGGCCAGCCGCCACGACACATTGCCGTGCAGGTCCATCGATGTCGAGATAAGGGTTTTGTAGCCGATCACCTGCCGGATGCGGGCAATCAAGTCACCTTCCGGATCGTCGAGGCCCACCACGCTCATGGCGCCGTGAATGTCGAGAAACAAGCCATCGTAGGGGCCGTTGGCCTTGAGCGAGTCGAGGGTCTGGCGTACCAGCGATTCGTAGGCCGCCCGCGTTACGGCGCCACCCGGCAGCGACTTACCGACCAGCGCCGGCAGCCACTGCGCCCGCTGCCGCAGGGGTGTGTTGGCCGCCAGAAACGGATACGCCCCAAATACCTTGTCGCCATAGCGCGCATGAAACGCTTCTTCGTGGGTTACAGCCGGTGAAAAAGTGCTCGACTCAATGCCGAGCCCGGCAATGCCGACGCGTGGTAACCGATCGGCCGACTGCCCGGCAGCCAGCCCCAGGTTGATGCACCAGCATACTAGCCCAATCAGAAGTCGTTTCATACCGGCAGCAAGGGTTGGGTTGGAATAGCCAGTAAAGGGAGCAGATCAGGCAGGGTATTCGAGAAAAAGGGGGCGTACCAACGCAGTCTGCCCACAGATGTCACCATCGTTTGCGTACTACTACCTACGATTATTTTCCAAACAGGCCCTGATGCCTCCACTAAATTTGGCTGATTCCTCAAAGATAGTGCAAAAAAGCCAGACGCGCCGGACATTCGTAAAAAAATTAAGAAAGTAGCCCGTACCTTGGCAACCCAAAAGCTGGCTGCGTCGGCTACGGTATTCCGCTCGGGTCGTACGCAGTCGATACCCGCCTTTTCTGCTCATGCACCACCGCTATACGTTTCTCCTGCTCTTACTGCTCTGGCTGCCAACCCCGGTCAGCGCCCAGACCCGTTACGAACTGACCCGTGGCTGGCAGTGTAACCCGATTGGCAAAACCCGCGATGCCGGCGCAGCCCTGTCGATGCCTGCCTACCCCCTCACCGGCTGGCTGCCCGCCGTGGTTCCCGGCACCGTGCTGACGACGCAACTGGCCAATAAACAAATTCCCGATCCGTTTTTCGGGATGAACAACCAGCAGATTCCCGACATCTACACCACGGGCCGCGACTACTACACGTACTGGTTTGCAACCAACTTTCGGGAAACAGCCACCGCCGGCGAACAGGTGTGGCTCGATTTCCGGGGTATCAACTACCGCTGCGAGGTGTATCTGAACGGGCAACGCGTGAACCGGCAGCCCATGGTGGGTATGTTTCTACGGCACTCGTTCAACATCACCAGCCTGTTGCGACCCGACGGCAATAACCGGCTGGCCGTACTGGTCTATCCGCCCGATCCGGTCGGCAATCCCAACGGCGGCCAGGGGGGCGACGGCACCATTGCCCGCAATGTAGCCCACCAGTACGTGGCCGGCTGGGACTGGATTCAGCCCATCCGCGACCGCAACACGGGCATCTGGGACAAGGTCACGATTGAAAAAACCGGAGCCGTCAACCTCCGCAATCCGCACGTAGTTACGCGCGTGCCGGGCCAGCGGCTGCCCACCGGCCCCCAACAACCCGCCACCGTACGCGTGTCGGCCGAGCTCGAAAACACCAGCGCCACCGCCCAGACGGGCAGCCTGCGCGTGACCATCGCTGGTCAGACCAAAGCGATTCCGGTTCGGCTGGCCCCCCGCACCACCACCACCGTCGACCTGCCCGCGCTGCCCCTCCCCAACCCCAAACTGTGGTGGCCCGCCGGCTACGGCGAGTCGTACCGCTACCCCATGACGGTAACCTTCGTGGCCGGGTCGGGCCGCGTATCCGACAGCGAATCGCTGCAGGTGGGCATCCGCGAAATCCAGACCGAGTGGAACGCCACGACCCGCAGCCGGCAGATCCGGGTAAACGGCCAGCCGATTTTTATCAAGGGCGGCAACTGGATCGTATCCGACGCCATGCTGCGGCTGTCGGCCGCGCGCTACGACGCCGAAATCCGGTTTCACCGCGACATGAACCTCAACCTGATCCGGGTCTGGGGCGGGGCGCTGAGCGAGCGGCCTGAGTTTTACGACGCCTGCGATAAATACGGGTTGCTGGTGATGCAGGACTTCTGGGGATCGGGCGACTGCAACGGCCGCTGGGTCGACCCGGCCAAGAAAGACGACCAGTGGACGCGCCGGCAGTACCCCGACGACCACGGTTTATTTCTGACCTCGGCCATCGATCAGATCAAACTGATCCGCAACCACCCCTCGCTGGCCATCTGGTGCGGAGGCAACGAGATTACCCTGCCGCAGGACATTATGACGCCCCTGCGCGACTCGATTCTGCCCAAACTCGATGGGACCCGCTGGTTTATCGACTACTCGAACTCCGACGCCATGTCGTTCAATTTTCTGGGTGGCAACGGCGACGGCCCCTACGGTATTCAGCCCATCGAGCGATTCTGGGCGCACCGTACCTGGCCGTTCAACTCCGAAGTGGGTTCGGTAGGCGTGGGCGATTACACGTCGCTGACGCGTTTTCTGCCCAAACAGAACCTGATGATGCCCGTTTACGCGCCCAACGGCGGCAGCCGGGTCGACTCGGTCTGGAATTATCACAAATACATTGGCTACGACACGGCCCTCGATCCCTACGGCACCCCTACCGACCTCCGCGACTTCACCCGCAAGGCGCAGCTGGTCAACTACGATCAGTACCGGGCCCTGATGGAGGGCTTCACGGCGCACATGTGGGATTGGTACACGGGCACAATCATCTGGAAAACGCAGAACCCCTGGACGGCGCTGCGCGGGCAGATGTACGACTACTACCTCGACCCCAACGCCTGCCTTTACGGGCTGCACACAGGCAGCGAGCCCCTGCACATCATGTATAATCCCGTCGACAGTACGGTCATGATCGCCAACAACACTTTCACTTACCACCGCGACATGATGATGGTGATCAAAACCTACGATATGGCTGGCCACGACAGCACCCTGACGCAGGTTTTCACCGAGATTGGCCCCAGCATGGTTCGGCCCTATATCGGTATCGGTAAAGCCCTTGGCCCGCTGCTGGCCCGCCAGGGCGGCTTTCTGGTGCTGCAGCTGCTCGACCTGAACAAACGCGTCATCAGCGAAAACACGTACTGGCTGGCCAATCGGTCGGGGCAGCACGCAGGGCTGGCCACACTGGCCCCGGCATCGGTTCGGGTGGTGGCCCGGTCGGCAGGGCGCGGGCAGGTAGCCGTTACGCTGAGCAATCCGGCGGGTAACCCCATGGCGTTTTTCAACCGACTGTCGCTGGTCGATGCCGGCACCAAAACCCGGTTGCTGCCCGTGTTCTACAGCGACAACTATGTTTCGGTAGCGCCCGGTCAGCAGAAAACCATCACCATCGACTACACGCCCGGTGCCGGCCCCCTGCCCCTGGTGTCAGTCGATGGCTGGAACGTAGCCGAACAGTTTGTGCCGGTGACGGAGCAGTAGGCAGGCCCATTAGCGAACAAAAATCCCTGGTCAGTGCCGACGCGGCATTGACCAGGGGTTTTTTGATATCGCTACGACTGCCGCTTAAAACTCCTGGGCGAGGTTGAAGTAGAAGCCGCCTTTGCCTTCGCGGTTGACGGCGCCACTCAGCCGCACCACCAGGTTATAATAGGTAACGATGTCGAGGCTCATGCCCGCGCCCGCCAGCAGTTGATTGGCCAATCGGCTCTGGTACTCTCTGGCCACCGTGCTGCCCACGTAGCCCGCGTCGGCAAAGGCCGTGACGTAGGCTGCAATGGGCAGGGTATTGAACTGACGGATGTGCAGCCAGTTCAGCTGCTTCACGGTGTCGAAAAGCTGGTAGCGGATGCTGCTGCGGGCAATGGCCGTCCGCTGCCCGTCGATCACGTAGAGCTCGTAGCCGCGCACCATCTCGCTGAAGCTGCCCAGCCCCCGCAGGTTGAAATACGGCTGCCGGTTGGGCCAGGTGGTGCGTCCCCGCAGGTTGCCAGCGGCATAGAACTTACCGCCCAGCGGCCAGTAGCGGGTCAGGGAAACGGTAGCGTCGACCATCCGGAAATTGTCGGAGGGCAGCAGGCCCGACACCCCCAGGTAAGCGTTGGCCAGCGTGCCCCGGAGCGGATACGCCACGTTGTCGCGCCGGTCGTAGCGGTAGCTGTAGGCCACCGAGGTGTAGTGTTGTTCGGTGCGGCCATCCAGAAAATAATCGGGGTTTAGTCTGGCCACCGTGTCGGCAATGGTGTTGCGGGTGTAGCGCATCTCCACGCCATGATAGTGATAGAGCCCCCGCCGGTTGGTGAAGGCCACCGTGGCCCAGGCCCGGTCACGCAGGGTCTGATCGGCTTTTACATAGACCCACTTGTCGGCGTTGGTGCGGTAGGGAATTTCGTTGTTGGTCTGGTAGGCCACGTCGACGCGGAGCCCGATTTTCTGCGCCCGGTCGATGTAGGGGCGGGCATACGACAGCACCGTTTTTTGCAAAAAGCCCCGAATCACCTCGATCTGCAGGCGGTCGTTGCTGCCCGTCACGTTTTTGTAGCTGAGCCGGCCGCCGTAGATGGTGCGTCGGAAATCGTGGCCCCGATCGTACCACCACTCGTTGAAGTTGCGGTCGGCCAGGTCGAAAACGGGATAGGCGATCAGGTACCAGCGCTCTTTCATGGTTACCGTCAGATCGAGCTGGGGCAGCTGCGTGGTATCGGCGGGAGACGTCTGCGCAGACGACAGCGCCACGGTGATAAACAGGTTGGTGTTGTTGATATTGCGCTGATCCCAGGCCAGCCGGCCGGGCAGGTCGCTCAGGCGGACCGTATCGCCCGTATGGAGCGACATTTCGCGCAGGATAATCCGGTCGCGGGTGCGGATATTGCCCACCAGCTTTACCGAGCGCACCAGCACCGAACGACTTGAGTCGACGGCCGACGCTGCTCTAACGCCTTGACACCAGCCACTTACTACCAGAAACACGATCACGCCAAGCCGCCCTAAAATCACAGTCATGTGTAAAAATACTCTTTTCCAGAAAAATAGGACAACTATATCTTCGGATCCTGCAAATCGGTTTGTATCATTGTTCCTTTTACCACGACAAATTACGCAGGTACTCGCCTAAACGATTTATGAAACAAAAACCCCGCCTGAGTTTTTGGCAGATCTGGAACATGAGTTTCGGATTTCTGGGTATACAGTACGGCTTTGGCCTTCAGCAGGCTAACATGAGCCCAATCTTTCGGTATCTGAACGCCGACGAAGCCAATATTCCTATCCTGTGGCTGGCGGGTCCCGTAACGGGCCTCATTGTACAGCCCATTATCGGCTCACTCAGCGACCGCACCTGGTCGCCCCGCTGGGGCCGGCGCAAACCGTTTTTCCTGATCGGCGCTATTGTAACGAGCCTGGCCCTGTTTCTAATGCCCAACTCGTCGGCGCTCTGGATGGCGGCCAGCCTGATGTGGCTGCTCGACACCGGCCTCAACATCACGCAGGAGCCATTCCGGGCGTTTATCGGCGATAAGCTGAACGACGAGCAGCGTGGCCTGGGCTTTGCCATGCAGAGTTTCTTTGTCGGGTTTGGGCAAACGATGGCCAACCTGATGCCCACTATTTTCCGGCTGCTGGGCCTGACCTCGGTAGCGGTGGTGTCGGCCAACGTCATTCCCGACAGCATCAAATACCCGTTTTACATCGGCGGGGTAGCCGTATTGCTGGCGGTATTCTGGACACTCTACACCACCGACGAGTATCCGCCCGACGATATGGCTGAATTTGAACGCATGAAACAGAAGGGCAGCGGCATCGGCGGGGCGCTGACCGAAATTCTGCACGCGTTCCGCGAGATGCCGTCGACGATGAAGCAACTCTGGTGGGTCAAGTTTTTTACCTGGTACGGCCTGCCGCTGATGTGGCAGTATCTGACCCTCGCCGTGGCCCGCCACGCCTTCAACGCCCCCACGGCCCAGTCGCCGGGCTTTCAGGAGGGTACCGAGTGGGGCAACCTGTGCTTTGCCATGTTCAACGTGGGCTGCTTCGGCATCTCGTTTTTCCTGCCGGGCATTGCCAGCCGTATCGGCCGCCGGTCGACCCACGCGCTGTTTCTGACACTGGGTGGCCTGGGTTTCCTGTCGATGCTGCTGTCGAACGATAAGTACGCGTTCCTGATCGGGATGACGTTCGTTGGGCTGGCGTGGGGCTCCATCCTGTCGATGCCGTACGTACTGCTGTCGAGTTCGGTACCAGCCGAACGGATGGGTGTTTATATGGGTATCTTCAATGGCTTTATCGTGGTGCCGCAGATTGTCAACAACCTGACCATCCGCTACATTTACCCGACCATTCTGAGCAACGACCCCCGTAATGCGCTGGCGCTGGCGGGCGTGTGTCTGCTGCTGGCAGCGGGGGCGTGTTTTCTGGTCAAGGAAAACCGCCAGAGTCAGGAAGCGGCCTTCCCCATCGGTCCCGGCGGCCATTAACGCTCAGACATGCAGCCCCGTAATCGACCCAGATCCGGGCCGGTTACGGGGCTTTTTATACGGAAGCCTGTCTCAGAATTCGTTACTCCATTTCTCCCTTCACTAAGCCGTACTTGTATGAATCAGCCATCCCGTCAGGAACCTTTCGCTCTACTGGCCGTTGGCGAATTGCTGGCCGATTTCATTGGCCATACACTGACAACCAGCCTGCGCGACGCGCAGGACTTCCGACGCTATCAGGGGGGTAGCCCGGCCAACATGGCAGCAAACATGGCCCGGCTGGGCAACCGAACCGCCCTCGTATCGTGCGTCGGTGCCGACAACCTCGGTCGTTTTCTGACGGAGCAGGTAGCCGCGGCCGGCGTCGAAACGGCCTACATCCAACAGGACAGCCGCGAGCCCACCAGCATCGTGCTGGTATCGCGCACGAAAGGCACGCCCGACTTCATTGCCTATCGCACCGCCGACCGGATGTTGCAGCCCGATCATCTGCCCGATTCGCTGCTGAGCCAGTCCCGGATTTTTCATACTACCTGTTTCGCCCTGAGTCAGGCCCCGGCGCAGGCTACACTGGTCGATGCCGCCCGGCGGGCCCACCAGCTCGGCTGTCAGGTCAGTATCGACGCCAACTACGCCCCCAGCCTCTGGCCCGACCGGGCGCAGGCCTGGCAGGTGCTGGGCGACTATTGTTCGGCCCATGCGCTGGTTAAGCTTAGCGAAGACGATGCCATGCGGCTCTACGGTGTCGACGATGTAACGCAGCTACCCAGCCACGAAGCCATCGTCGGCCGGTTTCACGAGCTGGGTGCCTCACTCGTTTGTCTGACCCTGGGTGCCGACGGCAGTCTGATCTCATCGGCGGGGGGGAGCAAACAGATTCGGGTACTGGGGCAACCCGTCAATGTGGTCGATGCTACGGGGGCGGGCGATGCCTACTGGGCCGGTTTTCTGACGGCCTACCTCGACGGCCACACACCCGAAGCCTGCGCCGGCGCCGGTGCCCGGCTCGCTCAGATGAAACTCGAACGCGCTGGCCCCCTACCCGATCAGGTCGACCGGGCCCTGTTGTATTAGAACCGAAAAAACCGACAGTTTCAGCGTCGGTTTTTTTGTGGTATCACTATCCCCTTATTCCAGACCCGCCAGTTTGTCGAGGTCGACATCGTTGAGCGCTTCTTTCAGCTTTTCCATATCGATACCCCGCCCCTTGGCCGTTACCACAAAGCGCTTGGCCACCAGCAAGGCTATTTCGCCGTTTTTATCCTGGCTGTTGTATTTCTCGTAGGATTTATAATTGCCCATGGTACCCGTTTTCTCGTAACCGTCGGCCGTTTCTTTGTCGATTTCGAGCATCGACCAAGCGGCCAGCCCCATCATCATGCTGCTGCCCCCGCCGTCGACCAGCGTAATTTCGATGGTTTCCGAGTCGTCGGCATTGCCGTATTTGCCCAAGGCCGTCGAGAAGGAAAACCCGGCGGCCCCGTTTTTCTCGCCCGAGGCTTCTTTGCGGGGCAGTCCGTCGGCCTCCGCCGGCAGCAGTTCCTTCAGCCTGCGAAAATCGATGGTGGCCACCGGACCCTTCTTTTCGATTTCTTCGGCCTGATCGGCCAGTTGCTGCATGGCGCTCACGGCTCCGGCGGTCGATATCGACGCGTTGTCGGTGGTTTCCGGGTCCGTTGTCTTGTCGTGACTGCCGCCACAGGCAAGCAGGATGGCGAGTGGCAGCAGGCTACCCAGCCGTTTGATTGATTTCGTATGCATGGCGTGACGCGTGATCGGTAAGGGTTTGTTCTGCCGGTCAACCTACGAAAATTATGTACCAGGTCGTCAATCTATTGAGCCAGCGTACAACCGCACCCCATAAACGCCGAATGCCCCACCGGAGCGAGGCATTCGACTGTCTATGAACCCAATATGGCTAATGCTGTGGCGGGTCCGACAGCGATCCCTCGGGCATCGAAATCGGTTTCTGATAGCTCCGAACCAGAAAGAAAATACCCAGCAGCACGGTCGGGATACTGAGCAGCTGCCCGATATTCAGCGCCATGGTTGCTTCTTTGGCCACCTGGTTTTCCTTGAGGTATTCGAACAGGAAACGCAGGGTAAAGACCCAGATAAAGAAAATACCCAGCAGGCTACCGCGTGGGGTCTGGCTTTTCCGGCGGCTCCAGAGCCAGAATAGCACGCCGAATACAATCAGGCAGGAAAGGCTTTCGTAGAGCTGGGCCGGGTGGCGCGGCACCATGTGAAACTCGACCGGGCCCGGCACATCGCGGTAATCGGCTTTGGGAAACACAACGCCCCAGGGCAGATCGGTGGGGCGGCCAATGATTTCGGAGTTGACAAAGTTGCCCAGACGAATGAATGCGCCGGCCAGGGCCACAACGATAACAATCCGGTCGGCAACCCACAGAAACGACTGCCCGCTGGCCATGCTTTGTTTCCGGCGCGAATAAAGCCACAGGCTGATTGGAATACCCACCACGGCTCCGTGGCTGGCCAGCCCGGCAAAGGGCGGGGTAATCACCGTGAGGGGGTGATTGATCAGTACTTCGGGCTCATAAAACAGGAAGTGGCCAAACCGGGCGCCCAGAATGGTACCGATTACCATGTAAATCAACAGGGTATCGGTTTCGGATACGGGCTTGCGCTCGGCCTTGAAAATGTAGGTCATGATTTGCATGCCCAGCAGGAAACCCAGTGCAAACAACAACCCGTACCAGCGAACCGAAAATGAACCGATGTGAAA
This sequence comes from Spirosoma luteolum, assembly GCF_054778875.1. Classification (NCBI taxonomy): domain Bacteria; kingdom Pseudomonadati; phylum Bacteroidota; class Cytophagia; order Cytophagales; family Cytophagaceae; genus Spirosoma; species Spirosoma luteolum. Next base: position 445,001 of record NZ_BAAGZE010000001.1, read on the forward strand.
AATTTCGGGGTCGGGTTCCCAAATCAAATACTGAAGCATGTTTTCTTGGCGAAATAAGGCTTTTCCGGTTGGCCGGTAGTGGGCAAAGATACGGATTGCGGGAAAGTTTTTGCCCTTTTTGGTGTTTACCCGAGCATGATGAAATTTGTTTTGATCGGACTGGTTCGGGCCTATCAGGCGGTGCTTTCGCCCTACCTGCCCAACGCCTGTCGCTACACGCCTACCTGCTCGCAGTATATGATCGAGGCCGTACGGCGGCACGGGGCCTGGCGCGGGGGCTGGCTGGGTCTGAAACGCATGAGCCGCTGTCATCCCTGGGGTGGCCACGGCTATGATCCGGTACCCTGATCGATGTTGCCCGGCAGGCAGCGCCGGGCTTCGGCCCTACGCCCGTCCGCGCAAAACAACAAACCACAACTTACTACATCTCGTTTTATGCTTGGCATTACCGCTGACAACAAATTGAAACGCCTGATCGTCGTGGGCGATCGGGTTCTGATCAAACCAAAAGACCCCTCCGACCGTACGGCCAGCGGGCTTTACCTGCCGCCAACCGTGCAGGAAAAAGAGCAGGTACAGTCGGGCTATGTTATCAAAGTCGGTCCCGGCTATCCCATTCCGACCCCTACCGACGATGAGCCCTGGAAAGAAACCGAAGAAACCGTGAAATACATGCCGCTGCAGGCACACGAAGGCGATGTAGCCCTCTACCTGCAGCGCAATGCCATCGACCTCCAGTATGAGGGCGAACAGTACGTGATTGTTCCGCAGTCGTCGATTCTGTTGCTCGAACGCTCCGAAGATTTACATTAAACAAACCAGCCCATGCCCTACGGCCCGATTGCGTTTTTCCTGGTTTTGCTGACGACGGTGGCCGCAGCCCAGCTCGCCGATCAGCCATCGCTCCAGCAACAGCTGCGCGACAAACGCGATCGGCGCCGGGTGCTGCTCATCTACAGCCGTACGGCCGGGAAACTGGCCGACCAATTGCGTCGGCTCGAGCCCGCCCGTGCCGACCTGAGCGAGCGCGACCTCGACCTGCTACCCCTCGATGCCGCTACCCTCCCGGCCGCCGACCGGCAGTGGCTTACCAAAACCTACCGGCTCAGGCCGGGCACGGCGTTTCGGGCGTGGCTCATCGGGAAAGATGGGGGCGTAAAAGAAACCTACACCGAGCCCGTTGCCCCCAATCAATTGGCTGGCCTGATCGATACGATGCCCATGCGCAAGCAGGAAATGCGTCGGAACCAGTAAGTTCAGCTTTTTTTCTGAGCCAGCGTGCGCTTGCCGGCAATGCTGTCGATCGCTGCAACCAGCCGGTCGAGGTCTTTGGGCGTATGATACAGATGAGGGGTTACCCGAACGCCGTGAATGTTTTCCCAATCGATACCGACCGTGTGAATTTTGAACTGGTTCATGAGCTGCGCGTCGACTTCAGCGGGTTTCATGCCCTCTATCGAGAAAAGGCCGACGGCCCCCGCGTATTCGGGCCGGAACGAGGTGTGCAGCCGTACGCCTGGAATGGTTTTTACGCGCTCCATCCAGTAATTTTTGAGGTAATGCGCCCGGGCAAACTTCCGCGCTGACCCGATGCTCTGGTGAAAATCGACCGCCGTACCAATCGCCATTTCAGACGCGAAGGAGCGTGTGCCCAGACTCTCAAACTTGCGGATGTCGGACCCGTCGGGTTCGTTGCTGGAGAGCAGTGCCCAGACCTTGCTGATATTGGTCTTCCGCACGTAAAGCAATCCGCTGCCAAAAGGAGCTCCCAGCCACTTGTGCAGACTGGTGGCGAAATAATCGGCGCCGAGGTCGGGAATGTTGAAATCGAACAGGGCGAACGAATGGGCTCCGTCGGCAATCACATCGATTCCGCGCTTGTGGGCCTCATCGGCAATTTTGCGCACGGGCAGCACCTGCCCCACCCAGTTGACCAGGTGCGTTACGTGCACCACTTTGGTGCGGGGTGTGAAGGCGTTGATGTACTGGGCCGCCAAGGCATCGGGGTTTTCGCTCGGTAAGTCGAGGTTGAGGTACACAAGTTTGATACCGTCGCGTTTCTCCCGCTGTTTCCAGGCGTTGAGCATGTTGGGGTAATCCTGCTTCGACAGCACCACTTCGTCGCCCGCTTTCAGATTTAATCCGAAGATCACTGTATTCAGTCCCTCGGTGGCGTTGCGGTTGATGGCCAGCTCGTCGGCCTGACAGCCCGCCAGATCGGCCAGTTTGCTGCGAAGTGCTTCGCGCCCCTGATCGAGAATGCGCCACATGTAATACGAGGGGGCTTCGTTGGCATACTGGTAGAACCGGATGTGGGCATCCTGCACTACTTTGGGCTGCGGACATACCCCCCCGTTATTCAGATTAAGCAAATTCGGCGATACCGTGTACTCCGACTTCACCCAGGCCCAGAAGTCTTCATCCTGCGCCAGCGTATCGGCCGACTGGTGACCGGCGCTGGCCATCGGGGCCGAACGCCCGAACGAATCAGGGAGAAAAGCGGGCAGCGCGAGTGCACTGGCTGCGGCTGCTGTCTGGCGAAAGAACGACCGGCGTGTGGTCATAGCGGGCTGGATGGTTTGGCGTTACCAACTCAGACCGGGTTTGGCAGCCAGATGAGCATTGTTCATTCAAGCCCCGCAACCCGCGTCCAGTTAAAAATAAGGCAAAACCGGTCAGGCCCAATACAAAAGCGCAATTAATTCACAGCCAGACAAACAATCGACGGGATACAGGCCCTCGCACGTCCATACCGACCCCTTATGGCTGGGTGGCTACTGGCCCGAAAACCGGTTTTTGTCGGTAATGGTTTTCCAGGTATCCGTTCGGAAAGGTGCGGCCGGAAAGCCCGCCCGATTGTAGAGGTTGATATCGCTGTTGTCGTCGGCCCAGCCGTAACGTACAGCAACCGGATTGGGTACTTCAGGCGCATGCACCACGACCAGTTCGCCGAGCACCTCGGCCCGGGCGTAGTAAAACTTCTGATCGCTGCCCGCCACTTCGAAACCGCGTACGTACCCGTAGCGATCTTTTACCACCAGCCCGCCGGTGGCCTGTCTGAACACCAGCGTTACGCGGTCTTCGCGCACCACCATCCGGTCGAAGAGAGGGCCCTGCGACAGAGCATTTTTCTGACCCGATGTATCATAGGCAACGCGCATGGCTTCGGCCGCCAGTCGTTTGCCCACATCGAGTTTATTTTTCGGGTGAATGTCGGCGGGATCGCCAATGTCAGCCGCAACGGCCATGCCGGTGACGGGCAGCTGCAGCGCCATCGCCTGGGCTTCGCGTAACTCGGCCCAGGTGCTACCGGTTGCGCTGGTACCGTTGTTGGCGCTGAATGCAGCCAGCTGTACGAACAGAAACGGCATACCGGCCTGCCCCCAGTGCTGCCGCCAGTCCTGAATGAGCGCCGGAAACGCCCGGCGGTACTCGTAGGCCCGGTTGGCGTTTGATTCACCCTGATACCACAAAACGCCCTGCAGGGCATACGGTACCAGGGGAGCAATCATGGCGTTGAACAGCTGAGTGGGATAGGTATTGGGGCCGGCCTTGTAGGACGACTCCTCGACATGGGCCACGCGGTAACGCCACTGCCCTGCCAGCGGCACATCATCGCCCGCCCCCGTCAGCTTCAGCTGATCGGGCTCGCCAAGCAGCCCGCTGGGACCACCCCTATCGTCGACCCGAATGGTAATGGTGTTGATACCGGGATGCAGCAGCCCGGCCGGCAGCGCATACTCCCGCCCTCTGACGCCCTTGCCACTGCCTACCAGCTGCCCGTTGACGTAGGTCGAGTCGGTCTCCTCGATAGCGGCCAGTTGCAGGATTCGTCCGTCGAACACGGTGCCTTCGGGTAAAATAATGTCTTTTCGCAGCCAGACCACCCCGTTTAGACCGGGCAGGCCCCTGCCCTGCCAGTTGCCGGGCAGCAGCATGGTTTTCCAATCGCTGGTATTGTGCTCGGGCGCTGCAAAGGTACGCGCTTCGCCGGCCGATGGCAGCCCCCCCTGCTGCTCCTGAAGCAGCGCCTGCAGCCGGGCCTTGCTACGGTCGGCTGCCTCGTCGTACGTAGCGGGCATATCGGCCACCATATACCGCAGGGTGGTATCGCGGTTGAGTGCCTCGCGACTGGTCCAGGTTTCGGCGTGCGTACCGCCCCAGCTGCTGTTGATGATACCGATGGGCACCTGCAGCCGGTCCTGCAGCGCCCGGGCAAAGTAGTATCCCACGGCAGAGAAAGTAGCCGCCGTGGCCGGACTGCATACCGCCCACGAGCCGTTGATGTCGGACTGGGGGGTCAGGGCCTTGGCCTTCGTTACCAGCAGTTGCCGAATGGTGGGGTAGTTGGCTTTTCGTATATCAGCAGGGCCGTTGGCTGCTCCCTGCAGACTGAATTCCATATTCGACTGTCCCGAGCACAGCCATACTTCGCCCAGTAGCACATCATTAATCTGAACGGTATTTGTTTTGCCGGTAACGACTAACTGGTAGGGGCCACCCGCTTCCATCGGGTCGAGCTGAACGCGCCAGCGCCCGTCTTTGGCTGCCCGGGCCGTCTTGGTCTGACCGTTAAAGGCGATCGTAAGTTTTTCGCCGGCTGAGGCCCAGCCCCAGACCGGTACCGGTTTCCGGCGCTGCAGCACCATATGATCGCCGAAAACGTGCGGCAGCCTGACGTCGGCCAGCGCCCGCCCGCCCATCAGCACGGCCAGTAAAACAAGTAACGTACCGAGTCGACCCATCGGTTGTATGTAGCGAATTCCCACGGTTTGCCTGATGAAAACGAATGCGTTGTTTTCACAGCGCGAAACTACGCCTTTCACCCGCCATCCCAACTGGACAGACTCGCTAAATTCCAGAATGGTTACTTAGCGAGCCGGCTACCGGGACTTTTCCAGACGCTGGCCAGTTTCTGGTTGAGTGCAAACGAGTAGCGTAGGGTAAGGCCGTAGGTCATGCCGCTGCCGGCGCCCTTCAGCTGCGCGTACTGCGTGGCCTGACTGCTGATCCGATATTGCAGATCGGTATCGACAGCACTGCTCAGGCCCCATAGCTTGCGGGCCGACAGGCCCAGATCGAGCCGGTTGCTGAGCCGGACGGTGTATTCGGCGCCCAGCTCGGCAATGGCCGTGGGGCGGCTGCTGACCTGTGTCTGGCCGGTCAGTCGTAAGGTATCGATTTGTTCGCCGGCCCGGGCCCGGTAGGCGTACCCGGCCATCAGCAGATCGCCCCGGCTGGCCCCGCTGCCAGGCACCAGCCACATCCCCCCGCTGATCCAGAAGCCCGACCGGCGCCAGGGGCCACTCGTCGACAGCAGCATGTATTTGCCGCGCAGCAGAAAACTGTGGTTATCACTGGTGTACGAATAGGTATAGGGGAAGCGGCCCCGGTCGATCACCAGTTCCGAATGAGCGGGCGAGTTGGTGTAGCCGGCCTCCACGGTCCATCGCTCGCGGGCGGTCCAGCCCAGCACCAGCCCCCAGCCCGGCCGGATTACCCGATTCGAGCCAATAAGCCCACCCAGCGAATTATCGAGCTGAGCGCGATCGGTGCGGACAAACCCGCTTAGACCCACATACCAGCGGTCGCGGGTGTAGGCCCCACCGTAGCGGGCCAGCACCCGACTGTAGGCATGCGGCTGGCGGGCCGGCAGCTGGTAATAATCGGTAGCCGTTTGCCCCAGCGCCGACGTACCAATCAGTAATGCCATCAAAAAAAGCGGGTAATGTTTGGTCATACAGGGACACCGGTTTACGATTACTCTAGTAACTATATAAACGTTTGTCTGTTAGCTATTTACGAATCTTTTTAGGGAATTGTTGCAAGTTAACTGAGCGTATGGCTCAAAAGCACCTGATTTTCAGCTTTTACCTAAAAAAAACGCCCCCGATTACCACGTAATCGGGGGCATATACGCTAAAAACGTATTTGTCGGACTTACATACCGTGTTTCATGACCGGTACCGATACGGTCATGTTGTCCCAGGCAATAGCAATGCTGTTGTTGGCTGGGGTGATGGTCAGTTTTTCGATGGGCGTTTTATTGGTCGAAACGGGTACTTTCACCATGGCCACGTCGGCATTCTTAATTTTCTCGTAGTCGTAGGCGCCCCACTGACCCAGCGTGCTGTTCAGGATTACGTCCCACTCCTTGGCGTTCGGAACGGTGTAGAGCGTGTAGGTACCGGCTTTTACCATCTTACCGCCAAACATCACATCGTTTTTGAACGTCACTTCAGTAGCCTCGTTGGCACCGGTACGCCACACTTTGCCGTATTTCTCCAGGCCGGCATCGCCAAAGATAACCCGGCCCCGTTTCGAAGGCTGCCCGTATACCACCTTGATGCTCTTGTCGGGGCTTTCGGCCGTGATCTTGGGACTCATGGGCGGCTTTTTGTCCTGTGCCTGCACCAGCGATACCATAGCAAACAGAATAGTGAACAGCGCAATCAGTTTTTTCATGTCTGATAAATTGGTTTGGTTCAGTCGTACGGTTTATACGATGACCATTAAACGAAGGATTGCGGGGAACAGTTTAGGCAGTCGTTACAAAATCATGGCTTTCGCCCAGCCGGTATGGCAGACAACGCCGGCGCACCACCCCATCAATTAAACGAGAGCGCCTACCTCCGGAAGGGACCAGCTACCAGCCAGCGATCAGGCTCACTACTGTTGCACTACGCACCACATTACCACTCAGTAATTCGCGGGCAGATGCCAATGCCGGGCATCTGTGCCCGCAGATACCCTTTCGGTAGACAAATCAGCTAAAATTCCGGGCAAAACTGAGCAAAAATACCTCGACCGAGGTATTTTTTTAAAGTAGCCGATTCCTGTCTTTTGCATTTACCAAAACCATATGAATGGTGGGTCAGATACTGGATTGAACCGGTATTGAAGAGCGTACGGTACCTGCGAACGCCGTTCACCGGCACTCAGCCGGCTCCCCTATTCTTCTGTCGCAGCATTTCTACGTAACCTGATAAGCTATGTTTTCAACACTGTATTACTCCAGAACCGGACGCCTGACCGCCAAGATTATGCCTTAAACGGATGAGGCCACGTACGACCAGACGGGTACCCTGCTGGCCGTGCCTGCGTCGGCTGGCTGCTTTTGACAGAATGGCCCAAAAGCGTTTACGGTCAGTCTACCGCCCCAGTACACTTTACCACCTATGTTTATGACCTACCGTATACTTGTCTTTCTTTTAATCACCGGCTTACTTGGCTGCCAGTCCGATCACCGGTACGACGTCGATAGCAAAGCCCGTTATCGGGCCGACAGTCTTGCTCAGTCGCAGTTCATCCAGCTGGGCAACGATGTGTATGCCCAGAAACAGGGGTATAATTCCTTTGCCCGAAGTTTGGCTTACTATGACAGTGCCCAGCTTATTGCCGATCGGTGGGGCGACCGGCTGATGCAGGCCCGGGCTTCGTATGCAAAGGGCCGTGTGTATGATGCCTGGAACAAAGACCCCCGCCTGACCATTCATTTCTACGGACAGGCCGCCGACCTGTATCACAAGGTACCGGGCGAGCGCTACCATTACCTGTATGTAAAACACCTGCAGGCGCACGCCTACGATAAGATCAAGGATACCACCAACACGGTTCGGGTACTGACGCAGCTCACCAACGAGATAGCGCACACCGACACAGCCCAGCTCCGGTCGTATCGGTTCACGGCTGAAATGGCACTGATTGCCACCGAAGTAGGGGCTTTTCCGCTCGCCGAAGACATTCTCCGCAAGCTGACCCGGCGTGCCTGGATCAGTAACGACCCGGAAACTTACGATTACCTGAACCACTATTACCTGACCCGCAGCCGGATCGACGCCCTGTATTACCGGCGGCCATCGCCCTACATCGACTCGCTGACAACCGTGTTCAACCGGTCAACCAACCTGATGGACAGCCTGTATTTTGCCGGCACACTGGCCGATCTGTACGCAGCCCGGCAGGACTACGAACCTGCTTACCGATTTTCGGCCATAAGTCACCGACTTGAAACGAAACTAAACCAGACCGGAGCACTGGCGCAGATGCAGCGCGCCCTGGTCAACAGCGAACTGACCGTAGAACGCAACAAAATGGCCTACCAGAACCGCATTCGTGAGATTCGCTGGTATGCGGTCTGGGTTATGGGTGCGGTGCTGGTCATTATCTCGTTGCTGAGTTTCTACCTCTACCGGCGCAACCAGCTCTTCAGAGCACAGTCGAACCGGCTGGCTACCCTGAATGGGAAACTCGACGAACAGATCGCTCAGATTCAGTTGCTGAACAAGGAAATCCAGCACAGGGTCAAAAACAACCTGCAGATGATCTACAGCCTGCTGCATATGCAGGAGCGCAACATCACGAACCCCGAAGCGCTGATTCAGCTGCAGCAGGCCCGCCTGCGGGTCGAATCGATCGCTACGCTGCACAAGCAGCTGCTGGGCGAAGAGGGCCCCATCGACATGAAGCAGTACATCGATACGATGACCGATGCCGTGGTGCGCTGCTATGATAAAGATGTTGTGACCCAGCTCGACATCACCGACCTCTCGCTGCCCAGCGATTATTACCTGCCCCTGGCGCTTATTCTGACCGAATGGGTCACCAATTCCATGAAGCACGCGATACCCGCCAACGACACCCTGGTGATCGCGATTAAACTCCGGCAGGAGTTGACCACGGTTTACGTCGATTATACCGACAATGGCCTGCCCGTAGCGCATCCGGTAGTGCCCAATCTGGGCATGGACATTGTTCGGCTACTATCCCGTCAGATTCGGGGCACCCTGACCCATCCGCAACACAACCCGTTCCAGTACCAACTCCTGCTTAGCCATGCTTAAGACGCCATCCATTCTGATCGTCGAAGACGACGCCCTGATTGCCGAAGACCTGAAGCTTACGCTGCTCGACCTTGGCTTCAATGTGGCCGGGATCGCCACCAATTTCAACGATGGGGTTACCCTTGCAGACAGCCAGCGCCCCGATTTGGTACTGCTCGACATCAACCTCAGCAGCGATGAACCGGCGAATAATGGACTGGCGCTGGCCCGGCGCCTAAACGACGACTACGGGCTGCCGTTTCTGTTTCTGACGGCCTACACCGACCGGGAAACCATTCTTGAAGCTACGCGACTACGCCCCAGCGGGTACCTGATCAAGCCCACCACGCCGGCGGCCCTCTTCGCCACGATCCAGACCACCATCGAGTCGCTCCATTCCCGGTCGGGTACCGACGCCATGCCCACGGCCGATACCGACCGGCCCGACTTCTTCTTTGTCAAGGTCGGAAGCCGGAACATCAAACTCCTCTGGAAAGATGTGTACTGCCTGGAATCCAGCAAAAACTACGTTCAGATTCGGGTAGTTGGCGTACCAGTTACCTACAGTATCCGGGGTACGCTGGGCTTCGTGCGGCAGCAACTGATGCCCGCAGGCCTGCAGCCCATGTTTGTGCAATTCAACCGCAGCACGATTGTCAACCTCCGCCACATTACCTACTACGACGTCGAAGGCATCCACTGCTTAAATTTCCAGACGGCCAACACGCGGTTCAGCTATCGGGAGTTGCAGACGCTGATGGCGCAGGTGCGGGTTGCACTGGAGCATTAGCCAACCCACCACGCATCTGCCCTGCGGCTATTACCCGGATTGATTCTTCACCAAAACGGGAAAAATTGGTACATTTACCACACGCAGTATGCGTGCATACCATCCCAATCCCATCTTAGCAACATGGCAACCCCGTATTTCAGCAAACGGAACATTCATTTTCTGCTCCACGAAGTTTTTCGGGCCGAAGAATTAACTAAGTACGCGTATTTCAGCGCTCACGATCGCGAAACTTTCAACCTGGCTATCGACTCGGCCACCTACATTGCCGATACCCTGCTGTTTCCTTACCTGAAAGATATTGACCGCAATCAGCCCGAACTCAAAAACGGGCAGGTAACAGTCCATCCCAAGGTACGCGAGTTTCTGCGGGCCATGGGCGACGCCGGCCTTATCGGCGCGGGTTTTTCGTTTGAGCAGGGCGGACAGCAGCTTCCCGAAATGATCAGTTCGGTAATCGGCTTTATTCTGATGGCGGCCAACAATGGCATGATGTACACGGGCCTCTCGTCGGGAGCCGCCCACCTCATCACCTCCTTTGGCTCATCGACCCTGGTCGATTTCTACGTACCCAACATGCTGAATGGTGTCTGGCAGGGCACCATGGCCCTTACCGAACCGCAGGCCGGCTCATCGCTCTCCGATGTGGCCACAACCGCGACGCCCGTAGACGGGCAGCCCGGTGTCTACAAAATCCGGGGGCAAAAGGTATTTATCTCGGCCGGCGATCACGACGCAGCCGACAACATCGTGCATCTGATGCTGGCCCGCATCGACGGAGCCCCCAAAGGCACCAAGGGGATTTCGCTTTTTGTAGTGCCCAAATACCGCCCCGAGACCGATTCGCCCGGCGGCCCGTTTGTCGACAACGATGTGCAGTCGACGGGTGTCTACCATAAGATGGGGCAACGGGGTGTACCGGCCATGCACCTGACTATGGGCTCCGGCGACAACACCATCGGTTATCTGGTCGGCGAGCCGCACCAGGGCCTGCCCTACATGTTCCAGATGATGAACGAGGCCCGCATCGGGGTGGGTATGACGGCAGCCGCCATTGCCACGGCGGCCTACTACGCAGCCCTGCAATATGCCCGTGAGCGGCCACAGAGTCGGCGGCTCAACGAGAAAAACCTGCTCGATGCCCCACAGACACCCATTATCAATCACCCCGACGTTCGGCGGATGCTGCTGTTTCAGAAAGCCATCACCGAAGGGTCACTGTCGCTGCTGATCGAAGCGGCCCGGCTCTACGACATCAGCCGGGTGGCCGAGGGCGACGAAAAGGAAAACGCGTTTCTGCTGCTCGATCTGCTCATGCCGGTGGCCAAATCATTCCCCTCGGAGATGGGCGTGCAGTCGGTGAGCCAGAGTCTGCAAACCTTCGGCGGCTACGGCTTTACCGAAGATTTCCCGGTTGAGCAGCTATACCGCGACATTCGGATTACGCCCATCTACGAAGGCACCACCGGTATTCAGGCCCAGGATCTGCTGGGTCGGAAAATGACCATGAAGGGCGGCAAAGCCCCCCAGCTGCTCTTCGCCGAACTAAGCAACACCATCCGTGAAGCCAGTGCCTACGACGAGCTGAAACCCTACGCCACTATGCTCACGGCCGAACTGAAACGTACGCAGGAGGTAGTGATGTCGCTGATGCCCCACGCCATGAATGGCGATACCGAGCGTTACCTGGCCGATGCCACGCTGTTTCTGGAGTTGTTCGGCATTGTGGTGGTAGCCTGGCAGTGGCTTAAACAGGCGGTAGTGGCCCAGCAGACCCTGCTAACCCAAAACCCGCAGGGCGACGAGCAACTCTTTTACGAGGGCAAACTGCACACCATGAAGTTTTATTTTCACTACGAAGTGCCCAAGACACTCGGCCTGGCTACGCGCCTGAAAGACACCGAAGTACTGACGATTGTTTCGACCCGGGAGCTGGCGCTGTAGTCAGTTGTCCCGGTATTCGGTCAGCTGCGCCGGTCGGGAACGTTTTCCCGACCGGCGCAGCTGTTTTCAGATCAAATGGCCAATGGGTAACAAGTTGCAGCTCGATCTGTAGTGTACCGGAAAAACTATACAATCGGGGGCAAAAACATGATTTTTGCCAGATGTGCAATCCTTTTTCGTAGCAGACGCCCCGAAACATGTACCTTCGTTGCTTGCGTTATCTGCGTCCCGTTATGCCGCTGATTACCCCGTCGACGTACCGGCCACCCACCCGTTTGTGGAATGGCCATCTTCAGACCATTATCCCTTCGCTGTTTCGGCGGGTGACGGTCGACTACGTCCGCGAGCGAATCGACACGCCCGACGACGACTTTCTGGATCTCGACTGGGCCTTTCCGGCAGGCGATTCGGCCGACCGACCTGATCGGAGCCGGGAGCTGGTGATTCTGTCGCACGGGCTCGAGGGCAGTTCGTCGAGTCAGTACCTGGCGGGCATGGTGCGGTACCTGACCCGGCAGTCGTATAGCTGTCTGGCCTGGCACTACCGCTCGTGCAGTGGCGAACTGAACCGGCAGCAACGCTTTTATCACCTCGGCGATACCGCCGATTTACACTTCATCATCGCCCACGCCCTGACCAGAGGCTACCAGACCATCCACCTGATGGGATTTTCGGCCGGGGGCAGCGTGACGCTCAAATACCTCGGCGAGCAGGGTACCGCCATCGATCCGGCCATTGGGCGGGCGGTGGTTTTCTCGGTACCGCTCGATCTGCTGGGTTCGGCGCGTCGACTCGAACAGTGGGACAGCCTGATTTATAACCGCCGGTTCAGCCGGGCGCTCAATGCGAAAGTGCTTCGCAAGGCGGCCGTCATGCCGGGCGTTTTCCCGGTCGATGCCATCCGGCAATCCCGTCGGGTCCGCGAGTTCGACGAACTCTTTACGGCCCCGATGAATGGCTTTCGCGATGCCACGGATTATTACGTACGGAGCAGTGCACTCCAGTATATTCCGGCCATTGCGGTGCCTACACTGATTGTCAATGCCCAGAATGACCCATTTCTGTCGCCCAGCTGTTTCCCCGATACACTGGCCCGACAACTGGCCATGGTATGGATGGAATTTCCGGAGCAGGGCGGCCACTGTGGCTTTCCAACGCTAACCGACGGACTCAACGGCCCCTACTGGTCGGAAGAACGGGCAGTCGCTTTTTTGCGACACCCCCTGCCGACCACCGCGATGAACTGATTTGTGAATTTCATACCCCCGGCTACCGCTGTGGGCTTAGCTTAGGTACCCATGCTTACCAAAACACCCGAACAGACGTTCTTTATCATTGATTTCGACAGCACGTTCACGAAAGTGGAAGCCCTCGATGTGCTGGGCGAAATCTCCCTGATTGGCCGGCCCGACCGCGACGATGCCCTCCGGCAGATCAAAGCCATTACCGACCGGGGTATGGCGGGCGAACTGTCGTTTACCGAATCGCTCGACCTGCGGCTCAACCTGCTGCGCGCCCACCGCGATCAGCTACCGGCGCTGGTTGAAACGCTGATGGGTAAAATCTCCGATTCGTTTCAGCGCAACAAGGCCTTTCTGACCGAAAATGCCGACCATATCTACATCGTCTCCAACGGGTTCCGGGAGTTTATTGTCCCGATCGTTACCTCGCTGGGCATCAAGGCCGAGAACGTGTTTGCCAATACCTTCGTCTTCGACGAAGCGGGTAACATCGTCGGTTTCGACCGCGCCAACCCACTGTCGGCCAATGGCGGCAAGTCGCAGGTAATCCGTAACCTCAACCTCGACGGCGAGGTGTACGTGATTGGCGACGGCTATACCGATTACGAAATCCGCGCGGCTGGCCTGGCCAACCGGTTCTACGCCTTCACCGAAAACGTGATGCGCCCGCAGGTAGTCGAAAAAGCCGACCACATTGCGCCCTCGCTCGACGAGTTTCTGTACCACAACAACCTGAGCCGCAGCCAGTCGTATCCCAAAAGCCGGATCAAGGTACTGCTGCTCGAAAACGTGCACCCGGTGGCCGTTCAGCTCTTCGAGCAGGAAGGCTTCAACGTCGAGATCCGGAAGGGAGCGCTCGACGAAGATGAGCTGATCGAAGCCATCCGCGATGTGTCGATTCTGGGCATCCGGTCCAAGACCAACGTAACGGCCCGGGTGCTGGAGCACGCCAACAAGCTGATGACCATCGGCGCGTTCTGCATCGGCACCAACCAGATCGATCTGACGGCCTGCACCGAACGCGGTATTGCCGTGTTCAACGCGCCCTACAGCAACACCCGCTCGGTGGTCGAACTGGCGGTGGGCGAGATCATTATGCTGATTCGGGGCATTGTGCCCAAGAGCAACGGCATGCACGAAGGCAACTGGGACAAATCGGCCAAAAACAGTTTTGAGGTACGGGGTAAAAAGCTGGGGCTCGTTGGCTACGGCAACATCGGCACGCAGCTATCGGTTGTGGCCGAAGCCCTGGGCATGGAGGTGTACTTCTACGACGTAGTCGATAAGCTGGCGCTGGGCAACGCCCGCAAGTGCAAAACGCTCGATGAACTGCTGGCCGTGGCCGACATCATCAGCCTGCATACCGACGGCCGGAAAGAAAACAAAGACCTGATCAGCTACCGCGAATTCGGGCTCATGAAAAACGGCGTCATCTTCCTCAACCTGTCGCGGGGCCATATCGTCGATATTCCGGCGCTGGTCGATGCCATCGAGCGCGGCAAAGTGGTTGGCGCCGGGGTCGATGTGTTTCCGCAGGAGCCCAAAGCCAACGGCGAAGCCTTTATGAATGCCCTGCGGGGACTGCCCAACGTGATTCTGACGCCCCACATCGGCGGCAGCACCGAAGAAGCGCAGGCCAACATCGGCAACTTCGTACCGGGCAAATTGCTCGAGTACATCAACAACGGCAGCACCTACGGCAGTGTCAACTTCCCCGAGCTGCAACTGCCGCTGCTGACCAACTCCCACCGCCTGCTGCACATTCACGCCAACGTGCCGGGTATTCTGGCCCAGATGAATACCATCTTCGCCAAATACCACATCAACATCCACGGTCAGTATCTGAAAACCAATGAGCAGATCGGCTACGTGATTACGGATGTGGCCAAAGAATACGCCGACGAGGTGGTTCAGGAACTCAAAGACATCGACAACACGATTAAGTTTAGACTACTCTATTAAGTGGTGATTGAGTCAATGAGTGATTGAGTGCCCTTCCATTTGACGCTCAATCACTCATTGACTCAATCGCTCATTGGCTTATGACAAACACCTACTTCACACCCGGCCCGGCCGAGCTGTACCCAACGTTTGCCCGACATCTGCAAACCGCGATGGATCGGCAGCTGGGCTCCATTTCGCACCGGAGTCAGGCGTTCCGGGACATCTACCAGGCGACCGATGAGCAACTGCGCACGCTGCTCAACATCCCCAAAACGCACGGTATATTCTTCACCGGTTCGGCCTCGGAAGTATGGGAGCGGTTGCTGTTCAACTGCGTCGAACACGAAAGCTTTCACCTCGTCAACGGGTCATTTTCGCAGAAATTCTACGATTATGCCGGGAGCCTGAAGAAGTTTGCCCACAAGCAGGAGAAGCCCTTCGGCGAAGGGTTCGACGCGGCCGAGATCGAGGTACCACCCTACGCCGAACTGGTGTGCATGACCCACAACGAAACATCGTCGGGTGTTCAGATGCGGGTAGCAGACATGCACAAACTCAAGAAAAAGCACCCCAAAAAGCTGTTCTGCGTGGATATGGTCTCGTCGGCTCCCTACCCCGACCTCGACTACAGTCTGATCGACTCGGCTTTTTTCTCGGTGCAGAAAGCCTTCGGTATGCCTGCCGGTCTGGGCGTGTGGATTGCCAATGAAGCCTGCCTGGCCAAAGCCGAAACGCTGCTACAGCATGACAACCTGACCGTTGGTGCCCACCACACGCTGCCGACCCTCTGGAAGCACTACAAAACCTTCGAGACACCGGCCACGCCCAATGTGTTGTTTATTTATTTGCTCGGCAAAATCGCCGAAGATCTGAACCGGATCGGTATCGACGTCATTCGTAAACAGACCGAAGAAAAAGCCCGCCTGCTCTATAAGTTCATCGGCGACTCGCCGTATTTCGAGCCCTTTGTGGAGCAGGAGCGGCACCGCTCGCAAACGGTGGTTGTTGCCAACACCAAAGCCCCTTCGGCCGAGGTCATTGCCAATGCTAAAGTAGCCGGCATGGTGGTCGGCAGCGGATACGGCAGCCTGAAAAGTTCGCAGATTCGTATTGCCAATTTTCCCGCTACCACGGCCGACCAACTCAATGACCTGATTCGGCAACTCGGAAAACCGCTCTGAACCGACTAGGCTTTTTTTAAGAGTCCGCCCGCACAGCTTAGCTGACGGGCGGACTCTTTTGTATTATTCCCAGCCAACGCCCTGATCCGGACAAACCTTCTCCCCAAAAGGTGGTTAATAGGCTACGACGGCTCGAACCGACCGTACGTTCAACTCAACGACTATGAAACAAGTATTCGCAATGACGCTGCTGCTGACGGGTTTGTCGGCAGGAGCCTACGCCCAGAACGGTGCCGACTCAAGCGGCCGTTCAAAACCACTCATCAGCAACGAAACCAAACAGGACGTGCGGGAAGCCGCCGGCCAGGCAAAAGAAACCCTGGAAGTCGAAGTCGAAAAATCGCGCAATTACCAGCAGGACAACCAGCTGACCTGGTTCCAGCCGGGCAATCTGTTTCTGGGTGGGGGGGCTGGTTTCGGCGCGACCGACGGAAAGGCTTACGTCGATATCAACGCCCGACTGGGTTACTTCTTCCAGCCCGGCTTTGCAGCTGGCGTTCGCTATGATTTCGACCGGCTGGTCGGCAATAAATACCACGCCCGGCAACTGGGTCTGTTTGCCCGCTACTATCCATTCCGGACCCGTATCAGCAGCTTCGTAGGAGCCAGCCTGAACTCGGGCCGTGAATTTTCGGACAATATCCCGTCTGATACCAAAGCTAAATACACCAGCGTCGGTCTTGAACTGGGCGTGATGGCCTGGATTCTGAAGCAACTGGGTGCTGAGCTGAGCTACGAAAGTAGCTTCTACAATAAGATTGACCCCACCGTTAGCCGGGGCAAAGGGGGCCGGCTGAAACTGGGCGTAAACTATTACTTCGGCAGCGTGGGTCGTAATGGCCGTGTATCGCTGAAACGGTAGGTCGGTCGATCTGCCTGCGCCAGGCCGCGCCGGTCCCGCTGGGGCTGGCGCGGTTTGCATTTAGAGCCGCTCCCGATGATGCCGCGTATGTAACTGCGTGAAGTAGAGCATCTGGCGCATCGACAGCAGGCCAAGGGCCGGATGGGGTATGGCGAGGGTATCGAGGTCGGTATCGGTCCAGTTGGCGACTGCATTGGCCAGTGCCTGATAGGTTGCCAGCAATCGCGAAACGCGCTCCTGACGACTCTCCAGGGCATCATCGTTACGGGGTGCAAACGCATCAGGAGCCCGTAGTCCGCCTGCTAAGGCCGTGTAATAATTGTGTTGAATCAGCTCATACGTCTGTCCCGGATTGGCAGGCGGTCCAAACGGCAGCAGGGCATCCCGTGATCCGGTCATCAGACCCAACACGGGGCGCGCCGATCGGTACAGGTGCTGCAGTACATCAGCTACCGACCATTTCCCGTCGACACGCTGCCGGTACTGATTGTCTGACAGCCCGTTGACCTTTTCGGCAATGGCCAGACAATCGGCAAGGAGCCATTCCGGTTGCCGAACCGCATCTGAACTACACTCTTTCAATGGAAAAGCGACTGCTGGCGATACCATTGCCATTTAGAAATGATGTTATAGATATATAAATAAAGCCTATAGTAAAATCTACTGTTTATCGTTCCAGACCGCGACTGTAGCCCTACCAGGGGTCTGACGCCCTGCACACTTCTCCCCTGCCGTTGCAGGCTTACCCCCCTGCACAACGCCAGCTGCTGGTAATCAACACACAGGTGCCCGGACATCGGCTTTATCGACGCCCGGGCACCTGTATGCTATTCGACTAGGGTGTAATGGTCGCAATCGAGCCGTCGGGCCGACGCATCAGCTCACGCACTTTCACGTTGCGCAGGGGCGTTTTGCCCGACAGTTCCACGTCGTGGTAGAAGATGTACCACTTACCACCAATTTCAACGATGGAATGGTGGGTGGTCCAGCCTGTAACGGGCTCCATAATTACACCCTGGTATGTAAACGGACCGTAGGGCGACTTGCCCGTGGCATAGGCCAGCAGGTGCGTGTCGCCGGTCGAATACGAAAAGTAGTAGGTGCCTTTGTATTTGTGCATCCAGCCCCCCTCGAAGAAACGCCGGTCATGATCGCCACCCAGCAGCGGTTTGCCGGCCTTGTCGAGAATCTGTACGTCTTTGGCAGGCTCGGCAAACGTGAGCATATCGTTGCTCAGCCGGGCAATTTTCGGGCTCAGTGCCGGTTTGTCATCCTGCTTGAGATCAGTTTTCGAGCCATTGGCTTCGTAGCTGCCCGTATGCCAGCGCTGCAGCTGCCCGCCCCAGATACCACCGAAATACATGTAGGTTTTGCCATCGGTATCGGTAAAAACAGCCGGGTCGATGCTGTAGCTACCAGGAATGGGTTTGGGCTCGGCCTTGAACGGTCCAACCGGCGATTTGCTGGTCGCTACGCCCATCCGGAAAACATCCTGCTTGTCTTTGACCGGGAAGTAGAGGTAATAGGTCCCGTTCTTGTAAGCCGCGTCGGGCGCCCACAGCTGTCGGCCCGCCCACGGAATATCCTTGATATCGAGCGCAACGCCGTGGTCGGTTACCTTACCACCAATCTTATCCATCGACAGAATGTGGTAATCCCGCATGTCGAAATGACTGCCTTCGTCATCCTCGGGAACGGTCGTCTCAACATCGTGGGATGGGTAGATGTAAATTTTACCGTTGAAGACGTGAGCCGACGGATCGGCCGTGTAGATCGTCGAAATCAGCGGTTTGGGCGCGGGGGCAGTCTTTTGCGCCAGCGCAGCACCCACGCTGCCCAGCACGAGCAGAGAAGGAGCAATCAGCAACAGACGAGTACGGATCATAGGAGTCTTAAGGGTTTCGGAAAAGGCAGTATAGGACGAGTACAGGGGCTGACAAGTAACGCCGGCCGACCCGCTTCTGTACGCGAACTGCCACCCGGCAGGCGGCAGCTCGCATTCAGAAGCGGGTATGTTTTTTATTTCTTGCGCTGGATCACCGACAGGGCTTTGGCAACGATCGAAGCCGCCGTCAGGCCGTATTTCTCCATCAGCTGATCGGGCGTACCGCTCTCGCCAAACGAATCGTTTACGGCTACCATTTCCAGCGGAGCCGGGTGGTTCAGCGCCAGCACCTGGGCCACGCTGTCGCCCAGACCACCGTTCATCTGGTGTTCTTCGGCCGTTACGGCGCAACCTGTTTTCGACACCGACGCCAGGATAGCTTCTTTGTCGAGCGGCTTAATGGTGTGAATGTTGATGATTTCGGCATCGACACCCTGCTCGGCCAGCAGATGACCGGCTTCGATGGCCGGCCATACCAGGTGACCCGTGGCAAAAATCGACACGTGGGTACCTTCATTCAGCATGATGGCTTTGCCGATTTCGAACGGCTGATCGGCCGGCGTGAAATTGGGCACAACCGGCCGGCCGAAGCGCAGGTAAACGGGACCTTCGTGGTCGGCAATGGCAATAGTAGCGGCTTTGGTCTGGTTGAAATCGCAGGGGTTGATCACGGTCATACCGGGCAGCGACTTCATCATACCGATGTCTTCGAGCACCTGGTGGGTCGCCCCGTCTTCGCCCAGCGTCAGGCCAGCGTGCGAGACGCAGATTTTCACGTTTTTGTTCGAGTAAGCCACCGCCTGCCGAACCTGATCGTAGACACGGCTCGAGCCAAAGTTGGCAAACGTGGTCGCGTAAGGAATCAGCCCCGACAGGGTCAGGCCCGAGGCTACTCCGATCATGTTGGCTTCGGCAATCCCGCACTGGATGAACCGATCAGGATTGTCTTTGATAAAGGCATCGAGTTTGAGCGAGGCAACCAGATCGGCGCAGAGCGCCACCACGTTGGGATTGGTGCGCCCCAGTTCGGCCATGCCGGCCCCGAAACCCGAACGCGTGTCTTTCTTTTCAGTAAATGAGTACGTTTTCATATCCGGTGGGGGTTAGTAGTCGCCAAGGGTTTCGTCGAGTTGCGCCAGCGCAGCCGCCAGCTGATCATTGTTGGGGGCGGTACCGTGCCACTTGTGGGTATGCATCATAAAGTCGACGCCCTGCCCCATTTCGGTTTTCATGATGATACAGATGGGCGATCCCTGACCGCTTGCCTGCCGCGCGGCTTCGAGCGTCGACACCACTTCGGCCATGTTGTTGCCATCCATGTGCATCACCGTCCAGCCAAAGGCTTCGTACTTGGCACCCAGGTCGCGGTTGTTCAGTACCTTGTCGGTCGGACCATCGATCTGCTGTCCGTTGAAATCGACAATGGCGATCAGGTTGTCGAGCTTACGGTGCGGAATAAACGCAGCCGCTTCCCAGATCTGACCTTCCTGCTGCTCGCCATCGCCCATGAGGCAAAAAACCAGCGTATTGTCGTTATGAAGTTTTTTGCCCGTGGCGGCACCGGCGGCTACCGACAGCCCCTGTCCCAGCGACCCCGACGCCACCCGGATACCGGGCAGGTGCTCGGCCGTGGCGGGGTGCCCCTGCAGCCGCGAATCCAGTTTGCGGAACGTAGCCAGTTCACTTACCGGGAAATAGCCCCGACGTGCCAGCACCGAATACAGTACGGGCGATATGTGACCGTTGGAGAGGAAGAACATGTCTTCGCCCGTGCCGCTCATATCGAACACCACGGCCCCCTGCTCGTCGGTCTTCAGCGTCATGGTCTTAAAATAGAGGCTTACCAGCAGATCGGTACAGCCCAGCGAGCCGCCCGGGTGACCCGAGGCAACGCCATGTACCATACGAACGATATCCCGGCGTACCTGCAGGGCTATGTTTTCAAGTGTATCCATTCGGTTTTAACTAGAAAATGTGGGTAATACGTGTAGCAATCGGGGCAAAGGTAAGGTCAGGGCGCAGGAAGAGCAGTAGTAGGGTATTACTGGGGGCAAAAAAAAGTAAAGAACGGCTACAGACCGGGCCTGTAGCCGTTCTTCCGACTAGATGTATTGGTTAATGATACTTTCGAGCCACTCCTGTTTGCCGCTCCGAACCTGTGGTTCGCCGTGCTCGAGGGTGTAGGCGCGCAGGTCTTCGAGGGTCAGTTTACCGTCCTCGAACGCTTTACCCTGGCCCGAATCGAACGATGCATACCGCTCGGCCCGGAACTTCAGGTAATCCGACTCGCGCAGAATGGCATCGGCCACAATAAACGACCGGGCGAAGGCGTCCATACCGCTGATGTGGGCAATGAACAGATCGTCCATATCGGTCGAGTTCCGGCGCACCTTGGCGTCGAAGTTGATACCACCGGGTTTGATGCCGCCCGCCTGGTGAATCACCAGCGCGGCTTCAACCAGTTCGTAGACGTTGATCGGGAACTGATCGGTATCCCAGCCGTTCTGGTAGTCGCCCCGGTTGGCGTCGATGCTGCCCAGCATGCCGGCATCGGCCGCTACCTGCAGTTCGTGGTCGAAGGTATGACCGGCCAGCGTAGCGTGGTTCACTTCAATGTTCAGCTGGAAATCCTTGTCGAGACCGTACTGCCGCAGGAACCCGATCACCGTGGCCGAGTCGTAGTCGTACTGATGCTTGGTGGGCTCCATCGGCTTGGGCTCGATAAAGAACGTACCCGTAAAGCCCTGCTTGCGGGCGTAGTCGCGGGCCATGGTCAGGAATTTGGCCAGGTGCTCGACTTCGCGCTTCATGTTGGTGTTCAGGAGCGACATATAGCCTTCACGACCACCCCAGAAAACGTAGTTCTCGCCACCCAGCGCAATGGTTGCGTCGATGGCATTTTTCACCTGCGTACCGGCGTAAGCCAGCACGGCAAAGTCGGGGTTGGTCGAGGCCCCGTTCATGTAGCGCGGGTTCGAAAACACGTTGGCCGTTCCCCACAGCAATTTCACACCGCTGGCGCGCTGCTTCTCCTGCGCGTAGTCGACAATGGCCTGCATGCGCTTTTCGTAGCCGCTGGCCGTTGGCGCTTCGTCGACCAGATCGACATCGTGGAAGCAGTAGTAAGGCGCGCCGATCTTGGTGAAGAATTCGAAGGCAGCATCCATTTTGTGGCGGGCCCGCACATCGGCATCGTTGTCGTTATCCCACGGAAACACCCGTGTACCGGGACCGAAGGGATCGCCACCGGCTCCGCAGAACGTATGCCAGTAACTGATTGCAAACCGGAGCTGATCGCGCAGCGTGCGGCCGCCAATAATCTGCTCCGGATTGTACCACTTAAACGCCAGTGGATTCTTAGACTTCGGCCCTTCGTAGCCGATAGTGCCGATGCCGGCGAAATACTCCCGATCGCCCAGTGTGGGTGTTGCCATGTCTTGGTTTGTGTTAAGCTCTTGTTATAGTGATACTCTCAGCGCTAAAGGCCGGCTTACCGGCTCTATACCGGTGCGGCTTTGCGTTCCGCCGGTATTTTGTGGTGTAAAGTTGACACTTATATTTTTAAACGTCAAAATGACACCCAAAATTTTTTAGTCGAATAATACCACATCCGGCGCAACTGGCTTGCCTACAGGATCGTGTCTGAATTTGGGATGAAGTTGAGAAACGAGTGGGTCAGCTGTTTATACTTGCCCGCATCGATCTGGTAGAAGTAAGCCCCCCGTTTGGAAAAGCCTTTCTGTTTTTCGTCGAGCTTGATGAGCAGATCGGTCGACAGGATTTTGCGGCTGAAGTTGCGCTTGTCGAACTCGGTGTTGTAGATGGCGTCGTAGAGTTTCTTGAGCTGCGGAATGGTAAATTTTTCGGGCAGCAACTCGAAGCCGATGGGGTGCTGGGCCGCTTTATAGCGCAGTCGTCGAATGGCCAGTTCAACCATGTCGGCGTGGTCGAAGAGCAGTCGGGGCAAATCGTAGAGCGAGAACCAGCGGGCGTGATAGGTATCGGAAATGGTCGATTCGTAGTCGGCCACTTTCACCAGCGCGAAGTAAGCCACCGAAATCGTACGGGCAATGGGGTCGCGGTTGGGCTCGCCAAACACGCTGAGCTGCTCGAGGTACACATCGGTCAGTCCGGTCAGCTCAAACAGAATACGGGCGGCTGCGCGCTCCAGGCTCTCGTCGGGCTGAAGCCACCCCCCCATCAGCGACCAGGTTTCGGCTTCTGCTTCGACGCCCCGCTTGACCAGCAGCACCTTTAATTGTTCGCCATCAAACCCGAAAATGATGGAATCGAGGGCCACGAGGTAGGGGTGCTGCTTTTCGTATTGGTCTAACATGAAGGGCCGTAGGGGCAATGGTGAAGCGGTAAAGGTAGGCAAAGACCGCGTTATCTGCACAGACAGTGCCCAGCACAGGCTCGGCCCTGCACCCCGGGGGTACAGGGCCGAGCCTGATTGATTCCGGAAAATCGACTACCAGATTTTGGCCTGCTGCGCTACAGGTTTATACAGCGCCTGCCCCGGCTTTACGCCGAAAGCCGCATAGAATGGCTCAAAATTGGCCAGCGGGCCGTTGACCCGGAACTTGGCCGGCGAGTGGGGGTCGGTGGTGATGCGTACCCGTTCCGATTCGTCGCGCACCTTGATGCGCCACACCTGCGCGAAGCCCAGAAAAAACCGCTGATCGGGCGTGAAGCCATCGATTTTGTCGGTGCTCTGCCCCTGTTTGGTCAGTTTGAAGGCCTGATACGCCAGCGTGATGCCGCCCAGATCGGCCAGGTTTTCGCCCAGCGTGAGCCGGCCGTTTACGTGCAGGTTGTTCAGAATCGAATAGCCGTTATACTGGTCGACCACGACCTGTGCTTTTTTGGTGAAGCGATCGGCATCCGATTTGGTCCACCAGTCGCGCAGGTTGCCCTGGGCGTCGTACTGCCGGCCCTGATCGTCGAAGAGGTGGGTCATTTCGTGGCCGATCACCATGCCGATGGCCCCGTAGTTGATGGCATCGTCGGCATCCTTATCGAAGAACGGAAACTGCAGAATACCGGCCGGAAACACCACCTCGTTGTTGCTGGGGTTGGCGTAGGCGTTTACGGTGGGGGGCGTCATCACCCAGTCAGCCCGGTCCACCGGTTCGTTGACCTTGGCGAAGTCTTCTTTGGTGTGGTGTATGCGGGCGCGCTGCACGTTGCCAAAGTAATCGTCACGTTTGATCTCAACGTCCGAATAATCTTTCCACTTGTCGGGGTAGCCGATCTTCTTCATGAACTTATCGAGCTTCACCAGGGCCACTTGTTTGGTTTCGGGGGCCATCCAGTCGAGTTTCTCGATCCGCTCGCGGTATACCTTCTGCAGATTGTCGACCAGCGTGAGCATCCGCTCCTTAGCTTCGGGCGGGAAGTACTGTTTCACCCAGAGCTGCCCCAGGGCATCGCCCAGCGAGCCGTCGACGGCGTTGGCGATGCGTTTCCAGCGTTCGGGCTGTTTGGGCTGACCATATAGCACCCGGCCGTTAAAGTCGAAGCTGGCGTCGCGGAAGGCGCGGCTCAGCAGACCCGCATTGCCATCGAGCAAATCGAACTGCAGGTAATCTTTCAGCACGTCGATCGGTGTGGCAGCCAGCACCTTATCGAGGGCCTGGTAATAGCCCGGCTGGGCCATCAGTACCGAATCGATACGGCTCAGGCCCATGGTATTGAGCGTACTGCGCCAGGCCAGGTTAGGCATCTGGCGGGTCAGGTCGGCTACGGCCAGCTTGTGGTAATTGGCCACCGGATCGCGCAGGTCGGCGGG
Organism: Spirosoma luteolum; assembly: GCF_054778875.1. Lineage (NCBI taxonomy): Bacteria > Pseudomonadati > Bacteroidota > Cytophagia > Cytophagales > Cytophagaceae > Spirosoma > Spirosoma luteolum. Next base: position 469,461 of record NZ_BAAGZE010000001.1, read on the forward strand.
GGCTTTGTGAGCGCGGGCCAGTTCCGTTTCGAGGGCCAGAATGCCCTCAGCTTTGGTTTTGGCGGTGGCGGCATCCACCCCCGTCAGCGTGAATAGTTTGGCAACGTAGGCCACGAACGCCGTGCGAACCTTTACCGTCTCCGCGTCCTGCTTGGTGTAGTAATCCTTTTCGGGCAGCGACAGCCCCGACTGTACGAAATTGATGCGGTTGGTACCACTCTCCCGGTCGTCGGCGCCCACGTAGAACCCGATCAGTTGCCCGCCCGGATCGGCTTTGCTGGCAGCCAGGTAGTTTACCACTTCTTTATACGAGGTCAGCGCGGCAATCTTGGCCAGTTCGGCCTTCACGGGCTCGTAGCCCAGCGTTTCGATGCGGGCGGTATCCATGCCGCTGGCGTAGAAATCCCTGACCTGTTGCTCCACGCTGCCCGCTTTGGCATCGCCCCCGGCCGCCTTCTCGAGCAGTACCTTGGTTTTCTGCAGGTTCTCCTCGTAGAGCGTGTTGAACGACCCCCAACCCGTCTGGTCGTCAGGAATTTTGGTTTTGGCTACCCACGCGCCGTTGGCGTAGCTGAAAAAATCGTTGCCCGGGCTCACGGTGGTATCCATGCCCGATTTGTCGAAGAAAGTCGTGCGGGCCGTGGTGGCCGTGTCGGTATTTTTCTGACAGGCAGTCAGCGCGGCCGCGCTCAAGCCTACCAGTACCCAACGGGGTGTCTGTAGCATAAAGTGAGAGTGAAATGCGTTAAAAAAGGGTATTTTTGAACGAAAGATAGCAGATTAGCCGGGCAACACCGTCAAGACCGGCGGGTGCTTCGGTCAGACCCCCTTGTTCAATAGGCAGACCATGAAAAAAACCATTCTCCTCGCCCTGTTCCTGGGCCTCTCTGTGGCCGGTTTCAGCCAGTCGGCGGCCAGTTACCACGGCAAGAAAATAAGCGAAACGGGCGCCATTCCGGCCACTCAGCTCGCTACCCGCATGGGCAGCAAAACCGAGATGACCGCCAAAGTCGAAGGTACCGTCGAATCAGTCTGTAAGGTGAAAGGCTGCTGGATGAAGGTTAAGACCGGCGACGGCCAGACCATGCGCGTGTCGTTTAAAGATTATGGCTTCTTCGTGCCGAAAGATATCGTGGGCAAAACCGTGGTGATGGAAGGCACCGCCGAGACGTCGGTAACACCCGTCGACGAACTGCGCCACTACGCCCAGGACGCCGGCAAATCCAAAGCCGAAATCGAAAAAATCACCGAACCCGAAAAGGCCCTGACGTTTGTGGCCGACGGCGTGATCGTAAAAAAATAAGGTCGGCAGGCCCAACCCGCCGACTCATAATGGGGTCTTCAGAATAATACCAAGGCCCCCATTTGCCATGCAACGATCCATCCCGTTTTTGGCGGTCCTGCTTCTGGCTGCCACCCTGCTCACGCAGGCCTGTAAATCGTCGGAAGCGCTGCCCAGCACGCAGGTGCGGCTGGGCAAAACCCAGTCGGCGCGGCTCGGGTCGGGCGTAACCGTACGGGTCGATTCGATTCTGGATAGCCGCTGCCCGCAGGGCGTTCAGTGCATTATCGCCGGCTACGCGTCGGCCGCGCTGCGCGTCAGTACCGATGCTGACACCCGGTCGCTCACTCTCTTCCTTGGCTACCGGTTGGCTAACAACCCAGCCATGACCGACTCAACGGTGGTCAGCCTGGGCGGGCAACGCTACAGTGTGCTGCTGCGCGACATTACCCCCTACCCGGTGTACGGAAAGCCGACTGCCGACAAACAGGCGCTGGTCGAGGTAAAGGCACTCTGATGCGCGAGACCCTTTTTTTTGTAGTTTGAAGGCGGCAACCTGGGTTGCCGCCTTTTTTGTACGTATCCCCTAACAGCACATGAAAAAACTGTACCTGCTGGCGAGCCTGTCGCTGCTGGCAAGCCCCCTGCTGGCCCAACGCACCCTTATTCACTGCGGCAACCTCTTCACCGGCACCGGCACCACGCTCCAGCCCCAGATGACAGTGGTTGTCGACGGCAACAAAATCACCGCTATTCAGAAAGGCTTTACAACACCCGCCGGCCCGGATCGGGTGGTCGACCTGAAAAACAAAACGGTGCTGCCTGGCCTGATCGATATGCACGTCCATCTCGAAAGCCAGACCCGCCGGGGGGGGGCCATCGACGGATTTACGAGCAATCCCGCCGACGTAGCATTTCGGGCGGCCCGCTACGCCAAAACAACCCTGATGGCTGGTTTCACTACCGTTCGCGATCTGGGCGGCACGGGCATCAACGTATCGCTCCGCAACGCCATCAATGCCGGGCTGGTCGAAGGCCCCCGGGTGCTGACGGTGGGCAAGTCGATTGCCACCACGGGCGGCCACGCCGATCCGACCAACGGCTATCGCAAAGATCTGATGGGCGACCCCGGCCCCGAAGATGGCGTTATCAACAGCCCCGAAGATGCCCGCAAGGCTGTTCGCCAGCGCTATAAAGACGGCGCCGACCTGATCAAGATCACGGCGACGGGCGGGGTATTGAGCAACGCCAAAGACGGCTCGGGCCCGCAGTTTACGCAGGAAGAAGTCGACGCCGTGGTGAAGGCGGCCAAAGACTACGGCTTTCCGGTGGCCGCCCACGCCCACGGGGCCGAAGGCATGAAACGCGCTATCCGGGCCGGGGTGCAGACCATCGAGCACGGCACGCTTATGGACGACGAAGCCATCGACCTGTTCAAGAAATACGGCACCTATTACGTACCGACCATTATTGCCGGCAAAACAGCCGCCGACTCGGCGCGTCATTTTGGGTATTACCCCTCGCTTGTCGTACCGAAAGCGCTGGCCATTGGCCCCAAAATTCAGGCAACGTTTGGTAAGGCCTATAAAGCTGGGGTCAAGATTGCGTTTGGTACCGACGCCGGGGTGTATATCCATGGCTATAATGCCAAAGAATTCGAGTACATGGTCGAAGCCGGTATGCCCGCCGTCGAGGCCATCAACGCGGCCCTGCTCACCAATGCCCGCCTGCTGGGGATGGATACCCAGATCGGTTCAATCGAGCCGGGGAAACTGGCCGACATCATTGCCGTTGACGAAGATCCAACCAAAAATATCAAAACGCTGCAGGCGGTGCGCTTCGTCATGAAAGACGGAACGGTCTACAAGCAGTAGTCTTCCCCGAAAACGAACCAGGGTCGGAACAGCCCGTGTGCGCTGTTCCGACCCTGGTTCATGCGTGCCTCCAGCGAACTAGAAACCGAAGTACTGATCGGCGTTGCGGTAACAGATATCCTGCACCAGCTGCCCGATCCAGTCGACATCGTTAGGCAGTTCGCCGTTTTCGACATCGTTGCCAAACAGGTTGCAGAGAATCCGGCGGAAGTATTCGTGGCGGCTGTAGGAAACGAAACTGCGCGAGTCGGTGAGCATACCCACAAACGAACTCAGCAGGCCCATATTCGAGAGCGCATTCAGTTGTTTTTCCATCCCGTCCTTCTGGTCGAGAAACCACCAGCCCGACCCAAACTGCACTTTGCCCCGCACCGAGCCATCGTTGAAGTTGCCGATCATGGTCGCCATCACTTCATTGTCGGCCGGGTTCAGGTTATACAAAATGGTTTTGGCGAGTTTGTCGCGGTCGTCGAGCCCGCCCAGGAACCGGCTCAGGGCTGCTGCCTGCGGGAAATCGCCGATCGAGTCCCAGCCCGTATCGGGTCCCAGCTCGCGCAGTCGGCGTTTGTTATTGTTGCGCAGCGCCCCCAGGTGAAACTGTTGCGTCCAGCCCTTTTCGTGATCCCACTCGGCAAACTGTACGAGCATAAACGACTTGAATTTGGCAATATCCGACGCACTCAGCTCGGCCATCGCGTTGTCATAGTCGGGTAGCAGGGCGTTGAAAATAGTGCGCACTTCGCTCTCGGTATACGGCTCGGCATAAATCATCTCGAGCCCATGATCTGACAGGCGGCACCCCATCCCGGCGAAGTAGTCGTGCCGCGCCTTGAGCGCATCCATGTACTCATTGAGCGACCGGATATCGCGGTTCGTTACCTCGCCCAGACGCTGCACGTAGGCCCGGAATGCGACCGGGTCATCGGCCGCCATGGCCTTGTCGGGCCGGAACGTGGGCAGAATCCGCACGCCAAACCCGCTGTCGGCAATGGCGCGGTGGTGCTCCAGACTATCGAGCGGGTCGTCGGTCGTGCACACAGTCCGGACGTCGAAGTGGGTCAGCAGACTACGGGTACTCAGTCCGGGCAGTTGCTCATTGCAGCGGTCATAGACCGAACGGGCCGTGCCGGGGTTCAGGATATCGGTAATGCCAAACGGATTCTTAAGCTCCAGGTGCGTCCAGTGATAGAGCGGATTACGCATGGTATATGGCACCGTTTCGGCCCATTTGGCAAACTTGTCCCAGTCCGACGCGTCGCCGGTGCAGTATTGCTCCGGAATACCGTGGGTGCGCATGGCCCGCCACTTGTAATGATCGCCGTAGAGCCAGAGCTGCGTAATGGTCTCGAACTGCCGGTCGGCAGCCAGCTGATCGGGCGGCAGGTGGCAGTGGTAATCGATGATGGGCATCGACTTGGCGTAGTCGTGGTACAGGCGCCGGGCCGTATCGGTCTGGAGCAGAAAATCGTCGGACAGAAACGTCGGCGAACTCGTCAGGGTATGCATAGTCGGTTCAATAGTCAGCAGTAAGAGACCAGACGGGCCGGGTTCTACCGGCTGTCGGGCGGTCATTTTTGGGCATCAAGGGTCGAGAGCCCCAGCATCAGACCGCGGAGCTCGGCGAGGCCCCGCAGCCGGCCGATGGCCGTATAGCCCGGGTTGGTACGTTTGCCCGAGGTCAGGTCGTCGAGCATGCGATGCCCATGGTCGGGGCGAAACGGCATCCGTAAATCTGCACGCCCCTCGGCCCGGCGACGCGCCTGCTCCTGCAGCAGCGCCTGCACCACGGCCGGCATCGGCACGTCGCCCTCAAGGTGATTGGCCTCCTGAAAACTACCGTCGGCAAAGCGCTCGGTGCTGCGCAGGTGTACAAAATGAATGGCCGGTCCCAGCCGCCGAACCATCCCCGGCAGGTCGTTATCGGCCCGCACGCCATATGAGCCCGTGCAGAAGCAGAGGCCATTGGCCGGCGACGGGGCAGCGGCCAGCAGCGCCCGGGCATCGGCCTCGGTGCTGACCACACGCGGCAGGCCCAGAATCGGGTACGGCGGATCGTCGGGATGAATGGCCAGCCGCACGCCCACCGACTCGGCCACCGGCACGATCTCGCGCAGAAACGCGTAGAGGTGCTGCCGGAGTTCGTAATCGCCCACATCGGCATAGCTGGTCAGTGCATCGCGAAACTGCTCGACCGTGTAGCTTTCTTCGGAGCCGGGCAGGCCGGCAATGATGGTACGGGTCAGGCGTTTGATCTGGGCATCGCTCATGCTGTGGAGCCGGGCCCGGGCCGCATCCTGCTGAGCCACGCTATAGAGATACTCGGCACCGGGTCGCTGCAGGATGTACAGCTCGAAGGCCGCAAACTCGGTAGCGTCGAAACGCAGCCCCGTCGACCCGTCGGGCATGCCGTAGTCGAGGTCGGTGCGGGTCCAGTCGAGCACGGGCATGAAGTTATAGCAGACCGTATCGATGCCGGCCTGGGCCAGGTTCACGATCGATTCCTTGTAGTTATCGATGTACGTCTGAAAATCACCGGTGCGGGTTTTGATGGCTTCGTGCACCGGAATACTTTCGACCACCGACCAGGTCAGGCCGTGCTGTTCGATCAGGGCTTTACGGGCCAGAATGTCGGCCAGCGGCCAGACGGTGCCATTGGGCAGCTGGTGCAGCGCCGTGACCACGCCGGTCGCACCGGCCTGCCGGACATCGGCGAGCGAAACGGGATCGGCGGGGCCAAACCAGCGCCAGGTTTGTTCAAGCATACGGATAAGGAGAAGGATGACTACTTGGAGCAATCCCGCGAACTACGTAGTTCTCCGGCGATGCATCTAGGTAAAAAAAGCAGAAAGGCCGCTTTTCTCCCCAATCAGACCCTGTTTTATTTTGCAAAACACCACTACTACCGGGCGCTTTCGCTGGCGCATCGTTGCCCTGCTCTTTCTGGCAACGACTATCAATTACGTCGACCGGCAGGTTCTTTCCTTTACCATGACCGACGAGCTGTTTCGCAAGGAAATGCTCGATCTGGCACCAGACGCCACCCTGACCAAAGAAGCAACCGATCGCTTCAAAGTGCTGTACGGCGATGTGGATGCAGCCTTCAAGTTTGCTTATGCTATTGGGTTTCTGCTGGTAGGCTGGCTTATCGACAAGATCGGCACCAAGCGGGGTTTCTCGCTGGGTATCATTGTCTGGAGCATTGCTGCAGCACTGACCACCTTTGTGAGCAACATGGCGGGCCTGCGCTGGGCCCGGGCGCTGCTGGGGCTGGGCGAAGCCGCCAACTTCCCCTCATCGATCAAAACCGTGGCCGAATGGTTTCCCCGGCGCGAACGCTCGTTTGCCAACGGCCTCTTCAATGCCGGAGCCAATGTGGGCATCATTCTGACGGCCCTGGCCGTACCCTATCTGATTCTGCATTATGGGTGGCGCAGTTCGTTTTTAATCACGGGGCTGCTGGGCTTCGGCCTGCTCGCCTGCTGGTGGTTTACCTACAGTAAGCCCGAAAGCAACCCCCGCCTGTCGGCCGAAGAACTGGCCTACATCCGCAGCGACGACGAAACCGTGCCGCCCCTGAAGGTGTCGTGGGGTAAACTGCTGGGCTACAAACAGACCTGGGCCTTTGCCGTTGGCAAGTTCATGGCCGATCCGATCTGGTGGTTCTACATGAGCTGGCTGCCCGATTTTTTCAACTCCAACGATGCCCTCGACCAGAAACTCGACCTCAAAAGTTTCGGCCTGCCGTTCCTGATCATCTACGTCGTGTCCGACGCCGGCAGTATCTTTTTCGGCTGGCTCACCACGCAGTTTATGAACATGGGCTGGACCGCCAACCGCGCCCGCAAAACCACCATGCTCATCTGCGCCCTCTGCGTGGTGCCCATCTTCTTTGCGGCCAAAACAAGCAGCCTTACCGTGGCCATTGCCCTTATCTCGCTGGCTACGGCTGCCCATCAGGGCTGGTCGGCTAATATGTATACCTTTGCGTCCGATCTGTTTCCCCGCAACGTGGTGGCCTCAGTAACAGGCATTGGGGGTATGTTTGGCGCCGTGGGGGGCATTCTGCTGGCGCTCCTGGCCGGCCGCATCATCACCCACTTCGGCTATCTGCCTATGTTTATCATTGCCAGCTGTGCCTACCTGATTGCGCTGGTCATCATTCACCTGGTACTGCCCAAAATGGAACCCGTCCGGGCCGAAGAGCTAACCAGCGAGTTTGTGTAGGTTTGCTGTTTCGCGTTGGGCTAATAGCCGCCAACGGGTTCGGCCAGTTGACCCAATGCCCTCCGACAACCTGATTGTACTATGAAAAAAATTGTCACGTTCGGCGAAGTCATGCTTCGCCTGAGTCCGCCCGGCGTTGCGCGTTTCGCCCAGACCGACAGCCTGGGCATGCATTTCGGCGGTACCGAAGCCAACGTTGCCGTGTCGCTCGCCCAGCTGGGGCTGCACGCCAGCCACGTTACGCGCTTTCCGGCCCACGCCCTGGGCCGGGCCGCTACCGGTTATCTGCAGCGCTATCACGTCGATACGCAGTACGTTACCTATGGCGATGGCCGGCTGGGTTTGTATTTTCTGGAAACCGGCGCCGGCAGCCGCGCCAGTCAGATTATCTACGACCGCGCCGACTCGGCCTTTGCCCGCATCAACCCGGCCGATATCGACTGGGACACCATCCTGACCGATGCCGACTGGTTTCACTGGACCGGCATCACCCCGGCCCTGTCGCAGGGCGCGGCCGACTGCCTGCTGGCCGGTATTCACACGGCCAACAAACTGGGTGTGCCGGTTTCGGGCGATATTGTGTACCGGAGCAACCTCTGGCAGTATGGCAAGAAACCACAGGACATCATGCCGGCCCTGACCGAAGGCTGCACACTGGTGCTGGGTGGCAAAGCGCTCTTCTCCGAAATTTACGGCGTCGTGGGCAGTACCTTTCAGGAAGCCGGCCGCGCCATGATGGATCATTTCCCCCGCATCAAGTACGTAACCGACACCAAGCGCAACTCGCTCAGCGCGTCGCACAACCAGCTGTCGGCCAAGCTATTCGACGGAACCACGGTATTTAAAAGCCGGGTCTACGACGTACAGCCCATCATCGACCGCATCGGTACGGGTGACGCCTACATGGCGGGGCTGATCTACGGGCTGCTGCAGTTCAACGATCCGCAGCGGGCCGTTGAGTTCGGCATGGCAGCCTCGGCGCTCAAACACACCATTCCCGGCGACGTGAATCTGGCTACCGTTGCCGAAATCGAAACCCTCGAGCAGGGCGACAGCTCCGGCAAGCTGAAGCGGTAGCAGGTCAGTGGACGGTATACTGTTTACTGTTTACTGTTTTCAGTATACTGTATACTGTACACTGTATACTTTACACTAAGAACTACCCTCCCGCTACCGGTAAGCCCCGAACAACGACCTATAAACTGTATACTGAAAACGGTATACTAACGACTACAACCTGAATCTATGTCCCGACTGTCCCGCCTTTCTGTTTACCAGACCATCCGGCAGGTGCCCCTGGTGCCGGTATTCTACCATCCCGACCCGGACGTTTGTGCCGGCGTACTCGATGCCTGTTACCGGGCCGGTGTACGGGCCTTCGAATTCACCAATCGGGGCGACTTTGCCCACGAGCGTTTTGCCGAACTGAGCCGGCGCTGCGCCGTCGACTACCCCGATCTGGCCCTGGGTGCCGGTACCCTGCTCGATGCCCCAACGGCGGCCCTGTACCTGCAGCTCGGCGCCGATTTTGTGGTAGGCCCCAATTTCAACGACGATATTGCCCGCGTCTGCAACCGGCGCAAAGTAGCCTACATGCCCGGCTGCGCAACCCTTACCGAAATTGCCACGGCCCACGAGTGGGGTGTGGAGTTCGTGAAGGTCTTCCCCGGCGACGTACTCGGACCCGGCTTTGTGAAAGCCCTGAGCGGCCCCATGCCTTTTGCCAGCGCCATGGTCACGGGCGGAGTCGAGCCCAACCGCGACAGCCTGAGCCGCTGGTTCAAAGCCGGTGCGGTGGCCGTTGGTATGGGCTCACAACTTTTTCCCAAAGAAGTGCTGGCGAATCGCTCATTCGATAAGATCGAGGATACGGTTCGCGATGTTGTTCGTATTATTGCTGAATTAACAGGACCGGCCGGCACCGGTTCGCCCCTTTAACCTATGCTAACAGACACCATGTCTCAGCTCAATCGATCGATCCACCCCGCCCCGCTTTACCCCGAACGTGTGCTGCAATTTGGTACCGGTGTACTGCTGCGGGGCCTCCCCGACTACCTGATTCAGCAGGCCAACGATGCTGGTGCGTTTCAGGGATCGATCGTTATCGTTAAGTCGACCTCCGGGCAGACCGATGAATTCGATACGCAGGACAACCTCTACACGGTAGCCGTGCGGGGCGTTCAGCAGGGGCAGACCGTTGCGACCAATCAGGTTGTTTCGGCCGTTAGCCGGGTATTGGCCGCGCCTACGCAGTGGGACGAAATTCTGACCCTGGCCCGCAACCCCAACCTGCAGATTATTATCTCCAACACCACCGAGGTGGGTCTCGACTACGTGGAGGAAAGCATTTTCCAGCGCCCACCCAAGTCGTTCCCGGGCAAGCTGACGGCCTTTCTCTACGAACGGTTCCGGAGCGTTGGTGGGGCTAAAGCCAAGGGTATGATCGTGATCCCGACCGAGCTGGTTACCGACAACGGCCTCAAACTGCGCGAAGCGGTGGAGAAACTGACGGTCTACAACGAACTGGGCAAACTCTTTATCAAGTGGCTCAAGTTTCACGTCCGGTTCTGCAACTCGCTGGTCGACCGGATTGTGACGCGCCCCACCGACGAAACCAAACAGGCGCTCGAAACCGAGCTGGGCTATACCGACGACCTGCTTACCTTTACCGAGCCTTACCACCTGTGGGCCATCGAGGGCGACGACCGGGTGCGGCAGATGCTGCCCTTTGCCAACGTGCCTGAGATCATTATCGATGAAGACATCAACTTCTTCAAGGAACGTAAGCTGCGCGTACTCAACGGCTCGCATACACTGACGATGCCGCTGGGCTATCTGCTGGGCCTCGAAACCGTGGCCGATGAGATGAACCACCCGCAGATGAGCCGGTTCATCGAGCAGCTCGTTCACCAGGAAATTGTGCCGACGGTGCCCCACTATGGCACACCCGGTATGGATCAGGCGGCCATCCAGTCGTTTGCCAATGACGTACTCGACCGGTTCCGCAACCCGTACCTCGACCACCTGCTGCTGAATATTTCGATGCAGGAATCGGCCAAGATGCAGGCCCGCAACGTGGCTACCATCCAGCGCTATTACGCCCAGTTCGACAAAGTGCCTACCCTGACGGCGCTGGGTTTTGCGGCCTACCTGCTGTTCATGCGGGCAACGCACGAAGAAAACGGGCAGTTTATGGGCGAAATCACCGTGCCCGGCGGGGGCGTTCTGTCGTACCCCATCCGCGACGATAAAGCCGGCTATTTCTACGGCGACTGGAAAACGGTTAAAAACAACTCGCTCGATACGGTGCAGACGTTTGTCAAAAGTGTACTGTCGGATGTGAGCCTGTGGCAAACCGACCTCTCGGCCCTGCCTGGCTTTGCCGACGCCATTGCCACCGATCTGCACCAGATGCTGACCGACGGCGTCGAAGCAACGCTGAAAATCCGGCTCCAACAAGCCTGACTAACCCGATGAGCCCTGCGTGGGCACCGCCCGCCCGGTTTTACAGCCGGGCGGGCTTTTTTATGCCCCCGGGCCGGGATGTGCGTATCACCTACCCGACTTACCTACCTTTGCGCCATGCAATACGTGTTTATTATACTGGCCTTCCTGACAGGAGTCGCCATCTCGGTGCAGGCAGGTGTGAATGCCAATCTGCGGCAACTGCTGGCCAACCCGGTGCTGGCAGCCGCTGTTTCGTTCGGTAGTGGCTTTGTGGCGCTGATGCTGGTGCTGCTGACCACCCGTGCCTCCGTACCGGCGCTGGATACCATCCGGCAGATCAGCTGGTGGAAATGGACAGGCGGCATCATCGGCGCCCTCTACGTGACCACCGTTATCATCAGCGTTCCTAAAATCGGTACGGCCAACCTGGTCAGCCTGAGCGTAGCCGGTCAGCTGCTGGCGGCCGTGGTGCTCGATCATTACGGCCTGCTGGGCTTTGCCCAGCATTCGGCCAACACCTGGCGGCTGCTGGGGGTAGCCCTCATCATGGTGGGGGTGTTGCTGGTGGTCAGAAACTAACCGCCCCCGTTTCGGTTCGGGTAGTGGGGCCGGCACTTACGGCTCCCCCCGCTTATGGCTATTCACTATCGCTTTTACCCCTCGCTGCTCAACACGTTCTCGCGCTACGTGCAGGGCGGCAACCTGTCGTTTCAGCAGCTTATCGACAGCATCAACCGTGTGCCGGCCCCCACTACGGCGGCACAGGCCCGCGGCACGTCGTTTGAAGAAGCCGTGTTGAAAGGTACCGACGAAGACCAGTTCGACCCTGCCATTCTGCAGAAAGTGCGTAAGCTCCTGCCCCGCCCTATCGTAGACACACAGGTATTCTGCCAGTGGGAAATCGACGACGTGCTGTTCTACGGCTACGTCGATCTGATCGGCTCCTACAAAGCCGTCGATCTGAAAACCACCGCCCGCTACCAGCCCGGCCGGTTCACCCATAACCACCAGAACCTGTACCTCCACGCGCTGAAAAGGAAAGGCATCAAGCTCATGGAATACGTGATCACCGACTTCAGCGACGTGTATGTGGAAAGCTACCCGCTTACCCATCCCATCGACCGGCAGCTCGAAGAGATTCGGCTGTTCAAGGCGTTTCTGGACGAACACCGGGCGCTGATTACCGATCCCAAAATCTTTGTACCGCCCGGGCAGGATGCCGACGCCCGGCGCAGGACTTAGTACCGTACCTTTACGGCATGATTCAACGGCTACTTCGGGGATACCGGCAGGCCTACGAGGGACTGTCGCCATCGGTCTGGCTCCTGGCGGGCGTGATGCTCATCAACCGCTGCGGCACTATGGTGCTGCCCTTTCTGACGCTGTATATGACCCAGCAGCTGCATTATTCGCTGGGGCAGGCGGGCGTGGTGATGGGTATTTTCGGGGCGGGGGCTTTTATCGGCACCTTCCTCGGCGGGCGGCTGACGGATCGGTTCGGGTTCTACTACATTCAGCTCGGCAGCCTGCTTTTCGGTGGGCTGGCGCTGCTGGGCCTGCAGTTCGTTACGAATTTCTACGGGCTGTGTGCCAGCGTGTTTCTGTTTACCCTGCTGGGCGACTCCTTCCGACCGGCCAACCAGGCGGCCCTGGCCTACTACGCCACCGCCGACACCCGCACCCGGGCTTTCTCGCTCAACCGGCTGGCCATCAACCTCGGCTGGGCCGTGGGGGGTGGGCTGGGTGGGCTGCTGGCCGGCATCGACTACGATTTGCTGTTCTGGGCCGATGGCTGCACCTGCCTGCTGGCCGGGCTTGTGCTGTGGTGGCGGCTGCCCGTACCAACGGGTCAGGGATCGGTCAACCGGCCGGCGGTGGCGGCTGGTGAGCCCGTTGTCGGGTCGGCCTACCGCGACCGGATTTTTCTGCTCTTCGCGGGTTTCGTACTGCTCTACCTGATCTGTTTCATGCAGCTGTTCAGCATGGTACCGCTTTATTTCCGGCAGGAGCTGCACCTGAGCGAACAGTATATCGGCCTGCTGATGTCGCTCAATGGCATCCTGATCGTAGTCATCGAAATGGCACTGGTCTACGGCATCGAGCAGCGAAACCTGAACCGTACCTACCTGATTGCGGGCGGGGTGCTGCTGTCGGGGCTGGCCTATCTGACCCTGTCGCAGGCGCATTCGGCCGGCATGGCGCTGGCTTTTGTGCTGATCGTAACGCTGAGCGAAATGCTGGCCATGCCGTTTATGCAGGCATTTGCCGCCGGCCGGGCATCGGCCCACAACCGGGGGCAGTATCTGGCGCTCTACGGAATGGCCGGGGCACTGGCCCAAACCAGTGCCCCAACACTGGGCTCGCAGATTAGCGGCCGCTTCGGCTTCGAAGCCAACTGGCTCCTGATGGTCGGTATCAGTCTGGTGTCGGCCGCGGGCTTCTGGTGGATCGGGCAAAAAACCACCCACCCGGCCCCAACAAACCCACCGGCCGCTACGCCGGGCTGAAAATCTTTCCGACCTTTGCCCACCCGGGCGCCGGCAGTCGGCCCCCGTCCGTTCACCCCTTGTCTCTCTTCACACGTTGAAACTCTGGCAAAAAGAAGGCGTTGCAACCGCCGAACAGATCGAACGCTTTACCGTCGGCCGCGACCGCGAGATGGATCAGTACCTGGCGCCGTTCGATGTGCTGGGTAATCTGGCCCACGCCCAAATGCTCGAAACCATCGGGCTGCTCTCGGCCAGCGAACGACAGCTGCTGACCGATCATCTCAAAGCGATTTATGCCCAGATCGAACAGGGCACTTTTGAGATCGAAGCCGGTATCGAAGACGTTCACTCGCAGGTCGAGCTGCTACTCACCCGTCAGCTGGGCGACGTAGGCAAAAAAATTCACTCGGGCCGTTCGCGCAACGATCAGGTGCTGGTCGACCTCAAGCTGTTTACCCGCGATCGGTTGTGGCAGGTGGCGCAGGCCGTCGAACGCGTAGTGAACCACCTCATCAGCCGCTCCGACCAACACAAGGCCGACCTGCTCCCGGGCTACACGCACCTGCAGATTGCTATGCCCTCGTCGTTTGGCCTGTGGTTTGGTGCCTACGCCGAAGCCCTCGCCGACGATATGCTGACGCTGCAAACGGCCTACCGGCTGGCCAACCGCAACCCGCTAGGCTCGGGCGCCGGCTACGGCTCGTCGTTTCCGCTCAACCGCACCCTCACTACCGAGCTGCTGGGGTTCGAAGGGATGCACGTCAACGTGGTGTACGCGCAGATGAGCCGGGGTAAAACCGAACAGACGGCTCTGACCGCCCTGGCCGCCGTAGCCGCTACCATTGGCCGGATGGCTATGGATATCTGTCTCTACAACAGCCAGAACTTTGGCTTCGTGGTGCTGCCCGATGCGCTGACCACCGGCAGCAGCATTATGCCCCACAAGAAAAACCCCGACGTGGCCGAACTGCTGCGCGCCAAATGCAACCGGCTGAAGGCCCTGCCGATGGAGGTTACGCTCGTGATGAGTAACCTGCCCTCGGGCTACCACCGAGACATGCAGCTGCTGAAAGAAATACTAATGCCCGCCTTCGACGAACTGCTCGACTGCCTCGACATCACAGCCTTCATGCTCGAACACCTGCAGGTGAAAACCAATTTGCTGGCCGACGCAAAATACGACCTGCTGTTCAGCGTCGAACGGGTCAACGAGCTGGTGCTGCAGGGTGTACCGTTCCGCGAAGCCTACCGGCAGGTGGGCAAGGAAATTGCCGACCATAGCTACGCCCGGCCAGAAACGCTTAACCATACCCACGAAGGCAGCATCGGCAACCTGGGTAACGATCTCATTGTGGCGCAGTTGCAGCAGGCACTCCGTGGCTTCGGGGCCGAACGCGCCCAGGCGGCCATCCGGCAGCTGCTGGCCTGAGCTAGCCCTATCATAAAACAAACTCTGGCAATAGAGCAGGCCCTATAGCCTGCTCCATTGCCAGAGTTTTTTCAGGGGCAGCCGGCGTGGCTATTCCCAGCGGTAGGCAATCACGCGGTTGTGGTAAAAGGTGGGCACCACCAGCAGCCGCTGGGCCGGTATCGCCGTCAGGTCGGCGGTGTTGATCTTGTCGGCGCGCAGGTCGAGCAGCTGCGTAGCCTTGCCCCCGGCGTCGACCTGAAAGATCTGGCCGTTCCAGTCCGACACGAAGTAGCTGTTTTTGCGGGCCACGGCAATACCGTCGGTGTTGCCCATGCCATCGGCCAGTTTGGTCACGGCCTTCGACTTCACGTCCAGCTCCTGCAGCGCGCCGGTCTTCGTACTGCCTATCAGCAGTTTATCATTGCCCAGCGCCAGCACGCCGTTGGGCTTGCCAATCGTGCCGCCTTCCATCCAGACTTCCCAGTTACCATCCTTCAAACGGTACAGCTTATCGTTGCGGTTATCGCTGACGTAGACCGTGCCGTCTTTAGCCACCGTAACGTCGTTCAGAAAAGCGGTTTTCACGTCAACGGCATCCCAGGTTTTTTCGGCCTGCCCGGTTTCGGTGTTGATCAGCACCAGCCGGTACACATCGGTCACGTAAAGTTTATTGCCGTGCAGGCCCATGCCTTTGGGTGCGTTAAGGCCCGATGCCCAGTGCAGTTTCGTTATTTTTCCGTCGGTCGACAGAGTGGAGATAAAGCCGTTACCGTCGAGGGCGTCGGGCTTACCATCGATATTGGCTACGTAGAGCAGATTCTGCGCGGGGTCGTACAACACGGACTCGGGTGTACGCAGGGTCGTGTCGGTTTCCCAAGCTTTTACCAGTCGAATCGGCTTCGGGCGCGCCTGTCCCGATCCGGCTCCCACTGTCCATAAGCAGGCCAGACTGAGCAGCGCACATGCCATTTTTTTCATATACATGTTGATAATCAGTTACTTAGTTTCGATAAAAAAATTTCTTGTACCCTTCGGGGCCACAAATGCGCTCAGAGCCCCCACACAACGCCTGCAATTGCACTATTCTAACCAATTGGTCAGTGCCAGCTATTTTCCGTAAAACAATCTGACAATGAGGTCGTTCTAAAAATCCGTTCTCTTAGTTATAACCAACTCAGCAACACGTATGGAAAATCGGCCTGCTACCAACGGTCAGTCGACCCCCTCGCCTTTTGTACTCAAAGACAGTATCCGCGATCTGATTCGCATCGAGCGTGAGTACCAATTGTCCGACGAACTGTTCTGGGAAGTATTCAACGCCCGGGTATTGCTCGATCAGCCGATCGATCTGTCGACCTACGTGCAGCAGGCTACCAGACGGTCGGCCACGGCCTAGCCAGCAACTAGCTTAGCCGGATACTGAACAGCGGTTTGGAGCGCACGTAAATATAACTGACCACCACGAGGGTAAAGGCGCCACCCAGCAGTACCGAGGGTACGGTTCCGAACAGCTTGGCGGCCACGCCCGATTCGAACGCGCCGATTTCGTTGGAAGAGCTTACGAAAATGCCGTTGACCGCTGCCACCCGCCCACGCAGGTGATCGGGCGGAAAAAGTTGCAGAATCGTTTGCCGAATGATAACGCTGACGCTGTCGAATGCGCCGGTCAGGCTCAGCATCAGTACGGACAAATAGAAGTTGGTCGACAGGGCAAATACAATGGTTGCCCCGCCGAAACCCGCCACGGCCAGCAGCATGTTACGCCAGGCATTATGGGTTGGCGGAAACCGGGTCATAACCGCCATCGTCAGTACAGCGCCGACCGACGGAGCCGCGCGCAGAAAACCCAGCCCTTCGGCCCCAACGTGCAGAATGTCCTCGGCAAAGATGGGGAGTATGGATACCACGCCCCCAAAAAGTACCGAGAACAGGTCGAGCGAGATGGCATACAACACGATGGGTGTTTTGAACACGAACCGAAAGCCCTCCTTCAGACTCTCGCGCAGGCTCTGAAGGGGGGCATCACTGACGGGCACGGGCCGGCGCTCGATCATCGTGATGAGCAGCAGACACACGATCAGCAGCCCGATAATCACCAGCAGCGTATTGTCGAAGCCCAGCCAGTTGTAGAGAAAACCAGCCAGACCCGGCCCCACAATGGCACCCGCCTGCCAGGCCGAACTGCTCCAGGTAGCCGAGTTGGCATACAGCTCACGCGGCACCAGAAACGGCTTAAGCGACGAACTGGCCGGCGAGTAAAATCCCTTAGCCGTGCCAATGAGCATCAGCACGCCATAGATCGTACCCAGCCGGGCAGCCTGCGACAACTGCCCTACAATGGATGGCTGAAAAACGGCGTACAGAATAACCGATCCCAGAACGATGACCAGCAGGCTCCACTGCAGCAGGCGCTTCTTGTCGCGCCGGTCGGCCAGGTGCCCGCCAAACAGGGAGAGCGCAATAAACGGCAGCGCTTCGGCCAGCCCCACCAGCCCCAGCGCCAGCGGATCGTGCGTCATCTTGTAGAGTTCATACCCCAGAATCACTTCCTGCACCAGCAGCGTCGCCGTAATGAGGAAACTATTGGAGATGAAATAGCGAAACTCAGGGATACGAAGCGACGCGTACGGATCGCTGGAGGTAGAAACAGCCACGATAATCGGAATTGGATTTAACTGGCTAACCCGCTTTAAGCTAGTTTTGTCCCGAACAAGCAAGCCTTTTCTCCGCGTATGAACCAGGAATTTACGGGCCGGACCCGCGTTAAAATCTGCTGCATCAGCAGCCTCGACGAAGCCCGGCTGGCCATCCGGCTGGGTGCCGATGCCCTGGGTCTGGTGGGTGCCATGCCCAGCGGGCCAGGCGTGGTGAGCGATGCACTGGCCGCCAGTATCGTGGCGCAGGTACCGCCCCCGGTGGCTACGTTTATGCTGACTGCCGAAACCACCCTTACCGGTGTGCTGGCCCACCAGCAGCGCGTGGGGGCCAACACCATTCAGCTCGTCGATGCCGTTCCGGCCGATACCTACGCCCGGCTCCACGAGGTGCTGCCGGCCGTTAAGCTGGTGCAGGTCATTCACGTACGCGACCAGCAGAGTGTCGACGAGGCCCTGGTGGCCGCTGCCAACGGCGTCGATGCGCTCCTGCTCGATTCAGGCAACCCCAGCCTGACCGTCAAGGAACTGGGCGGTACCGGGCGGGTGCACGACTGGAGCCTGAGCCGACAGACTGTCCGGCACTCGGCAATACCAGTATGGCTGGCGGGGGGGCTCAACCCGGTCAACGCCCGGGAAGCCATCGCCACGGTACAGCCCTTTGGCCTCGACCTTTGCAGCGGTGTGCGCACCAACGGACACCTCGACCCAATTAAGCTCACCGCGTTTATGGCTGCCCTTGCCCAGCCCTAAAAAAAAGTGAGCCGGCCCGGGGCCGGCTCACTCACGATAAGCGGGTATTCGGAAAGGCGCCTTAGTTAATGGCGATCTCTTTTACTTCATTTTCTTCGTTTACCGCCACTTTCGGCAGCTCAACCGTCAGAATACCATCGGTGTAAGTCGCGTTGATCGCTTCGGCATTCACGTTTTTGGGGAGTCGGAAATTCCGTTCAAACTGGCTGATACCAAACTCCTGCCGGGTGAATTTCTCTGTTTTCTCTTCGCTGTTCGTCTCCGATTTGTAGGCAATGGTGAGCTGATTTTTCAGCACACTTACTTTCAGATCGTCTTTCTTGAGGCCGGGAGCAGCCAGATCAAGCACAAAAGCCGTTTCCGTTTCTTTCACGTTGACAGCCGGTACATTGGGCAGGGTGCTGCGGTACCGATTGATAACGGGCTGGCCAAACTCGGCAGCGCTGAACGGGTTGAAGAAGGTAGGGATGCGGTTGTATCGAACTAAGGTTGACATGACTTTTTGCAGTTAGTTGTTTAGCTGTTCGGTTGCGAACACAAGCATCATTTTACAAACGACATACCAATCTGCCTACCAGACAAAAACAAGACAAAAAGTCCGATTTTAAACAATTTAGGCGGGCACACGCCTGACAAAGTGTCAAAATTAAGCCTTTTTGGGTTAAAATTTGTCCGATCAGCGCTCACAGATGTTGTTTTTCTCCTCTTCCCGCGTCTAAAGAGGGCAGGTCACAAATCATCTGCTTGCCGGCCTCAATTCAGATTGAGGGAGTACCCCAAACCAGTACCGCATTGCTTATACCCTCGTAACACGTACCGATCCATGACGCATTTTGTACGGCCACTTACCTTGCTGGTGGCTCTTTTCTGGCTTATCAGCCCTGTATCGGCGCAGCAGTCGGCCGCCGAATATTTCGATGCCGGACTCGCCAAAAGCAAAACCGGCGATTTTACCAGTGCGCTGCAGGCCTTCAACATGGCCATCACGATGAACCCCGAGAATGGACCCAGTTATTACAACCGGGGGCTTGTCAAAGCAAACCTGAAAGATCACCGGGGCGCCATTCTTGATTACGACCGGGCCATCGAAATTAATCCGAAAGATCAGCTGGCCTACCTGAGCCGGGGTATCAGCAAAAGCCGGCAGGATGATCACCGCGGAGCCCTGCTCGACTACAGCCGCGCCATCGAAATCAATCCCGAGGATGCGCAGGCTTACTACAGCCGCGGCACCAGCCGGGTACGCCTGGGGCAGGATCGGCTTGCTCTAACCGATTTTACCCGCGCCATCGAACTGGACCCCGCCAATGCGCAGTACTACTATGTGCGCGGTATGGGCCGGCAGCACCTAGGCGACTACACGGGCAGTTTGCAGGACATGAACAAAGTTATTGACGCCACACCCAAGCGCGCCCCGGCTTTTGCCGGACGTGGCATTGCCCGGTTCGAATTGCAGGATTATAAAGGTGCCCTCGACGACTTCACGAAAGCTGTTGAACTGAACCCGCAGGATGGCGAATCATTCTATTACCGCGCCTACACCAAGGCCCGGCTCAACGATTTTAAAGGCGCCATTCCGGACTACGATCAGGCGATTCAGCTGCACCCGCTCAACTACAACGCCTATTACGGACGCGGTTTCAGCCGCAGCCGCCTGGGCGATCAGAAAGGCGCGGTTTCCGATTACAATCAGGCCATCGACCTCGATAACAGCAACAGCTCCGACCGCCCCCTCTACAGCAGTCGCTTCACCCGCGCCATGCTCGACAACCTGCGCAATTCGGTGCAGGTAAATACCCGCATCAATCCCCTGTCGACCGATCGGGCCGAGGCTTTTCTGGGGCGGGGCATCAGCCGGCTCAAACAGGGCGATGAGAAAGGTGCCCTGGCCGACATGAACCACTCGATCGAACTGAACCCCACCAACGCCGACGCTTATTTCAACCGGGCTATGCTGCGGTCGGCACAGGGCGATCAGCGATCGGCTTTCAACGATTTCAACAATGCTACCAAGCTGAACCCCCGGTTTGGCGAAGCGTTTTACATGCGTGGCCTCGTTCGCTATAGTCTGGGCGAAGACAATGCCGGCTGCCTCGATCTGTCGAAAGCGGGCGAGCTGGGCTACACCCAGGCCTACAAAACGATCAGTGAGTTCTGCAACTAACCGATTGCTACCCCTTTAGCTGACCAGTACCTACAGGAAAGGGCACCGTCTGTACAGACGGTGCCCTTTCCTGTTAATATATACGCCGGATCGCTTTATTCGAAACGCAGGTGTTTGACCGAATCGCCCGACGATTCGAGTTCGAGCAGCGCGTCGATGCCGATTTCGAGGTGGCGGTTCACAAACTGCCCTGTCACGCGTTTGTCGCTCTCTTCAGTTTTCACGCCCTCCGGCACCAGCGGGTTGTCGGATACGAGCAGGAGGGCACCGTGCGGAATGGAGTTGACAAAACCGACCGTAAAAATCGTGGCCGTTTCCATATCGATAGCCATCGCCCGAATTTCGCGCAGGTAATCTTTAAACGCTTCGTCGTGCTCCCAGATCCGGCGGTTGGTGGTATACACGGTACCCGTCCAGTAGTCGAGTTCATAGCGTTTGATGGTCGACGATACCGAGCGCTGCAGCCGGAACGAAGGCAGTGCCGGAATCTCGGGCCGCATGTAATCGTTGCTGGTCCCTTCGCCCCGGATGGCGGCAATGGGCAGAATCAGGTCGCCGAGCTGTGTTTTTTTGAGGCCACCGCATTTACCCAGAAACAGCACGGCTTTTGGGCTCACCGCCGACAGCAGGTCCATGACCGTGGCCGCCATGGCGCTCCCCATACCGAAGTTGATGATGGTGATGTTGTTGGCGGTTGCGGTTTGCATGGCCCGCCCCTGCCCCAGCACCTCTACATCGAATTTCTGGGCAAACAGCTCGACGTAGTTGATGAAGTTGGTCAGCAGAATGTACTCGCCAAACTGATCGATGGGGGTTCCAGTATAGCGGGGCAGCCAGTTGGTAACGATTTCTTCTTTGGTTTTCATAGATCTAAAGAGCAAAAGACCGGGTCGCCGGTGCGATAAAAGAGTGAAAGAGCGAAAGGATAAAAACCGAAGCACAGATAAAGTAAAAAAGTTAGTCGCTTATCAGTCGCTCTATCACTCATTCGCTCTTTTGCTCTTTATCTTCGTGTATGGTTGCACTGAACCTGCCCGCTTTTGATCACAAAATTAAGCAAGTCGAAGGGAAAGCTTATATTTTCGATTTGTTACGCCGGAAGTACGTCCGGCTGTCGCCCGAGGAGTGGGTACGTCAGCACATCGTTCATCTGCTGCTTACCCACTACCAGTACCCCAAAGCCCTGATCCGACCCGAGGGTGGGCTGCTGCTCAACCAGACCCAGAAGCGCACCGATGTGGTGGTATTCGACCGGACGGGGCAACCCTATCTGATTGTTGAGTGCAAGGCCCCCCACGTACCGTTGTCCCAGGCCGTATTCGATCAGGTAGCCCGTTACAACCACGTACACAAGGCTCCTTATGTCGTTATTTCAAACGGCCTGACCCATTATTGCTGCCAGATCGACCACGTTTCGGCCCAGGTTCAGTTTCTCGACGATTTTCCTGCCTTCTTATAAATACAAAAAGCAGCAAACATGCTGTTTGCTGCTCCCGTATGCTGTTGAGGCCTGGCTGTGACGCACCGACTGCGCAATCGGTGGCGATGCTGTGTGCCTGCCAACCAACCGATGCCTATTGCTCGGTGTGGTTGCCGTACATCCGCTCTTTGTAGGCGGCTTTGATGATTTCGGTGCGACGCTTTACCGACGGTTTCTGGAAAGCCGTCCGCGACCGCAGCTGACGCAACACACCCGTCTTCTCGAATTTCTTCTTGAAGCGTTTCAGGGCTTTGTCGATCGACTCGTTGTCTTTAACGTTAATGATAAGCATGTTGTAAAAAATCTGTTTTAGCTAAAACCGGACCGCAAAGGTAATAGCTTTGCGACTATGAAACAAGCCATTATTGACTTAGGAACCAATACCTTCCATTTGCTGATTGCAGACCGGCAGAACCAGCACGTTACTACGCTGTTTCGGGAGAGCCGGCCCGCCCGGATCGGACAGGCGGGTATCAATCAGGGCTTTATCACCGACGAAGGCATGGCACGCGCCCTCAGCGTGCTGACGTATTTCCGCCAGCAGCTCGATGCTTTTGGCGTAGCGCCCGATCAGGTCATTGCCACCGGCACCAGCGCCATTCGGGTGGCCCGAAACCAGGCCGACTTTATCGAACGCGTACGCGACCAGACGGGTATTCCGGTCCGGGTGCTGTCGGGCGACGAAGAAGCGGATTATATTTTCAGGGGCGTACGGGCCGCCGGTGCGCTCGACACCCAGACGGCCCTGGTGATGGACATTGGCGGTGGCAGCGTGGAGTTTATCCTGGGCACCGAAGCGCGCGTTTTCTGGAAACAAAGCTTCGAGATCGGCGGGCAACGGCTGATGGAGCGATTCATGCCCGGCGCTCCGCAGCAGTCAGACCCCATTCCGGCCAGCAGCATCCGGCGGCTGCACGATTATTTTCAGGAGCAGCTGCTACCCCTGGCCAACGCCGTACACCAGTACCAGCCCACCGTACTGGTCGGTTCGTCGGGTTCGTTCGATACGCTGGTCGACCTGTGGTTTATGCACGAACAGGGTCACCTGCCCGACCCCGAACAAACCACCTTTACGCTTCCCAAAGCCGAATTCTACCGGAGTTACGCCGAACTCATCAGCCGCAACCATGCCGAACGCATGGCGCTGCCGGGCATGATCGAACTGCGCGTCGATATGATTGTGGTGGCTGTTTGCCTGATCGATTATGTGCTCCGGGCCTACGGCATCGACCAGATCCGGACCGCCACCTATTCACTTAAAGAAGGCATTCTCAGCAGTCTCGTCACCCCCTGATGAATCAGCACCACCTCCCGGTCACGCGCACGGCCCGATACTATACCATCGGCACGCCCTCGGCCGATACGCGCCATATCTGGTTTTGCCTGCACGGCTTTGGCCAGCTGGCCGCTTATTTCGGCCGCAAATTCAGCGGTCTGGCCAGTCCCGATACACTGATTGTGATTCCCGAAGGGCTGTCGCGGCTCTACCTCGACAATACGTACACGCGCGTGGGAGCCTCGTGGCTGACGCGCGAAGACCGCGATGCCGAGATTGCCGACTTCACCGGCTACCTCAATGCTCTTTACGACCAGGTGCTGGACGGCCGCGACCCCGCTGCGCTGCACATATCGCTACTGGGCTTTTCGCAGGGAGCCGCCACTGCCTGTCGATGGCTGGCGTCGGGGCACATCCGCGTCGATCGGCTGATCCTCTGGGCGGGTTATTTCCCCGAGGGGCTGCAACCCATCATCGACCCCAGCCAGCTGGCCAACCGGGAGGTGCATTATGTGTATGGCCGGCAGGACGAATACATTCAGGCCATGCCCGACCCGGGGGTTTATCTGGCCCGGCTGCAGGCCGACGTGCCCACCATGCGCATCACGGCCTTCGACGGGGGGCACCGCGTGGAGCCGGCCGTGCTGGCGCAACTGATCGCTTAGCGACGGTTAGTACCCCAAAACAGGGCGTCGCCCCAACGGGCCAGCTGACCGGTTAGGGCGACGCCCTGTTGCGTGTATGCGGCTGTTTATTTCCGGTGGATGGTCGTAGCGGCTGCCTGCGCACTGGCCAGAATGGTCAGGTCGGCAATGGTTACGTGGGCCGGCGCCGTCACGGCGTAAACAATCGTATCGGCAATGTCGCCTGCGTTGAGGGGTGTAAAGCCTTCGTAGACTTTGGCCGCCCGTTCGGTATCGCCCTTGAAGCGCACCACCGAAAACTCCGTTTCCACAGCACCCGGCGCAATGTTGGTTACTTTGATTCCGTGCTGGGTCAGGTCGAGCCGCATGCCCGTGCTCAGCGCTTCGACGGCGGCTTTGCTGGCACAGTACACAGCCCCGTTGGCGTAGGTCTGCTTCCCGGCAATCGAGCTAAGGTTCACGATATGTCCCTTCTGACGGGCCACCATGCCCGGAATCACGGCTTTCGACACATACAGCAGCCCCTGCACATTGGCGTCGATCATCAGGTCCCAGTCGGCCGTGTCGCCCTCCTGCATGGGGCTCATGCCGTGCGCATTGCCGGCGTTGTTGACCAGAATATCGATAGCCTGCCACTCGGCGGGCAAACTACCAATGGCCGAAGCAACCGCCTGCGGGTCGCGCACGTCGAAAGCCAGCGTATAAACGGCGGTCGTGGCCGACAGCGCCTGCGAAACGGCCTCGAGCCGATCGAGCCGGCGGCCGCATAAAACTAAACGGTAACCAAGTTTGGCAAAGGCTTCGGCCGTAGCCTGCCCGATGCCCGATGTTGCGCCCGTGATGAGTGCCAGCATAGGTGTTGCGAATAAAACGTTCGGTCAGGCCACAAAACTAACGCAAAAGCCAGTCCCAACCGCCCTGAGGAGCGTGCCAGAAAAGCGGCCCCAAATTTGCTTTTGTATAGCGGTGGCCGTGCCAGAATTGCGGAACAGCCACCAGCCGCTTTATCTACTTTCCTGAAAACCGTCTCCCTCTCATGCTAACGTTATACAACGCATCGTATGACCCCCGATTTTACGGTAGTTGTGCCAACCTACCAGCAGCCCGCCCGCTTACTTAAATGCCTCGATGCACTCGAACGGCAAACCCTGTCGCGTAGCCAGTTCGAGATTATTATTGTCGACGATGGCGACTCGCCCGTTACCGCTACGGCCGTTGCTCTCTTTGCCCGTCAGCTCAGCCAGCAGCGGGGCCTGCTCGATATCCGCTACCTGCCCCAGCCCATCCGGCGTGGTGCTGCGGCTGCCCGCAACCGCGGCTGGCAGGCCGCCCGCGGCCGGTTTATCGCGTTTACCGACGACGATTGTCTGCCCCAGCCCGACTGGCTCGCCAACGCCCTGGTCGATTTCGAACAGGGTGCCCAGTGTCTGACCGGTCAGATCCGGCTGCTTCCGGCACCCACCAGTCACCCAATCAGCCCCGATCTGTTACAACTCGACACGCAGGAGCTGACCTCGGCCAACTGTTTTTTCGACATAAAGCTTTTCGACCGCCTGCAGGGCTTTTCGGAAGTAACCGACGGGCCCGATGCCGAACTGCTGGACCGACTGATCGACCAGCGCATTCCGGTTACGTACTGTCCCGATGCCGTTGTGGTACACCCGGTTCGGGCCTCGAGCCGGCCCGCCCGCGCCCCCGAACCAGCCTACGCGCACCAGCAGGTACCCAAAACCCGGTCGTCGGCGGCTCAGCGGCTGCGGCATCCGGTGCGTTTCGACCGATCGTCGTTTCTGAAATACTGCGTTACGATTCTGGGAATCCTGGCCGGGCTGGGTGGTTTGCTCGCGGGCTGGCCCCGACTGGCCATGCTCGGTTTCAGCCTGTGGATCGTACTATCGACCCTCTACGTGCGGCATAAACTGCCTGTTGCCCTCCAGCACCGGCTGACCCTGAAAAGCTTCTGCCAGATTCTTATTATCCCCTTTCTGTCGGTCTACAGGCAGTTGTATGGCATCCTGAAATACCGCCCGATGTACGGCTAGTCCGGACGCCGTTTCCGGGCTCATCACTCATTTCCATACAGCAGGGCACCCCGGTGGGGTGCCCTGCTTTTTTAGGCAGTCTGCGGGTATAATCCCGCTGGTTGATTCTTCGTTCCGGCAGCGGGCAGGCGGAACTAGCAACTTCGCGATCCAGTTGTTTACCGTAGGCAGCAACCGGCCTCCATCCGGCCATTTTTCGTACTTTTAACGGTTTTTACGCTGTCGGCCCGACAACGTTTCGTTTACTTTTCTTCCGTTCATGGATCATTTGCAGCAAGCTTTCAGTGTCCGCTTCACGTATCCGGTTTACTTCACTGAGCATCTTTTCGACACCAGCAATCCGCTCTTTGCCCGTTTTTTCGACCAGTCGACCAGTACGGTCCGGCGGAAACTGCTCGTTGTGCTCGACTCGGGCGTAGTCGATACGCACCCCGACCTGCCCGAGGCTATTCGCCGGTACGTACAGACCCAGCTGCCCGGGCTCGACCTGGTCGATGAACTGCTGGTGGTGGCCGGGGGCGAAATTGCCAAGAATGATACCGCCCAGACCGATGCCGTAGTCGACGCCGTGGACCGGCTCGGCATCGACCGCCACTCTTTTGTGGTAGGAATCGGGGGCGGTTCGGTACTCGACATGGTGGGCTACGCAGCGGCCATCTCGCACCGCGGTATTCGCCATATCCGGATTCCGACCACGGTGCTGTCGCAGAACGACTCGGGCGTTGGCGTCAAAAACAGCATCAACTACCGTGGCAAGAAAAACTTTCTCGGCACGTTTGTGCCCCCCGTGGCCGTTTTCAACGACCAGTCGTTTCTGACCACCCTCGACGAGCGCGACTGGCGGGCGGGTATCTCGGAAGCCATCAAAGTAGCCCTGATCAAAGACCGGGCTTTTTTCGAGTGGATCGAAGCCAACGCCCCCCGGCTGGCCGGGCGCGACATGGCGGCCATGCAGTACCTCATTTACCGCTGCGCCGACCTGCACCTGCAGCATATTGCCAGTGGCGATCCGTTTGAGATGGGGTCGTCGCGGCCCCTCGACTTCGGGCACTGGAGCGCCCACAAGCTGGAGCAGCTAACCAACTTCGAGCTGCGCCACGGCGAAGCCGTTGCCATCGGTATTGCCCTCGACACGCTCTATTCGCAACAGCTGGGCTGGCTGACCGAGGCCGATGCGCAGCGGGTACTGGCCGTGCTGCAAACACTCGGTTTCACGCTTTACCAGCCCATGCTCGATGCCGACAACAGTGCGGCTGTTCTGAAAGGACTGGCCGAATTTCGGGAGCACCTGGGGGGCGAGCTGACCATCATGCTGCTGACCGGACTGGGCCAGGGTGTTGAGGTGCATGAAATGGACGATACCCGCATCCGGCAGGCTATTGCCCAGCTGAAACATACCGAAACCGAGACCGTATGAAAACGACGATCGGGCACCTGGGCTACTGTACCAACATCCACGCCGGCGAGCACTGGGCCGACCACTTTGCCGAACTGCAGCGCGCCATCCCGGCCCTGAAGATGCAACTGCCGGCCGACAGCCGCGCCCTTCCCTTCGGCATCGGCCTGCGCCTGTCCGATCAGGCCAGTCAGGAACTGGAAGACCCGCAGCAACTCGTTGCCTTTCAGCACTGGCTGGCCGACAACAACTGCTACGTATTCACGATGAACGGCTTCCCGTTTGGCGGCTTTCATCATACGGTTGTCAAAGATCAGGTCCACGCCCCCGACTGGACAACCGAAGCGCGGGTCGAGTACACCAAGCGGCTGTTTCGGCTACTGTCGGTACTGCTGCCCGTCGATGAGTTGGGCAACCCCATCCAGGGGGGAGTCTCCACCTCGCCGTTATCATACCGGCGGTGGTTCGAGTGGGTACAGCCGGCTGCCCGCGATTACATCTACTCGCAGACAACCCAGAACATCCTGGAGGTCGTGGCCGAGTTGATCACGCTACGCCGGCAAACCGATCGGCTCATGCACCTCGACATCGAGCCCGAACCCGATGGCGTACTCGAAACAACCGACGAGTTTATCAGCTGGTACACCGATTACCTGCTGCCCATGGGTATCGAGCAGCTAACCGAGCAGTTCGGCCTGACCGACGAAGCCGCCGAACAGGCCATCTGCGAGCATGTGCGGCTCTGCTACGATGTGTGCCACGCGGCCGTTGGCTACGAGCAGCCCGCCGAGGTGCTCGATAAACTGAAGGCCTACGGGCTGCGGGTGGGTAAAGTTCAAATCAGCGCAGCGCTCAAAGCCGACTTCCCGGCGGGCGATGCAACCGGGCGGGCGGCTGTCCGGCAGGCGTTCGAGGTGTTCAACGAGCCTACCTACCTGCACCAGGTGGTGGCCCGCACCATCGACGGGCAGCTACTGCGCTTTGGCGATTTGCCCGAAGCCCTGGCGGCTTTCGACCATACCCATGCCGAATGGCGGGCTCACTTCCACGTCCCGATTTTCGTGGATCAGTACGGTCTGCTCACGTCTACCCGCGACGCTATCGAAACCGTGCTGGCCCTGCAGACCGAACGCGCGTTTACCAATCAGTTTGAAGTTGAAACCTACACCTGGGATGTGCTGCCCGCAGACCTGAAAGCGTCGCTCGTTGATTCCATCGCCCGCGAACTAAACTGGGTTCAGACGGCAATCGACAAACAGACCTGATACACCCAGGCGGCCGCCTGCCTGACCGGCCCCGATTCTGGCGCAGCCGAGCACACCCGGTTGCCTTACCTTTCTCTTACGACCATGCGAAAAACCGTAGTACTCGACGTTGTTGGTCTTTCCTATTCGTTGATTGGCGACCATACGCCCTTTCTGAAGCAGTGGATGGCCGCGCGCCATCGGGCTACCATCGACCCCATGCTGCCCGCCCTGACGACCTCCGTGCAGTCGACCTATGTAACCGGCAAATGGCCCAGCGAAACGGGTATCGTTGGCAACGGCTGGTACGACCGTACCGATTCGGAAGTCAAGTTCTGGAAGCAGTCGAACAAGCTCGTAGCGGGCGAAAAAATATGGGATCGGGCCCGAAAACTCGATCCCACCTTCACGGTCTCCAAAATGTTCTGGTGGTACAACATGTACTCCTCGGCCGATTATTCGGCAACGCCCCGGCCGCAGTACCCGTCTGACGGATTGAAGTTCCCCGACTGCTACACCCACCCCGGCGACCTGCGCGACCGGCTGCAGCAGGAGCTGGGCACGTTCCCGCTCTTTCAGTTCTGGGGCCCGGCCACAACCATCAAAAGCTCGCGCTGGATTGCCGACGCGTCGATGCTGGTCGATAAATGGCACGACCCCACCCTGACGCTTATCTACCTGCCCCACCTCGACTACTGCCTGCAAAAATTTGGCACCGACCCGGCCCGAATCGGCAACGACCTGCGCGAAATTGATGACCTGTGCCGCGATGTGATTCAGTATTACGAAGGCAAAGGCGCCGAGGTAATTGTCCTGTCGGAATACGGTATCACCGATGTAAGCCGTCCCGTACACCTCAACCGGATTCTGCGCCAGGCCGCGCCCGACATGATTCAGTACCGCGAAGAACGGGGGCTGGAGTTGTTCGACGCGGGGGCCTCGCGTGCCTTCGCCGTTTCGGATCACCAGATTGCGCACGTGTACATCAACGATCCCTCGGTTTATGAGCAGGTGCGCACCCTGCTGGAAAATACTCCCGGTGTAGAACGTGTACTCGACCGGGCGCAGCAGAAGCTTGAGCACATCGACCACGAGCGCGCCGGCGACCTGGTAGTCGTGGCCGATGCCGACAGCTGGTTTACGTACTACTACTGGCTCGACGACGACCGGGCACCCGACTTTGCCCGCTTGGTGGCCATCCACCAGAAACCTGGCTACGACCCCGCAGAGATGTTCATGGACCAGACCAACCCCCTTATCAAACTCAAGGCCGGCTACAAACTGGCCCGCAAGAAACTGGGTTTCCGCTACCTGATGAACATTATTTCGCTCGATGCTACGCTGGTAAAAGGTTCGCACGGACGCACCGGCACGCCGACCGAGTACCATCCGGTATTCATCAGCCGTCACGACGCCGGGGCGCGCCTGTCGCCGGTGGCCGTCTACGATCAGATCTGGGCTGCCCTTACCGCTACCGTGCCAGCCTGATTATCGGCGGTAGCCGACTGTCGGCTCCGGTAGCTGTCGGCTACCGCCGGATAAAGACCCGACCGGCCACTGGTGCAGCGCAGCCGACAACGATGCCGGAACCGAAATTATCCTTAACTTGGCTATGGTCTACCGATAACCCGACTGTCTGCCGGACGCAGCCTGCCCGGCGCCCCGTATGAAAGCCATTGTTTTGTTCTCCGGCCTGCTGCTGACGGCCTGCGCGTCGAACCGGCCTGCCGCCGTGCAGGCACCCGCCGACGGCGCCGAATACTACCAGCCCAACCAGCTTGCCCGAATGGCGCAGTCGCGGCTCTACCCCGATCCGCACGGCGGCCTTGGCCATTCGCAGGACCCCGACATCCGCGTCACCGACATTCAGCTGACCGCCAGTTATACCGTTCTGTACCTAACGTTTGCCAAAGACCCCACCGATCGCCACAACAACATCTATGGCGGCAGCAGCAGCATTTCGTTTAACCCCAAGGCCGTGCTGGCCACCGCCGATGGCAAAAAAACCTACGCGCTGCTCAAGACTGAAGGCATTCCGATGACACCCGAAACGCGCGAAATCCGGAACGATGAGCGGGTACCGTTTGTGTTGTATTTCGAACGACTCGATCCCGGTGTCGAACTGTTCGATCTGTTTGAGTGCCAGAGCGATAACCAGAACTCCTGCTTCAACGTGGCCGGCATGTCAATAACCAATCCGGGGTCGACCACCGCTACGCAGCCGAAATAGGCGTTTTTTTCCGTTCATACGTACACCGAAGCAGACAGGCTGTCGTTAAAAAGATAGTATCAGTACGTAGTTTGTTTCGTTTATATGCCTCTTTCGTCAACCAGCACGCGTTCGTACCGGACCATTCGGGTCTCGTTTTTCGTTCTTTTTGCCCTCTCCTGCAGTTTCTTCGCCCTGGCTCAGACCAACCTTACGTTCAAGTTGCTGAACGGCTACTTTCTGAGCAGCGATGCCCCCGTCAACAAGGGGAAGCCTACTCTGTTTGTGTTTGAGGAAGCCGGCCGGTTTCATGAGATGTTCAAGCCGGCTACAACTACCAGCAAAAAGCCCGACGTCCCCAACTTCAGCCGCGACATGGTGATTGGCCTTACGACGCCGGCTACCAACAAACCACCTATCCTTTCCATCAGCCGGATTTTCGTACAGGACTCCGTTCTGACCGTTCGCTACATCCGTCTGGCCGATACCAGCCGGGTTACGCAATCCTTCACCATCCAGCCGATGCTGCTGGTCAGTATCCCCAAACAAACCGTTTTGAAGACGCGCCTGGTCGAAAATGGCAAAGTAGTGCAGACAATTCGTCGAAATGACACAGAATAGGTACACCTGTATCTATTTTCTGGACTATTTTTTGCTATTTACTGCGAGGTTATCAATGCCAGACAAGCGCATTGGTGTGGATGGTCTGCCGGGTCGAAGCCTGCCTGTTTAATCAGGTACAGCCCGTCTGATCCGGTCATCCACGGCCTACAAGTGATCGGCTTCCTCTTCATGACTATCCTTTTACTGAGTCTCTCGTGTGGGATCGAGTTACTGCTGTCAGTACTAACCATTCGATATGCGCTTCGCCCGGATCTGAGTGCACCCGAGCGAACGCGACTCTACCTGTTCGGGTTTCTGTACGGCTTCACGGGTATCGCCCTGGCCTTCTACCTAATCGTTCGCTGAACCAGCCGGCCGGCCCCCGGTGTTGTAGCCATCAGACGGGCTAACGTGGTGCGGGGCTTCGTGTCCCCAACACATTTCCCTATCTTTGCCTACTTTTTCATCACCCCCGGTCCGGGCGGCTGCCAGCTTGCGCGCCGGCCCGCGCCGTTCATCCGTTGCCAGGCGTGACATATCAGCAATACGAATCCCTCGATTATGCCCGGCTCGCGGCCGAGGTTTTGACCTACTGGAATCAGCATCAGGTATTTGAGCAGTCGGTAACTTCCCGCGCGGGCAAGCCCAGCTTTACGTTCTACGAAGGGCCTCCTTCGGCCAATGGAACGCCGGGTATCCACCACGTGATGGCCCGTACCATCAAGGATATTTTCTGCCGCTACAAAACGCTGCAGGGCTTTCAGGTCAACCGTAAAGGCGGCTGGGACACCCATGGGCTGCCCATCGAGCTGCAGGTTGAAAAAGAACTGGGTATCACCAAAGACGACATCGGCAAAACGATCAGCGTTGAAGACTACAACCGGCGGTGCCGCGAAACGGTCATGCGCTTTACCGACCAGTGGAACACGCTCACCGAGAAAATGGGCTACTGGGTCGATCTCGACAATCCGTACATCACCTACAAAAACGAGTATATCGAATCGGTCTGGAACCTGCTCAAGCGGCTCTACGACCAGGATATGCTGTATAAAGGCTATACGATTCAGCCGTTTTCGCCCAAAGCCGGCACGGGCCTGAGCTCGCACGAACTGAACCAGCCCGGCACCTACCGTGACGTACGCGATACGACCGTGGTGGCGCAGTTCCGGGTGAAGCTGACCGGCAAATCGGGCTACCTGTTCGACGCGGCCGACTCCGACGAGGTCTTTATCCTGGCCTGGACCACCACGCCCTGGACCCTGCCCGCCAACTCGGCCCTGACCGTCGGGAAAGACATCGAGTATGTCCTGATCAAAACCATCAATCCCTACACCTTCCTGCCCATCAATGTGGTGCTGGCCCGGGCGCTCGTGGGGCGGTGGTTCAACGAGAAAGCCCGCGCTGAGAGCCCCAACGATCCGGCCTTTGGTGCCTACCAGCCCAACGATAAGCTCATCCCCTGGGCCATCATCGAGATTCCGGGGCTCAACGGGCAGCACCTCGAAGGCATCGAATACGAACAGCTGCTGCCCTACGTACAGCCAAAAACGCCCGCGTTTCGGGTTATTCTGGGCGATTTCGTGACCACCGAAGACGGTACGGGCGTAGTACATACCTCGCCGACGTTCGGGGCCGACGACTTCCGGGTTGCGCAGGCGGCCGGGATTCCGGCCATCATGGTCACCGACGAAACCGGCAAGGAAGTCCCCATCGTTGACCGGCAGGGACGTTTCGTGTCGGAGATCACCGATTTTGCCGGGCGCTACGTCAAAGAAGAATACTACAGCGACGAGGAGCGCGCCGACCCCGAGTTCCGGCCCACCGACGTACTGATCTCGATCAAGCTGAAGCAGGAAAACAAAGCGTTCCGGGTGGAGAAATACGAACACCCCTATCCCCACTGCTGGCGTACCGACAAGCCGATTCTGTATTACCCGCTCGACAGCTGGTTTATCCGGACAACGGCGAAGAAAGACCGACTGGTCGAGCTGAATAAGACCATCAACTGGCAGCCCGAAAGCACCGGCACCGGCCGGTTCGGCAACTGGCTCGAAAACCTGGTCGACTGGAACCTGAGCCGCAGCCGGTTCTGGGGTACGCCCCTGCCCATCTGGCGCAGCGAAACGGGCGAAGAAGTCTGCATTGGCTCGGTCGACGAACTGGCCAGCCGGGTACAGGCAGCGATTGAATCGGGCCTGCTGACACCCGAGCAGCTGGAAAAAAACCAGGCCTTCTACGCCGGCGTACAGACCAACCGGGCGTCGGGCAGTGATTCGTTCGATCTGCACCGGCCCTATGTCGACGAACTGTACCTGATCTCGGAATCGGGCAAGGTCATGCTGCGCGAGCCCGACCTGATCGACGTATGGTTCGACTCGGGTGCCATGCCCTACGCGCAGTGGCACTACCCGTTCGAGAATCAGGAGGTCTTCAACAACGCCTTCCCCGCCGACTTCATCTCGGAAGGGGTCGATCAGACGCGGGGCTGGTTCTTTACGCTGCACGCCATCGCCGTCATGCTGTTTGATTCGGTCGCGTTTAAAAACGTAGTGTCGACCGGACTGGTCCTCGACAAAAACGGCAACAAAATGTCGAAACGGCTGGGCAACGCCATCGACCCCTTCGCCACGCTCGACAAATACGGCCCCGACGCTACGCGCTGGTACATGATCACCAACGCCGAACCCTGGGACAACCTGAAGTTCAATCTCGACGGGGTGGCCGAGGTGCAGCGTCGTTTCTTCGGCACGCTCTCGAACACCTATAATTTCTTTGCCCTCTACGCGAACCTCGACGCCTTTTCGTTTGCCGGCCGCACGATTCCGGTGGCCAATCGCCCCGAACTCGACCGCTGGATTCTGTCGAAACTGCAGTCGCTGATTCTGGACGTAGAGCAGCAGCTCGATGGCTACAACCCCACCAAGGCGGGGCGGGCCATCCAGGATTTCGTGAACGATCAGCTGTCGAACTGGTACGTGCGGCTCTCGCGCCGGCGTTTCTGGGCGGGCTCGTCGCACGAGGGGCAGGCCATGACGCCCGACAAGCAGGCGGCCTACGAGACGCTCTACGAGTGCCTGGCTACGGTATCGCAGCTGATGTCGCCCATTGCCCCCTTCTACGCCGACTGGCTGTATCGCAACCTGACGGGGGGCGAGGCCTCGGTTCATCTGAGCAACTTCCCGGTGGCCGATCGGGCGCTGATCGATACCGAACTGGAAACCTCGATGGAACTGGCGCAGCAGGTATCGTCATTAGTGCACTCGCTTCGCAAAGGCCACAAGCTGAAGGTGCGGCAACCCCTGTCGAAAGTGCTGATTCCGGTACTCAACGCCGATACGCGTCGGCAGATCGAACACGTGGCGCCGATCATTCAGTCGGAGGTCAACGTCAAAGCCGTTGAGTTTATCGACGATGCCAGCGGCATTCTGAAGAAGCGGGTGAAACCAAACTTCAAGGCGCTGGGCCCCCGCTTTGGCAAGCAGATGAAAGATGTGGCAGCCGCTATCACGGCCATGACCGATGCCCAGCTGAGTGAGCTGGAGCGGCAGGGCACGCTGGAACTGCCCCCCTTCACGCTGCAGCTGACCGATGTCGAGATTCTGACCGAAGACATTCCGGGCTGGCTGGTAGCGAGCGAAGGCGGGCTGACCGTAGCCCTCGACGTGACGGTAACCGATGAGCTGCGCCGGGAAGGTATCGCGCGCGACTTTGTGAACCGGATTCAGAACCTGCGTAAAGACCTGCAGTTCGACGTGACCGATAAGATCACGATTGCCGTGGAACAGACCGATGCGCAGCTGATCGATGCGATCGATGCCAACCGCGCCTATATACAGCAGGAAGTACAGGCTGTGTCGCTGGCAGTCGTGCCAGACCTCAATGGGTCGGCTACGGCCGTCGAGATCGACGAGTTTACGCTTCGGGTGCTGATTAGCCGGAGTCAGGCCAGCTAACGTCTCTAGTTGAGAAATACCGCCGGGGCGGGCTGTTCGTAACGAACGGCCCGCCCCGTTTTTTTATCGGTTACCGTAAGTTACCAACCGCTGGTGTCCGAAGTCTCAACCCCCACTTGCGCTACCTGATCTGGTCGTACCGAACCGGGTAACAGTTACGCAGCCAAATCACCACTTAGGCCCTTTTGTTACCTTAATCAATTTTTAGTATCAACTAGTGAATTTTAAATTGACACGGCACAAGATTTGCAATACTATTCGTGTACTGACATTGATCAGTTACACCCGATCTCCCTGCATACGCTTTATCCATCTATACCATCAGTCCTGGCAGACCTGCCCACCGGGTCTGCCAGCTGACTGACCACTCAGCACCACGATGACCGAACCTTTACAAAATGCACTACACTCGTTTGTCAATACGTACAAGGCTGTTATGTGGCGGCTCCGCGAATGTCCACTCAACGATGAACAGCTGGCGCTCGCCATCGGTGTCAGCAGCAGTGTGATTCGCAGCCGGCGTGCCAAACCCGATCTCTGGAAACTCTCCGACATCGAGCGCCTGTCGACCTACTTCAGCATGTCGACCACAAACTGCCAGCAGCTGAACCAGATCCTGCGCGATCTGCCGGCCCAGTGGGCGGGCCTACCCCTGCGCGAACGCCGGAAATT
Source organism: Spirosoma luteolum (assembly GCF_054778875.1). NCBI lineage: Bacteria > Pseudomonadati > Bacteroidota > Cytophagia > Cytophagales > Cytophagaceae > Spirosoma > Spirosoma luteolum. Next base: position 505,278 of record NZ_BAAGZE010000001.1, read on the forward strand.
CGAGCGGATTCTGCCCATCAAGAAATCGCAGTTTCAGGCCTACAACCTGACCGACTGGCCGGTTCAGCACCTCCTTCGCATGCACCAGAACCTGTTTCTGCTACACAGTTAAGCCTCCAGACCCGATCAGTCAGTACATAGTGCTGACTGAGAGCCGGAGCTATTGGCACTTGCCAGTTCTCCGGCTTATTTTTGTGGCCTAATCGGCCCGGCATGAATCGTCTTTCCCTTCGTTTACTGATTATTATGCTGGGCCTGAGCCTGGCGGCATCGGCCCAAACCGCCCGTCTGGTGCGGGGTCCTTATCTGCAGGTGGTAACGCCTACCTCGGTTATTGTGCGGTGGCGAACCGACGTGCCCACCACCGGCCGTATCTGGTATGGCAGCAGTACCACGGCCCTCAACACCGACAAACGCGAAAGTCAGCCCGGTCTCGAACACAGTATCACGCTGACCAGCCTGCAGCCCGCCACCCGCTACGCCTACGCCATCGGTTACGACGATACACGCCTGGCAGCAGGCACCGACTATTATGTACCTACGGCCCTGCCCGCCGGCGACACGCGCCCATTCCGGATGTGGGTGCTGGGCGATTTCGGGATTGGCAGCGACAACCAGAAGCAGGTGTATCAGGCCTACCGCAACGCTACTACTACCCACCCCGCCGATTTATGGCTGTGGCTGGGCGACAACGCGTACTGCTGCGGTACGGAAGAGCAGTTTCAGCAGTATGTTTTCGACCTCTACGGCCCTACGTTTCGGAATACACCCGTATTCAGCACCCCCGGTAACCACGATTACGCCGACAGCCGAACCAACTTCAATATTCCCTACTACAGCTTGTTTTCGTTTCCGACACAGGCTGAAGCGGGTGGACTGGCGTCGAACAGTAAGGCTTATTTTTCGGCTAACTACGGCAACGTACACCTGATTTCGCTCGATTCGCAGGCGCAGGAAGGCGGCATTTACCGGCTCTACGATACCACCGGCACGCAGGTGCAGTGGCTCAAACGCGATCTGGCCGCCAACAAGCTACCCTGGACCATCGTTATTTTTCACCACCCACCCTACAGCAAGGGCGGTCATGACTCCGATACGGAAGAGCAGATGAAGCTTATCCGCGAGAACCTGACGCCTATTCTCGAGCGCTACAACGTCGATCTGGTACTGAATGGCCATAGCCACGGCTACGAGCGGCTCTACCGCCTTAAAAACCTGCGGGGGCTGGCCCGGACCTACAACCCGGCTGTCAACCAGGCCGAAAGCACCACCGGCCGCTACGACGGCACGCCCAACTCCTGCCCCATCCTGACCAAAGGCCAGGGCACCATCTACATCGTGAACGGATCGGGGGGGGCACTCGGGGGCCAGTCGCCCGATTACCCGCACCCGGCAACGATCTACGCCAACACCACTGTGGGCGGTTCGATGCTGCTCGACGTATCGGACAACCGGCTCGATGCCCAGTTTATTTTGTCGGACGGTAGCATACCCGATCGGTTCACGATCATGAAAAACGTGAACCGCACCACGGCGATCACGGCCGAATTTGCCGACACGCTGGCCCTGCAGGCTTCGTGGGTGGGCGATTATCGCTGGGCAACGGGCGCCACCAGCCGGAGCATTCGCTACGCGGCCAGCCGCAGCGGTACCTACCCGGTTGCGGTTACCGACAGCCGGCAGTGCCTGACCGACCAGTACACCCTGACGGTGTCGGCCCAGCCCCGCCTGACCACGCGTACGGCGGCCAGTGCCTGCGCGGGCAGTGTGCTGGCCGTTACAGCCACGCCTGAGAACACTACCAAAGCCGCTGGCTGGCAGTACGATGTATTGCTGTCGGATGCAACCGGCAGTTTTGCGGTTGAGCGCGTGGTAGGCAGTGGCCCGCTCAACGGCCTGCAGGCTACCTTACCCGCCAACCTGGCTGCGGGTGCCGGCTACCGGTTGCGGGTACGGGCGCGCGGTATCAGCTATGCCGAACTCGTGGCCAGTGACCCGATCGCCATACAGCCCGCCCCTACCGTCACGGTAGCCGGAGCCAGCACGGTCGTACAGGGCAGCCCGGCCTCGCTCACGCTTACCTTCACGGGAACGGGTCCCTGGCAGGGTACCATTACGGGCGGCACAGCCTTCTCGGCAACAACATCGCCTGCCATCCTGACCGTAACCCCGGCCCAGACCACTACTTATACCGTCACGGCACTGCGCAACGGCTGCGGCACGGGTACGGCCACGGGGCAGGCCACCGTTACGGTACTGATTCCGACCGAAACAAAAAGCTTTACTGATGGACAGTTCCGGCTGTTTCCCAATCCGGTACACGACCGGCTTCAGTTCGATCTGACCCTAACCCAGAAGCATACCGTTAGTCTCAGCCTGCGTAACCTGCAGGGCCAGGTCCTGTATCAGCACACCTATGGGCTGACCGATACGGTTCAGGCGACGGTGCCCATGCCCCAGCCGGCCGGCACCTACGTGGTGACGGTTACCGTGGACCGGGAGTCGATTACGCGAACGGTTGTGCGGCAGTAGCTACAGCAACTGTCCCAGTCCAAACAACACGACAAACAGCAGGGTCGTCATGGCCAGTTGCCCCAGGCGGGGATTCAGTTCGGCAGGGTTCCTGTGGGTGGCGATAGCCCGGCCGTTCAGCACGAACAGCGGAAACGACAGGACATAGAGATAGGCAGTCAGGGGGGCGTCTGTCAGCAGCGAATACACCAGCGCGCAGGCCATACCCGCTAGCAGCAGCCCCCAGTGGTACCGAATGGCCAGCGCCCGACCCAGTCGCGCCGGAATGGAGCGTTTGCCGGTGAGGGTATCGGTTTCGATATCACGGATGTTGTTGACGTTGAGTACACCCGTGGCAAACAGGCCCACGCTGGTGGCGGGCAGCAACAGCAGCGCCTGCACCGACAGCGTATGCAGGAAGTACGTGCCCAGCACCCCCAGCCAGCCAAAAAAAAGCAGCACGGCAATGTCGCCGAAACCGGCGTAACCGTAGGGTCGCTTCCCGTTCGTGTAGCCGATGGCAGCGCCGATACTGAGCAGGCCCAGCCCCAGAAACGCCCAAAAAGCCGATGGATCGACGTGCAGGCCGGGCCGGTCGCCAAAGGCCAGCACCAGCAGCGCAATGCCACACACCAGCGACAGGGCCGAGGTGATAATGATACCGCGCAGCATGGCTTCTTTCGTAATGTCGCCCGTAGCGACGGCCCGGCGCGGCCCCACCCGCAGTTCGGTATCCTTACCCGATACCGCGTCGCCATAGTCGTTGGCGAAATTCGACAGAATTTGCAGAAAGATGGTCGTCAGGGCAGCCATCAGGGCGATGGGCCAGCTGAACCGGCCGACGGGAACGGCCAGAAAACTCCCGAGGATAATGCTGGCCAGCGCCAGTGGCAACGTGCGCGGCCGTGCAGCCGCAAGCCAGTTCTTATTCATATTGAGCGATTGAGCGATTGAGTAATTGAGTGATCCGCGACAAACCGCTCAATCACTCAATTACTCAATCGCTCCCTTACAGGCCTACGGCTTTTTTAAACGCGGCATCGTCTGGCTTGACGGCCGAGGCAAAGAAATTGGTTAGTTGCCCCTCTTCATTCACTACATACTTGCAGAAGTTCCACGAGGGGGCCTTGTCGTTCCAGCCGTTGAGCGACTTGGTGCTGAGCCATTTGTAAAGCGGAGCCTGGCTGCTGCCAACGACATCGATCTTCTCGAACATCGGAAACGAAACACCGTAGTTTTTCTGGCAGAACGTGGCAATCTCGGCATTACTACCCGACTCCTGACTAGCAAAGTTGTTGGCCGGAAAACCCAGCACCACAATCTTGTCTTTGTGGGCTTCATAGAATTTCTCCCAGTCGGCATATTGAGGTGTGAAGCCGCATTTCGAGGCCACGTTCAGAATCACGACTTTCTTGCCTTTGTAGCGGGCCAGTTCGACGGGTTTGCCATCGATCGATTTAACCGTGAAATCGTACAGCGTACGGGTAGCCGCCGGCGCATCGGCCGGTGCAGCCGCGGCATCTTTCTTATCGCTGAAGATGCCTTTGACGAGAGTTGATAACGACATAAAACTAGTGAGCGTGAGGGTCAGCGCCACGGCTGCCAGACCCGATAGAACGTATTTTTTCATGGCTGAAATCGGTTAGGCCAACGACGGGCAGGGCGCCAGTTGAGTAGGCAACGGTTTGTCTGGGTAAGTAGTTTCGCGGAGTGGCCGTCGGGGCCTACTGCACCTCCCGGGTGTACATCTTGATACCGCCCACGCGCGGAGCCACCAGGTTATACACGCCGGCAAACACCGCGCCGATGATGAAGCCAAAAAGGCCGTACAGCAGTGGCAGCAGAATCACCATAAATACGCCCCCGCCCACTAATGCGCTCATCCCCGACCGGCCCATCAGCGACCCCATCACCGAGCCGAAAACCAGAAAGAGCAACGCAAAGACTAAACCGAGGCCGCCCAGCAGGGCGCCGTACACCAGTGCTACCGACATCGTATCGAGTCGGGTAATTTCCTGTTTCATGGTATGAAGGAGTAAAAGGGTTTACAGGCTTAATGTAAACCCTTTCTACACACCTCACACACAGACAGCTACATTTTTTCGGGTACGTCGATACCTAACAGGTCCATACCCTTCCGGATGGTATCGCCAATGGCCCGGGCCAGCACCAGCCGCACCCGGAGTTTGTCGGCGTCGGTTTCTTTCAGAATCGACAGTTTGTCGTAGAACTGGTTGAACGTCCGCGCCAGTTCATACACATACTGCGCAATGTACGACGGGGCATAATCGGTGCCCGCTTCGGCCACCCGCTGCGGGTATTGCGACAGCAGAAAAATCAGCTGCTGCTCGATCTCGTCGAGCGCGATAACCGGCATCGTATCGGCCGTGGCGTGGCCCGCTTCGGCCGCCTTCCGCAGAATCGACTGAATCCGGGCGTGGACGTACTGAATATAGGGGCCGGTGTTGCCGTGCAGATCGACCGACTCGGCGGGGTTGAACTGCATCCGCTTCTGCGGATCGACTTTGAGCAGGTAGTATTTGAGCGCCCCCAGCCCCAGCATCCGGAACAGATCGGTTTTCTCGGCTTCGCTGAACTCGTCGAGTTTGCCCTTGGCGGCCTCATCGGCGGCCGTGGCTGCTGCGGTCGTCGTTTCCTGGATCAGATCGTCGGCATCGACCACGGTGCCCTCGCGCGATTTCATCTTGCCCGTTGGCAGGTCGACCATACCGTACGACAGGTGATACAGGTTTTGGGCGTAGGAACGGCCCAGCCGACGCAGAATGGCAAACAGTACGTTGAAATGGTAGTCCTGCTCGTTGCCAACGACCCAGATTTGCCGGTCGGTATGAAAGTCGTGGTCTTTCAGTTCGGTTGTACCCAGGTCCTGGGTGATATAGACCGACGTGCCATCGCCCCGCAGCACCAGCTTCTGATCGAGGCCCTCGTCGGTCAGATCGATCCAGACCGAATTGTCGTCCTTGCGGTAGAAAACCCCCTTGGCAAGCCCTTCTTCGACAATCTCCTTACCCAGCAGGTAAGTGTTCGACTCGTAGTAAGTCTTGTCGAAGCTGACGCCAATGGTTTTATAAGTAGCGTCGAAGCCCTCGTACACCCAGTCGTTCAGTTTTTTCCAGAGCGCCACCGTTTCGGGGTCGCCCTGCTCCCACCGGCGCAGCATGGCCTGCACTTCCTGCATGAGGGGTGCCTGCTTCTCGGCTTCTTCTTTGGGGGTGCCGCCCGCCACCAGTTGCTCTACCTCGGCTTTGTAGGCCTTGTCGAACAGTACGTAGTATTTACCGATCAGGTGATCGCCTTTCAGACCGGCTGACTGTGGCGTTTCGCCGTTGCCGAAGCGCTGGTAGGCCAGCATGGATTTGCAGATGTGTACACCCCGATCGTTGACGATGCAGGCTTTAACCACGTCGTAGCCGTTGGCGGCCAGAATCCGGCTCACCGAATCGCCCAGGAAGTTGTTGCGCAGGTGCCCCAGGTGCAGCGGCTTGTTGGTGTTGGGCGACGAGAACTCGACCATCACCGACTCGCCCCGACTGGGCAGCTGCCCGAAAGCGGGGTCGGTGGCCAGCTGATCGAGCGCCTGTAGCCAGGCCGCATCGGCAACGCTGATATTGAGAAAGCCCTGCACCACATTGAAGGCGCTGACCACGGCGCTGTGCTGGACCAGCCACGCCCCGATGGCCTGCCCGATCTGGGCGGGTGCCTGCCGGAGGGCTTTGGTGAGCGGAAACGTGACAAAGGTGTAGAGTCCTTCGAATTCTTTCTTGGTGGGCTGGAGCGCAATAGCGCCAATTTCCTGCTGGTACAGTTCGGCAACGGCCTGCTGAATCGCCTGTTTTACGTGTTCCTGAATATCCATTGGCTGACGAAACCGCTCAGTGGGGCGGTTTTCCGGGCGCAAAAGTACGAAATGCAACCCGGACTGGCGTTGCTGCCCGCCCGCTATCGGAACAGCCTTGTTCGGATGCCCGCGCCGGGCCATATAAATAATCCTGCAATCGGTTGCATAATTCACCAATAGCCCTGATTTTTACAGTTCAGTACCCCATACTGACTTACTAAACCCTACCTAACCGCCCGGTACCGCATCCATGACTTTCAGGTCAGCCGGGATTGCGGCACCAGGCTCTTTTTTATGCATCCTGGTCAAGACGCCACCATCAGCCGGACCTCGACCATGGCCCGGCACTTCCTGCGTAGCTGGCTTTGCTGCCTGGCGATACTCGGGCTACCGGCAGCTGCTCAGGCCCAGCTCAGTCCGGCCCCCAGCGCGTCGTATGTCAGCGCCCGGACCACGGCCGGCGCGTTCAGTCTGGTGGGTCAGGGGCAGGCGGCTCCGTTCATCGTCGGCACCGGCGAATGGCCGGGGGTGTTGCGGGCCGTGCAGAACCTGCGCACCGACGTGCAATCCGTAACGGGTCGGCAGCCCGCCCTGTCGACCGACGCGGTGCCGGCCGGCTCACTGCCGGTACTGATCGGCACCCTCGGCCACAGCACCCTCATCGACAGGCTGGTGCAGACCCACCGGCTCGACACAACGGGGCTGGCCGGGCGCTGGGAAACCTTCGTGATCCAGATCGTAGAACAGCCCCTGCCGGGGGTTCGGCGGGCCCTGGTGGTGGCGGGCAGCGACAAGCGGGGCACCATCTACGGCCTCTACGACCTGTCGGCACAAATTGGCGTATCGCCCTGGCAGTGGTGGGCCGACGTACCCGTTCGGGCGCAGCCGGCTCTCTATGTGCGGCCCGGCCGGCACAGCCAGGGAACGCCCGGCGTGAAATACCGGGGTATTTTCCTGAACGACGAAGCCCCTGCCCTCTCGGGCTGGGCAAAAAAAACCTTCGGTGGCTTCAACCACCAGTTCTACGAGCGCGTGTTCGAACTGTTGCTGCGGCTGAAAGGAAATTACCTCTGGCCGGCCATGTGGGGCAATGCGTTTTACGACGATGACCCGCAGAGTCCGGTACTGGCCGACGAGATGGGCGTGGTGATCGGCACCTCGCACCATGAGCCGCTGATGCGCGCCCACGACGAGTGGCGCCGGTACGGCAAAGGCCCCTGGAACTACCAGAAAAACGACACCACGCTGCGCGATTTCTGGCGGAAAAGCATCCGACGGATGGGCACCAACGAAAGCATCGTGTCGGTAGGGATGCGGGGCGATGGCGACGAGCCTATGAGCCGCGAAAGCAACACCGCCCTGCTCGAACGCATCGTGGCCGACCAGCGCACCATTCTGCGCGAGGAGACGGGCAAAGACCCGGCCGCTACCCCCCAACTCTGGGCGCTTTACAAAGAAGTGCAGGACTACTACGACAAAGGGATGCGCGTACCCGACGACATAACGCTGCTGCTCTGCGACGATAACTGGGGCAATATCCGAAAATTACCCGAACCCCGGCAGCGCCGAGCCGGGGGCTACGGCATCTACTACCATTTCGACTACGTAGGCGGCCCCCGCAACTACAAATGGCTCAACACCAACCCCATAGCCCGCACCTGGGAGCAGATGCACCTGGCCTACAGGCACGGCGTCGACCGGATCTGGATCGTGAACGTGGGCGACCTGAAGCCGATGGAGTTCCCGATCTCGTTTTTCCTGGATTATGCCTGGGCACCCGACCGCTGGTCGGCTAGCCAGCTCCCCACCTACACCCGGCTGTGGGCTGCCCAGCAGTTTGGCCCTGCCCATGCCGCGGCCATTGCCCGCATTCTGACCTCCTACACCCAGTATAACAGCCGCCGGAAACCCGAACTGCTGGCCCCCACCACCTACAGCCAGGTCAATTTCCGGGAAGCCGAGCGCATCGCCAGCGACTACAACCAGCTGCTGAGCGAGGCCGAAGCCATCGGCAGGGCCCTGCCCCCAGCCTATCAGGCAGCTTATTTCCAGCTGGTGCTGCACCCCGTGAAAGCCTGCGCCACGCTCAACGATCTATACGTAACGGCGGGGCGCAACGGGCTCTACGCCCGCCAGCGCCGGGCCTCGACCAACGCCCTGGCCGACCGGGCAGCAACCCTGTTTGCGCGCGATGCCGCCATTGGCCGATACTACAACGATACGCTGTCGGGTGGCAAGTGGCAGCACCTGATGGACCAGACGCACATCGGCTACACCTACTGGCAGCAACCCGACAAAAACACCATGCCGGCCGTGGTGCGGCTTACCGTACCCACCGAAGCGTCGCTGGGTGTGGCCATTCCCGGTAGCGAAGACGCCTGGCCGGGTGCCACCGCCAGGCCCGTGCTGCCTACCCTCACGCCCCGGCGCACCGACGCGGCTTACATCGAGGTGTTTAACCGGGGCGCTACCCCCTTCTCGTTCCGGGCTACCACCACAGCGCCGTATCTGCACATCAGTCCGGCTACCGGGCCGGTTGCCACCGACCAGCGGCTCTGGCTAACGGTCGACTGGGCGAAGGTACCGGTGGGGCGCTGGCGCGTACCCATTACCATCACAGGGCCAGGCGAACCGGTCGTGGTCGAAGCCGTAGTCGAGCAGGTGGCTCCGGCTCTGGCCCGGCAGCAGGCCCGGCAGTACGTCGAAACCGACGGCTGGCTATCGATACCCGCCACCGGCTTCAGCCAGTCGGTGGCCAACGGACAGGCGGGCTGGCAGAGCATTCCGGCCATTGGCCGCACCAGCGACGGGATGATGCCCGCTCCGGTAACCGCCCCGGCCGCTACGCCCGGCCCCGGCAGTCCCCGGCTCGACTACCCCATTTACCTGGAGCAGCCGGGTTCCGTCCAGATCCACGTTTATCTGTCGCCAACGCTCAACCTGATCGACAACAAAGGGTTGCGGTATGCCGTCTCGATCGACGACGAAGCCCCCCAGCTGATCGATATCCACGCCGGCGAAACCAACCGACGCTGGGAACAGTCAGTAGCCAACAACATCCGGGTGCTTACGTCTACGCACGCGGTCGAAAAAGCTGGGACGCACACGCTGCACTACTGGCTGGTCGATCCGGCGGTGGTGCTGCAAAAGATCGTGGTGGGGCGGGGTACCCTGCCCAACAGTTACCTGGGCCCACCCGAACGCGACCTGACCCGACTCAACCCATCGAAATAACCCCTGCCGTGGGTATGTACCGCCCACCGTTGGTTTACGGTATCCACGATCTTTTCCTACACTCCGCCCACCAGAGCGGTTTTCTGTCCTGTCGTATGACTCTGTTTTCGTTTGCTCGCCTGGCACTGGCCGGTCTGTTTGTCCTCCTGCTGACTCTTACCCGCGTCCGGGCCGACGATGGCTACCGGCTGTGGCTCAAATACGACCCCATTACCGACGTAACCCGGCGCGACGCCTACCGGCAGTCAGCTAAATTTATCGTGGTAAATGGCAACAACCCTACCCTGCAGGCGGCCGCGGCCGAGCTGCAAACGGGTCTGCAGGGGTTGCTGGGTCAGCCCGTTCCGATTGTCGGGCTGTCGGGTGGGCGCAGCGGGGGCATCATCCTGTCGGTGCGGCCGGCGGCCGATCCCGTTGCCGGGCAACTGGGGCCCGACGGCTACCGCATCGAACAGAGTCAGGGCAACCTCACCATCAGCGGGCGCAGTGCCGCCGGGGTGCTTTACGGCAGCTTTGCCCTCCTCCGCCACCTGCAGACCCGCCGGCCCATCGACCGTCTGTCGCTGACGAGCAGCCCCCGCGTGCAGTACCGCATGCTCAACCACTGGGACAATGTTGACGGCACCGTGGAGCGGGGCTACGCCGGATCGTCGCTCTGGAACTGGTATGAACTGCCCGAGCGCATCGACCCGCGTTACCGCGACTACGCCCGCGCCAATGCCTCGCTGGGCATCAACGGGGTGGTGGTCAACAATGTCAACGCCAGCGCGCGGTTCATGACGGCCGAATACATCCAGAAGGTAGCGGCTCTGGCAAACGTGATGCGCCCCTACGGCATCCGGCTGTACCTGTCGGTGTATTTTGCCGCCCCTAAAACGCTGGGGGGCCTCAAAGGCTCCGACCCGCTCGACCCCGCCGTGCGGCAGTGGTGGGCCGATAAAACAGCCGAGATTTATAAGATCATTCCCGATTTCGGGGGCTTTCTGGTGAAGGCCAATTCGGAAGGCGAACCCGGCCCGCAGGACTACGGCCGCACCCACGCCGATGGTGCCAACATGCTGGCGGCTGCCCTCAAACCCTACGATGGCATTGTGATCTGGCGGGCCTTTGTGTACAAAGCCGACGGCAAATCGGACCGCTTCAAAGCCGCTTACGAGGAGTTTACGCCCCTCGACGGGACGTTCGACAAGAAAGTGATCGTGCAGGTCAAGAACGGCCCCATCGACTTTCAGCCCCGCGAGCCGTTTTCACCCCTGTTCGGCGCCATGCCCAAAACGCCACTGGGCATGGAGTTTCAGCTGACGCAGGAGTACATGGGTTTTGCCACCCACCTGGTCTACGAAGCTCCGCTGTTTAAAGAATGTCTCGACGCCAATACGCACCAAACACCCACCGCCAGCAATCAGCCGGCCACCGGAATGCCGGCCACCGGAATGCCGGCCACCGGAATGCCGGCCACAGTAGCGCGGGTAATCGACGGGAGTCTGCACGGGTATTCGATGACCCTGATGGCCGGTGTCGCCAACGCCGGCTCGGTCCGGAACTGGACCGGGCACCCAATGGCGCAGGCCAACTGGTACGCGTTCGGGCGGCTGGCCTGGGACCATACGCTCACGGCCGACGCCATTGCCCGCGAGTGGGTAGCCCTGACGCTAACCCACGATGCGGCCGCGACCAACCGGCTCGTCAACCTGATGGGCAAATCGCGGGATATCTACGTCGATTACAACACCCCCCTGGGGCTCTCGCGGCCGTGGACAGGCGTACACTTTGCGCCCGAACCCTGGCAGAACCGCAGCTCCCGCCCCGACTGGACGGCGGTTTATTACCACCGCGCCGATTCGGTGGGTCTGGGTTTCGACCGAACAGCTACGGGCAGCAATGCCCTGGCCCAGTACCAGCCCCGCACCCGCCAGCAGTGGGAGAACCCCGACACCTGCCCCCTGCCTTACCTGCTCTGGTTTCACCACGTGCCCTGGACCAAACAACTGAGCAGTGGCCGGACACTCTGGAATGAGCTCTGCAACCGCTTTTATACCGGGGCAGACTCGGTGCGCTGGATGCAGCAGGAGTGGGCGCAGATCAGGCCCGCCATCGACCCCGCCCTGCATGCCGACGTGACGGCCCGCCTGCAAACGCAGCAGCGCGAAGCCATCTGGTGGCGCGACGCGTGGGTGCTGTACCTGCAAACGTTTTCGAAACAGCCCGTGCCGGCTCCATACCGGCAGCCCGACCGCACCCTCGACGAGGTGAAGCAGCAGGTCAATATTTATTTACTCCGTTAGCCCAGCCTTTTCCCCAAACTACCTATGATCCGTTCGTTTCGCGTACCAGCCGCCGGCCTGCTCTGTCTGGCCCTGGCCGCCACCTGGCTCGGCACCGGCTACACCCCGGCCCTGCCCGGTGGGCAGCCGGCCAGCCCAAGCCTGAAAGACGCCTACAAAGCGTACTTTCCCATTGGCGTAGCCGTGGCCCCCCGCAACCTGACCGGCCCCGAGGCCGACCTGATACGGCAGCAGTTTAACAGCCTGACGCCCGAAAACGCCATGAAGATGGGGCCGATTCACCCGGCCGAAGATCGCTACAACTGGACCGACGCCGACGCCATCGTCGACTTCGCTCAGAAAAACGGCATGCGGGTGCGGGGCCACAACCTGTGCTGGCACGAGCAGTACCCGGCCTGGTTTTTTGTCGATGCCGCGGGCAAACAGGTCACTAAAGAGGTGCTGCTGAAACGGCTCAAAGACCACATAACCACTGTCGTGAATCGCTACAAGGGGCGCATTTACCAGTGGGATGTCGTGAACGAAGCGATCGACGATAACGACCAGGCATTTCTGCGCGAATCGTCGCCATTCTACCAGATTTGTGGCGATGAGTTTATCGCCAGGGCGTTTCAGTACGCCCACGAAGCCGACCCGAGCGCCGAGCTGTTCTACAACGATTACAATACCGAACGGCCGGCCAAGCGCGCCCGGGTGTACCGGTTACTAAAGCAGCTTGTCGATGCAAAAGTGCCCATCCACGGGGTTGGCCTGCAGGCCCATTGGTCGGTGTTCGAGCCTACCCGCGCGGAACTGGAAACAGCCATCAGGCAGTATGCCTCGCTCGGCCTGAAAGTCCAGTTTACCGAACTCGACATGTCGGTGTATCCGTGGGAAAAGAACCGGCGCGCCAAACGCCCCGACGACGAAGACACCTACACGCCCGAACGCGAGCAGCAGCAGTTGGCCCAATACAAGATGGTGTTCGACGTGTTTCGACAGCAGCGCAAGGTCGTGTCGGGCGTTACGTTCTGGAACATCTCCGACAAAACCACGTGGCTCGACGCCTACCCGGTGCCCGGCCGCAAAAACTACCCCCTCCTTTTCGACACCAGCCTGAAACCCAAAAAGGCGTACTGGTCAGTGGTTCGGTTTTAGGATTTAAGATTTAGTGTGTGGTGTGTGGTTTGTCGTTCGCGGTTAGTAGTGGGATGTAAACCACAAACTACCAACCATAAACCCCACACTAAAAACCACACACTACAAACTACTAACGACGAACCACACACTACCAACCACAAACCCCACGCTGTACCCTCACTTCAACACCGTCGTACTTTCGGCGACGGCTTTGATTTTGTCTTTGGAGAAGAATACGGGGAAATAGCCGTTTTCGGCCCAGGTCAGAAACAGGTCGCTGTAGTGCGGGCTGGCCGGATCGCCCGACTGGCCGGGGCTGTTGATGCCCAGCGTTTTATCCCAGTTTTCGGTATCGACCAGTATCCGGAACGACGCACCGTGGGTCTGGTTCAGGTCGTTACCGGTAGCGTTGACAGTTTCGCCGTAGCCCCCGCGCGCCACTGGCCCAAGGTTTATCTGCTGCCGCATGGCCTTGTCGACAAGCCCGCTCAGGGGGTGTGTAATCGTGATGTGCTTGTTTTTCCGCTGCCCGTACGACCACTCGTCCATGTCGGTACCCAGGCGATCGCCTAGCTCGGCCACGGCCTTGTCGAGGCAGCTCAGCAGCAAACTGTCACGCACGGCCACCGGGTCTTTACCTGCCATGCCCCCCGTCAGCTCGGCGCCGGGCGTTACGAGCCAGTCGGTCACGCGTTTAGACGACAGCGTGCGCAGATACGGCTTCGCCCGGGCCGGAATGGTCAGTTGCCCCACGGCCTGTTTCAGCTGCCCTTCCCACGCCACATAGATCGCCCCCGCCACCGAGTTGGGGGCCAGCACGAAATCCCACTTGCGGAGGTAGCCGATTGCCTGCTCGGTACGGCCAACCGGCGACGACAGGTTTTGCAGCAGCGGCACCAGCGACCGGGCCGTCAGCGACAAATAGTCGGCCTGGAGCGCCATAAAGTCGACCAGCGTTTTACGTTTGCCGTCGTTCAGCACCTCTTCGATGCGGTTGGCGCGGTTAGGCGAGGCCCAGGTCCAGCCGATGGCGTTGCGGTTCGGGAAGTTGGGCGGGGTGAGGTTGTTGTTGGCCGTGACGACATAGCCCTCGGCCGGGTTTACTTTGTTGGGCAGCTGCTGAATGGGCAGGTAGCCGCCCCACTCGAACCGGCCATCGCCGGGTACCGGCACCAGCCCCGTGTAGTTTTTCCGGATGGGCGAGAGGCCTACGGCCTGCCAGCCAATGGTGCCGGCGCTGCTGGCCGTAGGGCGTTCGGCCCAGATCATGTTTTCGCCCGGAATACGGCTGTACGAGCAGGCCTGCCGAAACTCGGCCCAGTTGCGGGCCTGGTTCATGCGCAGACTGGCCAGGTAGGGCGCGCAGCCCGTTTCGAGCCAGCCCGCCCGAATGGCGTAGGCCTTGTGCGCCCCGGCATCTTCATACACCACGGGCCCGTGCACCGTATAGCGCAGCGTGGCCGTTACGGGCTGACCGCCTTTCACCGGAATCGATTCGGTCAGGGTCTTCATGGTTACCCAGCGGCCCTTGTAGCGGTACTGCTGCGGGTTGGCCGGGTTGGTTTCGTACACGTAGAGGTCTTCGTTGTCGGTTTCAAAGATGGTTAGCCCCCAGGCGCCGTAGTCGTTATGCCCAATGGAAAGGCCCGGTAATGTCGGTTCGCCCGCTCCGATCACGTTCCAGCCCGGCGCGTTGAGGTGTGCCCAGTAGCGAAGAGACGGGGTCGACTGCGCCCGGTGGGGATCGTTGGCCAGCATGGGATAGCCACTGGCCGATTTGCGGCCCGCCAGAATCCAGTTATTCGAGCCTGTGTATTCGCGCTCGGTATTCCACCAGGCATCGACGGCATCGGGCGTTCGAAACGCTTCGTCTTCGTCGGCCTTGGTAGCGATGCCTTTGAAGGTGAGTGGCAGCCGGAAGGCTTCGTACAACTCCAGAATAGGCTTGAACAGGTCGGCCTCGGGCGTATGCAGCGTCAGATCGGGTTCGCCGGCTTTGCCCGAGGTGGGGTGAAACCAGCTCAGCTCCCGCACCTTATCGGCCCCGATAAGCGACACCAATCGGCCGTAGTTGAGCTCTTCGCGCACGTTGCCCAGCAAACCCTGGTGGCGGCTGATCACGACCTCGGGCGTCCAGAAGCCCGGTTTAGTGTTGAGCACCCGAAACTCGAACGGCAGCTTCTCGGGCGTTTTCAGGATTTCAGCAATGTAAGCGTTGATGCCCTCGACAAACGCCCGCACAATGGCCGGGCCGTGGGGGTGGTAATGCGCCAGTTCCGCATCGAGATTACCCCGGAACCGGAACAGCCGCGTGCCGATGTCGCGCTTCACTTCCTGTGGCCCCAGCAGTTCAGCCACGGTACCGGTAGCCTGCCGACGCCACAGTTCGAGCTGAAACAATCGATCCTGCGCGGCCGAATACCCCTGCGCGTAGAACAGATCGTGTTCGTTTTTGGCGTAGATGTGGTTGATGCCCCAGCGGTCTTTGATGATTTCGACAGGCTGTTGCAAACCGCCCTGGCGGGCAGGCAGAGTGGCCGAAGCTGTAGATCGCGACTGCGCCGATACCAGACCGGTAAGGCACAGACAAAGCAGAACAAGCGGGTAGCGCAGACACATAGAAGCGGGCTTTGCGGAAAAGTACGCAAAACCGCTCCATGCTACCAACATTATGAGCGTATGACATTCCATACACTCGATAAATCCGCTAGCTTTAGCGCACTATCCTCATTCCTTAACGAGCTGATGGCCATGGCCCCTCGCCCCACAACCCTACGCGTACCAGTGCCCTGTTTGGCCCCCTGGCAAACCATGACGCCCGCGCCCGACGGCCGGTTCTGCAGCCAGTGTCAGACCACCGTTGTCGACTTCACGACCATGACCGATGCCGAGGTGGTGGCGTATCTGAACCAGTCCCCACCGCCCAACCCCTGCGGGCGGTTCCGGGCCGACCAGCTGAACCGCCCCCTCGCCCGGCCCGCCCACCGACCCGCGCGCCTGTGGCTTGGCTGGCTCGTATCGGGCTGGCTGGGCACGCAGGCGGCAGCGGCCCAGACGCCGACCCCTCGCCCGGTACCAGCCAGCCAGACGGCGCCGATAAAGCCTCGGGCCTATGCGCCAGTCCCATCAGCCGGCTCCCCTGCACTACACACCATTCGGGGACAGCTGGTTCAGTTGGGTGGCCAACCAGTTGCCTACGGTGCCGTTGTGGTCGAAGCGACCGGGCGCGGCACCAACCCCGATTCGAGCGGGCATTTTGAACTGACGATACCGGACAGTCTGGTTTACAGTACGCCAACGCTGCTGATCAGCGCCGTCGGCTTCAAAACCCGTCGGTACCGCCTGCTGGCCAGTCAGGTCGGGCCATTCATCCGTATTTACCTTGAAGAAGATACCGAGGTCCTGAATAAGGTCATCGTGGCGGGCCTCTACGCCCCCCTCCCCCCCACGCGCTGGCAGCGCATCAGGAACTGGTTCCGGCACCGGGCCCGGTAAATCGTGTTCCAGGGCCGTATTACGCCATCTCCTAAACCCCTGCACCCATGCACGCTCGATTATTCCTCCTGCTTGGTATAGGCCTGTTGACGGGCTGCACCCCCATTGTTCGGCTCCAGTCGAACGCCCGGCCCGAGATCCGGCCCGACTTCCACCGCATCCTGATCGTATCGCGGTTGCCCAACAGCCGGCAAACCTACCTGCCGGGCTTTCTAGGTGCCTTTCCAGCCCAGTACCAGGTTTGTACGGTCGAGATCAGTCCGATCTCGTTCGAAACGCCCGAAGAAGCCATCCGCCGACAGGTAGACCAGTGTAAAAGCGAAGTCATGCTCACGATCGATGTCAATCGGAACTTTACCGAGGGCGGGGGCAAATACATCAGCTCCTACACCGACCTGTATCTCGAACTAACTAACATCGCCACGGGTCAGCCGTTTTGGAAAGCCCTGATTACGGCTGGCACCAGCGAACTAAATCCCCGGGCCATTGTGCAGCAGCTGCAGAAAGATGGCATGATTGAGCTCAGTGCGCCCCCTGCCTACAGCCGGTAAACACTACGAGGGAGGCTGCCGACACGGGCAACCGCCCCCGTCTATTCAGGCCGGCCTGGGCTGACTATTCGTCGTCGTCATCGTCGTCGGCTTCGGCCACCTGCAGAAAGGCGCCACGCCGGGGGGCGGGCATCACCGCGTGTTCGCCCCGCATGGTTTTCCAGATAATTTCGTTGAACAGCCGGTCGTCGATTTTGTCGGCGTAGCGCAGGTCAATTTTTTCCGACTGGCGGGCGGGTTCCGTCATGGCCGTATTTTTCGTATCCAGGTCGATGTTGGCCGGCCGGTGCGTGTACGTTGCGGTGTTGGGCGTGGCCGTGAAACAGGCAAACAGGGGCAGGGCAGCCGCATCGTACTGACTCATCGGCGGCAGCCCCAGAATCAGCTCCATCGTGCGCAGCATGCCCGACGTGCTGTAGGCTGTATGCTCGACATGGTGCCGCTTTGTGTAGGGGCTGATGACCAGCGCCGGCGACCGGTGGGCATCGACGTGGTCGGGGCCGTTCTGGGCGTCGTCTTCCAGCACAAACACCGCCGATTCGGCCCAGATGGGGCTTTTCGACAGATACTCCACGAAGCGACCTACGGCCAGATCGTTGTCGGCCACGTGGGCGGCTGGTGTGGGCGCCCCCACGCGCGCGCCACTCGTATGATCGTTGCCCAGCCGGATGCTGTTGAAATGCGGCACCGCCCCGGCGGCCACCAGTGAATCGAGTTCTTTTTTCCAGATTTCGACCCGGTCGATGTCTTTTATTTTGAGATCGTAGTCGGGGAAGTTGGGCGCAAAATGCCCGGCCAGACTGGTTCCCTTCCGTTTCGAATACGCTTCAAATTCGCCATAGCTTCGGTAGCGGATACCCGCCCGCTGGCAATAGTCCCAGATGAAGCCTTTTTTGGGAGCAGCCGCGGGCCGGCTCCCTTCAAAATCGTAGGTGCCCCCCCGCCCGCCGTAGCTGGTGGGCCACACTTTCTCTACATAATCGGTGGCGTAGGCGGCCATGCTCCAGTTGTGGCCATCGGCGCTGACCTCGGCATCGACGTAGAAATTATCGAGCAGTACAAACTCACGCGCCAGCGCATGCAGGTTAGGCGTTACTTTTTCGGGAAAAAGACAGAGCGACGTATCGCCATTACCTTCGGGCATATCGCCGAATACCTGATCGTAGGTCCGGTTTTCCTTGACGATGTAAAAGACGTACTTGATAGGCGAAATACGCTGCCCCACTTTGGTTGGAATGATGGCGGCTACGGCCCGGCTGTCGGCGCTGGTGGCGGCCATTTTTTCTTTTTCCTTAGTATAGGGCGTATTCTGGTAGACCAGTTTTGAGAGCGTTGTCAGCTCGGCCGGTTTGGGCACGTCGAACAGCGACAGCGTACCCTTAAACAGCCCGGCGATGTATTCGGTACCCGACTCCCGGCGCTTGTAGGGGTTAGGCCCGTTGGGATTGGCCTGCGACGAAAATCCCTTGCCGTTGGCTACCAGCACCTTTTTGCCGACTACTTTCACCGACGTTGGGTACCAGCCCGTTGGGATAAAGCCCAGCGCCCGGCTGCGGGCGGGTCGTCCGCTCGTCACCGTCGACACGTCGAATACGGCCAGGCAGTTGTTATCGGCGTTGGCAATGTAGAGCGTTTTGTTGTCGGCCGAGAGGGCCAGTCCGTTGGGCGTACTGCCGGCCGGCGCATCGGGATAAAGGGCTGTGTTGAGGGTTTCGAGCACCCGGCGGCCCCGCACGTCGATCACTGTAACCGAGTTGTCGTTGGCATTGGTCACGAACAGGTACTTGCCGTCGCGGCTGAACACCATGTCGTTGGGGTGGCTCCCCGTTTTTATATCGCCCGTCAGTTTACCCTGTTTAGGATCGTAGATCACGATTTTTTCGTCGCCCCAGATCGAGATAAACAGCTCGTCGGACCCTGGCGACCGCAGGCAGGTGTAGGCTTCGGCAGGGAGTTTTACGCGGCTCCGCACCTGCTTTGTGGCCAGATCGCAGACGTAGAGCGCGCTGTCGTCTTTACTGACGGCGTAGGCCGTTGCGCCGGCCCGGTCAGTTTCGACCCCGGCCACCCAGATTCGGTTGGGCCAGGCTTTACCCAGCACAATCGAATCGGTTTTCACAAGCTTATCGCCCGACACGTCGTAGATCAACACCCGATTATCGTTGCCGCCCGACGCCAGCAGGCGCTTGCCATCGGGCGTGAAGCGGATGCCTACCCACGATTTGGCAATAACAGCCTCGTCGAGCACACGCTCGCCCGCCACGTCGATAAGCTGGATACTCTGCGTGCTCTGCCCGTTATTCGTCACCGCCAGTCGTTTACCGTTGGCCGACACGGCCATATTGAGCGGCAGATCGCCCAGGGGCAGCGACCGCCCGACGGGCGTCAGGCTCCAGCCGTTGGGCAGCGTCAGGCGCTGGGCCACGGTCGGCGCCTGACCCCGCGCCGACAAACACAAACAAGCCAGCCAGCCGGCCAGCAACGAAACGCGGATGATCTTTACCATAGGGCCAAAGATACGCCCCCGGCCTGAGGGTACTGTTACGCGGATGTTAAGCCACTTGGTCGGTCTACGGCTTCAGAAACGTTACCACAGCCCTGGCGAACTCGGGTGTGCGCATGGCTCCGCCGTGATCGCCGGGCACCACCACCAGCCGACTGCCCGGAATCAGGTCGATCAGCCGTTGCGGATCGCCGTTGTCGCGGTCCTGATCGCCGTTGACTAGCAGCACCGGAATCCGAACCCGATTGAGTTGGGCAGGACTGGCCGCCGGCTGAAATTCCTGTAGCCGGGCCATCACCACCGTATCGGCCCCCGCCCGTTTGGCTGCGTCGACGGCAGGCTGCAGCTCGGGGTGGCTGCCGGGCTTCTCGAAAGCTTCCTGAAACTGCCGCCGGCGGGGCCAGTTGGGATCCGTAAAATCGGCCCCCACGCCCCCCAGCACCGCCCGCCGGACGGGGGCTTTCAGCGTCAGCAGCTGCGCCGTCAGGATAGCCCCGCGCGAGTAACCCACCACGTCGTACCGGGCAAAGCCGAGGTGTTTCATCAGCGCCATCACGTCGCGCAACTCGGCATCGTTGCGGTAGGCATCGGCCGCGTGGGGGCGGTCCGACAGCCCGTTGCCCCGCAAATCGAGCGTGACGACGCAGAAGCCCGCATCGGCCAGCGCCTGCCGCACGGCCGATCGTTTCCAGCTGGTGCTGTTGCTGATAAAGCCGTGCAGCAGCACCACCGGCCGCCCCCGTCCGAGGGTATCATAGTGAATCTTTACGCCGTCGAACGAGGTAAACAGCGGATCGCGCGCGGGTTGTGCCCAGACCGGGCAGGTCAGCAACAGGCCGAGAACCAAACCGCGCAGTAGGGGCAGCAGACTTGACATACAGGCGGAAGGACAACCTTTCGGTATTCTACCGAGTTTATCCGATAAGCTCCAGCGCATGGGGCTGTCACCCGTAATCGACACACGCAATGAACACCGACAACACCGCCTACGACCCGGCCGACGACGACAACCAGGGGGTAACCCAACTTATGGCTCAGGGCGCCGAAGCAACCGACGGCGTATCGCAGCTGGCCCGCATGAATCCCGTTACGGCCCAGGGTCCCGAACCTGAAAAAGAAGAAGTAGCCGAATCTGACACCGACGATTTACCCGTAAGTACCGACGCCCTGACGGAGCAAACCGTTGAGCAGGGCGACGTGTCTATCGATGAAAAAAATACCTGAACCGTCGGCCAATGAGCTGGCCCGCCTGGTATTCCGGTTCGGCCTTGGCATCAACATGCTGATGCACGGGCTGGTCCGGGTACCGAAACTGGAGCAGTTTGTAAGCAAATCGGGCGCAGCCTTTGCCGATACACTGTTGCCGGTGTTGCTCGTCAATGCTTTTCTGTACACCCTCCCTTTTCTGGAGCTGGCCTGCGGGCTGCTGATTCTGCTCGGTGGCCAGCTCAGCAAGTGGGGCTATGCGCTGGGCGGTCTCATCATGACCTTACTGCTGTTTGGCACCACCCTGCGCGAAGACTGGCCCCTGGCCGGTAGTCAGGTCGTCTATGTGGTGGCGTTTGCGCTGGCGTTGCGGGGGCTCGAAAGCAGCCGTCGGTCACGCGCCTAGTTGTCTCGCAAGGCCGCAAATTCATTCATCAGCCGGTGCCAGAATGCTGAGTTACCAACGGAAAACATAGTCAGGCGCGCGATGCCGAACAGGAACAGCACCACCCGACAAGGAGCCTGTGTCTGGCCCTGCCGTTCGTCGTCGCACAGCAGCGGCAACAGCACGCCTTTCCTCAGCAGCTAACGCCCGTTCAGCACCCGGGACTAGAGCCGGGGTTGCAGAGCCTTCGTCGATGGGATGCACGCGTCAGTCATTGGGCAATGTGGTCAAAGCTGGCTATCCCGCGGTCCCTCGCCCACGGGCTCATCGGCATACAGCATGGCCATTCGCAGCGGTACCGCATGCCCCGATGGTATGGCCCCGTCGACAATCAGCTGCATCTGAATGGGCTTTTCTGCGCGCAGCACGTCATAATACACCGGAAATTCGGCATAGGGCAGATAAACCCGCACGGCCAGCATACCCGTGTCGAGTCGCTGCACATCGCCCACCAGGGTTGTCTGCCCATCGCTGAAGAGCAGGTTGATCTGCCCCAGTTTCAGGTCGTTGGGCCTGGGGATCAGCAGCAGCCGGCGACTGCGCACAACAGCGTTTCCGGCAGCAGTATCGTTGATGAGCCGCAGGCCATAGCCCGTGATTTCGGCGCGAAGATCGGTCATGGGTTCGACGCGGACAGATGGACAAGTGAAAAGCAAAGACGGTGCTGCCCCCGCAGCCGGGCCAGACAACAAGCAACTCGTGCCGGTCGTTTTAAAGAAGCAGGGACTTTGGTTAACTAACTGCAACCTACGACCTTACCCTGCCCTTGTCAATCGGATATCGGTATGACCGGCGCCCTTTTAGGCCAGCGGCTATACGCCCATTGCAACCAGCCGGTGCTTAGACGGGTCGTCGGTATAAACCATTGATCTTGCCTTATGCTCCTTACCCAACGTGTGCTGCTGTGGCTGACCCTGCTGGGCGCATCTACCGCCTGCCAAACCGATGTATCCTCCCAGCTGCCCCTGACGGGTACCCTCTACCAGTCTGATTTCTCGACGGGCCCCGACAACTGGAAAGCCGATTTTGCCGATTACCACCTCGACAATGGCGACATGCAGCTGGCATCGAACTGGACCAGTCTGCCCAAACCCCTCGATACCGGCCGTAAATCGCTGTCGCTGTCGGGCATCAACCGCAGCGACGACCTGTTTATGTACATGACCCGGAAACTAACCGGTCTGCGCCCCAATACCGATTACACGCTGACGTTTTCGGTTGAACTGGCGTCGCAGTATGCAGCCAATTCGATTGGTATTGGCGGGTCGCCGGGGGGCAGTGTTTACCTCAAAGCCGGCGCAACCAGCTTCGAGCCCAAACGGCAACTGGTCGACGGGTTTTACCAACTCAACATCGACAAAGGCAATCAGCTTGAAGGGGGCCGCGACGCACAAACGCTGGGCACCATCGGTATTACCGACGATGCTGCCGCTTACACCCTCATTACCCGCACCAACGAGGGCAAACCCCAGACCGTGCGGAGCAGCCCCGCCGGCGAACTCTGGCTGATCGTTGGCACCGATTCGGGCTACGAAGGCCTCACCACGCTCTATTACAGCCGCATTACCGTTACCGCCCGCTAGCCGCCGGCGCGCCCGATCAGCACCAGCATGGGCCGGCCGTGGGGTTGTCCATGCCTCCATTCCCGGAAAGTTTACGATATTTGTCCAATCTGCCCGGAACGTACCCACCCGGCCCATTGTTAAAATTATACCGTTGCGGACCGATTCACCGCACGCCAACTGATCGACCATGAGCAAGGACGCTGCTATTCTAGAAAGCATCACCAACTCCGAATACAAGTACGGATTCGAGACCCTGATCGAGGCTGACGAAGCCCCGGCGGGTCTGGATGAAAGCACGATCCGGTTTATTTCGGCCAAGAAAAACGAACCGGAGTGGCTGCTTGAAAAACGCCTGCAGGCTTTTCAGTTGTGGCAGAGCATGACCGAACCCCACTGGCCCAACGTCAAATACCCCAAGATCGATTACCAGGCCATCAAGTACTACTCGGCGCCCAAGCAGAAGAAAACCGTGGGCAGTCTGGACGAAATCGATCCCGAACTGCTCGACACCTTCAACAAGCTGGGTATTTCACTGAGCGAGCAGAAGCGGCTGGCCGGTGTGGTCGATGAGAGCATCGGCACTAACACGGGTATCGACGGTGAGCGCCCACGCGTGGCGGTCGACGCCGTGATGGACTCGGTATCGGTGGCCACCACGTTTAAAAAAGAGCTGGCCGAGAAAGGCATTATTTTCTGCTCCATCACCGAAGCCGTTCACGATCACCCCGAGCTGGTAAAAAAGTACATGGGCTCGGTCGTACCGGCCAAAGACAACTACTTTGCGGCCCTCAATGCAGCCGTCTTTACCGACGGTTCGTTCTGCTACATTCCCAAAGGCGTTCGCTGCCCGATGGAACTGTCGACTTATTTCCGCATCAACGCGGCCGGTACGGGTCAGTTCGAACGGACGCTGATTATTGCCGATGAAGGCTCGTATGTGAGTTACCTCGAAGGCTGCACGGCCCCCATGCGCGACGAAAATCAGCTGCACGCAGCGGTGGTCGAGCTGGTGGCTCATGCCGATGCCGAAATCAAATACTCGACGGTGCAGAACTGGTATCCCGGCGATAAAGACGGGCTGGGCGGTATCTACAACTTCGTAACCAAGCGCGGTATCTGCGACGGTGCCAACGCCAAAATTTCGTGGACGCAGGTTGAAACCGGTTCGTCGATCACCTGGAAATACCCATCGGTTATCCTGAAGGGCGACAACTCCATCGGTGAGTTTTATTCGGTGGCGGTGACCAACAACATGCAGCAGGCCGATACGGGTACCAAAATGGTCCACATCGGCAAGAACACGAAGAGCCGGATTGTGTCGAAAGGGATCTCGGCCGGCAAGAGCCAGAACTCCTACCGGGGTCTGGTGCAGGTGCTGAAACGCGCCGAGAACGCCCGCAACTACTCGCAGTGCGATTCGCTGCTGCTGGGCGATAAATGCGGGGCGCATACCTTCCCCTACCTGGAAGTGAACAACCCCTCGGCTACCGTCGAACACGAAGCAACGACCTCGAAGATTGGCGAAGACCAGCTATTCTACTGCAACCAGCGCGGTATTCCGACCGAGCAGGCCGTGGCTCTGATTATCAATGGCTACGCCAAGGAAGTGCTGAACCAGCTGCCGATGGAGTTTGCCGTTGAAGCCCAGAAGCTACTAGCCATCAGCCTCGAAGGCAGCGTTGGTTAATCGCCTACCAGGCTTACGAATACAAGTCCCTGCCCGCCCGGCAGGGACTTTTTTTTTGCCGGCTTCATCGCCACAAAAAGTCGACTCGTTTGCTAGATTTCTCCGAACATCCAGACCCGGTTTGGGCTTATTGCTGTAGACAACCGCTCAACGACAGTCGTATGAACATGCAAATTCCGCCCCAGCACCAGGATGTGCAACCGGGCATCGAAGCCGAACTGACCCCGCAGCCGGAGTTTATCAAAGCCAGCTACGAAGGGTCGGGCAAACTCAAGGGAAAGGTAGCCCTGATTACGGGGGGCGACAGTGGCATCGGTCGCGCCGTGGCCGTTCACTTCGCCCGCGAAGGGGCACATGTCGCCATCGTGTACACGCCCCGCGAGGAAGTCGACGCCCAGCAAACCAAAGAACTGGTCGAGGCCGAAGGACAGCATTGCCTGACCCTGGCGGGCGATCTGCGCCAGCCCGCTTTCTGCGCCCAGGTAGTCGCCGATACGGTTAGCCGGTTCGGCACCCTCAACATTCTGGTCAATAATGCCAGTGTGCAGTACCAGAACCAGAGCCTTGACGACATCGATGATGCTGAACTGCTCAAAACGTTCGAAACCAACGTTTATTCGATGTTTCGGGTAACGCGGGCCGCCGTGCCGCACTTCCACGAGGGCGATACCATTATCAACACCACGTCGGTGACGGCTTATCAGGGACGCGCCGATCTGCTCGATTACTCCGCCACAAAAGGCGCCATCATGACATTTACCCGGGCGCTCTCGGGCAGCCTGGTCGGCAAAAAGATTCGGGTAAACGGGGTAGCCCCCGGCCCCATCTGGACACCGCTGAACCCCGCATCGGTCAGTGCGGAGGAGGTAGCCGAGTTTGGCAAGGCGGTGCCGATGCAGCGCCCGGGCCAGCCCAGCGAAGTGGCTCCCGCCTACGTGTACCTGGCCTCAGCCGACTCGACCTACGTAACCGGTCAGATTATTCACCCCAACGGCGGCACCATCGTCAACGCCTAACCTCCCTACTGCCATGCAACAACTGGATATCCCCATACCACCCCAGCATCAGGACGAACAACCGGGTCTGGAACACGAAATGACCCCACAGCCCCTCTACATCCTCGACGATTACCGGGGAGCCAACAAGCTCAAGGGGAAAAAGGCGCTGATCACCGGGGGCGACAGCGGCATTGGCCGGGCCGTAGCCGTTCACTTTGCCCGCGAGGGTGCCGATGTGGCCATTGCCTACCACCCCCGCGAAGAAGCCGATGCGCAGTTTACGAAGCAGCTGATCGAAGCCGAGGGGCAACAGGCCTTGCTGCTGCCCGGCAACCTCCGCGATCTGGCTTACAGTCAGGAAACGGTCGACCGGGTTATCGACGCCTTTGGTACGATCAATATTCTGGTCAACAATGCGGCTAACCACATTCCGCAGGACGACTTTACGGATATCGACGACGAGCAGCTGATCGACACGTTCGAGATCAACATCATCGGTATTTTCCGACTCACCAAAGCAGTGCTCCCGCATCTGTCGGCCGGCGACTGTATCATCAACACAACCTCGGTCGTGTCGTACCGGGGCAGCGAAACGCTCGTCGATTATGCATCGACCAAGGGAGCCGTTACGGCCTTTACGCGCTCGCTGTCGCAGAACCTGGTGGAGAAAGGGATTCGCGTCAACGGGGTAGCCCCCGGCCCCATCTATACGCCCCTGATTGCCGCTTCGCTGACGCCCGAGAAAGTAGCAGCCTTTGGCGATGATACGCCCATGAAGCGCGCCGGCCAACCCGCCGAACTCGCCCCGGCCTACGTGTTTCTGGCATCGGAAGGCGCGTCGTACATCACCGGTCAGGTCATGCACGTCAACGGCGGCACCGTGATCAACGCGTAGGGCTTTGTGGTTTGTGGTTTTCAATTTGTGGTTTTCAGTATACAGTTTTCCGTTTGCAGTACTCAGCACCCAGGCTACGAATTGGCCCGCTACGCACTGAAAACCGTAAACCACAAACCGTAAACCGTAAACAAAACCACAAACTGAAAACTAAACCTACACCTGCCCTTTACGGCAAAAGATCGGGAACTGCACGAGCCGTTCGCCCGTACCCCATAGCGGTTGCAGCCGCAGACCGAGACCCGTCACCGGGTCTTCGTCGTTTTCGTGGATGTACTGCCGCACTGCCGACCAGGTACGGAGGTAATTCAGCAGCCGGTCGAGCGTCCAGTGGCGTTCAGCGGTGAAGGTGGCGTGTTCGACGGCGGAAAACGGGAAGCCCAGCCGGGCGTATCGATCATCGATGTGGGCGCGCTGCGGATCCCAATACGGCCCGACCCAGTTGCGGTAAAAGTCGACCATCATCGGATCGAGGTCGGTACCGAGCTGTACCAGCCCGTAGCCCCACTCGGCCACCACGGCCCCGGGTCGGGCCAGGCGGTGCACTTCGGCGTGGAAAGCATCCACATCGAGCCAGTGGACGGCCTGCGCAATCGTAATCAGGTCGAACGACTGGGGGGCAAACGGGGTCTGCTCGGCGCGGCTCAGCTGATAGGTAATGTTAGGGCGCTGGGGAGCCAGCAGCAACTGCGTTTCGCTGATGTCGGTAGCCTCTACCCGGGTAAACCAGTCGGCCAGGGCCACGGCTACCTGTCCGTTACCCGTCGCACAGTCCCAGGCAGCCTCCCGGGTGGGCACGCCCTGCAGAATAAAGTCGTACAGCGGAGCCGGGTAGTCGATGCGAAACTGCGCGTAGAGACCGGCGTGTCCCGAAAAGCGATCGATGGGGTTCATAACGATGGAACGGTCAAAACAAAAAAGCGGTATACGGCTTATATGAATGGGTCGAGCCAATATGCCTGACTCGCCGTTCTGACAAAGTTGCTTAAAAATAGGCAGGCCCCGGCACCGACCAGGTGGGTAATGAATTACGGTTTTTTTTGGCCAGCGATTAAACCCACCGGCGAATCCATTGTCAAACAGGTGTTTTCGCCTAAAATGACGGCGGTCGATTGGCTTATCCGCCGGAACGTCTATTTTTGTGAGGGCTGATGTCAGTACGATCATCCCTATTTCTTTACCTTATCGTTTCCCGATTCTCATGAAAAAATCGTTTGGACTACTTTTCGCAGCTGCGCTGGCACTGGTCGCTATGGACACCCAGGCACAGACTCCGGCTGGCGACATCCCGGCTGACATGAACGCCCTGATGAGCAAGTACACCTGTATTGCCTGCCACCGTCCAAATCAGAAACTGGTTGGTCCGGCTTACGTAGATGTAGCCAAGAAAAAATACTCGAATGAGGAGATCGTCAACCTGATCTATAACCCGATTCCAAGCCACTGGCCGGGCTACCCCCCGATGATGGCCATGAAGCAGGTACCCAAGGAAGATGCCATGAAACTGGCCGTCTGGATCAACTCGCTTGATGACACCAAAAAGACGTCGACCAAAAAATCGTCGTCGAGCAAAACTGCCACCAAGACCACCAAGAAAGCATCGTAGTACAATGCTGATTCGGTCATAAAAAAACCTTTCCGCCACGGTGGAAAGGTTTTTTTATGGGGTATCGGCTCCCTCAGGCCATCAGGCGGCCCGTCAGGATGGGCCGTTTGTCCTTGCCGTTGGGCGTTATGATCGACAGGCTGCTGCGGAATTCGACCGTTACGCCCCCGTCGGTGAAGCGGCAGGTGACGGTTTCGTAGTGGGCCGTTTCGATAAATCGCCAGATCATGGCATACGTATTGGCATCGGTCCAGCTGCCGGTGGCACAGAGCGTGGTACGGGTTTCGCCGGGCACAGACGTGGGTACCAGCTTAAGCGGATCGGGCGAGAGCGAAGTTTGTCCCTGCCGCCATTCGCTCAGGCCACACAGCACATCGCGGGGGCCCTGCGCATCCTGCATCGTGAACCGGGCTTCGTTCGTCCGGAACGTAAGCGACACAGTTTTGATACCCAGACTATTGTCGGCTATCTGGTAGGTCTTGCCGCTGACAGCGGCCTGGCGGGCCGGCGGGTCGATACCGATCGGTGGCATAAACGACAGGCCCGCCAGTTGCTGCTTCAGCGCTTTCTGTACCGGTCGGGCGTCGGTCGTTAGTCCCTTGCCCTGCAGCGCCGGCAGTATGTGGTTCCAGACCTGGTTCAGAATGCCCTGCATGTCGGGCGTTTCGGACGTGATGGCAATGACGGCATCCTGTTCGGGCAGCACGATGCAGAACTGACCGAAGGCCCCATCGCCCCGGTAGGCATTGTGGCGGCAGCGCCAGAACTGATACCCGTAGCCCTGCACCCAGTCGTTGACGTCGGGACCTCCCGAACCACCCTTCGACTGAATATGGGCGCGGGTCGCGTCGGCAATCCAGGCTTCGGGCAGCAGGCGTTTGCCCTGCCACATGCCTTTCTGCAGGTACAGCTGACCGAATTTGGCAATGTCTTCGGTGCGCACCCGCAGGCCCCAGCCCCCCGTGTCGACACCTTTGGGATCGGTTTCCCAGTCGGCCCCACTGATGCCCAGCGGTTCGAACAGCCGCGGTTTCAGGTAGTCGAGTACCGGCTGGCCCGTCTTCTGCTGCACAATGGCCGACAGCATATACGTGGCCCCACTGTTGTAGACAAAAAACGTACCCGGCTCATGGGCAACGGGGTGAGCCAGAAAGGCACGCGGCCAGTTCTGGTCGGGATCAGCAAACAGCACCGGAGCCGAATCGGTGGCGTGGCCGGTGCTCATGGTCAGCAGATCCTGTATGCGCATAGCGGCCAGGTTAGACGACACCGTTGCCGGCAGATCGTTCGGAAAGAACGACACTACCCGATCCTCGACCGACAGTTTTCCCTCGGCGACGGCCATACCTACCGCCGTCGACGTAAAGCTTTTGCTGAGCGAATAGAGCGTATGCTTTAGGGGAGCTGCGTAAGGAGCCCACCAGCCTTCGGCTACCACCTGCCCGTGGCGCACCACCATCAGACTGTGCAGGTTGAGCGATGCCTTCTCCACCGCCTTTACAAAGTCCATAAGCCCGGCCGAGGTCACGCCCTGCGCTTCGGGCAGGCTGCGCGGCAACCCGGCCACGCGGGTCGGTGCCAGCCAGTGCGATGCCGAAGCCCGGCCGGCCAGAGTCAGACCGGCGACGCCGAATCCGAGCTGCATCAAAAATTGTCTGCGGGTAGTTTCCATGCTGCGGTAAAGGGAGGGGTTGGTTGTTTCTAATCAGTGGGAGGACCCGCCCGTTTAATGAGCACGACGGCGCCCAGAATGATCAGGGTAGCCAGGCCGATCAGAGCCGTGAGCGGCTCCCCGTCGAGCCCCCAGCCCAGCAGCAGCGCCACCACCGGATTCACATAGGCGTAGGTACCCACCAGCGCCGGGGGCTGTACCTGCATCAGCCACAGGTAAGCCGTATGGGCCACCAGCGTACCAAAGACAATGAGATAAAGCAGCGAGTATACCGAGGTCGCCGTTATCTGATCGGGCCGAACCGAATGCCACTCACCCGCCAGGCCGCTCACCACCAGCAAAAGCCCCCCACCCACCAGCATCTGCATGCCCATACGGGTCGGGATATTGATTGACCCATTGCGGTCGCGGTAAACGAGGGTACCCACGGCCCAGCTCAGCGCCGACAGCAGCAGCGCCAGCATACCGAGTCCGTAGCGGGTAGCCGCCAGCCCCGTCGGCGGAACCGCCTGCCGGCTGCCCGAGTAAATAAGCCACACCCCCAGCAGCCCGCCCAGTATCCCGGCCGCCAGCAGCGGGCTCCGAAACAGCTGCGCCCGCTGGGGTCCGTCGAGCAGTACCAGCCAGATGGGCGTAGTGGCCAGTATGACCGACGCCACGCCCGACGGAACATACTGCTCGGCCCAGCTCAGCGCACCGTAGTCGATGAAGATCATGAGAAAACCCGCCACGGCAGCCCACCCCCACTGTCCCGCCGATGGCCAGTAGCCCTGGCTCCGCCGGTAGCCATAGCCAAACAACAGCATCCCCGACACCGTAAAGCGGATGCCCATGGTGAGCAGGGGCGGAATGGTGTCGATTGCCCAGGCAATCGCCAGAAACGTTGAGCCCCAGATCAGGTAAATGGCCGCAAAAGCCAGCACAATCAGCAGCCGGGCGGGGGGTGCGGCCGGATTCATTCGAAACGAGTCGGGTTGCATGGCTACAAGATACAGCCAAAACGCGACCAACCTACCCCCGCCGGTCAGGCC
The DNA here is from genome assembly GCF_054778875.1 of Spirosoma luteolum. Taxonomy (NCBI): domain Bacteria; kingdom Pseudomonadati; phylum Bacteroidota; class Cytophagia; order Cytophagales; family Cytophagaceae; genus Spirosoma; species Spirosoma luteolum. The sequence goes on from NZ_BAAGZE010000001.1 coordinate 535,940, forward strand.
CGGAAAAGGCACAGCCAGACCATCGGGCTGATGATCTGGCTGCGGGTAGGCAGGATGGATGGCCCGGCCTATTCTATTCGGAATCGGTGGCACCGGCCGCCAGCTGGGCGGCTACCGTGCGCTGACGGACGGCTTCGTAGAGCACCACGCCCGTTGCTACCGATACGTTGAGCGACCCAACGGCACCGAGCAGGGGAATCTTGACGTGGGTGTCGACCATGCGCAGCAGCTCGGGCGAGATTCCATCTTCTTCCGAACCCATAATCACGGCCATGGGGCCGGTCAGGTCGGTGCTGCGTTCGTAGAGGTCGCGGCTCGATTTTTCGGTACAGGCCACCACCGTTACGCCCGACTGCTGCAGGTATTTGACGGTTTCGGTCAGGTCGGGCTCGCGGCACACCGAGATGTGGTTGAGTGCCCCCGACGAGGTTTTCATGGCGTCGGAGTTGATGGCAGCCGCCCCACGTCCCGGAATCACGATGCACTGCACGCCCGTACATTCGGCGGTGCGGGCAATGGCACCGAAGTTGCGCACGTCGGTGATGCGGTCGAGCAGCAGAATAAACGGGGTTTCGCCCCGCTCATACACATCGGCGATCACGTTGGATAGCTTGACGTACTGCACCTGCGAGATGAGGCACACCACGCCCTGGTGGTTTTTGCGGGTCAGGCGGTCGAGCCGCTCCACCGGCACGCGCTGAATGGTCACCCGGTTCTGGAACGCCAGATTCTGGATGTCGGGGTTGCTCATCCCCTTCTCCATATACAGCTTATCGATCTGCTGATCCGAGCGCAGGGTTTCGATAACCGACTGGATACCGAACACCATTTCGTCGGGGCCGGGGCTGTACGATGGTTTGTTGTTGTATGATTTGTGCTGATTGGGGCGATTTACTCGCGGATTGCGCCGGTTCTCCATGCTTCGACAATCGGGTACCAAACCGGCTGATACTCAATGAAGCGCACCAGTTCGTAATGATCCTCGACAAATTGATTCGATTTTTTCGTAAAGGTAAAGTTTATCTCCGGAACGTTGGCGCGCCGAAGATAGACCCACACCTCTCGTTCGCGATTCCGCTGAATCCGGTCGGGTGGTCCCAGTACGATGTAAATCATGCCTTTATCGGTTTTCCAGCCTTCCTTGTAGGTCGTAAACAGGCGGTTAGCATCTTCTACCCGATCATAATAAGCGTGGATGGTACGCCGGGCCACGTCTTCGTTACCCGCCATCAGCGTCAGCCAGTACTTGTCGAACGCTTTTTTCGTGTTCTGGGCTTGGGTCATTTCATTGATCTCGGTGCTGGTGCTTACGTAGAGCACCGGCTTCACCAGTTTTTCGGGGCGCGTGAGTTTGGGGAAACGACCATCGGCTGCCACCAGACCGATACCATTGGCATCGGTCGTGTCTTCCGTAAAATAGTACAGCCCTTCGCGGGGCAGCACAAATGGCTGGCTGGTCGTGATGGTCAGCGTGGAATCGACCGTGAGCGATCGGGCCGCCGGGCGCGGGGCCGTATTCATTGGCGATGAGGCTGCTTCGAAATCGTGGCGGTAGCGAACCCCGTAGAGCACCTTGCGCGTACCGGCCAGGTCGCCCACCCGCACGGTGTCGCCAACGTTGACGTAGTTTCGCTGCAGCGGTAAGCGGCCCGACGGGTCGAGCAGGGCAAAGCGGTCGCTGGTCCGGAGGCCGCGGAACCGCAGGGGCAGATCGTTGCGCGCTTTGGTGCCGCTGGCCACTTCGGTGATTTCGGTCAGCAGCACCCCGCCGGCGAGGTCGAGCCGGTTGGCGGGTCGCTTTACCTCGAACGTAACCGTCAGGTGGTCGGCCTGCCGCACCACGGCGGGTTCGGTCAGCGACACGTTGCCGTAGCCCAGCCGCTCGCGGTTGTTGTAATCGGGATACATCACGTAGGCCACCTGAAAATGCTCGGCAAACTCAGCGGGTGTAGGCAACTGTCCCGTTGGGGTCACGGCGGTCATGTCCAGAAAAACGCGCAGCGTAGTGCTGTCGATCGCCAGAAATTTGCCTTTGATGGCCGTAACGACCCAGCCCGACGAGCGGTCGGCTACGGGTACGGCCGGCGCGGGGGCCGCCGTGGGTTCGCCCTGCCGAACGGGGGGCGGACCGGCCGGACGGGAGGCCGGTGCATCGGGCCGGCGGCTGGCTTCCGTGCGGGCTTCATAGGCCGTAGTGGCGCGGGCCGGCTGCGTTTTTTTTGAACCGGCACAACCCGCCAGCAGCGAAATAGACAGTAGAGCAGACAGTAGTCGCATAGCAGAGTAATCAGATCAGCAGCGGGTCGCTGCAGGCCACCAGACCAGCCGGCAGCACCCGCCTATGCATAACGAAAAAAGCGGGCCGTTCTGCCGCCCGGCCGCGTGCATTTTTGCGTTGGCAGGCCGGCAACCTCGCCCGCCCGACGGGCTTTTTTTTCTTTGCCCCCGCAAAAGAGTATTTTTACAAACCAATTGCAAGCGTATGTACAAGACCACCGAGATTACCTCTGCCGAAATCGCGTCTGACAATCCTGTTCACCAGCGGCTGCTGTTTCCGTATATCGAAGCGGCTGAGCAGGTTAGCGGCAAGGTACTCGAAATCGGCTGCGGCTGGGGCCGGGGCCTCGAGCTGCTGACCAAAGCCGCCGACCACTACACCGGTATCGATAAAAACACCGACCTGATCACGGCCCTCAGCGCCGAGTACCCGGCGGCTACCTTTATTGCGGCCAACATTCCGCCCCTGACGGGTCTGCCCGACAATACGTTCGACTACATCGTTACGTTTCAGGTGATCGAACACATCGAAAACGACGACCTTTTCATTAAAGAAGCCCACCGCGTGCTTAAACCGGGTGGCAAACTGCTGCTGACCACGGTCAACAAAACGTTTTCGCTGACCCGCAACCCCTGGCACGTACGCGAATACTACGCCGACGGCCTCAGGACGCTCATGGGCAAATATTTCCCGACCGTCGACACCAAAGGCATCCACGGCAACGGCAAGGTGATGACCTATTACGAGCAGAACAAAGCGTCGGTGAAAAAGCTGACCCGCTTCGATATTTTCAACCTTCAGTACCGGCTGCCCCGCCGGCTGCTGCAGGTGCCTTACGACCTGATGAACCGGCTCAACCGCAACCGGCTGCTGCAGGCCGACGGGCTGGCCGCCGAAATCAAGTACACCGACTATCTGGTGAGCCAGGATCCGGCCGGCAGTCTCGACTTTTTTTATACCGCTACCAAATAGTTGGCACACACCGTCAGCAGCGGGGGTGGTCAGTCGGTCGACGGGCCACCCCCGCTTTGCTTAGTTGATCGACAGCAGGTCGATGTCGAAGATCAGAATCGAGTTGGCCGGAATACCGCTCTGCTCCTGCGGGCCGTAGGCCAGACTCGGCGGCAGGTACAGCGTTACGGTGCCGCCCGGTGCCACGAGTGGAATTCCCTCCTGCCAGCCCAGAATAAGCTGCCCCAGACCGAAACTGACGCCTTCGCCACTGTCGAACGTGGTGCCGTTGGTGAGCTTGCCGGTATAATTGACCGTCACGTTGGAGCAGATGGTGGGTTTAGCCCCTTTGCCCGGCGTTTTGATGGTGTAGAAAAATCCCCGGTCGTCGTAGGTGGCCGTTATCCCTTTGGCAGCCAGCGTTTGCCGAAGCGTAGCTATTTCATTATCAGGCGCTTTAACGGTTACGGGGGTAGCCGTACAGGGCGTCTGTTCGCCCGGCTGACAGCTGCTCAGGGCCAGCGCCAGTCCGAGGGCATACACAAAGCGGTTGGTCATACAGAATGCGTGATTGAGGTTGATGCTGCGGCAAAGCTACACCATCGCCGACGGATGACCGGTATGCCCGCACCGGCGTTTTTACGGGGGGCTGCACACAAAACAGGCCCGTTCATCCGTTCACCCTACAACCAATCCTGATCCAGCATGACACTCAACCGACGTTTGTTTCTCCAGCAGGCGGGTGCCCTGACCGCCGGAGCCGCGCTGCTCCCAGCCGCGCTGCGGGCATCCAGTGCGACCATTACCAAACCGGGGCTGCAGCTCTATTCGCTGCGCGACGACATGGAAAAAGACGCCCGCGGCACGCTCAAAAAAGTAGCCGCCATGGGGTATAAGGAAATCGAATCGTACCCGGGCAGCCAGGGCTTTTTGTGGGGCATGTCGCCCACCGAGTTCAGCGGCTATCTCAAGGAGCTGGGGCTGACACCTATCAGTACCCACACGGGTCTGGCCGCCGACATGGAGAAAGCCATTGCCGATGCCGCAGCGGCCGGTTTTCAGAAGCTCGTCGTATCGTCGATTCCAGAAGACCGGCGCCAGTCGATGAGCGGCTTCCGCAAAGTGGCCGACGAGTTCAACCGCCTGGGCGAGCAAACCCAGAAAGCCGGCCTGCAGTTTGGGTACCACAACCACGATTACCCGTTTACCGAACTGGAAGGGCTGGTGCCCTACGACACGCTCGTACGCGGCACCGACCCCAAACTGGTCACGTTCGAGCTCGATATTTTCTGGGTGATTGCTGCTGGCAAAGACCCCATCACGTATTTCAACAAGTACCCCGGCCGCTATACGATGGCCCACATCAAAGACCGCGATGCCAAAGATCCGAAAGTATCGACCGTAGTGGGTAAAGGCAATCTGAAGATGGGCCCTATACTGGCCGCGGCCAAACGCGCCGGCGTCGAGCATTTCTTCGTCGAGGTTGAACAATACGGCACCCTGACCCCTAGCGACAGTGTGAAACAGTCGCTGGCGGGTGTGAAGAAACTGGTGTTTTAAGGCGCCATTGCGCCGGGCCCGCATGGGTCCAGTACCCCTGCCAGCAGACAGCCATCCGGTTTCGGGTGGGCTGTTTGCCGGACAGGGGTATTTTTGTGGGTTCCGGGCGGCCGGTGGTATTCTGCCCCGCAATCGTTACAACCATTTCGTTCTACACTATCTTTAGACAATCCTGTTTCGCTGCTGCGTCTATGCGCCGTCCTGTGCTGCTTCTGGCTGTTTACGTTTCCCCTTCCCGGCTGTTGCTGTGGCTGGTGGGCCTGCTGCTGACCGGATGCGTAGCGACGGCCGATGAGCCTACGTACCGGATCGGCTTCTCGCAGCGCACCGAGGCCGACACCTGGCGGCAGAGCATGCGCGAGAGCATGAAGCAGGAACTCTCGTTTCACCCCGACATTCAGTTTATCGTTAAAAACGCCAATGGCGACAGCCAGCGGCAGGTGCAGCAGATTCAGGAACTCATCGACCAGCGCGTCGACCTGCTGATTGTGTCGCCCAACGCGGCCCGGCCTATCACGCCCATCGTCGAAAAAGCCTACCAGCAGGGTATTCCCGTCGTTATTCTCGACCGCCGGACAGCTTCGGATCAGTACACGGCCTACGTAGGTGCCGACAACCTGGAGGTGGGCCGCACGGCGGGGCTCTACGCCCGGTCGCTGCTGCGGGGGCGGGGTGGCATTGTGGAAGTGGGCGAATCGCCGGGCTCGTCGGCCGACATCGATCGGCACCGGGGCTTTGTCGAGCGCCTGCAGACCGCTCCCGGTCTGCAGCTGGTGGCCCGACTGGAGGGCGACTGGGACACCCGTTCGTTTGCCGACCGCCTGGCCACGCTGCTGAAAACCCAGCCCTCGATTCGGCTTATCTTCGCCCAGAACGACCGCAATGCGCTGAAAGCCCATACCATCTGCGCCCGGCTGGGGCTGACCCGACGCGTTCAGATCATTGGGGTCGATGGGTTGCCCGGCCCCAACGAAGGCATCGACCTGGTCAGGCGGGGTTTGCTCAGCGGCACCGTGCTGTACCCCACCGGTGGCCGCGAAGCCATCCGGACGGCGGTAGCCATACTGCACAAGCAGCCGTTCAGCCGCGAGAACCGCCTGCCCATTACGCTGATCGACTCGACCAACGTGCAGATCATGGCGCTTCAGAACGGCAAGATCACCGAGCAGCAGCGCGACATTGAAAAGCAGATGCAGCGTATCGATGCGCTGACCCAGACCTACACGTCGCAGAAAAACACCCTGTATCTGACGCTGGCCAGTTTGCTGGTGGTGATGCTGCTGGGTGGCTGGGCGCTCTACCTGTTCCGCTCGAAACAAACGGCTTACCAGACCCTTGAGCGCCAGAATAAGGAAATCAGGGCGCAGAAAGACCAGATCGAAGCGGTATCGGCACAGGCGCGGCTGGCTACCGAAGAAAAACTGCGGTTTTATTCCTACATCTCCCACGAATTCAATACCCCGCTCAGCCTCATCGTCACCCCAACCGAAGAGCTGCTGAGCCGCAAAAGTGTAAGCCCGGCCGACCTGCGCAGCAACCTGCTGCTGGTGCAGAAAAACGCCAACCGGCTCTGGCGCCTGATCGACCAGATGCTCGACCTCCGCAAAACCGACGCCGGCAAGCAGCGCCTGCGCACCGCGCAACAGGATTTGCTCCCGTTTATCCGACACATCGTGCAGGATTTCGCGCCCAAAGCCCACCGGCAGCGCATCGACCTGCAGCTGCTAACCGAGTTGACCGAACTGCCCCTCTGGTTCGATGAAGAGAAACTCGATAAGGTCATTGTCAATCTGCTGGCCAATGCCTTCAAATACACTCCGCGCGGGGGCCTGATTCACGTGCGGGTTGGGGTAGCCGATGGGCAGGTGTGGATTGCGGTGCAGGATAACGGCGTGGGCATGACGCCCGACGAGCAGGCCCATGCCTTCGATCTGTTCTACAGCGGTGCCCAACCCTTCAACCTCTCGAAAGGGCTCGGACTAGCCCTGTCGATGGAGTTTGTGCAGCTACACCAGGGCGAGCTGCGTGTGGCGTCGGAAAAAGGACGGGGCACCACCTTTACCATCCAGCTGCCACTGGGTAACGACCACCTCTCGCCCGACGAAATGACCGGTTCGCCGGCCGGACCACGGCTGATGCCCGAACTCGACGAGGACGACGCCCCAGCCCCCATCGGCAGCCCCGGCCCTAAAGCGGGCACCCTGCTGCTGGTGGAGGACAACGACGACCTGCGCGCCTTTCTGACCGCCCGACTCGGCACGACCTACGACGTGCTGGCCGAAGCCTCGGGCGAAAAAGCCTGGACCCGCATCCTCGACGTTATTCCCGACCTCATCATCAGCGACATCATGCTGTCGGGCGAGTCGGGCGGAACGCCGGCCGACGGAACGGACGGGCTGCAGCTCACCCAGCGTGTGAAAGCTGATCTGCGCACGTCCCACATTCCGGTGGTGCTGCTGACCGCCCGGGGACAGATGGACGAACGCATCGAGGGCACCCGCGTGGGGGCCGATGCCTACATCACCAAGCCGTTCAACATGACGTACCTGCTCGAAACACTGCGCACCATCCTGGCTAACCGCGAAAAGTGGCAGCGTCGCTATGCGTCCGACTTTCTGGGACAGAGCACCAGTAACCGGGAAGACAAAAAATTCCTGAACCAACTGACAGCCCTGATCGAGCAGCACCTGGCCGACTCCACCTTTGGGGTCGAGAAGCTGAGCCGTGAAATGGGCCTGTCGCGGGTGCAGCTGTATCGAAAAGTACAGGCCCTGCTGAATATGACGGTAATGGATTACCTGACCGAAGTGCGGCTGAAGAAAGCCAAATACCTGCTCCGCGAAACCAGCAGGCCTGTGGCCGAAATCGCCGACGAAGCCGGATTCAGTTCACCGGCTTATTTCACCACGTTCTTCAAGCAGCACACCAAACGCACCCCCTCGGAGTACCGCCGGTCGCCCCTCGATGCCTGACCCCAGCGAACGGCGCCAGTGGCCGGCATCAGGCGTTACAAAATCAGAAATGGCCGTAACAAAACCGAAATCCGGCACCGGCGCCTATCCAATAATGCACTGATTTTCAGACCACTAAACAAACCCACTGAATCATAACTATCTGAACGACTTTCGAAAGTGCGGCACCAACGCGCCGGCTAGCTTTGGGCTACCGATCCGGCCTCACCGGACAATCTGCGCTAGTTATGAGTCAGGCACAACGCATCTTTTTCTGGTCGATTACAGCTGCCCTCGGTGGCTTTCTGTTTGGTTTCGACACGGCCGTCATATCCGGCGTCGAACAGTCGCTGCAGGCCCTCTGGCACCTGAGCGTGTGGGAGCATGGTCTTACCGTTTCCATCGCGCTGATCGGCACCGTGATTGGCTCGCTGACGGGTGGTATTCCGGCCGAGCGGCTGGGTCGAAAACCCACCCTGTTCTGGATTGCGGTGCTTTACCTGCTGGCTTCACTCGGCACAGCCCTGGCCCCTACCTGGCCGGTCTTTCTGGTGTTTCGGTTTCTGGGCGGGCTGGGCGTTGGCGCATCGTCGGTGGCCGCGCCGATGTATATCACTGAAATTTCGCCCCCGAAATCGCGCGGCAAGCTGGTCGGGCTGTTTCAGTTCAACGTCGTGCTGGGCATTCTGATCGCCTACCTGTCGAACTTCCTGCTGGCCAACGTGGGCGATGAGCCCTGGCGCTGGATGCTGGGCGTACAGGCCCTTCCCTCCCTGATTTTCCTGATCGCGGTACTCAACGTGCCCGAGAGCCCGCGCTGGCTTTACCTGAAAAAGCATGACACCGACCAGGCGCTGACAGTGTTGCAGCAGATCGACCCCGACACGGCCGAACAAACCCTGGCGGCCATCCGGGCCAGCAGCGAACAGCCGGGGCTGGCATCGGCGCGGCTCTTTTCGGGCGCCTACAAAACACCCGTGCTGCTGGCCGTGCTGTTTGCCGTTTTCAACCAGGTATCGGGCATCAACGCCATTATCTACTACGCCCCCCGCATTTTCGAAATGACGGGGCTGGGCAAAAATTCGGCCCTGCTCTCATCGGCCGGCGTTGGGCTGATCAACCTGATCTTTACGCTGATTTCGATGAACCTGATCGACCGTTACGGCCGCCGGACACTCATGAAAATCGGCTCGGTCGGCCTGATTGTCACGCTGGGACTGGTGGCGCGGGCCTTTTATGTCGAAGATTTCGGTCTGACCGTACCCCTGCTGCTCTTCGCTTACATCGCTTTCTTCGGTTTCTCGCAGGGCGCGGTGATCTGGGTGTTTATTTCCGAGATTTTCCCAAACGAGGTGCGGGCGAGCGGCCAGGCGCTGGGCAGCTTCACCCACTGGTTTATGGCCGCCCTCATCACCTTCACTTTCCCTTACCTGTCGGAGCAGTTCGGGGGTGGCAACACCTTCCTGTTTTTCACGGTCATGATGGTGTTGCAGCTGGTATTTGTGCTGCGGCTCATGCCCGAAACCAAGGGTACCAGCCTGGAAGGGGTTGAAAAAACTGTTTTTATCCACTAATTCTTTTCTGCGTTATGACCCCAACGATAACCTGCTTCGGCGAAACCCTGTGGGACGTGCTGCCCACCAGCAAACAGCCCGGTGGAGCCCCGCTCAACGTGGCCGCCAGCCTGCGCAACTTTGGGCTGCAGTCGCAACTGATCAGCCGGGTAGGCGCCGATGAGCTGGGCACCGACCTGCTTACCTTTATTGGTGAAAAAGGACTACCCACCCAGTTGATTCAGGTTGGCCAGACCCACCTCACCGGTGTGGCCAAGGCCAACATCAGCAATACCAGCGAAGTCACGTATAAGATCGTTCAGCCCGTTGCCTGGGATTATATCCAGCTCACGCCCGACCTGATCGACGTGGTGCAGCAGAGCGATGTGTTTGTCTATGGCAGTCTGGCCGCCCGCAGTCCGCAAACATTGGCCACGCTCCGCGCCCTGCTCGACGTAGCGCCACGTACTGTGTTCGATGTGAACCTGCGGGCTCCCCACTACGACCGGGCCACTATAGAAACGCTGTTGCAGGCGGCCCACATCGTGAAGCTTAACGAACACGAGCTGGCTGAGCTGGCGGGCTGGTATGGCAACCGAAACAACCTGTACCGGGCTATGCTCGATCTGCGGGAACGGTACGACCTGACCCAGCTGTGCGTTACACTGGGCGGTGCCGGCGCGGTGCTGCTCGATCAGGCCGGCTTCTACAGTCAGGTCGGTCTCCGGGTCGACGTGGTCGACACGATCGGCAGTGGCGATGCGTTTCTGGCGGCCTTTCTGCACAAGCTGCTTCAGGGCAAACAGCCCAACGATATACTGGCTTTTGCCTGCGCTACCGGCGCCTACGTGGCAACGCGGCCGGGCGCTACGCCGATCTTTACCGAAGACACCATCAACGCGCTCATTGTCCAGCAGCAGGCGCCGACGCAGGTGCTGAACTAACCTACTATGTATCGATCACTTCTGCAGATAGCCCTGCTGCTGTCAGTTGGCGCCGGGGCTCTGGGACAGACCGCCCCCCCCGAAGCCTACCGCCCGGTTTACCACTATACGGCCCCTAAAAACTGGGTCAATGACCCTAATGGCCTGCTTTTCGACGGCCGGCAGTATCACCTGTTCTACCAGCATAACCCCTTCGGCAACGAGTGGGGCCACATGAGCTGGGGCCATGCCGTCAGCGCCGACCTGCTGCGCTGGCAGGATAAGCCGCTAGCCATTCCGGAGTTTGCGCATCCCGATGGTAAGACCCAGACGGCCATTTTCTCGGGCAGTGCCGTCATCGACAAGGGTAACAGGCAGGGTTTCTGCCCTACCGGCACCCGCTACTGCCTGGTGGCGCTGTATACGGGGAACGTAACCCGGGGCGATACACAGCTGGCGCAGTACCAGAATCTGGCCTACAGCGCCGACAACGGCCTGACCTGGCAGCAGTACGCCCACAACCCCGTGCTCGACCTCAGCAGCAAGGAGTTTCGAGACCCTAACGTATTCTGGTATGCTCCCCAGCAGAAATGGGTGATGGCCACCGTGAAAGCTACCGAGCACCGGGTAGCCCTGTTCGAATCGACCAACCTGAAAGACTGGCGTTTACTGAGCCATTTTGGGCCACTGGCCGATACGTCGCGGGTGTGGGAATGCCCGGCCCTGATGAATTTACCCATCGACGGCGAGCCGGGACGGTCGAAATGGGTGCTGTTTGTATCGGCGGGGCATCCGCAGCCAGGCTACCTGGGTATGCAGTATTTCGTGGGCGATTTCGACGGGCGCGACTTCCGGCTCGACCCGGCCAACCCCAAACCACTGGCGCCCGCCGTCATGAACGTGGTCGACTGGGGGAAAGATTACTACGCAGCCATTCCGGTCAATAACCGCCCGGCCGCGCAGCCCAACCCGATCACTATCGGCTGGGTCAACGACTGGGAATACGCCAACAAAATTCCGACGACGCCATTTAAGGGCACCTTTGCGCTGCCGCGGACGCTGGCACTCAGCCGCACCGCTGCCGGGCTCGAACTGGTGCAGCGTCCCATCTCGCTGGACCCGCTGCGCGGCAAACCCGTTACGCTGACCAGCCGGCCCGTGACCGGTACCCTTGCCGTTCCCTTTCGGGGCGAAGCGTACGAACTTACGGTCGATATGGGCGTGGGCTCGGCCAGCCAGGTGGGGCTCGATCTGCTCGTCAGTGGCGACGAAGCTACCCGGCTCCGCTACGACGTAACCACGCAGACGCTCTCCCTCGACCGTACTCACTCGGGCCAAGTCACGTTCAGCGACCGGTTCCCGAGCGTCGAAACCATGCCGGTGCCGCTGACCAATGGCCGCCTGAAGCTGCATGTGCTGGTCGACAAGGCGGTGATCGAAGTGTTTGCTGATGGTGGCCGGCGCGTACTGACGGATGCGGTTTTTCCGACGAAACACGACGGGCAGCTGGTGCTCGTGGCCACCGGGGGCACGGCTACCTGCCACAGCCTTACGGTCTGGCCCATTGGCACCACGCAAACCGCCCGACGCTAGTATGCTCCCGACACTGACGGTACTGAAACCCCCGCCACATTAACTGTCGCGGGGGTTTCCGGGTTATACACGATACGGAACTGCAGCCGCGCCGATGCGGCTCAGTTGGTTCCGGCATCAACACAATGACACAACAACACGCACCCGTCTGGTTTATCACCGGCTGCTCGACCGGGTTTGGTCGTGAACTGGCCACTCTTGTGCTAAAGCGGGGCTGGAACGCCGTTATTACGGCCCGCCACCCCGATCAGCTCACCGATCTGGCCAGCCACTATCCAGATACGGCGCTGGTGCTGCCGCTCGACGTTACGAAAGCCGATCAGATTCAGGCAGCTGTAGCCAACGCCAACGACACCTTCGGCCGCATCGACGTGCTGGTCAACAACGCCGGTTACGGGTATTTCAGCAGCATCGAAGAAGGTGAGGACGCCAAAATCCGGGCGCAGTTCGACACCAACGTGTTTGGCCTGATTGCCATGACCCAGGCCGTACTGCCCGGTATGCGGGCACAGCGCAGCGGCCACATCGTCAACTTCTCGTCGATTGGCGGCCTGGTGGGCTTTACGGCCACCGGGTTTTACCACGCCACCAAGTTTGCCGTCGAAGGCTTGTCTGAATCGCTGGCAAAAGAAGTGGAGCCCCTGGGCATCCGGGTGCTGGTGGTCGAGCCGGGCCCTTTCCGCACCGACTGGGCCGGGCGCTCGACAGCCCGCACCGAAACCGCCCTTACCGACTACCAGGATACGGTGGGCAAGCGCATGGACGCAAGCCTCGCCAACAGCGGCAAACAGAAGGGCGACCCGGTACGCGGCAGCCAGGCTATCATCGACGCCGTGGAAAGCCATACGCCCCATCTGCGGCTGCTGCTGGGCGACATGGCCTACAAACTCGCTACGGAGAAACTCGACGCCCTGCGCGACAACTTCACGGCCTGGAAAGACCTGTCGCTCAGCGCCGACTTTCCCGATAGCGACGCCTAGTGACCCGTCCTAAAATAGGTTGACAGGTTTATTGATTATGTTGTCTTGAAGCAGCACCCCTTTCAAGTGGGTGCTGCTTTTTGTTGCTTGTGTACTTGATCGGGGGTTTGATAAGCTAACGACAGATGGGGCCGGTGTTGATTGTAAATGGCTACTGATTCAGCTACCATCTGACGCGCTTCAGTCAAATCAGCCGGACGCACCACTAGGAATTCGTATTTTATAATGCCATTCATCCGCTCTGCCAGTGCATTCTGGTAGCAGTCAGAGCCATCCGTCATTGAACAAGTGACACCATACTGGCGGTGCAAACGCTGATAGTAGTCGGCACAATACTGACTCCCCCGATCCGAATGATGGATCAGGGGCTGGGTGAGTTTGTTGGCCTTCAGTGCCCCTTCGAAGGCGACTCGTACCGCGGCTGCGGTTAATTGCTCATGCACGTGATAACCCACGATCTTGCGTGAGTAGGCGTCGGTCACCAGGCTCAGATACGCTTCTCCCTGAGCTACCTCTAAGTAGGTAATATCAGCTACCCAGAGTTGATTGGGCCGCTCAACCACCAGATCGTTCGTGGCATTGGGGTATTTACGCATCCAATGGCTGGAGTCGGTCGTTTTGCGATAGCTACGGGCCGCTCCCACCAGCAAGCCTGCATGGCGCAAACAGCTAAATAAGCCATCCCGCCCTAGTTTGATTCGCTGCTCTTGTAGTTTCTGCTTCAGTAAGTAATGAAGTTTACGCGTACCAAGCCGGGGCATGAGTCGACGCTGTTGCCGCACTAACTCAATCACTCGATTCCTGGTAGTTTGGTCGCGTTGTCGACGTTGTTGAGCCTGGTAATAACTCTGGCGACTGACCCCGAACAGTTGACAAATGTAGACCAGGCTCATTTGCCGCTCCGTCTGGAGCCGGTGGACTGCGCGGGGGAAGCCTTTTTTCGAATGTTGAGGCCATGCTCTTTCTCGGCCACCTCAATTAATGTTTGGTAAGCCAGAACCCGATCTTTCTCTCGTTGCAAATCGGCTTCTAGTTCTTTGATCCGCTGCTCGGGGGTGGGGGCTTTAGCGGGGTTAGGGTTGGCTTTCATAGCGGATCGAGGGGGAAACTGCCAGTCTAAGCTACCTAATTTCCGCAACCAGACCAAAACCGTTGAGCGGCCCTGGATCCCATACTTGGCCTGGGCTTGTTTATAGGTCAAGCTGCCTTGTTCGACTTCCTGGACGACACTGCGCTTAAAGGCCAAGGTGTAGTCGCCCTGAGTGCGCTTACGTCGTTGATTGATTGGCTTATCCATAAAATAAGTTGGGGGTAGTGTCAACCTATTTCAGGACGGGTCA
>NZ_BAAGZE010000002.1:0-84118 GCF_054778875.1 Spirosoma luteolum
GTTTACGGTCCAGTTGATTAAGGGCAACATTGATTCGCTCGAAAGTGCCATCCTGCTTCCACTGATCAAAATAGTAGTAAACGGCCTGCCAATTGGGCCACTCGTCGGGTAAGTTACGCCACTGGCAACCCGTTCGTAAGAGCCATAGAATAATGTTGACGATCTGACGGGGGTTGTGTTTACGCTTTCGTTTGAGATTGAAAAAAGGCGAAATTGCGGCCCATTGAGGGTCGGTCATCGGACCGCCGAAGCGGTGGCTTCCACTGTTTGGTCATAACTCTGTAGTTTGGCGACCACAAAGTTGGCACGACTCTCAAGTTCTATCAATTCCCAAACACGTTCTAAAGGAACATTAGCCCCTTGGTGCACTCCATCAAAAGAGGCGAATAAGCGGGTGTGGTGGGGCATACCTTGTTTCTCCATCCATGCCAGAGCATATTGTGCTACTAATGACCCCATACTGGGCCCAATCAGAACAAAGTCTTCCTGCATAGTTGATCCGTATCGAGAGTATAACTCTTGCATCAATTTAGCCACCGACAAGGCATTGGCTTCAATGAAGTCAGATCCCCCCGATGTGGGACCACTGTCGGCCAAGTAATCGTATATGATTATATCATAACCCTGCGCCCTCAATTCATCCGCCAAACGTTTTTGTGAGCCTCCCTCGTCGAATGGTGCATTTATAAACTGCGCATAGATATTCTCAACAAATCGTGTATTTGTAGGATCAAAACCATCAATAAAGACAATTGGCTTGGTAACCTGGCGAGACTGACAATTAGCATTCGAAAAGAAAATATATGCTTTGCCTCTAGCTGCTCGCGCACTACCATTTCCGTCGTACTCGAGAGAAGAAAAGGGGAAACCAGTAACCTCAAACTGATCCACTCCGCTACATCCGCTAAGTTGAATTGGCGGTCGGGATTTGACAAATATTTTGGCAGAAGCGCTAAAAGTCTGATTATTAGTTAACGTTATGATGGTTTGCATTATAGTTTCGCCACCTGGTAAATAAACAGCCCACCGGGTTGTTGAATTCAAAGGAGAACTAGCTACACGCCACCCTTGGCCATCATTAAAATTAACTTTGATTTCGCTAATCTGCCCAGACATACTACCTAACAAGTAGTCTGGTTTCAGATCAAAATAGTGAGTCCCCTCCTGTATTTGTTGTTCAGGTTTGAAAACAGGAGTTGATATAACTGCTCGTGCCAAGACGTATGGTGAGGACTGCCGCCCCGGTACGTCGTATAATTTAGAATCTTGAATATATAATCGGTTATCTCGCACTGCTGATGAATCGATATACTCAAAATTGTGGCACATTACACCAACAGGATGCACAAATTGAGAATTATCAACTGCAGCCTTGTCGGCCAGATCGTATGGATTCAACCACCGTTGATTTGACATGTTGAATGAACCCATCCATAACTCCCAAACAGCCTGATGAAAATGATCGCTATTTGAACTAGGGCTATCTGAATTGCCTGTGTAATTAACCAAGCCAGATAAAGGGGCAGCATAATCGTAAAGTGTTTTAGTCTGCATTACGCTTTTGTCCAACTGGGAAAGTGCCTGAAAAGCGGCAGCGTTGGACGTATTCTCAGCTAAAGGCCTAGGTTGAGCATTACTCACAAAATGGCATAGCAATGCCAAGCACAGTGATACTGTGTAGGTAAACCGTTTGAACATAAAGGTGACAGATATAGAAATTAGAAATAGATATATTTAGTACCTAGCAAAAAAGAGCTTAAATGAACCGTCCGTGATGCGGGCAATGGATTTATCATTCATGTTTTGGGCTTCGTAATAGAATATTCCTTCCATCACTGGCCTAGATCCATATTCAAGTTTTGTGACGATAAACTTGCCTTTAGAGTTTGCATTAGTGTAATAGATGTTGGTGTATTTATCATTACTGTATGTGCCCCTACCGGGTGGGTAAGTGGTTAAATCGTAACTTCCAATTTTTATTGGCTCGTTTAGTTTCACACCAATACCAATGAACTCATTACTGTTTCTTGCTCCAATAGAAATAGCGGTATCATTGACTGTTATGGCAGATAAAGTAGTTGATTTCCAAGGTCCTTCAGGCTTGAACTCATTACCATTTACCCGACATACGAACTCGTCACAATTATTACAGACAATATTGGGACTCGGATTACAACTATTAAACAATAATACTAGTATGGTAATAGATGGTAAACTAGGTATATGTTTCATTGAAGAATAAATTTAATTGAGTTGAAGAAAGAATATTAAAGTGAATAACTATCCTTTAGTATACATAAGTTATCAATAAATTTATTTATCGGTAGGTAGTATCATACAGGGTGATTGCATCAAAGGGTAAGTTGGCTTAACAGAGTTTTGAGATAAGCATCGTCACGGGCGGCTCTCTTGCGTTTACGCTTTAGACTTAGTTTACTTTGCTCCCGACTTAGCAGGCTTAAGGCCAGTTTTCGAACCGTGGTCAGATTACGCGGAGCATGATCTTTGCGCACCCGGCAAGCGTCTTCCCCAAATGTTACGTCTAAATACCAGTGCAACTCGTTCTCAACGCTCCAGTGTCGACGAATATAGTGCCCCATAGCAATGGCACTACATCCCGATAAGAAACTGATATAGAATCGTTTGCTTCTTTCCTCCTTGTCGTTGAGTCAGCGGATCGACTCCACGTATACCAAACTATTGATCCCAACCCATTCGGTTGTGGCATCCAATAGAGCCAGCGATTCACTCACCCAGACGGTTCGTTTCCCGGCCCGGCCATGATCTAAGTCACGGCTCAATGCCCCAATCAAACTCGGTTCTAACCGCCCAAAGTGGTCGACTACCTGCTCATATAAACCGTCTTAATTGGCTTTCAGACCGATCACAAACTGTGCTTTTTTATCCTCCGCAATCAAGCGTGTAATTTCTTTTTGACAACCAATGGCATCAATGCTAACTACCGCGCCGGTAATGTAAAGTGGTGTCAGCAAAGTGGGAATTGCGTTAATCTCATTGGTTTTGTGGGCTATCTGACGCTGAGCTAGGCAAATTTGCAGGGCTTCGGCCCACAGGCTAACAATCTGAACAGAAGCTTGTTTGCGGCCTGCTTTGACCGTACCGCGTAGTTGTTTGCCGTCAACGACCAATTGCTTTCAGCTTAAAAACGCCACAATTTGCTTACCCCATTGAGTGAGTACTGTTTCGAGTTGGGTGGGCTTAATCAAGCGAAAAACCCGATTGAGTGTGTCGTGAGAAGGAATGCCACAAGGCAATGCCAAAAAATCAGCCAACCACTCCTGTTTGTCGCAGGCGTAATCATATATTTCTTCAAAATCTTCACAGTCAGCCAGAAAGCCACACAACACGATCATGATAATATCACTCAATTCGTGATAACACTTGCCGCTTTGACGGGGGTCATCAACTTCAAAAAACAGTTCGGCTACGTCCACCAGGCAAAAAGGCCTAACTTATCCTTTCATGCGATCACCCTGTAGTATCATATGAGTAAGTAATATTTCTCAATAATTAGTCTTATCCATTGTAATGTAGTAACAGTTTTCACAGGTGAGGTCTATATACGAAGCAGTGTTCGTTTGCTAATGATAACGATAAGTGGCGATGTAAGCTAGTAGTAGCGGTCGACTGCATCAATCACCGTTACGACCTCAATCAAGTGTACTTGTAGAGAGAAAACGGGCTATTATTCGGGTTGATATCACAAACAAGAGTAAATATCAGAACGATTTATTGCAAATCAGAAGCAAATCACAATAGTCTGCCAGGCAGCGGTACTTGTGAGCTACTTTGCTTTGCCCTTCGACGCTAGTCACACTACTCTGTATAGAGAGCGTTGCTAGTATTTCTGAGCCCTGCTATACGGCAGCTGGCATACTTGAATTAAGTGTTTTAGTCGGATTGTTACGCCGGATAAG
This sequence comes from Spirosoma luteolum, assembly GCF_054778875.1. Taxonomy (NCBI): domain Bacteria; kingdom Pseudomonadati; phylum Bacteroidota; class Cytophagia; order Cytophagales; family Cytophagaceae; genus Spirosoma; species Spirosoma luteolum. The sequence continues at coordinate 3,939 of NZ_BAAGZE010000002.1, forward strand.
ATGGTTGGAAATATGAAGCGTAGTATATGGCCTGATCTCTATTTTTACTATTACTGCCGTTTGGCCTTGATTAGTTTTGATACACCATTGTGCATACCATCACTTACTTCAATAACAGTGGCTGTCATGAAGCCAATCGGTTTGCCGTCAACATCAACGTTATATTTAGAAGCGTCACTTCTGTCGCGTGCAAGTGCGAATACGTTCCTGCTGTATTCTGTAGATTGACCTAACTTAACAATTATTAGCTTAGCTAGCAAACGAGTATAATCGACTTTGCTGGTCTCGTAATAGGCCGACGTCGTTGCGGTTGGTATGGGGATAACTTCTTCGCCTTCCTGAAAGGAGTACAGGGTATAAATACCCGTCAGATCTGCTGTGAGATCAGGGTTTGATGCTGGTAGACTGTCATGCTTACAGCCTATTAGTGATCCCAGGATCAACAACGTCACAAACCGTTTTCCTTTCATAATCACAAACTGTCTACTGAATAATATGCAGAGTAAAAGAGCATTGTTGTAAAAGGTAGCCACTTGGCTGAAATTAGCCATTGTTGGTTAGGAAAAGTATTGAGTGGAGCATCTTTTTCGACAAGCCAGGAAACGATTTATGCGTTATCTGGCTTGTCGGCTTTCGGGACCGCTTTCTCGATGTTTCTTTCTTCCTAGACTAACTGTTTCGTTTGATATGTCGTTTAACCAGCAGTTTGTTCAACATATCCTGCTTAAGCTTTTCCTTGTGCTGAGATTGCTCTGTGCGCACTGCCTGCTTCTGGCTCAGTTCTGTGGCCAGCATAGGATCTCTTTGCAGCTGCAGATCAATGTAATCACGCAGTAGGCTATTAGTTTGAAGTAACTGCTCTACCTGCTGTTGGGTCTTCTTAAGCTCGTCAAGAATAGCCCGCTGTGCCGGCTGATCTTTGAGCAGGTAATTACCAGCAGCTGCTACAGCTGCACCCGTTGCCACTACACCAATGTTCTGCAACGAGAAGGCTAGATCACCCGAAGACTTGCTTGGGCTCTTCTTCTTAACCTTCTGCCGAGCTTGGTAAGCTTGCTGCCGGCAGGACTCGCCACAGTATGTGGTTCGCTTATGTCGAGATTCAAATGGAATGCTGCAATGCTTACACTGTTTGACCTCAACAGGCCGGGGTCGATAATAGCCCATACACCTACTTTTCCGTGAAGTTATATGCATATTCACGCAAAAGTAGGGCCAGACTCACATGTATAACGAAGTTGCTAATATGGGTGGGAGGCTCATTAAAGCACTACCGCATCGACCTTATCCTCAATCAGGATTCTTCTTGCAATGGGGCGGATTTGCACGCTGAGAAACGGCTTTTATAGTTCTGTTAAGTTGGATATTGATATTCAGCACCTTATCGAAAAGGTTATCTGAGAAAGGGACGTAGAAACGTCCATTCTAGTCAATTAGGAGTGGTAGTTCAACTTATTAGAAAGGAATTCCTTATTGATGAGCCATACTTAACTTATTGATAAACAGGCCTTAACTAAGGCATTTGTTCACTAACGTGTAAGTCTGCCCCGTTGGAAGAAGGCCAAGTTGGCGTGAGGATTACTCACGCTGGTAGATGGTCTGCTGCGGTAGAGTGCAACGCCGTATTTCTCATTGGTCCAAAACAGTAAACCCCGCCGGGTTGAAGGACGGGGCTTACTGTTACCTATTTGCCGTGCAATAGCAAGTCAAAATCACGTTCTACCTCTTCGCGGAATGGATGCTCGGGACGGTAATACATACTGGCATAGATTCGCTGGCTCTCGTCGCTGTACTGCTTACGAAGGATGCCTAACGGAGCTAGATGATTATCGTACCAGATACCAAATAACTTATGGCGACTTTTTTCATATCCCCCGGCAGTGTCGCATGAGAAATAGACAACGGCTACTGGACTTGCGTTGAACAACCTGATCAACTCTCCCATAACTGTCAATTCTACTCGCTCATCGTATGAGCGCTTACCTGACCCTGTAGGTACGTAACCTGATAAAGCGTAGAGACCAACTGTAACGCAAGCGTCACCGTAAAGAGAATTGTTTGGCTCGCCCTCGTTTTGAGTAAACGAAAGCAAGTAATTGATCGAATTGTCACTTATGAAGTGACCCTCTGTTCCGTTATTTCGATAACGAACTGGGTAAGGTGAAAGGGTTGACAAATTTGACCCCTTTTGGCTTGTCGGCTTCATCTCTTGTGATGAAATACTTAGCGAGTTGCTGCTTGTCCTCTAGCATCTTTTGAAAGGTGAGCTTGGGACGATGCTGTGCGATCTTATTCATAACTCAGTCCGGTAGAGTTGTGAGTGTACTATTGCCTGTTTGTATACTTAATAAAAAGGTCCATAATCCAAACAGGTACCAATACTACAAATAGCAAGTGGATACTGTTCCTTTAAGGCACTTTTATATTTTCGGCCAAGAAGCTAAGTTGTAAACAGCTCCCTTAGGCGCTCTGACTGCCTACTACGGTAAAGGTATGTTGGTATGGTCGTACTAAATCGGACAGTGTTCTTGCGTAACTTCGATTATCATGGCAAATCCCAACAAACCAATCACTCCGCATCGCAAGTTCGACAAAGCCTTCAAAGCGGAAGCGCTACGCATGATTGATGAAGAACAATCTGTAGCTCAGGTTGCTAAAAGCCTCAACATCAGCGACCAACTACTTCACACATGGAAACACGCTCACAAGAAGCAACTATAAAAGCAGACAGGTAACAGCGAACTGCTGGCCGAGAATGAACGACTCAAGGCCCAACTCAAACGGGCTGAGATGGAGCGCGATATATTAAAAAAAGCATAGCGATCTTCACTCAACCGAGCTAAAGGCAATGTACCGTTTCATTCAAGAGCAAAGCCAATACTTTCCTGTATTGATGCTTTGCCAGACGCTGAAGGTTAATCGTAGCGGCTACTACGAATGGCTCAGACCGACCCCCATCTCATCAGTGAAAGATACTGATAGCCTGTATGTTAAGGCTAATAAAGCTCAGAAAATTAAAGACTTATTTAGCTTACATCGGCGTCGATATGGTAGTCGACGTCTGGTCAGTGAGATGAAAGACCGGGGTGTTAAAATAAGTCGGGACTTCGTCCGTAGGGTACTGATCGAGAATCAGCTAAAGCCCATCCAGCCGCGTAGCTTCTTACCGCGTACTACCACTAGCCGTCACGCGATTGGTTACTCGTCTTGAGATGGTCTGATTAATCGGCACAGTGGACTTTGCTTAACTTGCAAGATCATGCAGCCCAAACCATCTTTCATGGGTAAGAACAAGAGATGTAAACTAAAAACGACATACTACCTATTCAGTCGTTATCGTCTGGATTGACCTCCTCCCAGTAAACTGGACCAGTCTAAAGTAGAGAGTTCGGTCGGACGGCCGATGCCGCGATTTTTCGGTACTTTAAACAACCAATGATCGCTTATGAAAAAGACAAAATTCACTGAAGCACAGATCGTCTTTGCCCTTCGTCAGGCCGACACCGGAACGGTTGTCGCCGAAGTTTGCCGTAAGATGGGTATTAGCGAAGCCACGTTTTACAATTGGATCGGATCGCCGAAGCGAAAAGAAATATGGCGGACTAGGGGTTCCCGAACTTCGTCGGCTTCGTCAGCTCGAAGAAGAGAACCAGCAACTGAAGCAGTTAGTAGCTGATCTGAGCTTGGACAAACAGATGCTTCAGGACGTGATCAAAAAAAAGCTCTGAGGCCAGTTCAACGTCGGGGGCTGGCCCAAAGCTTAATGACGGACTATCAAGTTTCGAATCGTCGGGCTTGCGCAGTGGTGCTGCTGGGCCGCTCTACCTGGCACTATAAGGCTCGACGCCGGGATGACTCGGTACTCCGGAAGCGGATTAGGGAGATCGCCGCTTCGGCGGTCCGACCAAACCCGAGTTCGATATGGCTGCCAGCGTATTTTTACGTTGCTCCGGCGGGAGGGGTGGCGCGATAATCATAAGCGTGTACACCGCCTATATCGCTTGGAAGGGCTTAATCTGCGTAGTAAGCGTCCACGACGGAACAGAACAGCGGCTCATCGACTGGATCGACTTGAACTCTCTACTATTCATCAGTGCTGGAGCATGGACTTTGTGGCAGATCAGTTGTTTGACGGCCGAAAAATCCGGGCCTTAACTATAGTTGATAATTATAGCCGTCAATGCATGGCGATTCACGTCGGCCAGTCATTGAAAGGAGACGACGTAGTAGCGGTGATGAACCAGTTAAAAGTAATACATTTGGCTGTTCCCGCGCGAATTCAAGTCGATAATGGCAGCGAGTTCATCCGCAGCGGCGGACCGCTCAAAAGCGCTTGATTTGTGCGGGGCGGCCCGTGCCGGCGTATGATAATGGGGTAACATTGGATTTTTCCCGGCCTGGCAAACCCACCGCGCGGCGTCCGCTGACAACCCGTTTATTGAGTCGTTCAATGGCAGTTTTCGGGCGGCCGCCGCGCGGATGAGTGTTTGAACGCTCACTGGTTCTTGTCTTTGGAAGATGCCCGCGAAAAAATTGAGCATTGGCGACAGGAATATAACACATTTCGACCTCACAGTTCGCTCGGTGGACTGACGCCCGATGAGGTCGGAAAGGGCAGTAAAAGAGAACAAATGACCGTCTGATCCTCAATCTTTGAGCGGTCCGGAAATTGGGGGGACCTCAGTTGTAGCGCTTGCCGTCGATAACTTTACCTGTTATGGACGATTTATTCGAGGCTAATGTTGAGTCGTGTTTCTCTCGAAATTGTGCTCATCTCCTTTTGTGAGCCGGCTTTGGCTGGAGTTTAAACCACCTTTGGGATGACCTCACTGCTTATCTACTCTTGTTTTTTTCGGTCTAGGCCCTGCTGGGTCTTTGAATAGTATACCAGCTATATAACGTGTAGGGGTGGTGACCACGTTGATTGCACCGTGTGCGACCATACTATCCAGCCGAAGAAATTCATTCAGATACTGCTCATTGCTAAGAATTGTTCCTTTTTGACTGTCTGTAAACTGGTAATTGTAAAGGAACTCAGCCGCCTTTTTTTGTTTATCAGCAAAAGATAACTCACTGGCTTTCTGCAAATCATTATTAACGAGCGCATACTGAGTCGCTTTTGGGCTAACTTTACCCTTACGGCGAATGATAAAGTTTATCCATTTGACCGCTCGCCCCTCCTTCTGTTCGGTAATGACAATATCGAGATAAGTTTTTCGGTTGATCTCCGAGATGGCGTTCGAGAGTACCATCTGCTTAAAGTTAGAGTACCGGACGTATTTCTGCGCGTTCAGCAGTTCTCGCAGCTCAGTCACTTCCACGCGCCACAATCCTGTGTCGATGAAGCGTGTCAGACGCGGAAAAAGGAGTTGGGAGTACTCGCTGCTCAGTGATACGGCGGCACTCAATTCATACTGTGAATAGCCCTTACTCAGGTCAATGAAGAAAGGCAATACCATCGAGTTGACAATGATGTCAAAATATCCTTTATGCGACTCATAGTGTATGTAAGGGATTGGAACGATAAAGGTATACTTACCGCGATCCTGATCGAAGATCTTTATTTTTCGCGATGTGACCCGATCCAAAATCTTAAGGATGACATTGGTCTGCGCGTGCGAATTTTCACCCACGAATACATCAGAGTAGTGAATGCGAAATTGCCGGTCCTCAACGCGGTATGACTTTACATCAAACGTTTGCTCAGCCTTTAATGCTTTCAGTATATTCCAGTAAAGCCGGCGCTCGTGCAAAGAAAACTCTGACCGACCTAAGAGCAACGTAAGCGGTTCGCGTATGACAACTTCATCGTTCATAGACTCAAATAGTAGCAATACATGCAGAAAAGCAATTTTTACGGCTAAATCCTTGCCTACGGAATTGTTGGGAAAGCAGGCTATTTGCTCTAATACCTTGCCTAGAGAATACTTAATTGTTGATTATCAGTATTTTATGACTATCAACAATGTTTAAATTTTTAAACATTAGTACCGTTTATTTCTTGCTTTTATAAGCTCTAGGTAAGGTCTCGTATATGCAGAAAAGTTTATGACTCTATTTTATTGCCATACAACTCTGATTCATTGCCTATACGACTCTGACTCATTGCCTCTACAACTCTAGTTTATTGCCTTTACCCTTCAATGTTGACTTTTATTTATTGCCTAACTACTCTAATTCCTTGCCTAACTACTCTAATTCCTTGCCTCAGATACACTTATCCACATTGTAATGTGCTGATTACTAATAAGTCACGTTATGATTATCCACAGCTACAATTATCAATCTCAGAACAATTTTAAAAATACAATTCTTGATTCTGAGTTCGTCAGTGAGAGGTTCCAATTAAAAAAATCAATAAATAGTGCGAAGCCAGTCTCAGTAATTGATAGTTCTTTGGAAGTATATTTACTTTAAAAGTAAACTTAACTTGCTAAACAGATTATGGAACCCGACGATACATCCCGAAAACGGAAAACGTATGAGCCCGCCAAGTATGCCCGCCTTCTTGGTGAGCTAACCAAGCTAATGAACGTTGTCAATAAGTTGCAGCCTGATAGAAATACCTGGGACATTGAAGGCGATTGGAACGGTACAGGTGTGATATATTTCGTTGACAGCCGCGATCAGTCACTTTTTGCTGACTATGCGCATTTTGACTGCCGATCCATCAAATTAGTCAACTTCGGACAGCCTGCAACCCGCCTGACTTTCTTTAAGAAGCACAAGTACATTTTGCTAAAAAACAATGACTTGAGCCGTGACGATAAAGTAGTCCGAATTACTAACTACGTCAACGAATTGATTGTCAAACGAGCCATCAGACTTGACAATGTTGAAAAACTGACAGGGTCCGCCCTATCCGATGAACGTGGCACAATCGGAATGATGGAACAGGAGATCAAAACCTGGCAGGAGATACTACGTAACGTCGACCAGTACGATTTTGCCGTTTCCAACTACCGCCGAGACTATCAGTACGTAACTTTAAACTATAAGTACCGTGTGACTGAAGAGCAATACGCCAATACCCAGGAACACCTCCTGAACCCGCAGCGGGATAACCAGGGCATGATCACCCAGCAGCGCTACAACATAATTTTCGTAGAACTCCGGGATATCAACCGCGAACATCCCCACCAACATAAGGAAATCGAAAACTTCCTGAACAATTTTACCGTGTTCACGCAAACGGGTAAGCAACAACTTTACGCTCGTCCCAAACCACCTGAACCCGTTGACGAGCCTTCACCGCAATCGCCCCGGGAATCAATTGGTGCGCCACCCATGACAAAGACCGATTTTCCGACCAGTCTCTTCGATTAGGTAGATTGCTTGTCTACAACGTACTGTCAGTCGTTTTGATCCGAAGCCTGCTGCTTTTTCAGGGTCTGTTTATCAATCGTCTCAACAAACGCTTTTTTAAACTGCTCACCCATGGGTATCCACTTACAGGAAGCGTCGCGCCGTATCTGCACCTGATCCCTGCCGACGACAACGATCTTGCTGTATGATACGATAAACGATTTATGGACACGGGCAAATCGTTTCGTGGGAAGCTGCTGATCCATATCGCCAATTGACATCAGCACCGTGATACGGTCATTATCTGTGAAGATAGAGACGTAATTTCGTTCACTTTCGATCCAGCATATCTTGCCGTAGTCGATGCGCTGCAGCCTGCCTTCCGACTTAACGAAGATAGCGTCTTCATCAGCACTTTCTGATGGGGGTTCGACTGCGTTGATAATCAGTTGACGCGCTTTCTGTACTGCTTTGACAAACCGGTCAAACGAAAACGGCTTGTGCAAAAAGTCTATGGCGTTATAATCGTAGCTTGGCAGTGCATATTGAGGGTAGGCTGTCGTAAAAATGTACCGATGCTTCTCCCCCATGATGCGGACGACATCCATTCCATCGACAGCGTAATTGGGCATCTCAATATCAAGGAATACCAGGTCAACGGCCGTAGTTTCCAAATAACGCAATGCTTCTAGTGGATCCGTAAAGCTGCCCATCAGCGCTAAAAAGGGTACCTTGCCAATGTATTTTGACAGGTGATCGATGGCCATTTTTTCGTCGTCCAGTATGATACAGGAAATCATCATTAGTCTTGTATTATCAATTGGCAGCTGAACATGTTATCGTCCTGACTTACATCAAATTGGTATCGGTCTGGATAAGTCAAATACAAGCGCCGTCGCATGTTCGTGAGACCGATGTTGTTGGACGCAAATCGTTGTTTCTTGTTTTTCAAGTTCCTGGTAAAAAATGAAATTGACGCATTGGTAGCGTCAATTCGTATGATGAGCGGATTTGCCGGGTCATTCAGGCGACCGTGCTTGAATGAGTTTTCAACCAGACCGATGTAGAGAAAGGGGATTATTACTTTATCCGCAACAGGTCCAGTAACGCTAAAGTCAATACAGAGTTGGTTACCGTTCCGAAGCTGATGTAGCGCAATAAACTGCTCGAGATAGTTTATCTCTTCAGCCAGATTCACCTGCGTCAGATTATCCTGCATGGTGTAGCGCATGATATCGGAGAGCTTCAAGATCGCATCAGCCAGGTCCTCCGAGACGTCCGATGCTTTAATGTAGAAGTAATTTAGGGTGTTGTACAGAAAGTGAGGATTTAGCTGCGCCTTCAATGTCTTCAGCTCCGCACTTAATGCTTCCTGACGTAGGAGCAGCTTCTGTTCTTCAGCCTGTCGCTTTTCCCATTCCCGTTCCTGCGCCTGGCGATTCGATGCATCAATAGCTTCCCGGATATCATGGGTAACTGTGGGGACCACTTTAAACATGGACAGCGTGGTGTCCAGACAGAAATAAGCTGTCAGGAAGGCCACAAGTATAAAAACGAACCACACGTTTACGTAGCGTGATACGGTAGGCGGATTTAAGCCATTGGCTTGTAGAGTTGCCTGCCGCTGGAGTGCCCACGGTAGGTGCTGTTGCAGGCCCTGTTCGTACCGTTGGGACTCGGCCGGCGTGAGGTAATTATATTGGTAGGTATAGCCGACATCGACAAAACCCATGTAGAGTAACAAACCAAGTACCACGATTGTCCAGCCCAGCGAAGCGGGGCGCCCCAGAAGCATCGCACTGAGCACAATCAGCGAATGACCCAGGGCAAAATCGGTAAGAATCGAATCATGGCTTGGGTTGCCTACCCCAGCCATGTTACAAAAGCTCATCAACATAATTGAACCGATGCTTAGCCATCGTAAGCGTAGCTCGGTTCGCTCAGATCCAAGGTGGAGACCCAAACCATTGGCTTCGGCCCGCAGCAGTCTAAACGTATGGATTGCTGTCAGCAGGTTGGTGCCAGCCACGAGACTGTAAACAATGGCTAAACCATCATGCGGCACAAACCGACCCGTGGCCAACTTTTCTGATCCCAGGAAAATAACGACAAGACACAGGTACGTTACGTTGACCGACAGCAGCAATCGACGCCGAGTCTTGGTGAGTGGCTTTGTGAGTTGCTGACGTGATTTCTCCAGCAACTGCTTCAGGCTTACTTCTTCTGTTTGCATGGGTTGAATCAGGTGTAATCGAAGGAAGAGACGTAAACAGGCTGACCCGCCCGAAAAGCATCTATTGCTATGCCCACCGGTTTAATCATAACGTGCGTGATAACGTCCTGCTGGTAACCACTTAACCATCCTTTCCCGGGTTGATTGACCAGTTCATGAACGGGATCGCTGGCATCGAGCAGCCACAGGGCAGAATGAAAGCCAAAATGGGCTAGTACACTTTCGAGGAGTGTCGTTAACAAAGTCGATGAGGGTCGCTTTAAATAAAGTCCTTCGAGTGCTACAAAGGCGTAATTGGTGGGGTCGAAGAACCGCCTGGTCACTGACAACAGCGGAGCCAGGTGCATGGTAAGCCACCCCCCTACCCCCGGCATGTTCAGGAATCGCCAATGAACCGGGTTGGCCTGAATACCAGCCACAACGATACCTTGCTCTTTTAGCACAAAGTAATTACCCTCGTAACCGATTCCATGGAATGTTGTCAGGTTGTGACGTCTGTACGAAGTTTCCAGTTGGGCAAGTAGACCAGTACGGTCGGCTTCCGACAAAACAGCAAATCCAGGGGCAAGCGTAGGCTCATACCGCCTGAAAATATATGTTTTCAGCGTACCTATGGAGGTAAACCCTTCCTGCCCCGAAATACGCATTGACCGCGCGTTTCGGGCTTCGATGTAGGAATAATATACAAACGGCTCCGGGCAGACCTTTTCTACGAACTGCACCGCCTGCCGCTTCAGCAGGTGACCATACCCCTGACCAGCCTCACTATGATCAACGACCAAATAACGGCCGTAGAATCCACGTATAGGACCTGTTGGGCCATCTATAGTTCGCTCGTCGAGACAGTACATGCCGACAAGCGCCGTGTCTCTATATAATTGAAAAAAAAGGGGGTGCGCTAACTGATTGATCTTAGCTTCCTGACCTGTCTGCTGGTAACGGACCCCGTTTGTACCGTACTCAGCTCTTTTTAACAAGCTCACGCAGGCACTATCGGGCTGTTTGGTTACGGTTAGGACTAAATCCTGGTGCTGATAAAGTACACCATAGTCTGGTTCGATATACATGTACATATAACGCTCCAGGCCTGCCAACAGGCCCAATCATGGAGAGCTTTTTGTCCTTTATATCTGGTATTTCGTCCTTTCACCAAAGGCATTGGTGATTGACTGCAGCAATTGACACGCGAAGCAGCACCTTCAGTCAGTTTCTCTATACGTAAAACGGGCCAAGGATTCGCCCTATTCAACCGATCCGCTCTAACTGCCTGCCAGGTACGCCGGCCGTGGCTTTGAGGTAACACCCCGATCAAATTATTTCCTATACGGACTCGGGAGCGACAGCTTATGAATCCATTGATTAGCTATGTGTGCGTGTATTCCTTCCCATTCGACTCAATACTGGTTTGCTGGCTCTACCCTTACGGAGCTGCAATTGAAAGACCAATTCGTAAACACAAACAAGTTAGACATTCATCAGCTACATGCAGTAGCCGATTGGCCTACGTTTCGAGCGCTTTACGAGACCCTACGTAATCCGTCCTCACAGTCTGCTGTACTGTTTGTCGCGTTGAGTTCGCTGACACATCCAGCTATAGCCAGCCTACGACAATTTGCGAACGAGCACACACGGTGTCGGGTAGCGATTTATGTCGACCGGCCCGATCTGGGAAAACTTATTCATGTATTTGACTGCGACTTTGCTGGTTACATAGCATTGGGCGATGGCGTGGCTGAGTTCAACGATTTATGTCGAGTACTTGATGACGGTCACTCCTACTTCAGCACGCGGTTTTGCGATTTGTTGCAACAATATGGCTTCATAATTGCGCCGGAATGAGCATGGCATGTGTAATAAATTACATAGAATCTATTGCGATTCAATAGCTTTATCTAGAAAATGCACCGTAATTGCACGGTAGTTGAGAGTGTAATCGCGTAAGTGAGGGTCTGGCTGCACTAGACCAATTCGTATATATGGAAAAGAAACCTAAGCTCTTGTACAACGATATTCTCGAACTAATCGAGTTTCGGGCTATAAAGCAAGGGCGTATTGCTGGAGTAATGAAGATGTCATACAACAATTGGTATAAGACCAAGCAACGGCATCTAAGTAACCTCAGCATCAATGAAATTGATGAACTGGCTATGTTCCTTGAACTTCCGCCGGAACAGGTATTTAGTCTCTGTTATGCTGTATATAAACGGGCTTGGCTGGAACAGCAAAATGCCCCGGCTCCTTCGACAGAAGTAGAGTAAATTAAACACTAAGCTATTCACCCGCCCGAAGCGGGTTTTTTTTATGAACAAAGGGGAGCAAAAAACCCTTGAAGCAAGGGGGTGTTAAAGATTAACTAATTGAAAAACAGGTTTTTATATAAAATTACATAGCCGTAAATTCAAGTAATTAATCAGCGGATTAACCAAATAACCCCGCTGATTGTACGGCCCTCATGATATGTTTTTGTAGCCCTGCCCGTGTCCGATTGGCCATCGACAGTCGTATCAACCGTGACTTGATCGTCACTGCCCGAATGCAGGGGTTTGTGTTCAACAACCCGCACGAAGATTTTCCTATGTGGGAGCGCGTCACCAACGCAGACTTGGAGAATCCCGCCTTTATGTGTACGCCCGATTTGATGTACTGGCTAATGGGAAAGGCTATTGAGGCCACCCTGTTTCAAATCTATTTAATCCGGCGAAGGAAACAACAGAGCCCCGCCAACGCCTTATAAGTATTACTTATTCCCACTTCTTACTTTGCTATGGCACAGCATATGAACCCCTCCGTACAGATACTGTATAACCAAATTGGCCGCATGGCCTTCTTCATGATGGGCGCCAAACGCTTTCGCGTTGATAATCGGGCAAACTCGCTACGATGGCAAATTGCAAACTCAAAAATTGATAGCGTTTGTGTTCGCTACGACACCGCGAGGGACTTATACGAGGTTTCGTTTTTGACTGAGACTGCCAAGACCATTTCCGAAATCGTTATTGAAGGCGTTGAGGTGAGCGAATTGCATGCTACGATTGAACGCATGACGGGGCTGCGGCTTTCGCTTTCTTGCGTATATAAATAAACGAAGGGCCGTTAAAGGCCTTATATGAACTAAGGGGTAGGGGAAAAACAACCTGAATCAAACGGGTTATTAAAGGTTTATCTTGTTGATTTATAGTTAGTTAGCTTATGTTGAATTGGCTATTTTTATATCAGCAAACGGCCTAACGGTTGGGCCGGATAAAACTCAAAACTTGCTGATCGCCATGCGCAAAGCCAATGTTAATAACCAACTTTTGACGACTGATTCTTGGGACACCATTTGCTTTCCTGTTAAGTCCGTTCCCGCCCGCGACATTCTGCCCAACCCTTACCGGGTCATTCCCACCGACAGGCAGCATTTTATCGTGGGTACTATGCCCAGCGAGGAACGGCAGATTTTTGCCGCGCAGTCGCCCCGTTACTCACTTATTCCCAATTCGATTATCCGCAACGCGGTGACAGAGGTAACAGGCATTGAGCAGCCCGTACACATTCGCTACAGCCGGAACGGCGAATATGCCATCAACGTCATTTTGCCCGACGAAACGACGGTAGGCCCCAACGACGTGATTCAACGACAATTGACGTTTACCAATTCGTACACGGGCAAGTCTCAGTTCACTATTCAAGGTACGGAGATGAAGCGGGTACGAGAACAAAAAGTACGGGTAGCCTTTTACCGTCAACTCTGTTCGAATGGCATGATGGGATGGGCCGACGAGTTTGTAAGCCTAGATCAGTATCTTGATTGGCTGGTAACGGGCCACACGCCCGAAAAGGCAAAGGTGAAAGGGCTGGAATGGGTGTATGAGAGTGCCGAAACGCTACGCGCCTATCAGCACATCTTTACGCATCGGGGTATCAACCTGAATCAGTTCCAGGCCTTTCTGGTCAACTTCCTTCGTGATTTTCTCCGTTACGCGCAGGACTGCCCCAGCCCCACGCAGGACGTGTTTACCGTTATGCAGGACACGGCCGTGACTGACCGGCAGGTAGCAGCACAACTGGTGCGCAAAGTGGGTGTTTCACAGAAACTCGTAGATGCGGCTATGGAACGTATGGCCCTGGAGGAATGCGTGTTGAGCACCGGGCCAAACGCTTGGCTTTTGTACAACGGCGTGAACCATGCGCTGTTCAATGGGAATTCGGGCCTGACCCTGCCCGCCCGCTACGCGCTCGACGAAAAGGCTTTCCACGCTATTGCCGCTCACTACATTTTGTAGTAAGCATCCTGACTGCCTTTAAGGGCAGTCAGGATGGAATAAAGGGGTAGTTTGCTATACAACGTATTTATTGAGTAATCTATGCAAAAAGAAGTGTATCGTTTGTACTCGTGGTTAATAAATCTGTCTTACGATTTGAGCATTTATTGAGAATGGATGTGATAAAAACAACTGTTCTAAATCTAGCAACTAGTTGCTGGTAGACGAGTGACTAACTGATCCGTGGTGCCACCAAAAACTGCTGTTCTGACTTCGGTATGACTCATTTAGTACTGATCCGCTCGTAACAAGTTGAAGCAACGATGATGATACTGGCTGGCCATTGAGCTTGATCTGGCCTATTGTGCACGACTGGCCATTTCGCCCCACCACACTGATGCTGACATACCGGGTACGAGGATGTAAATCGATAACCAGCGAACTGCGCGAGCGATCCGTGAGCTCTTGCACCACAAAGCTCTGTTGCCGCTTTCGGCGATTGTGCTGATACACTTGCAGGCGAAGGTCATGGGCTCGATTCGGCTGGCCTACCCAGCTAATCTGCTCACAAGTAATCCTGAGCTGGCGTTGGCTCAATAGACTATCCACCAAAGTTGGCGCCAGTGCCAGATAAACCCCAAAACGCTTCGGGGAAGCAATTTTAACAAAATCAGTTGGGCGGGAAGATCCCAGAAAGACTAAACCGTCAAAAGCTAGGGGGATATGGTGACTGACCGCTTGGTAGCCTACGCCCTGTCTCGAGGTACCATAGGAAAGTCGTGGCTGGTGCGCCTGAAAAAAACGCATCGAGGTAGTGTGCCGTAGATCAAGTAGCCCATAGCTAGCTGGCAGCAGCGCCCCGAGTAGCCGCCCCATGCCTTTCCGGGATCGAGGCATCCGCACAGGTATACTATCTGCCCGCCGGTCGGACCCACTCAGGAACCGACCGCCATCAATCTCAGTGCCTAGGGCGCAATAAGCCGCTCCGTACATTTGGTGCAGATAATGACCCAGGCGTTTGACGCCTACAAATCCGATCTGATAACACGGAAGCTTTTCAATATGGGCGTTGTGGGCGATGATGACAACGATCTTGGCCCCTGGACGCTGCTCCTGCAACCATCGAACGCTGGTGAACATGGCGGAGTCACGGGAGGCCTCCGACTCCTTGGTGTGAATCGCCCAAGCCAGTTGATGTTGGGATAACAAATGACGTTGCCAACGATCCGGCAACGCTACAGAATCGGGCTGGCTACTGGGTGATGCCTCCAGGTACCGATTGAAGGTGGCTTGCAGGGCTGCCTGAATTCGGGGCGGGTAGGTCGCCTTCAATTGATGAGCCGGTATGAAGCTTAATGTAGCTAAGATGGAATCGTCAGTCGCCGGTAACATTGCTCTGGCCTGCTTTCGTAACATCTGAGCCAGTCGAATAGGCGAATCTACTTCCGTACCCACGATCCAGATGCGCTGTTCAAAGGGGCGATGACGGTTTTGCTGGTGGATCCAGCGGATCAGGTCGACCAGCGGAGTGGCAATCGACTGAGCCTCGGCTAGCGGTGCTAAAGCGTCATCTAACGTACCCTGATCAAGCAGTACGTATCGGTTGAGCGCTAACGTCGCCAAGGCATCGATCTCAGCCAAGACGACCGTATTAAAGCCCTGTGATTGGCACAGATCACGGGCTAGTTTGGTCTGCAACTGGGCGGTTTGGTGAGTACCGTGGGTCACTTCGCCAACAGCGACAATAATTTTACCATTGGTAAGGGGCCTAAACAGGTTTAGCTCGCTGGTATCGGTAAGGGCTTGGGGAGAGAATGGCGTCACGCTTTTTTGCAGCCGGTGGAGCTTGGGCTGCTGGCCCCGAAGTGGAAGACAGCCAAGCCACAAGGTTATTACCAGTAAACTGCCAAGACGTAGACAGCGTGAATCCATTTGAAGTCGGTTAAGCTATGACTCAAGGGAATGGCACAAAAGTGCCTTTTGAGGGCCCCATCTCCAAGGAGGCAGGCCTAGATTAAGCTTTTTTAAGTCAAGTAGTGATCCGGGCAACGAGGCCGTATACTACCAAAGTAAGTCATCTCGTTAACCACCCGTTTATGCGAGTGAGTAACTAAATTACTTCTACTTGCCTAAGTTGCATAAATACCCAATCTCAAATTGCTATCACATTAATCAACATACCACTTTCGAGTTTTGACATGAGTTTGTGAGACTGTCTTCGTGCTAAATGACAACAGCGGACAGTAATTTAGCCGTCCGACTTAAGCTTTACTTGCCGCAGAACAAAAAAACAGAACAGACCAGTATGAAACCCTTATCTTTTCCGCTCCTTTAACACAATCCCAAACTCAGCAACTTCTGCATCTACTAACAACTGAATATCCTCCTTCACCCGACGATAGTTATCCTGAAGCAATTGTGTCTTGAAGACTTGGCGCATAGCAGGTGTGATACTGGAAGGATCGACGTCGTATAAATCTCGCAGGATCCCATCAAGGTTGAGCATGGGTGGAAGCTGATGGGGCTTTTTCATCTGCTGCTCTTCCACGCCAATAAATGCTTTAAATGTCTTTAGATCGAATTCCTCTCCGAAGTTATCGACGAACTGGCCCACGAACTCCCCCTGCTTCAGCCGTGAAATTTTGGCCGCCGGTATCATCTCCGTGAGTTGCTGCGATACGTTGATGGTTGTATCATTTTTTGAGTAAGTAATAGACTCTTTCGTCTGGTTGGTCTTACCAAACCGGCGTGAGAGTTTCTCAGCAGTCTCGTATACAACGGTACCCGAAAACACGTTGGCTCCCAGGTTCATGATGACTTTGGCTTCTTTCTCGCCGTAGTCTCGGGTGAGCTGTTCAAAGTCCTGAATACCGAGCCAGGTGGCCACCTTGTTAGAGCGGGCCGTGGCGATGAGTAGGTCCAATCCTTTTAGAAACATAGTCGGCAATTCATCCCAGAACAGGGCCGACTTGAGCCGCCCCTTGCGGTTCACCAGCTTCATGAGCCGGGCGGTGTAAAGCGAAAACGCCGTGCCGTATATGGCGGTGCGTTCAGGGTTGTTGCCCGTACACAGAATTTTAGGATCGGCGGGATTGTTGATGTCGAGCGTGAAGTCGCAACCGGTCATCACCCAGTATAAGGTGGGCGAAGAGAGTCGCGCCATCGGAATCCTGACCGACGAGATTTGCCCTTCCAACTGCTCCATCGCGCCCCCGTCGCGGGCATCGATGAATGGCCTGACGTAGATCTCTACTTCAGGGTAGCGTTCCATTATGGCAAAGGTCTCGTCGTAGCGCCGGTTGATGAACTCCAGCGTGTGGGGAAAGGTGCAGCACTTAGCCAGCCGGGCGTAGGTCGCCAGCCGGTCCGGGTGCTGCTGGTCCGCCGGTTTGGCCGCTTCGCTCGCGTGCAGGGCGCGGTACTTCAAACTGACCGTGCGCAGGTACCAGAGCACCGAGGTCAGAAAGTTGATGGCCGATTCAGGGAAAAATTCCCCCTGCTTCTGTGCCCAGGTCCGGTTTAGGTTGAGCATGACGGTCTGAGCCGCTTCGTAGGCATCCATTACATCGGTCATGCCGTCGGCATCGATGGGGTTGCAGCGGTGTGAATACTCGATATCGTCGAAGTTCAGCACGTAGAACTTCGGAATGAGCGGGTCATTCCGGCGTTTGCGGTCGGCCAATTGGTCGGCGGGTGTCCAGGCATAGGTGTTCTCGGCAATCGTTTTTCGGTAGGCATTGTAAGCCTCCAGGGTCATGTCGGGAAACTTGAAGTCATAAACGTAGGTCACGTACCCCTTGTAGAGGCTTTGCCATAGGGCCTGAATCAGCACGGCAAACGTTTTTCCCGACCCCTGAAGCCCCAGTACGATTACTGACCGAAACGGATTGATGATGTTTATCAGGCCCCGGCGCCATCCACCTTTGTGGGCGTATAGCGTCTGGAAGTGAATAGAGTATTCGTTCTGCACCAGCGTTTCATTTTGGGGAAACTCTTCGTTGGCGTCGTTGAAAATATCATTGGGACTGCGCGTGAAGAGAATGCGCGAGAGGTACTGCCCGCCCTTTATCAACTGCATAGTGCCCGCCAGCGTCATACCGACATACAAGACATCTACCACCAGCGGAGCCACCCACGATTTGGCGTACAAGAGCGGCACCGAACCCCCGAACAGCAAGAGGCCCACCGCCGTGTAGCGCAGCACTTCATACCGATCAATCGACGGGTCCACCTTGCCCTTCGAGCCGATGGCATAGAGGAATAACAGGAGCAGCACCAGTGCTTTGGTAGTCAGGGGGGTGTTGAACAAACCCAGCCGCTCATTCAACGTAGATAGACTGCTATATAGATACTCACGTATCCAGCTATTTGAATAGATGATTTCGTGGCAGTACCATAGGCAATGCAGCAACAGCAAGCCGATGGCGGCAATAATAAAGAGTTCGACGGTCTGGGTGTGTCCCTCCCGTTCTTTCGCGGTCATTTCGGCCATTTGTATTTAGCGTTGTTGGGTACGTTGTCCTTGGTATCGTTGCACGAAGCGAATAGCCAAGGTGAGGTAGTCGGCGGGGTCGACTGGCTGGTGGTGCTTCAGGACGCTGTAATGGATGTGCACCCCCGTAGCTTGACCGGTGCTTCCCGTGATGCCTAGCGTTTCGCCAATTGCCAACCACTGGCCCACATGTACCGCTGTCAGGGCTAAGTGGCCATACACTGTTTGGTAGGAGTTGAGGTGATTGATGGTCACGTTACGGCCCAGACTACTACTGTACCCGACTCCCACCACCCGCCCCGACGCGGCCGCCCGCACGTATTGATGCGGGCCTGCGATGTCAATGCCATCGTGGTGGCGGAGTGTATGCAGGGTGGGGTGTCGCCGAACGCCAAAGCCGGAAGACACCCGGTTACCCCACCAATCGCCCACCGGCGGCAGACAGGGAATGCGCTGGGCCTCTTCCGGGGAGGTCAGAAAGAGCTGTGCAAAGGCACCGACCACCTGAGCCGACGTAGCCGCGCCCACCCACTCGCTGAGCCTGTCACTCGTCACGATGGGGGCTTTGCTGGACGCCACGACCGGCGGTTCCAAATTACTCTGCTTTATTGCCGTTGGTGGGGTCGCCCCACTCAAAATCAGGCAGCTAATCGCCCATAAGGGGGCACATCTACCCCATTTTCTTATTGCTTCTCGAATTCCCATTGGGCAAAAATAAAACCTGTAAAGCTAAATTGTTAAATATATTAAAGTAAATTAGATAATTAATTAAACAAAAGCAATGAATAAAAGTAATGACGACCTATTGCTGGCACATGAACAGGCCAGTCGGCTGGTGCACCTGTTCGCCCCTTCCTTCGATGCCCATCTGGAACAAACGGCTGTGGAGCCGGGGAAACCCGTGTTGTGGCACCCGGTGTTGACCGACATTCATCAGCAGGTCGTCCACGCGCTCAGCCCGGTGCTGATTAAGAGCCGGCAACAGCCCGGCGCAACCACCCCTACCCTATCGTTGAGCCTGCTCCCCCCGCCTACCGCAGCCGCCCGGTTGCAGGTGGTTCCCCAGCAGCCGCTCGCGCCCGAGACGCAAACCCCCACCGTCAAAACCACCCTCTAAGCACGATGCAGTACCTGACACAGTTGGAAGCGCAATGGGGACGGGAGCGCATCCACCAGGCCATCCAGCCCCTCTACATCGGCGATGGCGAAGAGCCGGGTGATCCGCCCATTACCGTCCTGAACGCATCGGTCAACGACCCGACGCTCTGGCAAAGCCTTTCCGCCGACGAGCGTGAACGGCTATATCTGGCCTTCATGGAGCTGCAATACGACCTAACGGAACTGGCCACAGACCTGCACCGAGTCTGTGAGCCAACGCTTGGCGGCTTTGAACTCACGACCTTCTAACCTCTCCGTTGTATGAAGCAAAAAGCACAGAACCGCGCCACCCGTGAGCAGTTGGCCATTCTTCGCCACTTGAACAAGGCCGGGGTACGGTACGTCGCCTTTGGCGATTACGCCATGAACGCCATCGATCCAGCCCGCGCCATCGGCAACGTGCAGCTTTGGATCGAGCCGACTCGCGCTAATTTCGAGCGGCTCGACAACGCCATTCAAGGCATCTATGGCCCGCGCGTGCTCACCCGTACCAATCCTGAACTGGCCGATAATCCCCAGCCCCGGAAGATGCTGACCCTGGGCGATGGGCCGCAAAAGGTGGGTCTATACCCCGCCATCAACGGTTTTTTACCGGACCAGTTTGGTGAGCTGTTTACCCGTGCCCAAACTAACCGGGCCGCGCTGATTACCAACCGGGGTAAGCTCGATGGCTCCGTGGCCTATCGCCAGTTGGCTGTATCTGACCTCTACCAGAACGTGCGGGAGTCCACGGCCTACCACAAAGCGTGGAACATTCAGACGCTGGAGAAGTATGCCGACGACCACCGCATCGACCTGACCCCCGTTCGGTCACCCCTGACGACACAAACGCAGCCGGAAGCCCCCAAGCGGGTCGCTATGGACTCGCGCGACGTGGGCGAGCCTGAACAGAATCCCAAGCCTACGGAACCCGCCACCAAGCCCCGCGCTGAGAAACTGATGCGTGACTTCGATGCCATTAAGCGCGAGCTGGACCTGGAAGTGGTGCTCCGCGATTATGGGTTTACGCTCGATACCAAAAAATCGAAACCGGGTGATGAGTGGCTGATCTACGAGCGGGGCGAAAAAGGGTCGAAGGAGCGATTGGCCGTGTACACGGGGGACAAATACGGGCAGAAGATGTTCGTCGACATGAACGATCAGCGCGGATGGCGGGGCGACGTCATCAAGTTTCTGGAACGGGTCGAGAACGGCATCTACCGCAATGTGTTCAAAGCCGTCGACCGCATCATGTCGTCTACGGACTACGTGCTGCAAAAAAGCGTCACGGCTCCGCTCAAGCATGTCAAGGAAAGCCTGACCGATACAAGGCTTCGGGAGAAAGACCTGCACGACCGGTACGCCATCGCTCCGCTGACCGATACGCGGTATCTGGAAGGCCGTTCGCTGCATCGCAACACGCTGTTTTCGCCGGAGTTTGCCGGACGCATCCACAACATCGCCTACACGACCGTGAAGGGCACCCCGCACCGAAACACGTCCTTCCCGATGTACGCCCAGGATGGCAATCTAGTCTCGATGGACATTCGCAACGAGCGGTTTAAGTCGTTTCCGTCCGGTGAACGCGGAGAGGCCATGTGGCACTCCAACCGCTTCTACGAATTGAAAGCCCCTTTGTCTATGCACGATAAACCGGACCTGCCCGCCGGCACGGTCGGTACAGTGTACCGGCACAGTGCCGATACGGTGGCGTTCAACTTTGTGCAGGACGGTAAGCCGCAGCAGGTACAGTTACCGCTCGAAGCCGCCCGCCCGGCCTTCAAGGAGGTGCCCTCCCAGCGCATCCTCGTCGCCGAGTCAGCCATCGATGCCCTATCGTTCAAACAACTCAACCCGGAAGCGGAGGGCGAACGGCGGTTTTATATGGCGACGGGTGGTCAGCCGGGCAGTCGGCAGATAGGTTTTATTCAGAAGGTGCTCGACCGTAATCCACAAGCGCAGTTCGTCATCGCGCAGGACGGCGATAATGCCGGCCTCCGGTTTGCCATCAATTACCTCGGCCTTCAGCACCCGGCCGCCGACCCGGCCCTGCGCATCAAACCCGACATTGCCTATTCTGGTCCGAACCTGCCGCCTAACCCCCTGGCAAACATGCTTGGGCCTAAGTTTGCTTTCGACCCGGAGGTGAAAACGTTCGACGACGTGCTCAAACGATTCGACGTACCTGGCGGAACCCTGTCGGAAGGGCATACCCTGGCTATCAACCATCAGGCCCGCTTTAAAGAAACTATGCCCGACGATTACGTGAAAGTGTCTGTTGAGATGGTACAGTCGGTGATTCCGGCGTTTACCTACGCCAAAGCCTACGCCATCCCCCTGTCCGAGGAGATCGGTAAACTGGCGCAGTCGGAGTACATGCAGACCAAGGTGGGTAATGAGTTTCGGGTGGCGCGGGAACGGGCTATGATCTCGCCCGACGAGATGGAGCAGCGCATCCAGCACCACAAGGATGCCAAACTCGAAAAGGACCTGTATTCAGGCATCAATAAGCTTGAACTGGAACTGCGGCAACCCCTCAAACCCGGTAGCCTCGGCGGTGAGGGAGCGGGCGAACGAAATGAAGCGTTTTTGAGCCGGTTCATGGACGAGATGAACCGCTTCACCAAGCAATTCAACTACAACAACGACCCGGGCGACAAGGAGAAACGGGTACAGGAGTTCCAGCGCGAAACCCTAACCGACCCCGACCGTGGCGAGTCCGTTACACATACCCGCATTCACTTCCCCAACGACGGCCGGTTGCTGGTCAAGGCCCTGACGCTGCTCACCGACGAAATAAACGGTCGCCAAGGGCAGGCACTCTACCAGGTGGTGCGGCCTACGCGCCAGCAGAAAGACCTCAACGATGTGCTGCAAAACCGGCAGGGCGAGGCTCTACCCGATTCGAGTCCCCTGAAAGTCGGTGTTCCACCTACGATCAAACACCACTCCGAGCTGAAGGCCGAGCAGGCCGCTCAGCGCGAAACGGTCCAATCGCCCTCTGAATTCGCCCGAACCTATAAAGCCAAACTGTAAACCAAATGCTGGTCAGGGCAAGCACGCTCATGTACATGTCCTGACCGGTTTACCCAACCGATGAACCCCTCCCCTACTTACCCCGAACTGGATACCCTCGGTCCCGACCGACCCGGCCCTGCGCTAGCCAACAAACCCTATTCCTCTAATCCGTACTGGAGCCGTGGAGCAAAACCGTCGACCGAGCCGACTACCGCCAAACCGGAACCGATGGCCTTTCACCCG
This sequence comes from Spirosoma luteolum, assembly GCF_054778875.1. Taxonomy (NCBI): domain Bacteria; kingdom Pseudomonadati; phylum Bacteroidota; class Cytophagia; order Cytophagales; family Cytophagaceae; genus Spirosoma; species Spirosoma luteolum. The sequence continues at coordinate 26,611 of NZ_BAAGZE010000002.1, forward strand.
GCTGCGCCATCAGGCGATTTTCCTGCCCACTTGATTGGCACGTTGCTGGAAGCCCTCGACAAAGCCGGACAAACACAACAGGAAAAGTTAGTCGGCACACTCACCGAGTGGCTGCCCCATCTACCCGCCACGCTCACGCCGGCCATCGAAGCGCAGTTGACCCGGTTGGTGCCGAGCGTGGTCAAAGTTGAACAGCCCGGACAGGCGGTGCTTCAGTTAGTCCGCTACCTGACCGGTGGGCTGGTGGTCGTCGGCATGTTGCTGGGCGGGTTGGTCTTTGCCTGGCTACAAACCCGGCAGCAACGGGATACCTATGCGGCTGGCTATTGGCAACACCGGTATCTGCTGGCTCAGGTCGCCGTGGCAAGAACCCCGCCGATGCAACGGCTCCTTCAACGGGCTGACACACTCTATCGGTCTCCTCAGTTTAAAGACGAATTGCAGCGGCTGGAAAGTATCTTAGACACGCGGCAACAGCAGTACTTGCTGCACCTGCGTGAGCAACAACTGACGCAGCCCTCTCAGTAACTTGGTCCTGCAATCTGGCCTAATGAAGAATAGCCGACTATCTAAATAGTCGGCTATTCTCTTTAATCAAGGGGCTGTTTAATGCTATTTACGCTCAAGGCTTAATCAACCGGGTTCATAAAGTCCTGTGTATCAATAATTAGATAGTTGTATAGCTGAATAGTTAGCTATCTTTGTAGTGTTAAAACCGCTACCGCTTGGCCGGTGTAAGCCCAGGCACCAACCCCTTTTTTACGCTATACAGGTATGAAACCCTATCAGCAAGAGACCGTCAACAAACATGGTGAAACCTTAATTTCTGACATCTTCCGCTACATCGAAGGCGAGCCGAAGCAGTATCGCTACAACTCGCAGACCGGGCAGTTCAACATCGACGGGGACACGCCCGTACTGGATAAGTCGGGCAAGCCCGTCAAGGAATTCACCTTTCAGCCCTTCGTGTTCCGCATCTTCGAGGATGGGCTGTTCAACCGCAACCTCGAAGCGTGGGCGGAGCTGTTCTTTATCGACGCGCTGAATTGCGTATCGAGTATCATGTTCAACGGTACGACCCTGTCCGAACTGCGGGGCGTAATCAAAAAGCTCATCTATGAAGGCAATGAACCGCTGAACCTGTGTGATGTGGTGCTTACGGTACGCCCGGAGAAAATGACCAGCAAAAACGACCATACCAAGTCGTGGTTTATTGGCCGGTTCAGCTACCAGCTTGCCGACCCCGCATCGGTGCAACAACTCGCCGAGTACGCGGCTGACTGCCCCATCTACCGGCGCGACACGCTAAAGCAAACGGCAAGATACCTCAGCTTCTCAGAGACCTTCGCCCTGCCCGCTGCCGATGTCGTGCCCATAGCGTTAAACGCCGGTGAGTTACCCTCTGCAGAGGTGCAGGTTGCCGAAGTGATATAAAAAGTTAGGTAGTCAGATATTTAAATAGCTAACTACCTAACTTTTGCTCTACTTATCCCCAACCTCATACCAGACTTAACTGTTATGACCGTTCTGACCACTGATAATTACCGCCTGTTTCCCGCCATTGCCAATTCCGATTTGTCCGAGTACGAACGGTTTTTGCTGGGCCAGTCATACAAAAAACCCGTAAAAGCGTTCGCCGAAGGGTCGGCATTTCACCAATTGCTTTTAGAGCCGCGCAGTAGCAACCCGCTTGAAGAGGGAATCGACCGCGACCGGTTGAGCCAAATGGCAAAAGCCGTGCGCGCTACCCGGTTTGGCCGGTGGGCATTGCAGTGGGGGCAGAAAGAGCAGCCTCACCTGTTCCGGGATTCAAACACGGGTCTGCTTTGCAAAAGTCAAACCGACCTACGCCTACGGCACGGGCTGATCGTCGACATCAAAACTACCCGCGCCCGCACGTACCGGCAGTTTATCGAGCGCTGCGAGGAGTACCAGTATGACCGGCAAGCCGCCTTTTATTTGGACGGCCTACAAGCCCGTCGGTTCGTATTTCTGGGTGTGCAGAAAGCAGAGCCGTTTCAGATCTTTTACTTCGAGCCAACCGCCGACACCATCGGTCAGTCGTTCATTCAGGACGGGCGGGAACGCTACCAACGTTTACTGTCGCTACTCGCCCGGTCGACGTTTCGCCCCTCGTCGTGGGCCTCACCCGAAAATCCGGTGCTGGCTGGATCAGCGCACAGAAGACGGTACGCGGATTCCCCCTGCGCATCCAGTACTTCACCAATTTACCTAACTAAAATGTTGAATAGCTAAGTAGGCATCTACTTAGCTATTCAACTAGGTTTGTTCCATGGTCAGGAAAGAACTCCCACCCCCAGAAGGCAACTATCGACGAGGAAAGTTGCTCGTGTCGTTAGGGCCACTTGTCCCTGTCGGTAAGGTAGGGTGGCTTTCCGAAGAAGTGGAGACCATTGACGAGCAGGGCAATATTCTTTACCGATTCGTATCGGCCACCAATCACGACATGGTATTTAAGGTGTACCTCGACGAGGTAGCCATCGAGTAAATAACCAAGGGGTGGCAGCTAAAAGTAACGAATCAAGCGGGTTGTAAAAACTTGATAGGTAGATAATTGACTATATAAATAGCTGAATAATTGGCTATCTTTATAGTATTATACTATTCAACTATTTATGTCGCGATACCCAACGCCCCGCATACGTTCGGCCAATAACCGGCGTAGCGACGCCCGGCCCCTTGTCATTGTTGCCAACCAGTACACGCTGTTTGGTGGGCCGGGCTTAGTACCACCCATCCGGGGCGAACGAAACGCCCAGCCAAGCCCCGTACAGCCCGCCAAGCTGTTACCGATTGATGAACAGATAGCGTTACGGCATCAACCGCAGCAGCCCCTTTTTTCCCTTTGCGACCACTCGTTTGTCATTCCCACAGGCAACGCAGCTAAGCTACGGGCTAACCTCACAGCCATTGAGACCCTGAAACGCATCAGCCAGGAGGGGCGGCAGGCCAACCCCGCCGAACATCGTTTACTATCTCTGTACACGGGTTGGGGCGGCTCGTCGCAGGTCTGGAAACAAACGGAGTTCGAGCAGTGGCAGCAGGCGCAAGCCAACCCCGCCATCACTCTTGACGAATCCGTTAACCGTTGGGGCGGTCAGTACGGACGTACCCGCCAGCGGTTAGCCGACCTGTTGACCCCCGCCGAGCAGTCAGCCGCCGAAGCCTTGACCCTAAACGCCTTTTATACGGATCCGCAGATTGTTACGGCTATTTGGCAGGCCGTAGAAGGGTTCGGCTTTTCGGGAGGGCGCATTCTTGAGCCAGCCGCAGGCATCGGCTATTTTATCGGACTTATGCCCCCGACCCTCCGGGAGCGTTCGGTGTGGGTAGCCGTCGAGAAAGATTGCTAGTCGGGGCAACTGGTGCAACAGCTTTACCCGGAGGTGGAAACCCACGTTTGCGGACTGGAAGAAACCAAGCTACAGGCGGGCAGCTTCGATTTGGTGATTGGTAACGTACTCTTTGGCTCGTACACGGTGTATGACCATCACTACCCCGAACTAAACAGCTTTGCCATTCATAACTATTTCATTAGCCGGGCCGCGCAGTTGGTCAAGCCGGGCGGCACTGTGGCCCTCATTACGTCGATGGGTACGCTCGACGCTGCCGGGGCCGAGTTTCGCCGGTTCCTAACCGCCGAAGCCGGGGCCGAACTATTGGGAGCCATCCGCTTACCGTCGAATGCGTTTGAAGCCAACGCCGAAACGCAGGTAACGACCGACGTTCTATTTTGCGGAAGTGTATCACCACCGCCCGACCCTTTGCAGCCTTCTCGTTTGAGCGTACTGTTACCCTTCGGGCCGATGCCAGCGACGCGGAAACCGTAAGGACGTTGGCCGTAAACGAGTATTACCACGCCCGCCCCGCCATGATGCTGGGGGACATGCACTTTGCCGACGAGGTAAACAAAGGCGGGTTGTACCGGGCCGACCAGCCCACGCTATACCTGACCGACCCCGCCACCTTGCCGCAGCGATTGGCCGCAGCCCTTGACCAGTTGCCAAAAGGCATTTTGGATAACCAACCCGCAGCGCAGGCCGATAAGACAGCCGAAACAAAGCGGAGTAGCGACACACGGTTTACTGAATCGGTAACGGTTCGGGGCAAACGATACAGCCAAACGCTCATCATTACCCAATACGATCGGGTGAAGCGGGCATTTGATCAGCTTCGGAAGGCTGAGCAGGAGGGTAGGGGAGAGGGTGAAACCGACGACCTACGGGTTGAGTTGAACCAAGCCTATGCCCTCTTTACGCGCTATTTCGGGACGCTCAACCGAAACCGGGCCTTGTCTTTTCTGGAAGACTACGACCCGCAGTTTGCCAGCGTACAGGCGTTAGAAGTGGTGAGCCGCACCGCACAAGACTGGAGCACCCCCAAAACTGCGACCTCATGCACCATTAACAAAGCCGATATTTCCCGGCAACGGGTGTACCCCACCACCCACACCCCGGAGCGGGTCAAATCACTGGCCGACGCGCTACGGTTGTCTATTGGTCTATACGGTTGGGTGAATGTCGAGCAGATAAGTACGTGGGTGAATCAATCCGATACGGAAGTTAAACAGGCATTGTTAGGGGCCGAGTTGGCTTATCTAAACCCCCCGTCGGGCCGCTTAGAAGACCGTGATACGTACCTATCGGGCAACGTCAGAAAGAAGTTGGCCGCAGCCAGCGAGGCCGCCCAAGTAGATGCTCAGTACGCAGTGAACGAACGGGCGTCAAGGGCCGTCGTTCCGGCCACCATTCCGGCCCCGCTTATCTCGAACTAGTTGAAGCTATTACAATGGATAATACCCTACAAGGCTTCTATAAAACGATACAGTGCCGGGCTATTGCTTCGTACGGCTCCCTGGCGAACGGTGATGCAGCTACCGGGGATGATGAGGCTTTGCTAAAAGGGCCTACCCCTTTATTCTGGTTCGGCCGTTACTCCATCCCGTCAGGTGGCCGGGTTATTGTAACCAATGTGGATGACGAAGGCGATTGCATCAATGCCCGCTCGACGGTTGACGAGATTCAAGGCTTAGTGTGTTTTATCCCTCATGCTGATACGGAGCGCCTGTATTTACAGTTTCACGGTCACCTTTGCTAACAAGTACCCGGCCTTTAAAGCCGGGTTGAATCAAAGGGGTACGTTGGGAGAACGCCATGCAGGCCATCTCCCAACGGGCGCGACGGTCAGCATCTTCCGGTTTGCGCCCTCACCGCTTCGCGGTCGGTTGCTTCCCGTAAGCCCCTGCCCAAATGTCGCACGAATCAAAGGGGTAAAGTAAGTAGTTAAATATTCAGCTATTTAAATAGAATTATAGTGAAGCAAGGGGTAAGGACGGAAACGCCCTGTAGGCTATTCCGTTCCTGGCGCGCCCGACAACACCTTCGGGTTGCTACCTTACCATTGCATGGCCGGTCAACCCAAAGCCCCTGTCCTTGTGTCGCGCGAATCAAAGGGGAAGTCGAAAGGCAATAAAAAAATCATACGGGTAGTAAAAGCCGGATTAGTTGTAGGCTGGTAGGCTACCATCATAATCTTCTACGTCTTCGTCAATCAGGAGGTTCAGTAGCACGGCCTGTACATCGGCGGGTTTGTCAGTGATAGCTTCCCGGAATAGGCTGGCGTAGGAGCGGCCCGTTTCGCGCTGTCGATCGAGGGTGTATGCACGTACCTCTTCAAACTGTTCGCAGAGTGAATCATCGCTGAGCAGTCGAGTCAACAGTTGTCGGTCAAAGCTAAGCTGAAAGCCATTAGGAGGGTTTGCATTGGGCCCATCGTTCAAGAGGTGTTGTTCTGACTGATAACCGGGTTGAGACGGGGATGGGGCTAGGGTAAATGTGGGATCGTCCAACTCCGGCTCCTGAACACCTGGTGTCTCTGCTGTTGCGGGTGGCGATGGCTGTGTCGTCATAACGACCGAAAGTTGACTTGCCCGATTCGATAAAATCAACTCGCTGCGATGATACGAAGCCATCGGCATAGGTACGTCGACGGTGGTCTTACCGGCTGTAGGCTGAAAGAAGGACGTAAGAGTAGAGGTAGGCCGGGTTGCTTTTTTTGACTTGGCTCTACCGGTGAACCAAAGGACTAACCCTGCCCAGATAAGAAGGCCCATTGTCGCCAGTACAATAAAGGCGCTGGTGGAAATGACAAGGAACATGGATTATTGGCTCGTTGTGCTCCCAGCTCGTTTGACGAATTGGGCAAGCGTGGTGAGAAAGGTTTCGTCGGATTGCTGTGCCACAGCCTGATCATGCAGGAAGCAGAAGTAGGCTGCCATCGTTAATTTGACCCGGTGTTTCAGCATCAGATAGCCAGCTATCTGAATATATTCTTCTCGCATTGCTTCTTCGAGATAGACAATCTTCACGCCGGTTTGGGAGGAGGGCTCTCTTTTCTTCGGTGAAGCCGGTGGGCGAATGGGTTGCCTCCCCAGAGTAGTCGATGGCGAATTCGACTTGAATTTATTGCCTTTCGCTACGTTACGCTTTGGCGGATCTTCGAACGAGGAACTATTGATTGAAGTAACGGGGGCTCCTAATACTGGTGGATCTGGCTCAGTAGGCCTTAGCGGCTCTGCTTCGTATTGTACGAAATTTCGGTAGCGACTGGCTTTTTGCCGTAAGCTATCGACTGAGTTGCCGAGTGAAGGGGCCTCCAGGTTCTGGTTGTCTATTGATTTATGCGAGGAATCCTCACTTTGGGTCGAAGCAGGCCGACGGTATTTGTCGAGGTCCATTAGCGATTGGCGATTGCTGCGGTGGGAAGTAACGTGTTGACCTCTTTGATAAGGCTGACGATGTCCTGTAAGTATTGAGCCTCCCGCCATTCAGCAGGTTTAGGATCATCCTTTCGCCGAACGTACCGCCCTGCCGGCATAAGCACCGGCGACGCAATGGTCGTCAGCATCTTAGCCCGGTCGAAACCTGCATCGGCATCGTTGAGTCTGGTCTGGAGGAAGGAAACCGGTATTACTTCATTACGGAACACGCTTGACAAATAGGCTTCCAACGCATCGGCTCGCCGTCCGAAGGTGAACTTATACTTGTTCCAGAAGCACCGGATAGTTAAATAGTCAGGTAGCTGTCTATTCATTACATAATCAAGTATGGCCCCCACGTATTGAATGGATGCCGTAACATCAACTTGCTGGGTCGTAAAAGGAACGAGTAGCATGTCGGTTTCGGCCAGGGCACGGAGTATGCCGACATTGAACTGACCACCCATATCCAGAAAGATGTAATCGAAGTCGGCGCGTACCCGATCCATGTCTAGTTCCTGGAGCGCTGAAAAGGGCAGTGCGTGAATAGCGTAGTGGTCATCCAATGCATGCTGTCGATTGTAGCGGTAGCGTTCAAACGCTGCCTGATCATTGGTACTTGTGTACGGTTGAGCCATCTGCATTAGCTCGTCCGTCGATAGAGCCTGGTAGGTCTGGCTCAGCGTGGATTGAGTAGTCAGTTCTTCTTCCCGTAAATCAGCAATCGAATGCTGTGGTGGGTCGCAGTCAAAAACGATGACGCGCTGCTTGTCCACATACGCCAGGTAAGAGGCTATGATGGCCGTGAGCGTAGACTTACCCATGCCCCCTTTGGACGTATGAATCGCAATAATCTTACCGGTCATGATAGATGTAATATGTAAAATATTAAACAAAATAAAATAATAAATTACATATTTACAACTCATGCAACTGGTTCAACTGAGCTGCACAGGTTGCGTGAGTTGCCTTGTGCAACCCGGATGGCGAAAGCTACCCATGCAACTACATCACCGGAATTGAATGGGTTGTACAGGATGCATGAGGCAACTCGGTTGGTCCATGCAACCAAACTTTGGATGTGTAGCAAGCTATGTTTTTGTATATACAGGAATCGTAAATGGCAGGTAGGAGAGAAGTAAGCAACGAAGGGTCGAAACGGGATAAATCATCCGAAAACAAATCAACTGGCGTGTTTGTGCGGCTCTCTCAACAGGAACGGAAAGCTCTCAAAATGCTTAGTCAGCAATCGGATATCAGTGTCTCGCAACTCCTACGAACGGGGGTATTGGGCCAATTGGATCAGCTTCCCCGGTTCCGCCAGCTACCGCCCGAAGTTACGGCTCAATTGGGTAAGCTGGATCGGCTCACGACCGCGCTCTGGTATATCAGTCAGCGGGCCGGTGAGGATGCCGTATATGCTCAGGATATCCGGGCTATTGTATACGAAGCGGGCGAGATCTCCGTTCAGGTTCGGCAGTTTTGCCAGGCAAGCTTAGTACGGCATGCTACCCTGGCTCAGCTCGACGCGCTGATCGAGAACGGTCAGCAACTAACCCTGCCCGAAGTGCTTGATCAATTGCAACAGGTTAGTGAAAGTTTTAAACGACATTCACCAAAATGATTGGAAAAGTAGCCCGGTTTGGTGCCAGCTTTCTCGGAGCCATGCAGTATTGTTATTACGAAACCCGCGCAAACCATAGCCTCGACCGCACCCGAATTAGGGGTGAGTTGCTCTTTGTGCAGCACATTGGCGTAACCGTGGTTAGCGACCAGAAGCTACGCACAGAGAGTAAGCTGAAGTTAAATCTGGAACAGATGGCAAATGGAATGCAGTCGGTGGCCAGTTTAAACGATCGGGTGCGTAAACCCGTGTGGCACCAAAGTTTTTCGTTTCCGCCGGGTGAGTGCCCCTCGGCCGACATTATGGTAAAAATTTGCCAATCGTTTGCTCGCACCTTTGGTATGGAAAATAATCCGATGGTAGCCTTCAGACATCGGGATCGTGAACACGAACACTTTCATATTATTGCCAGCAGGGTAGATGGAGCCGGTAGGAACACAGCTCAAACCAGCTTTAACTTTCGGGAGGTCGGACGGTTCTGCCGGGTGATGGAGGAGCTGCACGGACTCACGCCAGGCGTACCGATGGTGTTGGAAAGCCGTAGGAAACAAATGCCCAAAACACCAATTGACCAAGTACATCCTGAAATGCCCAAACCTGCACAATCCGACGAAACTGTGCAGGTTCCGAGAAGCAAGAAACGTAAAGGTTTATGAATGTGCTTTTATGCAATAGTTGTATATTTGACTATTCAACTATTTAGGTAGCTTATGGAAGCGGGCGACAAACAATTAGGCAACAAAATTCTTGATGGTTGCGAATACGACGATGTTCAATTCGTCTTTATTCAGCAGGAATCTGTCTCGGTGTATGAAGTAAAGGACAGCCTTGGTGAGGTCGTAAGCATTGTCATTGCAGAGGGAATTGACGAACCGGATCGGTTCCAGGCCCGGTCTGTTGCCGAGCAGGATGCTATGAAGATGCTAGCACTTGATGAGTACTACGGGGGGGCAGATTGGGAGGGATAGACAAAATCTTGCTATTAGTAACTAAATAATAAAAGGCAGGTCTCTTTCTAAATAAACCTCTGTCAACCAAGATTATTTTGAGTTAAGAGGTCGAAAAAATGAAATCCATGAACGTATAAGCTGTTAACTCCGTGTCCTCATCGAATTCGTTTAAGCTTTCAGACCGTCCTAAATCTCTGCCCTACTCTAATGCGTTGGATGATAGAGATTTTGAAAAGCTACTTTTCAGTATCTTCAACCGGCACGTAGAAGTTCAACAGCAGCCGTATTGCAAGCTATATGATACCGCTTACCTGATGCCCGTTGGGGCCGATGGTGGACAAGATGTTATTCTGGCGAAGGAAGGAAGACGAGTTGGCCTGATTCAATGTAAACTGTATAAAGACACATTATCGGTTTCGCAATGCGCTAAAGAAATCATCAAGTTCGCGCTTAATGCCATCTGCGACCCTTCGCTCATTGCAGACCGCGATGAATACAACTACTTTCTGGCTATTACCTCTCAGTTCAATGTCGAAGCTACCTCGTTACTGGCCTCGTTTAATATAAGCATTTTACAAGAACCACGATTAGAAGCTTGGACCAATCAAGTCATAAAGAACTATTCTGCTTCGTTTGGTCATCTGACATACGATAAAACGAAAGCTGATCTAATCGACATTCTTACTCGCATTCAAATCAGACCTATCATCCCGACCCAACTGGACGGATGGTTGCACCAATCAGAATATGCCTCTGTTGTAAAGCAGTTTTTCCCAGACATACTTCTGGTGGTACCGGCTGGTACGAGCCAACCTACGCGGACGAACACGCAACTCACTGAGGAACTATTTAATGCGTCTGTGGACTTGGCTTCTTGGTCGACACCCTTTGAGCAAAGCGGCTTAACGCATTTGGAAAGGGCTGAGACAGAACAACTGCTACAGTGGATACAAAATCCGCTGCCACAGCCTGATGACAGGTCAAAGCTTCCTGATTCAGCGATCTTTCTGATTGGCGGGGCCGGTTCAGGTAAAACCACCATGTTGCGCGACTTACTGCTGACGCTGCACCACCAACAAGTGCCTGTGCTTGGCCTAAAGGCAGACCGGCTGGTTTTCTCGCAACGGAGCGATTTAGAAGGGGCACTGGGCTTGTCTGGCAAACTTGATGATACAATCCGCCAATTAGCGACGGAGCACCCCCGCGTGATTATTCTGATTGATCAACTCGATGCTCTATCTCAATCTTTATCGGCTAACCGGCAGGGCATCCTGACTTACAACCGACTCATTGAGCAATTGGCGAGACTACCTAATGCTCGTCTGGTAATTTCCTGTAGGCGATATGACTTCGACTATGACCCGGTGCTTGTTCAGTTCAGAAACCGGCCGAAGGTAGAAGTCAAGCCCCTGTCAGATGAGCAGGTTGAACAGGTGTTGTTCAAACTATCGTTGACAAAAAGCCATATAACTGCCAGGTTGTTTGAGCTACTTCATGTACCGCTTCACCTGACGCTGTTCTGTCAGGTTTATCGCGACGTAGCCAATCTGGCAACCTTGGCCACGTTGCAGGATCTTTATCATGCGCTTTGGACGCAAAAAGTGTTGTACGTGCCTGATACCACAGCAGTTACTGTTGATCAAGTACGTTCACTACTACGGACGATGGCCGCTCAGATGTACGAGCAGCAACAAATCAGCCTGCCTCTTCGTCGGTATGAATCGCAGTACCGAGCGGCCATTGATTATCTGAGTAGTCAGTCCCTCCTTACCCATTACGACAACAAACTACAGTTCTTTCATCAATCTTTTTTCGACTATGTATTTGCCCGTTCGTTTGTTGAACGAGGCAATAGCCTTACCGCTGACATCTTGAGCGGAGCGAAGCATCAGGGGCTATTTATCCGTTCGCAGATCAGGCAAGTGCTGGCTTACCTGCGCGAAACAGACGAGAGCGGATACGAACGGGAGATACGTACCCTGTTGGGTTCAACGAACATACGGTTTCATATTCAGCTTCTAACCATTCAACATCTGGCTTCTCAGGCCGACCCCTTACCAACTGAATACCGGCTGTTGCAACCGGTGATCCAAGCTAATCCCTTGCTTTGGGAAACATTTCTTGAAGCAATTAAAACCGCTAACTGGTTTCGGTATGTCACGCAGGACTTAGACGAGCCATTCGATTTGGCTGATCCTGTGGCTTATAACCGGCTGTATCAGCTTTGTCGTCGCATTCAATACTGGTGCCCTGCCGATCTGATTAAATTCCTTCATCAGTTACCCCCCTCAGCCGAGCGCGGACCGTTTATTGGTAACGTGCTATTTGTGTTGGAGGAATTCACCAGCCCTCTTGCCCTAGAACTGTTTGATGAGGCTTACGCGCTCCGTCCGGATGATGATATGTGGTTCTACAATGTCATGGAGCACGCACTCGCTTCGCAGCCCGATTGGGTCGGTGAACAAATTAAAGAGCGGCTTTTGCGGCTGATTGCCCCAATTGAGAAAGGCTACAACGTAAAGCTCCCAGGCGAACAGCATGACCATAAACTCACAGAATGTTTAGAAAAACTATTCGAAAAGCTGCCGCAAAAAGCCATATTCGTCGGTCTAACGATAATTAAGACATTATTAGCTAAATCTAAACCTTTCGATTGGGAAGACCGTCCGACCAGTCTGATTGTTGATACAACGTATCATCATTTCGCAGCCGAGGATGCTGTACATGATGCACACTTCTGCCTACTGGCAAAACTTGAGACGTGGCTACGTACCTGGTTAGATAGCGACCCGACTGAGGCCACCCAACAGCTATTCAGCTTGCTGGAAACAGATTACGTCACCCTGATTTCACTGGGCATACAAGGTATTACTCATCAACCGATCATGCTCGCCAACAGGTTGTTCGATAAACTCAGTGAATCGCGGTGGTTAGAGGAACACAGTTTGGTTTATCACGAGTATTTTGAGCGGTCTGTACGTGGGGCACTACAGACCAGTTTCCCCCATTGGACACCCACGCAGCAACAGAGTATCGTTGACCGAATACTGACCTTTAATCCAAAAAAAGAGTACCACTATCACCGGTCGCAAAACAATCAACTATTTGGGGCAACGGGCATTAGGCAGTATGACCTGATTAACCTACTGCCCCAAGAATCTATCGAATCCTATAGACCCTTAAAGAAGCGACACCAAGAACTGAAACGGAAGTTTCCTAAGTACAAAACGAACGACTTACCTCGTCGCGGAATGGTCACAGTAGGCGGGCGGGCGATGTCACCCAGTGCTTACGCCCAAATGACTGACCAACATTGGCTGAGAACATTCATCCGCTACAATCATCGGTCGAACCCAAAATGGGAAGGCGTTGATGAACTAACACACGCCCAACGCTTCGAGCAAGAGGTAAAGCAGCGGCCTGCCCGTTTTCTCAGTTTGCTGGAAGCAATTCTCGCCCGTCCCGACATACCGGACTTGTATCTTTTTCATGGTCTTGAAGGATTGGCCGAATCAAGTTGTGAGTCAGGCACTTTCAAAAGGCTTTTTCTTAGCAGCCTATCGCGTAGCCAAGATGAACAGTACGTCACTCGCCTGATTCGCCTAACAGATTACTGGGTAAAGCGTAAAACGTTCGATACCGAGGCTTTCGACTTCTTGGAACACTGCGCTCGTAACGGAACGGAAGATATGCGGGGGTACAGTGAGATGGAGTTGCTTAATCGCGGAGTAAACACGGTGAGAGGGGCTGCCATCCATCGGATCTACCAATGGGTACACGAAACGCAATACACCGAGCGTTGCTTTCAGATCATAAACCAGGTAGGAATTGATGGCTCAGTTGCTATTCGGGCTGTTGCCCTTACAGATCTGGCACAATTCAATCATTACGATTCCAAGCGCGGTTTGAGGCTTTTTCTGATGCTCTGCGAAGGTCACGAAGTTGAACTAGCGGGCGTAGCTTGGTATTCGCTGCAACACAACATCCATGTAGATTTCAATGCACTCAGCCCGTATTTAGAATTTTGTTTAGAAGCTCCAAAGCAACTACATGTTATGGCTCAGTTGGTCATGGTTGCCCACAGATACGGTTACGAGGGAAGCGAGGGGTTGCTGGAACGCTACTTGGCAAAGGGAGTCGAAGCAATAAATGGTGCCCTTGACATTGCGTTGTCATCCCTAACCGATAAGGATAAGGTCAAGTGCGACCGTTGTGCAAAAATTGCTTTCCGTTTTTTGAACTATACTGACAAAGAGGTTGGTCAGGCCTATTTGAGTGCCTTCTTAAAATTCAAGATCACTGAATTTAAGCTGCTTTTGCCATTCCTCGAAGCTTATGCCCAAAGCAACGTTGGTAAAATTCGAGACCATGAATTTTATGAATACTTAATGAAATGCGTCAAGAAATATCCGAACGACTGTATTCGATTGGGGTCTTATTTTGACCAGCATCTAGGACCCGATATTACCCATCGTTACTTACGAAACGAACCTATCAACCTAATCCTTCAAGCCTACAATCGCTTAGAAGAATTTCAGGCCCCATCCGGTGAGAAAGAACAAGCAATGGATGTCTTCGACAAAATGCTAATAAATCCTCACTATCGAGTTCTACTAAGTGGGGTGACATCTGCATTGGACTGATACCGCAAGTGGCCCTACGACCATGTAAAAGCCGCGTCCAGATAAGATGAACACGGCTTTTTTGCTATCATTTCGATTTAAAACTATACATGTAATTCTGCTACAACCAACTACAACCCATGCCATCGCCACCCAACACTAACCAACGTGTAAAACGGCTGCACCCCTGACTTCGGCAACCACCGCTGCCGAATACTAAACACAACAGGTGCAAACTCAACCTCAACGCTCCCCTCGGCTCCCAACAAAAACCGACCGCCCGATGGCATAGGCGTATAAGCTGAATCGGGTATCGCGTGACTTGATGATACGGGTAGCACCTCATAAGTCGCCATCGGCTGTAGTGAGCCCCGTACGAAGCGAGTTCGGTATGCATTGCGCCACAGGTTAAATTCGTAGCCCCAGCTGATACTGAATTGGCTTAGTTGGCCCGACGCACTCATGTCAGTTGCCCCCATTGTCTTCTGCAAATAGCCGGCCGAGACCTTCCAGGCGTTGTATTGCCGATTATACCGGCCAGTTGAGATGAGGCCGTTGATGCCTACTTGATCATGGGCTGCAAAACCACCGACCAAGCCCCCCTGCACGTCCAGAAATCGTTGGCCTTTCAGGTGTGTTTGGGCATAGGAGCCAGCCGATAGAAGGCAGGTAAATAGCAAAAGTAAAATTGTTTTGGTCATGACTTAGAAGGGTTTGGCTAAGAGTAGTACGTCGGCTTCGACCTGAAAACGGAGGTGGCGACCGCCCTGTTTTTCGTATAGCTCTACGTCGAGTACTTTGTCTTCGGTAAGGGTCGTCATGGGTAGGGCATACACCATCGACTGCTCAGTTTTAGCCCGGAGTAGTTTATGCTCTGCCGGGTAGCGGCCGTACGGTTTCATTTCGACCTCCTGAGCTGCCATCCGCTTGAGCTTTTCTTTATCCCGCACGTAGAACTTTACGAAATCGACTTCGTAATCGAGTTGACTGTCATTGCGGAGATTGAATTGTAAGTACATCACTTTGTCGGCTACGTAGATGCCCGTCAGCAAATTGGTCAGCCGCATTGACGAGGCCCCGATGTTGCGCATAAAGGGCTTGCGCTCCAAAACCCGCTCACAATGGCTCAGTAGATCCGCTTCTGCAAACGGCAGGCCATCCGTCGCCGGAACCGACTGCACGAACGTAATGGCATTAGCTCGGTTGATACCCAACGCCCGGCTCGAGTAATCGTCGGCTGTGACGTTGTTGGCCATATTGATATTTAAAATCTCCGGCTCTTCCTGGTAGCGTATCAGAAAGGAGAAAAACTCACCATCTTCGGTAATGACCGTCATGTTGGTTTCCTTGCCTGAATCGGCCTGACAGAACACCGTTGCTTTCGGGTTAGCCTTTACCCGCAGCACATTTGTGACGGTTTCCGGAATCTGCGCCAGTACGTAGTCGGTGCCGGCATCAAACTCTTTAATCTTGGACGGGAAAATGATATGCGTGGTCTTGCGTTCTGAGATGCCTAACGGGTACGAGCCTTTGACGGCTGACCGGTCTATGGGTAGCAAATACGGTTTCGCTCTAACGCTCTCGACCAACTCAGGATTGGCTACCCGTACCGGAGTGACAGTTTGAGATGCAGAAACAGGGGGCGATTGATTAACCTTGCTGTCCTCAATAGGTGTTGTACGGTACGCTTTGGTTCCCGTGGTTGTGAGCGTGGACAATATATCCGGCGTTTTAGGTGTGACGGACATTACCGGAAAGGTTTTACTAGTAATAGGGTTAACCCGAACTTGAAAGCGGGGACCCCGCCCAGTGTGCTTAGTCGCTTGGCTTACGGCCAGAATAGGCGTAAAGGCAATAAAAAAGAGTAAGAAAGGACTTTTCATAAAAACGGATGTGTACAATCGTTAGTTGGTATAGCCAGCAGCAGTCTGCTCGGCTCGGAGGAAAATGCGGTAATTCGGCTTGACCGTCACCTTGACGGACGTTAGCTTGGACTGCACTAGTGAGCGCACGCCCTGAAAGGCCGTGTTTGTCACTTGCATGGCCAATTGACTACCCACCTGCTGGCCAAATGAACCTTGGGGAACAAAGTAGTAGGGGGACGAGACAGCCTGACCCGCCGAGGTTCCAAGACCCTGCGCAACTCGGTTTTTGTCGGCCAGTTTCGGCACAGAAAGCCCTGCACGGCCATCTAAGTCGTAGGCTGTGAGCCGAATGGGATAGATGTCATTACCCAACCGTACACTCGTCACTGCAACGTTGACGCGGTCGGCACTGATGCTGCACGTACCAGCCAGCAGTGTGTGCGCGGGAAGTTTTACCCATGCGCCGTTCAGGCGAAGGGTAGTCTCACTTATCAGGCGAAGGTTCAGCGTACTACCGTTCTGCACCGTCACAGCATCGCCATCGCCGTGTACAACGGCGGGAATAGATGAAGCCATTGCCGAGGGGTTTGCCACTGGATTAGCCGCCGACGTCGTCAGGCCATAAAAGCCCGCATTACTTAAATTCATTGCCTTTCGTTCTGACGCACCCGTTGGCCGGGCCGATATGGCGGATTCCGTGGGTACGTTTTCTAGACTGACATTACCTTCCTCTATAGCGATCTCCCGTTTGAACAGCGTGCGGTAGGAGGGTGGCAACTCACCGCCGTACTTCGCTTTCAATTCTCGATACTCAGTCAAATGCAGCGGCTCCGTTGGGGCGGGTAGTCCATTACCAGTAGCCCCGGTGTTCATTCGCCCATTGGCCCGGTCGATCTGTCGCAGCAGCAAATCGGCGGTTTGCCCATCGAGGTCGCGTTGCCGTTTGACTGTACGCTCTTCGGCCAATTGCTCCCGGCCTTTGGGCGAGCGGTGCATAGTCCGGTAGATGGCATCCCGCTCGGCTTGCTGATGGTCGAACTGCCGTTTTAGCTGACTTTGTTTCGCCGATTTACGCTCCGTAGCTGTCAGGTACGGCTCCGTAGTCTGACCTGCCTGCTTACGAATGGCGTTCAGATCGGCATCGGTCAACGTTTCATTAGTGGCCCGTGTCATCGATGGGTCTTTACCCGTTAGCAGTTGGGTGCCGACTGCCGCCTGCCGGTCGATGGCCGATGATTGGGTTGGATTAAGCGTACCTGCATCAAAGCCATACTTGTCATACTTTTCCTTGTCATCGAGGTTATGCGGCCGGGCTTCCGGGGGGGCTAACGTCGATGCCCCATCATCCGTTGAATTGGCGGTTGGGCTGGCTGTATTCGAAGAGATGAAGCCACCGAGATAACCAAAGATGGCCACGCCGAGCAGGAAGGCAAATCCGCCGAAAAGCAACAAAATCTGCTTGCGGGCTACCTTCCCTTTTTGAACCGTCTCGGTCCCCAGCGCTGGACTTTCCTCAATCGGCGTATCAAAAAAAGGGTTGTTTTGTGGTTGTTCAGTTGAATTCATTGCGTCAGTAAGGCAATAAAATAGAGTAGAAAAAAGACTCCTAGCATGATAAGCAAGGTATTTCTGGCTCCAAACCCAATGCGGTGCTGAGCCTGATTAAGCTTGTTGGCTAATCGGTATTCCAACTGGACAAGATGGTCTGCCATTAGCTTGCCTAACAGGAATGCGGGGTGATCTTGGGTACGTTCGGCGCCCTCCGATCGACGGGAGCGGTTATTCAATCCAAACAGGCACATTCTTATTTGCCGTATTCCTGCGTGACACGCGATGACAGAATATGAAAATCACGCATGAGCAGCCCGTTAGGGGAGTTGTCGCTCCGGTTCACGTCCACCAGATTAGTTTGCGTAACCAGACTTCGATGCACAATCGCCGTTGCCCGCTCCTGCACCAGCCGTGCGTAGGTGATGGCCCGGTAGGGGTAATGGTGCAGGTCGGCCACCACGGAGTCGATTTGAACCCGCTGCGTTACATTGCCCTGCACCATGTTGCGGTAGAAATTCTGTTCAGCGAGGTTGTTGTACAGCCGCTTGGCCGATTCGTCGCACAGGAACATCGCCCGACGGATGTTGTCATCAATGGATTTTGGGTCTGGCGAAACGGTGAAGAACAGTTCGTGAAACCGCCCAACGTGGTGGCGCAGCTCAGCGGGGCGGTTGTCGGCAACACTGCCGCATGTGACCTGAATGGCTTCGCCCCGGTTGACGAGATAAATCCGCTTGCTGAATTCGTTGCTGTATTTGAAAGCCAGCCCCACAGCAGTGAGGGCCACAACCAGGCTGAACCCGAAGGCCGCAATTAGTAGCCATCGTCCCCACTGAAAATCCTTTTCCAACTGAAGTAGCTCTTTCATCGATAAGTATGGTAAGGATTGAGTTTAGTGATGAGGGGGATACTTTGTTCGTCATAGATGGAAACAGCGGCCCCTTTGTGGTGAAACACATAGGTGTGTTGTGTCGCCTGCCGGTAGCGGCCAAAGCTCCAGACAAAGCTCCAGGTAACCAGAAAGGCCAGTACTAGCAAACTGCCCACGCATAGCCAGATAACGTGTTTGTGCTTGACTAATAGGTTGTTCTGATGGTAATTCATGGAATTGTTTTTTTGCAAAAGCAAGAAATTAGCGTCGAAAAGGAAGGGCCTCAAAAGGCTCAATGGCAAGAAATCAGAGTTGATTTTTCTTGATTGTGTAGGTCTTCCGGTAGGCTCCTACGGTGGCCCCGTGAGCAGCCGCGACAGCGCCGACACCTGTTCCGATGACGGCTCCGGCTACACCCCCTGCAACTCCTTTGACACCCCGGCCAAAGGCACTACCACCTGATACCGCTCCAGCTCGAGCACCTCGGGCTACGCCCCCGGCCACGTGTGCAGCCATCGTAAAGGGAGAGCGGGCTACGCCAGCCGCCATGTTGCCACCCAGCCGGGCTACGCTGGTTACGCTGCTGCTTATCTGAGCTGCTGCTGCTCTAAGGGGTTTGGCTGCCGGAGCTGCCACCTTCCCCGCACCTGATTTAGCCAGGCTCGTAGCGCCCTGCACCATCGCCCCCACGCCACCTACCGTTACCAGCATGTTTGTCATCGACGGCACCTGGCAGTAGCCGATGAGGCACATGACCAGAATACCGATAAAGGCCAGGCCCATGTACTCTGGCGTGTGTGCTTCAGCCCCTCCTGCATTGCCCAGTACTACGGTCTTTGGGTCATAATAGCT
Organism: Spirosoma luteolum; assembly: GCF_054778875.1. NCBI lineage: Bacteria > Pseudomonadati > Bacteroidota > Cytophagia > Cytophagales > Cytophagaceae > Spirosoma > Spirosoma luteolum. The sequence goes on from NZ_BAAGZE010000002.1 coordinate 45,724, forward strand.
CAGGTATTTGAGCGTAACCTTAAAGGCAATTGAGGAATAGATGGTCGCTACGGTAGGGAGCAGCGTGTAGTTGATGTACTTACCGAACCACTCCGCAATGTTGTTGCTCATGCCAGGAAAAACCGCTAGCGCAATGGCAATCGGCGCGCCCATTCGTAGCACAAGCCGGTAGGTGAATGAGATCAAGAACAGAATGCACTCAGCCAGTTGCATCAGCGCCAGCAGAATATCCTGCGTGTAGGAGAGCAGTTCATATTTAAACTTCTCCGAATACTCCGCAAAGCTCAGCTTTAGACTCGATCCGAAGGCATCAGGATTAAACGAAGGGTCCACTTGCCTAAACAGTTCGGGGTGCTCACCAATTTCCTGCCACTTGGCATCGACGGTTTGCTGGAGCAGCTTAGTTTGCTCAGCAATTTTCTCGTAGAGCGTACCATTTTTGCTTTCTACGGCCGTGCGGATGCTTTCGCCCAGTTTGTCGATGCCGTTGCAGATACGGGGCGAAAGGCCAATGAGCACCATGAGAATGAATGGGCGTAGATACGGAAAGAAGTCAATTGGCTCCGAACGCATGACCTGTGGCACAAGCCGCGAGAAGATGTAGACCAGTGCCCCGATGCCAGCCACAGCCCTGATCTTCGACTCAATTAGGGCCGTTATGTCCATCGTTGAGGCTGTCATGTCGGCGTACAGGCCCAGCAGTGTTTTGTAAGCGTCAAACAGCATATATGTAAGCAGATTGGTGCATTTGTAGATTGATAATGAGCTTTTAACCTCCGCTGCTGCTCATTTTTTCCTGGCACTCACGCTGAATGGCAGCCCGCTTGTCAGCGGCTATTTGCCGGCCGCGAATGCGCACCAGAATCCCAAACTCTTCGTCGGAAATGATGTGTCCATCAGTGGGATCAACGTACCCGTTGGGTTTACCCTTCTTTTCGGGGTCGTAATAGGGTGGGTAGATGAACTTCATTTCAGCGAAGGCCTGCTGTTCACCCTGCAAGTCGGCAATCTGAAGCCGGTCCTGGCATTCTTGCATAAGAGCCGTTTTCCGGTCAATTTCGGCTTGCTTTTGCCGTTGCTGCTGGGCAATGGTCTCTTCGTCAAGGGCCGATTTGCTGCGGTCAGTGTAATCGTCGTCGTAGCCTTTTTCGCCCAGCATGAACTGGACTTCCCGGTAGCTGCCCTGCTTATTTAACGTTGGCTCAGCCATTGCATACAGACGGCTGGTCATTAGCCAGTCTTTCTGTGAACGCACCCGGCGCAGCGACAGCCCACGTACCTTGTAATAGTAGTTGTTGACCAGCCCCTGATACTTCTTGGCACTCTCATAAGCCCGGAAAATCCACTCAATCCGGCCCTGATCATTCATCTCGAACAGGTTTTGCGACGAGCCCTGCCGCATATCTTTTAAGATGTCGTTGGCTTGAGTTCCCATTGCACTCAGGTCGTCGGCAATCAGAGAATACTCCGCCGGGTAAATGTGCCCGTCTTCGCTGATGACTGTGGAAATGCTTTGCAGCGTCCGGGTGGTTTGCTGCACCGTCTGAATTAGTTGCTGGCCCCGGTGGTAGCTTTGCACGGCCCCTTTCACCTTTTTCAGTTTTTCAATAGCATCCACCATCGTTTTGAAAGACGGTTTCTGTATCAGCGACATCAGGTTGGACACCGCTGTGTGGATGGGGTCGCTTACCACAAACTGAGCCTGAAGGGCAGCAGGGGCCAGGCATAGGCAAAGTAGTAGCCCCACCACCCGTATAAGTCGGTTGGTTTGCATTTGTTTGTTGTCTGGAATGTGTTATTGTAGCTGCGACTCTACGGCTTCGCTTAGTGAGTAACTCTATCCAATGGCCTGGGTGCGCGTCCGTTAGCGTGGAGCAGGGGCACGCCCTGTGCATTTACGGGTAGGTGTCCCCCGGCCCGCTCGCCCCGAGCCCAGCCCTTCACCGCCGACTCTAAATCATTGCCGTAAGCCACTTTGGCCAGCTCATTAATCTGTTCGACCTCCGACCGCTCGGTGGTAAACGTACCGTAGGCAGTGCGGCTGACTTCCAGTCCGTACACCTTGCAGTAGTCACCCAGCAGCAGCGCCAGATCGTTGTAGGGTGGGCGGTTAGGATCTTTGCCTTTGTTGATGCTCAGAATAATGTCCGCCTGCTTTTCCGACAACGACAGCGTTTGCATGATCTCAGGGAATCGCTTTTCGTAGTTCTGATGGTCGAGCAGAAACTTGATGGGCGAGTTGTTGATGATGGCATCCTTTACGATAGGATTGCCCACCAGATCGTCCACCTCCTGCGTCACAACCCCGAGCGATCCTAAGTGCTTCCGAACCGTTTTTGAACACCAGCGCAGGAAGTGCGCGAAGTTTTCCTTCGCCAGTGCCTTCCACGCTTCCTCAATAATGAGCATTTTCAAAACCCCTTTGACGCTGAGCAGCTTACGCACGTAGGTGTTCATAATCATGATGGTGGTAATGGGAAACAGCACCGGGTGGTCCTTGATGTTATCCAGTTCGTATACCACAAAGGGCAGCTCCATCAGGTCGATGTTCCGGCGCGAATTCAGCAGGTAGCCATACTGGTTATCGGCGTGGAACGGACGGAGTACGTACAGGAAATTGTTCAGGTTGAACTCCCGCTCTGACCCCATGTTCCGGGTAAAAATGGCCGGGTACGTATCCCGCGCAAATTCGTAAAAGCTATCAAAACAGGTGAAGGGGTCTTCCCCTGCCTCTTGCGCCCGGCGCATGGCTCCATAGTACTCATGCACGATGTTGGCAATGGTCACCTCTTCAGCTTTGGTCGCTGGTTCGCCGTCTTTTTTCCAGAGTGCCATCAGCAGGTTCGCTAATGCGTCTTTCGTTTCCTCGTCCGGGTCTAAATCACGACTGTAGAACGGGTTGAACTCAATTGGGTTATCGGGCTCATAAGTGACGTACCGCCCACCCATCAGGGTGCACAGCCGTTTGTAGGAGCCACCCACGTCGACTAAGCTAATGTGCATACCGTGGCTGAGGAGGTAGAATACCATGTTGTTCATGGTAAAGGACTTGCCCGACCCCGACGGGCCGATAACCATAAAGTTGCGATTGGCAATGATGCCCCGCTCCATTGGCCCAAAGAATGGATCCACCATGCATGGGCGGCCAAAACGGTCGGTTAGTAGCAGGCCATTTTTGCAGAAAAAGTCATCCCGATAGTTAGTCTCCGTGTTCCAGAGCGCAGTGGCTTCTTCCAGAAAGCAAGTGGCTAAGTTATCGGCACCAACCTCGGCAATGTTGCCAGGGATGCACGACCAGAACAATGTTTCAGCGTCGTGACTAGCCAGCTTTGGTTTAAAGCCCAGCTTCGAGATAGCCGCAGCTGCCTGAGAGCGGTAAGCGTCGGCTATGTCGGGGTCGCGGTGAAACACCATTACGTTATAATGTGCCCGCACTACCCTCCGGTTACGGTCTTTAACCTCATCCATAAATGCATCCTTTGAACGGATACTAACTTCGTTCTCCTTCGACCAGGCCGCAAATGAGGTATGTCGCTTTACTTCCTTCACCAATTGATTCGAAAGCGCGTGACCATCTTCTACCAGCAGCACCTGATTGTAGATGTGGTTGAAAGGCAGGAGCATCCCCAGCGCGGAGCCGGTCGAAATGGGGAAATGGCTACTATCGGTGGAGAACTGTTCCAACCGGGCAGAGTTGTATACCTCGTTAGGAAAGTCGTCCAACTCCGACAGCGTGTAGGTGTAGGTACGTTGCCCGGCAATGGTTAGTCCATCCGTTAGATCGATGTCGTGTAGTGTCGGATCATCCAGCGATAAGGAGAAATAGCGTTGGAATAAACCGGTTTGTTCATTGTTATCGAGTAGTTCGGTGGGCGTGAGCCGATGCAACTTCATTTTCCGTGAGTCTTGTACGATGGCTGCAAACTGATTCACCACATCGCCGAACGCTGCCCAGGTACGGCTCTCCTGCATGTCTTTAGGTACTAAGTGCCGTTTCAGCAGCGACGACTGCCCGCTGGTACGTTTGAGAGGAGGAGTCGCCGGCCGCGTAACGTAGAGGTAGCAGCGGTGTCGCAGGTAGGGGCGGTCGGCAAAATGCCGCTCGTTTTCCCAGACCATGTAATTGGATGAACGCAGAAATTCGCTGTCAAACGTAGGTGTATATACGTCTTCTATAAACAAGTCTTGTTTGTGCACCATGTAGCCCACCGGCAGCACCTTGGCCGCCCGAATAAGCACGTCGTGAAGCGCGTCGTATTCGGAATCAGAAACTGCAAAAATCTCCGGTGCCTGCAACTCAAACGCCATCGTGATGTCAGCGTTCTTGGATACGATGAACCCTGTTGGCCCGTCGATGCACAGGATGGGAAACAGGTCCGCGAGTGCTCTCTTTTTCTTCATCGTGACTTCCTGGTTGTGTACTGGCGCACAGGCACCAGCCGGTTAAACGATTGGTACTGGCACACAAACGAGGGCTTAAGCCGTTGCACCTGATGCTTTACGGCTCCCCACCGGCCATAACGACCTTGTTGGGTGAAACACCAGGCCAACGTACCCCCCGTTCCCAGAGCAAGTAGTAGAATAGCCAGCAAAATGGGTAGGCCTACGATGTAGCTAAACAGGGTCAGGAAAACCGAAGCAATCAGCCCCCCGGCTGCGTAGTAAAAGTGTTGCCCGCGGAGGCCCCTAAACTCAATTTCGTTATCGACCCCGCGATAAATAGAATAAGACTTCATAACATGGCTGAGATAATGGAACTCATCAGGAATAGAAAGGCCAATGAGCCAAACCATTTGAACATGAATTCGTGAAGGTCATCGTCGCCCCGCCGGAACTTCTGAAACACCCGAATCAGACCGATAATGGCCACAACAATACCCAGTACTAAGGCCGCCCGATTACCTTCTATGGCCATCGACTGTGTGTATTGCTGAGCGAGGTAATCGCTACCCCCGAACGAAGACGAGAAAGCTCCGCTCAAGATGAAACGATCTACTCCGTAAACTATGCCGCCACAGCAGGCGATACTGGTCAGCCATAGTACCAAAGGCCCCTCGACATCTTCGCCCCGGTTCCAGTTCTGATAGATGCGGAACCCCGAAATGACCGCGGCCAAGGCGCAGAGCCATAAGCCAATGGATTTTACCTGGCCGTAGGCCTGAAACTCATCGTAGAGCAGAATCACCGGTCGAATCGAGTATACTCCCGCAGCGAGTCAGACGCTGTACGGTAATAGTTGCGAATTGAATCAAGGCGCGCATCCTGACCCGGCAGGTATGGTGTAGCTACCACAGCACCGGGTGTTGGATCGACTATGTCTGAGTTGTCTTCACCGCCCCGATACAGCAATTTTTCGGTTCCGAAACGAGCTGCTGTAATGCTTGGCATACGATAGCTAACCCATCCTTGCAGGAACAGAGCAACAATGCCTACGCCAATGATGGCTGACCCTAGTCGCCACGTTTCTAAGGCGAAGTCGCCCGTACCGGCCTGTACCCGAGTATAGATGCGTAGCCCTCCAATCAGGGCCATTAGACCGCATACGGACCAGACAAATTTGAGGAATGTAGGCATCCGGCTCAGGATAGGGTTGGTAAACTGTGAGTCAATACCCACGTGGGTAGCTGTATTCCCGTTCAAGTTCACGTCCTGCGCCACGCCCGCGTAAGCGAGTAGGCAGCAACCCAGTAGTAGTAAGGTTTTGATTCTGTACATTTTCAGCGTCGGGTTATACCTGGAAGAATACGGCTTGCAGAATGGCAGCAAAAGCCAGTAGAAATAGTACTGAGCCTCCCCAGTTAACCGCCGACTTCTGTACATCCTGGTCACCCGCCTGCATCTTAGAGTAGATGCGGAAGGCTCCGAAAATGCCGACAATAGCCGCGATCACGTACATAACTGTCGTCATTGGTCTGAAGTATTCCTGTAAATCTCGAGTTGTTTGCGTAAGGACCTGTACTCCGGCCCCAATCCCCTTGGTCTGATCAACCGATTGAGCAAACGTTGTCGCTATTGTCAGGGCAGCAAGGAGGAACCCGCGCCCAAAGGCAGTAATCCGTTTCATGTAAGTATGAGTTGAAAAGTTCTGTCTCCGGCCAGATGACAGTACAAAGATTGTATAAATGTTTAAAAAATTAAATATAAATAGGTAAAAAATTATTTATTTTATTTTAAAATTTGCAGATATTCAGATAGATAGCCACTTTGGCAATTGATGAAAACTCCCTAGCAAACACTCCCCCGATTTCTTCGACTTCATGTAATCAGAGATCGCTTATATATTTGCTTATATCTTTATTCTTTTTAGTCAATATGATAACTTCGGTAAATCGTTTTCGGTGTTCAATCGCCTTTGTGGCCATCGTCGGTTCGTTACTGAGTTGTTTGCCCTCCAGTACTGACACTCCCTCATCTACTGACGCCCAGCAAGAGCAATCGGCTCATCCGGCTGTGCGGCTCAGTGGCAATTATGCTTGTGTGCGCCTTCAACTAGACAACGGTTACACAGAGGGCCGCGGGCAAATCAAAGGAAGTGGCTACGTCGTAACTTTGCAGGCTAAAGGCGATTCGGTGCAGTTTACGTTGCAGGGTGAAGGGACGGCGGGACAGTATGATCAGCTTGATTTAGGTACGTATGCCGTTGAAGCTAAGTCGGGAGGAACTACGGTAGCCACTTATTTCACCATTAAGAAAGATATCCTTACTGACTACAATGCCATGACAGTCATTGACCGAACGGTGAGTGGGGTGGGAGGTAAGCAGATTACTTATTCGTTTCCGGTTACGCTGTATCAATTCGTACCGGGTACGCCGAGGGCTGGGCAGTACACTCCTGTGAAAGCTTCTGATATTTTTTCGACGACACAGCGCGTTGCTGGTATTTTCACGGTTGAACGTTCCTTTTCGATAGCTTATTAACTATGCGGTTATCTTCTTCTTCGCACTTCTGCTGCTCATAGACAACAGTATAATGCTTGTTGTGAGTTAAATAGCTAGATATTTAACTATTTGTCTGTTTTTAGGATAGCTGAATAGCTGACTATTTCATATTTCTTAGCATTTTTGCACTTGTAACGGAACCGGCAAGCTCTTTATGAAAATAATCACGGTAGCTCATCAGAAAGGTGGAGTAGGCAAGACTACACTGGCCCTTAACCTGGCTTTTTATCTGAAAGATATCAAGCGCGTTGGTATCGTTGATACCGACTTACAGGGTAGCGTGCAAGGGTTAGACATGCTCCTGGATGGTATTACACTGATCAGCTATGAAGCCCTACAGGAAGGAAACTATCCCGAGTTGGATGTTCTACTTATTGATACTCCGCCTTACTTGACTAGCAGGCTCTCTGAACTCTTTTCGGTATCCGACTTCGTGTTGGTGCCAACCAAAGTAAGCTACCTCGACGCGATGGCCCTGAAAGCGACGATGGCGCTGCTGCAGGAAACGCAGCAAGAACGCCCTGACCTCCGGGCGGGTATTGTGCTTAATATGGTCAAGCCCCGCACCTCGATGAACCGGGAAATCAAAGACATTTTGGACGCCTACCCCATTCCAACAATGAAAACACGCATTCATGAGCGGGTAAGTTACATTCGGTCAGTTATCGCCGGGGGGATTGTACAGTTGGAAGACGGGAAAGCCCACGAAGAGATGGCTGATTTAGCTGAAGAAATCATTGAACAACTTTAACCCCGCGACCCAATGGCAGAATCATTGAAAGAACGGCAGGCGCGATTAGCCGAAAAGCTAAAAAACGAGCCGCCCAAGGCCCCGATTCAGGAAGTAAATCCAGTTCCCCAGCCCGAACCAAAGCCAGCTGCAAAAGCGAACGCGGTAGTTGCTGACGACCTGGTTCAACTCAATACCAAAGTGCCTAAAGCCCTCCACAAAGCCATCCGCCGAATTTCGGTTGAGGATGATATTGAGATTCGGGATATTGTCCGGGAGGCTCTGGAAGATTACGTGAAGGGGCGGGTTTAGGCAAGAGCCAAATACCAGTAATAAAATGCTTCGGGCTGCGACTTTTTCAACTTGTTGAGCCGGTTTACCGCAGGGTTAGTTAGTTGCCAGTCCATAATGTCGGCTGGTTGTTTATATCGATGTAAGGTGGTAGCCCCTTCGGAAAGCAGTCGGCTCAGGTAAGCCGCTTTCGCTCCGGCCAGGATGGCCCCTTCAATGGTAAATGTACCAATAGCAAAACTGGCCAGCCGACGAATTCCTTCCTGTAGCTGGATAAACCGAGGGTCTTTTTCGTCCCGCCACGTAATCAACATGGCTGTATCTGTTACGTCAGTCAGTACATCGGCCGGGGTGATACTCAAATGGCGGTAAACAATCTCTTCCTTAGCCGTATGGGTGAAAGATTGCTCAACTACCCGCAGATCAGTAACCACGTCGAACAACAAACCCACATCGAATAGCTGTTTGATGATTTCGGCAGGACGCTGTTTGGTGTAAAGTATCCCTGTTGTATTTGGGGCAAAAGCCGTCAGTTTATCGCCCAACAGACTATCGGTGTCGGGAAGTTGTACGACCGTAAGCGGTTCGTCTGTGCGTATCCAGGGGTGCTGTACTGCTTTCTGAACGATGTGAGGATAATTGATCTTGGCGAAAAGAATATCCAGCAGAATAGGCTCCAAGGGATGTTTTGGATCGACCGCGCTGGTATAGTAAAACTTGAAATGTCCTACCGTCACCCCTGCATGAGAAGCTCGTAGTGAATCATCTTCCCACTGCGCAAAAGCACCGTTAGCCACAATTGCGTCAAAATAGTCAATGAGATTCGCTGGTTGCTTAGGCATGATGATGTCCACGTCAATTGAAAACCGACGTGGTTTATCAAAGTGAAGCACGAGCGACGTCCCACCTTTGAAAACAAACGATAAGCCTTGTAGCTGAAGTTGCTCCAGCAACTTCAGTGCCCAGACCACTTTCTCTAACAGTTTCAGATCGACGTTTTTAGGAAAACGTTTGGCAACGGCGACCAGCCAGTCGCGGGTAAAGGTTTCTTCAAGAATCATGTTAGTGCTCCGTGGGTACTAATTGACGCAGCAGTTGCTCCAGCATGTCTAACCGGTTTCGTCGCCTAGCGTAGCGTCGAAGCTTGTCGCGGTTGATGGTGAATTTGGCAAAAGCTATTCGGAAGATGTAGGGTACTTCTTCTTGATAAGCAAAGAACAGGTCGCTATCGGCCATTAAGTCTACCAGAATTTTCTCCAGTGAAGCCGTTACGTACCTGTCTTGTTGCTGCACCGGGGCTTCGGTGATAATTGGTTTGATGATGACGGGGTTTGGCGAAGGCAGCCCACGCCGAGTGAGCAGTAGCCAATCGTCATACCGGTAAATGGCCGGGCTTTTTCGGTCAACCCGCACGGGCTGTTCCTGCAAAAGCTGATAGACTGACGAAATGGCTTCCTTGTCCACTTCAATGAGTTGCAGAAAGCTCATCGGTTGCTGAATCATAAAATCGGCTAGTATCCGCGTATCCCAAACGCAGCAAGTCGTAAAAGGTAATTCCGTTTTAACGCGGTCGCTGATCTTGCGAAGAGTAGGCGATAGGTCAGGCTGGTAAGCTGGGTGGTCATTCAGTTGATACCGACCGTATCCGATTCGAGTCAGAATTCCTTCCTGCGTCAACTCATGTAGCCGCCAGGCGAGCGTTGATGGCTTGGCATTGCCAGAGTGTTCCCTAAGAAAGTCAATCAATACAACTTTGGGAATGGCTTCCTGCTTGCCAAACTGCTTACGTAGAGCTGTATGGATGAGTTCGTGCGCCAATAGCTTTGTTCCAAATTCCGGCAAAGGTAAATAGTTTTTGCCAGAATTTGGAAGCTTGTAGAATCGAAAATTAAGCTACTTCGTCACCAAAAAATCGTTCCAATGTGTGGTGTAATATTGAGAACTAACGTAGCTTCATCTACCATGAGTAGCGAAAGTCCTGCGTAGCACACCGTACTAATGACCCCTATAGTATTTGATCAATGGGGGGTAATTATCGTTATCAGGGGTCATATGCCGTTGTAAAACAGAGAGTTGTAGGTCTTCATTTGGCTCGCAGTACTCTTTATCAATTAAAATAAACTGTGTTTGAATTAGGTCTGTTGCAGCCAAGTCGTACACCAGATTATGAAACTGGCGAAATACTTCTGCGTTCTCTCGCTCACTAATGTTTTTCATTGGTGAGTCAATGATGAGAAAAGTGGGTAACGAGGCCTTCGTTTCAATCGCTAATCGGTGTATTGCTAGGGCATAGCAACATTTAAAGAGTACTTTTTTGCCACCGCTGCTTAAATTGCTGAAAGACGTGACCGCTACGTCTTCACCGCCCTCAGGAGCCACCAAGGGAAGAAAGGTTGAAATAGGGATTTTGACTTTATCTTCAGTCCGAATACCCGGTACGCCCGCTTTAATGAGGTATTCTAAGAAGTACCTCTCCAACTTGCGAATATTTTGTATATCCTTTTCGGCTGCAATACGCGCTTCCTTTAGCTGCTCACGAATGTTTTTTTCTCTAATTTCCAATTGGTCTGCACGAGCTTGCTGCTCATCTACCCGTTTGAAAAGTTGAAGTGTGCGGTTGAACTCCTTAATGCCTTGTTCTATTTCAAAACTACGACGTTCGTATTCCAAGACAGAAGCTAGATAAGCAGAATCGTAACGATTCATTTCATCGATAATCTTCCTGTCTATGAGCCGTTTAGCGGCTATCTGCTCATCGTGATACGTATATAACCGACGTACCTGGCTTTCGTAGTTTTCAATAATCTCTGAGAGTTCACTAATTCTCGAATCCGCGTCCTTCTGGATCAGCAAAGCATCCGTTTTAGTCACCTCTATCGAAGGCTCCTCCTGATTGCATACAGGGCAGATGTTCACTGGCCGCGCCGGTAAGGTTTGGGTGCATCGAGGGCAAGACTCGAACTGAACGTTACTTAATACATAACGGGCTGATACGCCCCGCAGAAATTTGACTTTTAGCGATTTGATCTCATTCAGATGGGCCGTGTTATCATCAATCAGTTTGTTGACAGCTTGGATTGCGTCATTTGTTTGTTCCAGCTCTATGGACAATCGTCTACCATCCTCTTTCAGGCTATCAACGATATGTGACACATTTTGTCGTTGAATGTCAGCGCGTAATGTACTAATCTGCTTTCTTACATCGCTTAAATTCTTGGTTAGCGAAGCCACTTTCTCCTTTATTTCTCCCTGAGAGGCAACGTCGTTGTTGGTCAATGTCTCTTTTAGAAGTTTGGCAGCCGAACGAAAGGTGTTCTTTGATTCACGTACTTGTAGTAATTCAGCTTCCAATTGGGCGACGGTCTCCTGATGATAGCCAAGGATCGACCGCATTACATCCCTACTTTTCACCCGTTTTTGAGTGTGAGCTTCAGCTTCTAAGTGAAAGAAGGCACTGTCAATAGTATCCTGGTCGAGGTAACAATACCATAGGTAGTCCCTTAAACTGAGTCGTATTAGGTCACTGTCTTCGGCCAGTTTATTCTTGCGAACGCGGGGGGGCACAATACCAGCAATGTAGAAAATCAGGTCAGAAAGATTTTCAACTCCAGTTTCAGCTAATACTTCGCCATTTGCAGCGCGAGTCGGTAAGACGATGGTGCTTTCACTTCTAGGCTCGCCCCACGACACTTCTACCTGATCGGATCCACGCTGACGATAGATAAATACAGGCTTATCATTAATATGGAGTGTTAAGCCAGCACTAACAAACTCCTGCTGAAAGGCTGGTGTGAGGTCCAATTTCGCCCCTAAACAATAATCAACTAAACGGGCAATACTGGATTTACCAGCCCCCATTTGGCCGTAGAAGTAAGATACCCGGCTAAACTCAATGACCTCTGTTGAGAGTTTAAAACGTAAGGTAAGTGCGTCTAAGAAAAACTTCATAGTTGTATTTCATCGCCCCATTTAATCGTCTTTATTTCTGGAAAAACCGAATAAATAAACTCTTTAATGGCGGTGGCGGATAGTCTATTGAAATGCTTGTAGATCAGTTGGCTACGCTGGGCAATTAGTTGAAATTCTTCCTCCTGACTAAACAGGTCGGCAACTGCTTTACCCTTATCAGTAATCATGACATGGATGGTATTTTTCTCAACGTATGTTTCAACTAATCCTTTCGCAGCCAGAAGACCAATCCACCGGCGATACCGCCCGTCCCACGGGCCATATCGAAATCGAATCATCTTTGCTTCTACACTATGCGTTTCAAAATCTCCTAATTGGGCTAGTTCTTCGCTTTTATCGACGAACTCCAAGGCTCGCTTCAGGCAGGTAGGATAGCGTAACAGAAAATCGAACTTGGCCAGCTTCATGATGCCCTGTACACTATGGCGTTTTCTGGGCGTATCGAATGCTCTAAGCAGAAGCAGAATCCGGCTTAGGTGAAAGTCGTCCATATTTTCAGTGGTGGCCGCTGCTTTTAGTAAACGTAAACTCATAGCCATCACAGATTAATGTCAAACTTCTCACTCCACCACACTTTACAATCGCTGGTTAATAAGCCAGCAAAGCCAACCAACGTATCATATGGCTCGCCCAGGACATCAGCAGGATGTTGCTCAGCTATTTTACGTAGGCGCTTACGAACAGTCATCAACATCATCTCACCGGTCGGCCTGTCATCGTATTTGGCTTCTAAGAATGCTTCGTCACACTCGCTTTGGACCACACTTTCTAATTGGTCAATGAGATCGGCGAGCTTTTCCGGTGGTGATTCAAGTAAGCGTTTTTCAGTGGCCAGCGCTTTGCGCTGCATGGTAGCAATGTGGTCGGCAAGGCCACCTTTGGAAAGCTTTTTGGCCAACTTAGTGAGGTCGCGGTTACCGTCGGCGATAACTAATGACCCAGATCCCTGCACATACCTAAAGTGACTGGCATTGTGTTTTTTAATGATTGAGTTGGCCTCCTCTACGAAGATGCGCTTACCCAACAGCCTTGGGTCAATCTCGGTACGACTGAAATAAGTGTACAGGTGTACATCGGGATCGCCCATATTTAACGAAGAAGCTCGAAAGACTCTGCCAATCAGGTCATCTACAATTGCGGACAGGGTATTGGGCGTACAATGCTCACATCCTTTCACTTTGGGTACGTGGGTATGAGCAATGTCTATCTCGAAACTTTGACGGTTGGGGCCAACGCATAGATCCACTTTTTTAAGCGTGGCAAACAAACTATCTGCGTCGCATCCACAATAATTTTTTAAGGCATCAAATGCTTGGACAAACACAGTATCAATGCCATCTGCTTTAGCCGCAACGCGTATAGTTTCTAACAAACGACCTGGACAAGCGGCAATCCTATCTTCCTGTTCAGTATCTAAAAACTCCGTGTTGGAGATGATGGACATCGTCGCTATGTCGTCTCCAAATCGCTCGTGTAAAGCAACAAATCGCTTGATTGACTTCTTGACCGAATCGGTATTGAGTCGTAAGTGGCCGTTTTCTGGCGTACTTGTTTTGATTTGGAAACAGTCGAAAAGGCCGTCGCCCCGCTCACAGACCAAATCTTCGTAGTGCTCACACCACATTGACACATAGTCTTTTTCGCGTCGGAGGGCTGCCAGCAAAAGGATAGCCCCGTAGCCGAATTGATAACGAAAATTTCGGATGGTCTCATCTCCGGGATCGGAGTGGTCGAGCTGTCGTACAAGTCCGCTCATCAAAGAGTTTAGGATTTAGGTAAAAGGGTAGCCACTGATGCTGATTACAGATTACGAACCCGAAATGGGCTGGTGAGCGTCTAACTTCATTAAAAAGCTATCCAGGCTAAGGCCAATTCTTATAAGCCCCTGATTTAAAGCTTTCGTATGCTTTTCGCAATCGTTGAAGAGCAGCGTACTTCGGCGATGTATCGACGATAAGTCTCCTTGCCTGAACCAATTCAGCAATTCGGGGTGACAATCGCTCACTTCGCTCGCCATCTGCTCGCGTAACTGCTTTAGCCACTGTTCTTCGATAGCCTTCGTGCCGTTCTCTAAGCTCCGCTCGTACTCGTCCGTCAGCTTCTTCAACTGCCTGCGCTTGTTGTTTAAAAGCTGTTCCGACAGCCTTTTTTTGCTGGCGATACGTTCGGACCATTCTGTCCTCAACTTGTCGGAATTCGCTTGGCAGAGCTTCTGTTCGCTGTTGAAGGTCTGCTGTTGCTCGTTTTGCCTCTCCAATTCGCTGTTCGATTCTTGCTGTTTCTGTTGCAAGTTGTTCTTGGCGTTCTGGTATCGAGCCGTCTCCTGCTCCAAGTTCGATGAGATTCTTTGAAATTCGTTCAAGTTCGTCCTGGCAGTCCGGTCGATATTCCGCTTCTGCGCGGACCAGTTCGTGTCTCTTTTTATGATATCTGCTTTCCAGGCTCTTACGTCTTGCTTTAACTGCTCGCTCCGCCGACGACACTCTTCTTGCCGCTTTTGCAAGCGGGAGTAAGCGGCCAAGAACCGTTTTTTCAAGTCGTTTCTGGTGCGATGCCTGAAGGCAGAGCAATTGTTGTTCAGCTCGTGCTGCGATGTCCGTAGCTCGTGATACTTCCGTGTTAAGGTGCTGCTCAACTGCTCGGTATTGTTCGCTTTCCAGACAGCGTTCAATTGCGCGTATAAGATTTCCAATCTCCGTCGCTCGGCAGTTGACAGACTCCTCAAGAAGTCGTCTTTGGAGTTGATCAACCGGTAATACCTCTTTTGTATTTCTATTGGAAACTGGTACGTATCGAGTGGTTCTTTCTTCATGGTTGTAAAGCCATTTGGTGCGGTCAGTATGGTAAAAAATCTGTTCGATGGCCGTAGCCGACTCTTTCGGGATGGTAACGCAAGCTGTGTCGATGCACAGCCGCTCTAGTTTCAGGAGCTTATCCTCGTCAGGTTTGTGCGTGGCGACAATTTCGATGAACAGGATAGGCTGGCCACGCTGATCGAAGAACGTCACATCGGGCTGGATGATGTGACGCTTCTTCCCGGACGGCTCGATTCTTTCCCAATCCGGTTTGCTCATCCACCGAATTTGCCCGGCTTCGTCTTCATAAAATTGAAATTCGATGCCGACGGTATGGGCATGAATTACCTGGGCTTCCCTCACGCGAGTTACGCCGTCTGTGCCTTTGGGCGGGTATTTGTCAACGGCTGGCACTTTAATTTGCTTGATGCGCTGGAGTGCATCTTTGGCGATTTTATGCCGATAGGTTTCGTTTGAGAACGTACATTGGCGTTCAATCTTAATATCGGTAACGTGATGCCTGAAATACCAGCTTCTATCGTGTTCACTATGACAGGCTACCACTTCCTGCTCACAGTCGATGCAGTAGTACCCTTTTCGGCCCCGCTCGACCTCAGATATGTGAAACTCCTCGCCCCGAATGTTTTTGGCGTATTGCGTTTCTTCCCGTTTCTTCTTTTCGCCAATCATACCCCCACCCGTTTCTTCTTCCTTCCACCTGTTTCCATGCCTGCGCCAATGAGCGGAGTCGTGTACTGCTTGTACAGTTCGAATAGGTACTCAATACGTTTGGTTTCGCTGGGGAAGGTCTGGGGGCGATAGCACAGGTCAACGGCTCGGTCAAGGTCGCGCCCACGGGATTTATGTTCAACAACTAGCGTACCCGGCCAGAATAAGTCGATGAAACCGGCTCCCCGACCAGTGCGTGGTACGGCTTTCTCAAATTGGGCTACCCGACGGCGTATTATACCAAATACATTGAAGAAATCATCCCAAAACGATTTGGCTTCCGCATCTTCCGACGACTCGTCTTTCCATTCATTCGCGAAGCGCAGTGCACGGTCTTTAATCTCAGTCCAGCTAAGGGCCATTAGTACTAAATGAGGGTAGATAGTGAACAAAAAGCCAAATTAGTAAAACTTAGCCCAAAGCTGGGTATACCCGATCTGCCAAGATTTTAATACGGCCAGCCGGTCTCATGTTCTCATGGTAAAACCCCAAAAGATTCCCTCACAACCGACGAGGGAAATATCGTATTTCGGCCAATTATCACGGCCACGGTAAACTTGCCAAAAGCAGAATGACGTACGTTATCTCCACCCGATTTACAAGCCCAATTTCATAGCTGCATTGTGTTTGGTGACCTGTTGCACCCGTGTGTAGCGGTCTATCATGGTTCGGGTGCGGTGCTTGGTTTGCTGCATGATCTGCGAATCGTCGGCCCCGTTTAGCTTAGCGATGGTCACAAACGACGCCCGGAGAGAGTGCGCCGAATAGTCGTCACCGAGGTACTGTTTGGTAGTGCGGGCAACCTGTTTGTCAGACAGGCGGTCCTGAGTGATTTGGTCGCCTTTTCGAATACGCACGAATAGAGGTCCAGCCGAGCGGTTCAGCAAGTCCATATAATCTTGCAGGGTACGTACCGGGCAGGTGTCGGGATCAGGGCTGAAGAACAAGGCTTTCTCTTCTCTCTTACCGTACTGATTGGTCTTGCTACCCTGATAACTCAGAATTGCCCCTTCGCGCGTGAACTGTACCCCCTCCACATCGAGGGCGACTAGCTCCGAGCGCCGGAAGGCCCCGGCAAAACAAACCAGCAATAACGCCCGGTCCCGCAGACCCGTTGGTGTGGTAGGTATGGCTCGAACGCTTTGCTTAAATTCTTCAATGTCAAAAGCGGGAGCCTGTTCCGGTTCGGTGCCAATGGTTCGCTTGATGCCCTCCAGGACAATCTTAACCGCTTCGTCGGCCCCTGGGTCTGGGTGTTTTCGGGCCCGGTGCCACTTGCGAATAGCCGCCAGTCGGCGAGAAAGAGTAGCCCACTTATGCACGGTACCCTCAGCTGATACGTAAGCCGCCAGCGTCGTCGGACTGATGGGCAACGTACCCAAGTCATGCAGGTGTAGCCACTGCTGTAATTGCTCGATGTCGGAACGGTATGCAGTCTGGGTATTAGCCGCCCCCTCGATTCCTTTCTGAAAAAAGGCAGCTGTTTGCCCGGCCAGTTCTTCATGCGAATGCCGGATGCGGACGGTGTTGAGCTTCTTGGCGACTACAGCGGTGGTATCTTTCTTCATAGTAGTAAAAGCAAGTTAGGGAATTCGGTCTGGATTGGCGCGAGCGGTCTCTACGGACGCTTCGCACTCCGTCCGGCTCAACTCTTCTAATGCTTCAATGAAGAGAATAGGCTTGCCGGCCTGTTCTTTGTATTCGGTTTCAAAGCGCAGCCAGATGTTCCAGTCAGGTACTTGTAAATGGGAGACCGTGCCTACAGACATAATTCCCGGTGGTCGCTGGTAATAGATTGGCGCATACCGGATCAGCATTTCGTGTAGGGTCTGTTTGATTCCCAATTATACATCCGTTGACATACGCTCATAGGTGGCCCAAGCCGGGTCTGTCCACAAGACGCTATCATCGGAATAGATCATAAACTGGAACGCTTATTCAGCTTTAGACTTTTCAATCATACATTTTTAGCGCAATATATATGAAAAATTGTTACGTCCGATAAACTTTTATTATTGGACATAACATACCAAATGGTATCTTGCCCCATAAATCGCTCACCTTCTATTAAAAAGTCAACCGTCCTACGTGTCAGTGCCCATCGAGCTACTTCAGCTGTGGTCCCCTCAGCTGAGCAACTCACCCAGCAAACGGCTACGTACTTTCGCAAAGGCATTGAAGGTGCGAAGAATACCCCCATCGCCTACACGGCCGACATCCAGCAGCTTCGCACCTGGCTGAGTGGGCAGAGCATCATTGAACTACCCGTTAGTCCGGCCACGCTGGCTACCTACCTGTCCGACCAGGCAAAGGCCCATAAGTGGAGTACCATCAACCGGCGCCTGGCTGCCATCCACAAGTGGCACCGGCTCAACAACCAACCCGACCCGTCCATCGACCAAACCGTGCGAGTGGTCCTGGAAGGTATCAAACACAGCATTGGTACCGAAGCCACGCAGGCACCCGCCTTTGACGTTCACGAATACAAAGACCAAGTGCGGCCCATTCCGCCCACGCCAACGGGCCTGCGCGACCGGACTTTACTTCTAGTTGGGTTCGCCGGGGCCTTCCGGCGCTCCGAACTCGTCGCGCTAGACATTGAAGGCGTACAGTTCACCCGCCAGGGAGCGATCCTCAGTTACTGGGGCAGCAAAACCAATCAGTACGGAAAGACCGAACAGAAAGCCCTTTTTTTTAGTCCCGATCCGGATACCTGTCCTGTACGAGCCCTCCAGGACTACGTTAGTCTGCTGGAACGCACCAGCGGGCCCTTATTTGTGCGCATCCGCAAAGGGGAGCAAGTTACTACCGACCGCTTATCAGATAAGCAGGTAGCCCGGACGGTCAAGCTATACCTAGGCGAGGACTATTCAGCTCATTCGCTGCGGGCTTCGTTTGTCACCATTGCCAAGATCAATGGTGCGGATGACTCCCAGATCATGCAACAGACCAAGCACCGCACCCGCGCCATGATCGACCGCTATACAAGGGTGCAGCAGATCGTAAACCATAATGCCGCCATGAAGTTAGGGCTTTAAGTTAAGGGAGCTGGTTCTACGACGTGGTCATATCCGCCTGTTCAGTAACCCGCTACTTGACTAAACCAAGTTGGTATGCGAACAGAACCAACCTGACTAATCGACAGGCGCCTGAATAGAATCGCCCTGTTAGAAGAAGAAGGCCAATGCTTTCCTACACAGTAACTGAAGTACTCTGTTCATTTGTTGATATCAGTTCCGAACCGACGCAGGTTGTAGCTGAAAATGACCAGCACATACCGCTTCAATACTTGGCTTTGAACGTCTTCGACGTACGTATCGATCGTGTTGCGGACCAAAATTCGGTCCTGATTCGGAAGATCGAAAACCTGTAGCTGCCACTCATCCTGCTGTGTCAGACAGGACCGGCTTATAGATCCATTCCACAGCGCATAAGGCTGATTGTAATCCATCGAACGGCCCGTAGCAATGGTGTAAAATCAGTAACGACCCTGAACCCGAGTAGGACTGGGGAATTGGCATGAGCGGTAAACTGGGCGGTCAGCGACTGATTTGAAGACCGCTGGACCAGCGAGTAGGCAGCGGTCTGATAAGTGACAGTGCCTGCTAACCCCAGCTCAGACGAGTTGGTCAGAGTAGTTTAAGCCCGGCGCGCTGGCCAGCCAGCAGCGTCAGTGACCGGTTTGTCTGCCCATTGATAAAACTGAGGCCGCGCGTTAAATTCAGGTTCGTGGTCAGATTCAGCGCAGAGGTAAACGGTCCCTGCCATAGGGAGTGGCTCAGAGTATAATGCTCCCCAAATATGTACTAATGGTTGTCTTATCCGAGTCACCTTGTAGGAGTGCGCATGTTGAATAAAGAAAAATGATTGTGCAACACCGCCCTCCTGACCGTTAAATAAATACAAAACAGCAATAGCGGATACTCTGACGTTTATCATATGTGATTTTTTACATTTGAGCTCTACTACTAGGAAGTAATATTTTGACATATGAGTCTTTGGAAGAAAATGGCGAGCTTAAAAGCTACGCGTCTTCTTACTGGAGGTAATAGAAGTGAGTTGGGTCGCTCTTCAAGTGGTAATAATGTACTGATAGGTAGAGGAAAAATTTACATACGAGAATTAATAGAGACGGCTTAGTAGAGATTACAAATGCGGTGTTACATACCATGGTCTGTTCGTATACTTGGGCAACGTTAACCGAATACCTTGCTTTTCTAAAGAGGCTTTAAATCAAATTCTCAAAGTGATTTTACAGTTTTCTGTGTTCGCAAACTCAAAATACAACCGCTTTTAACAATGGCCTTCACTGCCGCTCGCGAGAATCCGGTTGCCGCTTTGCAGACGTTGCTGCGGCTATTAAAGGTTCGGGTAACGCACAATACCATAGCAGATACACTAGAAAGACACCCTGATTACCCTAGCCTGCTGGCCCTCAGCCATACACTTAACACGCTAAAGGTAGAAAACATAGCCGCCCGGCTTACGGCCGACCAGCTGATCGAGGTACCCACACCCTTTATGGTTCACCGTCTTGAAGAGGACGGGATGTTCAATGTAGTGCGCTCTCTCCAAAACGGCATTGTGGAGTGGCAAGACATTACCGGAAGATGGCGGCAGGAACCGCTAGGAAAGTTCGTAAAACAATGGTCGGGCGTGGTGCTGATGGCTGAAGCCAACGAACTAGCTGGTGAGGCTGATTTTGCTCGTAAGCACCGGCGCGAACGGTGGCAAGCCCTTCGAATGCCTGTATTACTAATAGGCATTCTTTTAGTAGCAGGTTTAGGCTTTGGGGTCTTGCCCCTTCAGCCTCTTTCACTTGCCCTATTTGGGCTGCATTTGGTGGGTGTGGTGGTGTGCGGACTGCTGCTAGCGTTCTCGCTAGACGAGAATAACCCCATGGTGCGGCAACTGTGCCAGTTAGGGCGGCAAGCCAATTGCCACTCGGTACTGACCTCGCCAGGAGCCACGCTGGGCGGGCTGGTAAGCCTGTCAGAAATTGGGTTTGTCTATTTTACTGGAGGCTGGCTGGCGTTGGTGCTGGCCGGACTGACGGGCAACCAAAT
Organism: Spirosoma luteolum; assembly: GCF_054778875.1. Lineage (NCBI taxonomy): Bacteria > Pseudomonadati > Bacteroidota > Cytophagia > Cytophagales > Cytophagaceae > Spirosoma > Spirosoma luteolum. The sequence continues at coordinate 66,243 of NZ_BAAGZE010000002.1, forward strand.
ATTATTGGCAGGTGTGCAGGCGGTATTGTTTGGTCTAACACTAACAGCCCTACCACTGACGTTCGTCTCACTCTGGTATCAAGGCCGTGTATTAAAACAGTGGTGCATGTTGTGCCTAACGGTGCTGGGAATACTCTGGATTGAAGCGGTAATATGCTGGCTTTTAGAGATTTCACTATGGGACATCAGTGACCAAGCAGCGAAAACAATGCTGGCGGGATCGTTACTTCCGACACTACTCTGGGTCTTTATCAAACGCCCGCTAACCGATGTCCTGTCCTTGAAATCCGCTCAGAAAGATCTGCTGCGGTTGAAAAGTAATCCGGCTCTGTTTAAAGCTCTATTACATCAACAACCCGAACAACGCGGCCACATACCCATCGAAGCCGTTGTGCAATTAGGCCGGGCTACAGCCCCACACACATTAACCGTAGCCACTAATCCTTTTTGCGGCCCTTGTGCTCGGTTGCACAAGGAATTAAATGAGCTACTTGCCGACACCGATCTGCTAAATGTAAATCTAGTGTTCACCATCTCCGATTCGCCCAACGACCCCCGCCGTGTGGTGGCTAAAACCCTGCTGGCTTTGCCGCCCGATCAACGTCTGCCGGCCTTAGATGCTTGGTTTGATAACACCCAGCAAGACCCAGCGCAGTGGGCAAAAGGTTTTGCATCAGTAAATGCTCCCAAGAATGTATTCGACTTAATGGCTTATCACCAAGATTGGTGCACAGGCAACCAGATTGAAGCTACGCCGACGGTCTTTCTGAATGGGTGGAAGATGCCATCGCAGTATAGTTTAAAAGAATCAGTGCCGTTATTGTCTAGTCTAAACTAGTTAATAACCAATGAATAGTGGATTTGGCCAAATCATAATAAATATGTTCACTTATAAATATTTTTACAATGAAAAGTTTGGCAAGTTTTAAGGTGTACTCATTAAGTCAGGCGGAGGCCAGACAAGTAATGGGCGGTAAGTTAGATGGAGAAGCGAAGGCGAGGTGCCTCGATGGGACCACAGTTTCGTGCTCAGGTTCAGGCAACTGTACAGCTACAGATGCTGTTCCAGGAGTATCTGATGGGTCATGTAAATGCGGTACTGATTCACATACGTGCACAATTGTCTAACTAAAAAACAATAACAAATGCAGGATAATGAAAATAGTTATCGTGCCTTTAAACTTACTAACACATATGGAAAAGTTCAAACGCTTCCAGCTGACAGCGGAACAGCAACGGAATGTTATTGGCGGCAAGCTTGCTGAGGTGACGGCAGATTGCGGTGGAGGCAAATCAATCACATGTAATGGCACGTCGTGTAAAAGCCAGGATGGACCGACCGGGTCATGTATGTGTGACAGTGGAGGAGACATGAAGTTTTGTAGCCAGACTCATTGATCCGTGAGTAAGTCTGTAAAGTCCAGCCAGAAGTCTTAGGCCTCTATCGAGCCCAATGGCATTACGAAGGCACAGTTGCTTTACGGACTAATTCACGGGCCAATAAACAGGGTTATTTACTCGCCCAATGCACTAACGAATACATTTGTCTCAACTAATTTGCCTTGTAAAATGCCTAAACACATTTTGCAAGGCATTTATAAATCTTATGAAAACTATAATTTTAACCCTGATAGGCATTATCATTTCTACATGCCCATTGTTGGCACTGCAAGAAGACAGTATAACAGTTAATATCTCTCCTAGTATAAATTCGAAAAATATCTTTGTAAGATATACTTTCCCTTTTTCAAGTTCAAAAAGGGAACTTATGCCTGACCAACGTTTTGGCTGTACTGAATTCAAAATTGGTTACTTTATAATTGATAAATTTCAGTACTGGTTCAATAACTATAAATCTGGCGAACGCGCTAAAAAACAGTTTTTATCAGATATAGAGCAGTATAGCATAGATACAACTTTACTTTCATCCAATAAAATCAAATCCTTTGTAAGTGTTTTCTCCGGTTTAAAAGGCAGTAAGAAAATTGTTGTGGTAGATGCTAATAACGATGATGATTTTACTAATGATACACTATATGAATTCGATACGCTGACTACAGAAAAGTATTATCGAGGAGACACTCTTGACTTAGCCCCACTTGTTAAAGTTCGTTATGAATTTTTCAACAAAGGAAAAATTGTCAATAAATATACTTTTTTAAGAGTTAAGCCTTACGATTTTGCTTACTCTCACCCAAATAATTCTGACAGAAAACTCACTGTTTACTCTGTACCATTTGTACACCGAGAGGGAGAGTTTTGGGTCGGGGAAAATAATTTTAAAGTTTCATTAATTTACTCACCTAAAGGCCATACTGACGATTACAGAATGCCTTATTTAAAGATTCAGAAAGCTGATAAAGAGTATGAATACAAAGAATCACCAGTGCAAATTGGAGAAATAGTAGTTGTTGAAGATCACGTTTTTGAAGTAATATCTTGCAATCGAGAGGGCTCAAAATTAAAACTTTTATACAAAGGTTATCAGAAAAGTCGAGAAGGGGGTTTGGTCAATAACAACATCCCAAATCTTCAAGGCAGGTCTTTTGACAATACTTCAATAAACGTTCAAAATACTTTAAACGAAAAAAAATATGTTTTGCTTGATTTCTGGGGATCATGGTGTGTGCCTTGCATTCGTTCGATGCCCGCTCTAAAATCGCTTTATACGCAGGTTGATTCGACAAAAATACAGTTCATCGGAGTTGATTATGAATATAATACTATAGGGCAAGCTAAGGCACAGAAACAATTAACTAAATTTAATATTATCTGGCCTCAAGTCGCTGAACTATCAACATTTAAAACACCATCAAGCTTTCCTGTTAGTTTGAGCATTAAAAACTATCCGACATTCATATTAATTTCTCCTGACGGTAAGGTAGTGTTTCGTGAAATCGGTGAAGATGCATTGCCAAAAATTATAGAAATATTAAAAAAGATAGGTGTATTAAAAAAAGTCTAAGTTTTGAAGTTCTCCCCTATACCTTCCTTCTTACATTATCGCCAATCCGATGCAATGGACTGCGGTCCCACTTGCCTAAGGATGGTGGCAAAACATTTCGGACGATCGCTTTCGGCACAATCGTTGCGCGAAAAAGCGCAGATTGGAAAAGAAGGGGTGTCGCTACTGGGCATAGCCGAAGCAGCTGAAGCTATCGGATTTCACACAATGAGTGTGAAATTGACATATGAGAAACTTGCTTCTGAGGCCCCTCTACCTTGCGTTGTTCACTGGAATCAGAATCACTTCGTGGTTGTCTATTCCATTAAAGAGGTAGGTGGTTGGTTGAGACGCATCAAAGGAGGTCGCCACGTCTCTAATTCTGTTGAGTCGTCTGTACAGACCTTATCGTCTTCAGCTTCGTCTGAGCAATACGACGGGAGAATGATTAGACCGGTAGATAAAAACAATACATCGTCAACATCAGATCTCCATCAAGCTACGTCTCGCAATGATACAGTCTACGTGGCTGATCCTAGTGTAGGTCTACTAACCTACACCTCAAATGAGTTCTGCCAGCACTGGCTCTCTGCTGAGACTGATGGACGCCAAGAAGGCATAGCCTTACTACTTGAACCTACGCCCGCCTTCTACAAAGAAGAAGATGAACCTACACTTAGCTATGGTTTTGGCCGGGTACTGGGCTATCTCAGACAGTACAAGCGGCTCCTGACGCAGTTGGTCGTGGGGTTAGCTGTAGGGAGTGGACTTCAACTCTTGTTCCCTTTCCTGACCCAATCAGTGGTCGATGTGGGCGTAAACACACAGAACTTATCTTTCATCTATCTTGTGCTAGGGGCACAACTTATGCTCATGACCGGGCGACTGTCGATCGAGTTCATCCGCTCGTGGATTCTGTTGCACATCAGTACTCGCGTCAATCTCAGCATTCTTTCTGACTTCCTCATCAAGCTAATGCGCCTGCCCGTCTCGTTTTTTGACAGCAAGCAGTTCGGTGACATCATGCAGCGCATCGGCGACCACCACCGAATAGAGACCTTCCTTACCGGGCAAATGCTATCAGTACTATTTTCTCTGCTAAACTTGCTCATCTTCGGCAGCGTGCTAGCCTTTTACAACTTGCCCATCTTCGTCGTATTCATGCTTGCCAGCTTGCTTTATGTGGGCTGGGTAACACTATTCCTGCGGCAACGTCGTAAGCTCGACTATAAGCGGTTTAATGTCTCAGCTCGAAATCAGAGTAGTCTAGTCCAACTCATTCAAGGAATGCAAGAAATTAAGCTGGCTGGAGCTGAGCGATCCATGCGCTGGGCTTGGGAGCGGTTACAGGCTCGGCTGTTCCGGGTGCAGATGAGTGGACTAGTTCTGAGCCAGTACCAACAGGCAGGGGCATTCAGCATTAACGAGGGCAAAAATATTTTCATCACATTTATGGCTGCGCAGGCAGTCATCAACGGGCAGCTTTCGCTGGGTGCCATGCTGGCTATGCAGCAAATTGTGGGGCAGCTTAATGGTCCCATTGAACAATTGATTGGTTTTGTACAGGGTTTACAGGATGCAAAAATCAGCCTTGAACGGTTAAACGAGGTCCACGTCCTCGTAGACGAAGAAGCCGCCGATCGGCGGTATGTTGATGAGTTACCCGCAGAAAGGGGCATTAATATTCAAAAGTTGACCTATACTTATACCGGTGCAGGCAACGAACCCGTGCTACGCGATATCGATCTACACATACCGGCGGGCAAGACTACCGCCATCGTGGGCATGAGTGGCAGCGGCAAAACTACTCTGCTTAAAATTCTGCTACGCTTCTATGAGCCGAGCGGGGGCGAGATTCGGGTAGGCGATACGGCCTTACGGAACACAAGCCATTCTTTCTGGCGGGGTCAGTGTGGCGTTGTGATGCAGGATGGCTTTATTTTCTCTGACAGCATTGCCCGCAACATCGCCATAGGTGTGGAGCGAATTGAGACTCAGCGGCTCGATCATGCCGTGCGAGTAGCCAACCTACGGGACTTTGTGGATACGTTGCCATCTGGACTGCACACCAAAATTGGAACCGAAGGCAACGGTATTAGTCAAGGCCAACGGCAACGTATCCTCATTGCAAGAGCTGTCTACAAAGACCCACAATATCTCTTTTTCGACGAAGCCACTAACGCACTCGACGCCACCAACGAAGCTACAATTATGGCAAACCTGAACGAGTTTTTTCGAGGCCGTACGGTAGTGGTTGTAGCACATCGGCTGAGTACTGTTCGCTACGCTGACCAGATTGTGGTGCTCGACCGAGGTAGCCTCATTGAACAGGGGACCCACTCGGAGCTAGTATCTCGGCAGGGTACATACTGGCGATTAATAAAAAATCAGTTAGAACTAGGCCTATGAATACCAATCCAACGTTTCAAGAATTGCGGGCCGAAGAAGTACAGGAAATGCTGAGCCGTCCCCCAGGCTGGCTTCTGCGATGGGGGACGTTTGTGGTGCTGTTGGTACTGCTAGGTCTACTAGCCTTGGCCTGGATTATTCACTACCCCGACTTGGTACACGGGTCGTTCCGACTAACTTCAACCAACGCACCTAAAGCCGTGATGACCCGTGTCGATGGAAAACTTATTCGGTTGCTAGTTCGCGACGGGCAGACCGTTAAGCAAGGTGAAATTCTGGCCTTCATAGAAAGCACTGCCCACCATGCAGAAGTACTGCAGTTATCGGCACAGTTGGAAAGGGCTTGGCAGTTGGCCAAGCGTGGAAATCTGGAGGGTATCGAACAATTCAATCTCTCGGGATATAGCCAGCTAGGCGAGTTGCAAATTGCCTATCAGAACTTCGAGCAGGCGCACATTCAACTTAGGGCCTATTTGGTCAACGGCTTCTCGAGCCGAAAGAAAGCTATGTTCCGGCAGGAGATCGCTGATTTACAGTTGTTGGCAGGTAACCTGCGGCAACAACAGGAGCTACAGGCCCGTGACATAACGCTGGCTGAGGACGAATATTCCATTCAGCAACTGCTGGCCGAGCAGAAAGTCATCGCACCGCTTGAATTGAAACGTGAAGAAGGTAGATTAATCGCCCGAAGACTACCCTACCAACAAACAGCTTCTTCGATTATTAGCAATCAAACCGCACAACGTGCTAAAGTCAAGGAGATTTTAGAGTTAGACCGGCAGGTAGATGAGGAACGAGACAAATTTTTGCAAGCTTTCAACACCCTGCAAAGTGCGGTCGATAGTTGGAAAATGAAGTATATGCTAACGGCACCGGTAACTGGGAAAGTGATCTTTTCAGGTATCGTGCAGGAGCAGCAAGCCGTTGGAATCAATCAAGAACTGTGCTATGTCGCCCCACCTAACACTGACTATTTTGGAGAGTTACACATACCGCAGAATAACGCTGGCAAAGTGCATGAAGGCCAGATGGTTATAATACGGTTTTTAGGTTATCCTTATCATGAATACGGTGCTGTAAGAGGCTACATTACAGCCATCTCGGCCCTACCCTATCGTGATAGTGTGTTTTTGGCAAAAGTGATTTTGCCTAACGGCTTACGCACTACGTACCAGAAAACCTTATCCCAAAAAACGGGCATGACCGCCACTGCCGATATTATTACCAACGATACCCGGCTGCTGGAAAAGCTATTCTATCAACTACGCCGAATACAGGGAGGACGCTAAAAATGATCCTGCTACATTTAAACATCAGTTTAGTCTTTGGTTGAAACGGGCATATTCACTCTGGGGTGCTTCCCACATTCGTTTGCAGTTCGATGCGGGGTATGAAATGGGGCGCTTTCCTTCCATTCGTACATTCCAACTCTGGTTCAATCAGATGGTCCAATAAATGGGCACAGTGAACTTGCATAACTTGCAAGAACATGTAGCCTGAAAACAAACCCCTGAAACGACGTAAATACGACGCGATTTTTAAAGCGGACGTGCTGGAAATGATTGCCAAAGGTCAGGGCGTGCCCTATGTAGCTCAGGCATTAGGCATCAGTGAAGAGCTCATCTATAAATGTAAACAGCGAGCCAAAGGGGAAGAAAAACACCAGTTTTCGGGGCATACTTCCGACGTACTGATTGAAAACCAGCAACTGCTACAAAGAGTCAATCAACTGGAAATGGAGCGCGAGATCTTAATGAAAGCTTTAAGCATTGTCCGCTAACAGATCTAAGGCAACGCTATGAACTGGTCAAAAACCTGGCTGACGAATTTAAGGTAGAGATTCTATGCTTGGTGTTGAAAGTTAGTCTTACAGCTTATTATCGGTACTTGCGGGGCGATAGCTATCAACGAGCACCCAAACAGGTTGAGCATTAAAACCCAGTCGAGCAGGTCTTTGGTAAGCACAAACGACGCTATGGCAGTCGGCGCATTACGGCTGAGTTACAAGAAAAGGGGCATATGCTTGGCCGTCATCAGGTAAGAATGCTGATGAAAGCAGATGGTTTACAGACCATTCAGCCCAAGTCATTTGTGCCCCGAACAACGTATAGCACGCATCGTAGAGGTTATTAGCCAAAGTCATTACTAGACCAGCCGTTGCCCAAAGCTCCCGATTTGGTTTGGGTCAGCGAAATTACATATCTACCGATGACCAACGGTGATTGGGCCTATTTAGCGACTAGAATGGATTTATTCTCCTGCAAAGTAGTGGGCTGGCAAGTGGAGGAAACTATGGGCGATGAAGGGGGTTCTTCTTCCAACGGGACATTTCTACACGCAAAGCAACTAACACCTTAGTTATTCTTTGTCAAGACAACGTAAGGGACGCAGATTACCACTGTCAAACTCAGAGCTACTATCGAAGCTGTATTTTCCCAACCGATTGATGTGTTCAAAACGACAAGGTGACAGATGCTCAAAGTGAGTCTCGTCAATCACCTGTCCTTCCGATGCCAGTTACCGCAGCACTTCCCCCATATACACCGTGTTCCATAACACCACGCGATTGTTCAGGCAAGCTACTGATTTGGGCACTTCATGGGAAGCGATTCAGTCTGTTCATGACATCGGATTCGACGGCTATCTGATTATTGATACGGGCAGCAAAGTCATTCGGTTAGCGGCACAGGTCAAACGACGGGCAATGGTGCATCAACTGAATGAACTGAGTCGGCCAGGTAAGTCGCAACCCGACACGTTGCTGCTGGCCGAACATATTCCCGACACGCTCAAACAAACACTGCGGCAGACACACCAAAACTATCTGGATGGAGCGGGCAACTGCTACATCCATGTCGCCGGTATGCTGCTGATCGTGCAGGGCCGCAAACTGACGCAAACACCGGCAGTGGTAAAGCAGCCCTTCGGCAAAAGTGGTCTGCGGGTGCTGTTCACCCTGCTTATTCAAACCGATGCGCTCAACCTCAACATTCGGGATCTGGCTCTGCAAACGGGCGTTTCGGTCGGTACGGCGCAACAGATCATCGACTACCTTAAAAAGTCGGGCTATGTAGCAGCAATCGACGATAAACGAAAGAAGCTGACCAACATCGGCAAGCTGCGGGAACAGTGGGTTAGCCGGTTCACAACAACCCTCAAACCGAGCCTGACCCTCGGACGCTTCCGTCTGCCTAAAAACCTTTCCCCTGCCGACTGGCGGCAACTGACTTTACTGCCTGGTACATATTGGAGCGGGGAGCCTGCTGCGGATGCGCTTACGGGTAATCTGCGCCCGGCAACGTTGACGCTTTATACCGATCAGGACCGGACGGATTTGCTCAAGACGTATAAGCTGCTGCCCGATCCCAACGGTCCGGTTGAGATCAACGAGGTATTTTGGAAGGAAATTATTGCCGGTAGTGACGTAACCACCGTACCGCCGTTACTCCTCTATGCCGACCTGTTGGCCATTGACGATCCCCGCACGACGGACACTGCCCGTCTTATTTATCAGGTCTGCATAACCAATGCATAAAATTACTACTGGACAACTTCGGCAGGGAAACCTCGGCGAACTGTTTGCCGTGCTGGAAGCCGAACTGGTCGCACAGGGCCTGGCTCATACGTGGGCACCTTGCGGGCCAACGCCCGTGTTAATTGAGCAGGCTGGACGTGCTCATCTGAGTTTGATTGCAGCGGTTGCTCCCAACGGTAGGTTATATATAGTAGGCCAGGACCAGCCTTTTTGTAGCGAAGATATCGTCTGGTTTTTAGGGAAGCTCTGTCACCGGTATCGTAAGCGGGACTTATTAGTTGTTTGGGATGGGGCAGCTATTCATCGAAGTCAGGTGGTTAAGGCGCAGTTGAGCAGTAAACTACGTCGATTGCATTTAGAACGATTACCCGCCTATAATCCTGAAATAAATCCGGTGGAACTACTGTGGAGCGATCTAAAACAGAGCTTGAAAAATCAGGCGTTTACTACACTAGAGCAACTTCAAGCGGCCGTACTTAATCAGATAGAGCGTTTACATAGCGATCCTAAACTGATTACTTAATTTTTTCGCAAGCAGGAGATTGCGTTCTTTACAGATTAATTCACGGATCAATAATTAAATCATATAAAATAGTTTAGTATAACTATTCTAACTTAGTAATTCTTAAGGACAGATGGATGGCATCATAATTTTGTATTTTTACAATATTTGGAAATATCTAGTTGCTTACGGGTTGGTTTAATGCTTTTTTGATAGTTTATTCGCGAGCATATCGCCGTAACGGTTTAAGCAGTACAACAATTCAACTCTTTAACTTTCCATTAAATTACAAAAATAGACATAAGGGAAATTTTGTTGTATCAACTGTATACATCCGGAAACCTGTCAATCTATGCAAAGCTGTATAGTCGATCATCAACTGACGCGGCTGATGGATTTCACAAAGCAGAACTAAAACAAATGTCAGAGAGACATAATCTTTACCGACTCTATCATTTGATCAAAAAGTGAATGTCAAATAAATGGTATAAGAGACAATCGAAAGCCAGATAGATACCTTGTGTCAAAAAAACTTTTTAAGTTACTATACAAAATAAACACAGCTGTTACCCTTCATGTTTCTTCGTTTTATACAGAATAGGTATAGCTTCAAGAAAGATAAGTCAACAGTTGAGCGCACATTTACCATGTCTTCTCAAATAAAAATTTTCTAGCTTACATTAATTTTCTTTCACATAAACCAATTTTCAACGATGTCTATTAACAAGTTGTTCGCTAATTTTGAAGGTCTCACTCTATCCAAAGATCAGATGCGTGAAGTAAAGGGAGGGGGCAACTGGTCGGGTACATGCACTTGTGGCAATGGAACTCAATACAATGTCATAAATACAGATGAAAGTGATCGCCAGTTCTTTGGAGATTATTATTGCGGTCAAGGTGGTAGTTACAACTGTGTGAGAGATACTAATCAGCCATAAGTGCAGAAAACTTAGGCTTGCATCGTATGAATGCACATTACAATTCTGTAATCGATTTGTAATTAACCGAAAATATACAAAATTTGTGGGACTGGATAATGTATACATTATCCAGTCCCACAAATTTTGTATATTTAGAAAAATTAGAAAATGAAAAATTACATATCAATAGTAACCTTTTTAACGGTTGTTCTAGTATGTTTGAACAGTAATAAAGTGCTGAGTCAAACACGGTCAATAATTGGTGTAATTCAACACAATGTCAATATAAAGAAAGTACAAATATCAAAATATAACAATCCATATTCATTAGAAAGAATTGCTACTGTTGATATTATTGATAGTACCTTCTATTTTTCTAAATACTTGCGTGAAGCCGATCTGTATATTGTGACCAATTTAGAAAATAATACATTTTTTAAATTCATTTGGGATGGCAATATTTCTCTAAAGTTGGGTGGTAACGACTTTTCAAGATCTGTAGTAGAAAACTCACCTATGTCAGATGAATACAATCGGTATTCAGAAGAATTGTATACAAAGTATATGACCCCAATAAAAAATATTGAAGGTAAGATTGAAAAACTCAAGACGCAGAACTTTGTTGGCAAACAAACAATCATGGATAGTCTTAAAACTGTTCATGCCAAATTATATGAAGAAGGAATAGAAGGATATAAAACGTTTAGAAGAGAATACGTAGAGACACACAGGTCATCTCTTATCAGTTTATTTCTTATCACACAAGGAGGTGGCGAAAAGCCGAGTGAAGAATTCGTACAATTATACAATTTACTTAGTACTGATCTAAAAAAGCACAATCGTGCCAATATATATAAATAAATTGTCTAGTTGATCAGCGCCCATTAGCTGCTTTTCGTAGTTGATAGAAAAGTTCTTCGATTAGCCTCGTATTGTCTATAACTATGTCAGCTGAATCAGTCATACCCGTTTTGTAAGCTAATGTCTTTCTATATGTTGTCTTATTGACCTGTGAGTAGGTTTATAAAGATGCTGCCTTGTTAGCACACGGCAACTCACTCACCGGCTGATTAAGAACTGCTACGACGGTGCTGTGCCGCCCTCAAAGATCAGAACTGGTCACCAGGTTAAGATTGCTCAAGCCCTAGGGCTGACCGAAGGCTGGGAGAGCCAGACCCTCAAAAAATATCGCCAAGACGGTCTGCAAGCCCTGACCTGGAAAAAACCAGGAGCAGTTAGGCCAACTGGTAATCGAGCTGAACAAAGGCGCGCTAGTCCACGGCTTCGAGGGGCAGATATGGACCCGTCAGCGAGTAAATGCTGTGATCATCAAACTGTTTGGCGCTAGTTATGACCTATCTCAGGTAGGCCGACTACTCAAAGGGGTGGGCTGAAGCCGCCAGAAACCAGCTCGGCAAGCCCGCCAACGGAACCCACAAGCTGTGGCCAACTGGTAAGCTGAGCGACTACCCGTGCTCAAAAAAATCGCAAACTGAGGCTCGCAAAATCCTCTATATGGATGAATCAGCGTGCCATTTGTTGCCTTTTGTGGCGCGTGGCTGGGCACCCCGTGGTCAAACACCGTTACTGCTGGAACAGGCTGGCCGCGTCTATCTGAGCCAGATGACGGCTATTTCGCCAACGGGCCGTTTGTATCTAGCGGGGCAAGACCAGCCGTTCACTAGTGAGGATATCTGCGGATTTTTGAGCAGACTGTGCTGTCAGTATCGTAGTCAAGATATGCTGGTCATTTGGCAGGGCCGCCTGTGCGGACGGGGCGGCTATCCACCCCTCACAAACCGTCCCTCACAAACCGTTCGGAACTAGCTTCATACTCGACCGGGGCGCGTTCATCTGGAACGTTTACCAGTCTATAGTCCAGCACTTAATCCGCCGGGCCGCCGGTGCGGTGGAGTTAGTCTGGAGCCAGCTGAAGCGGTCGCTCGAGAATCGGCAGGGTTGCCTGCGCTGTCTTTACCAATCTGGAATCGCTACAGACAGCTATGATAAACGAAGTTGATTTTTTGCAGGCAGACCGAAAGCGAATTCGATGATTCTTCCGCAAGAAAGAAGTTGCCTTCTTCACTGACTAATTCACGAAGCTACAATTGGCTCCAAGTCCTCATTTACAGCATATGACCACACCACAATTTCCAATAGTATCATGAATTAGGATTCTTTCTTCTTTTATATAGCTCTATAATTTTTTTTCTTTTATATGTTACGAATATGAAAGCTGTATTGTCATTTTTCTTAACTAATAGTCTATTAGGAATTAAAAATAAATAGTTGCGACGTTTAATTAGCTTTATGCTATCAAAGGGTAAGACAATATCTTTTATCAAATTATTATTACAAGGAAAAATAGTAGAGAATTTATTGTCATTTTCTCGGCAAGGACTTGGAAGAAATGTTATATTATCCTTGAAAAGTTTAATGCTTCCTCCAACCCCAGTCTCAAAAAGAAACGGAATTGGAGTCATTTTAATGACAACCCCTGACTTAATTTCTTGAATTAGATTGTTTCCAGACTGAGCTGACAGAGAGTTTATCAGAAGCAAACTGGTAACAAGGGTTATTAATATAGTCTTCATAGGAGATTATGTTTTATAATTTTAAGCCAATACTATACCGGTATAGTATTGGCTTAAAATTACTTGGTTAGCATTGTGCAAAAACCATATCTAATTGCTTGCCATAGACGTCTTGACCATAATCGACAATGTCTAAGCAATGGTCTGTGATCGTGTAGGCAACACCAATAACTGCACCTACAGACGCACCAAAAGCAGCAGCGGTGGTTATTATAGCTGCTGCTACTATTCCTTCAGCAAGTATTGCTGCTGCTGCAACAACTACTACTGCAGCAACAGAAATTATTACCGCTGCAACCACAATGGTTACAAATATGTTTACCACGTTACAGAAAAAACAACCCTTACGACCACCTGAATTTGTGCCTGATATCAATTGCTTGACATTATCCAAGTTGTCGCGAGTAGCAATGGTAACTGCAAAAAGTTTAGTCTTTTCATCTAAAGATATTGAACTGTCGTTGACTATACTACTTTCAAAAGAAGATACTAACCTATCAACTTCATTTTTTACACTAATCGGATCAGTGATATTATTTTGATTCAGACGAGCCTTAACAGCAGTTAGTTCATTTCCAAGCTGAATAATCTTGCCTCTGACCTTGCTAGTAAGTCCTGATGAGTTAATCTCCGCTTTAACATTTTCTAAGTTCAGCCCACTTACTTCTGATGCTGCTACCCTTGCGTTAACGGCAGATTTGTAAGTGAAAAGATTGTTAAACCTATCATTATTTATGATACTTTTAGTAGTATTTCTAATTATATCGTTTTCATGATCAGTAGTAAACTTGAAAAAATTTTCTTTAACTTCTTTGTAATTGTAATTGCTCAGCTTGATAGAACTATACAATGTCTTGGATACCTCTAATGCATATTGGTTCTTATCAAGAATTGATTGTGGCATCACGTCATGCTGTCCTATTCTATTACAGGATACCGCAGCTAAAAGCAACATGAAAGAGATAACTCTCAAAGTAGTTGTTACAGGATTTTTAATCATTGTAGTGTTAACTTTCATAATGATAAGAAGATTGGCTGTGAGACGTAAATATATACGATTTATAACTAATACTAATATGGTACGCCCCAAATTTAGGGCCAGTCGCTAAGTTGGATAAAGGGTTAACTTTAGACCCGTATAAAGAGCAAAACCAAACGCAAATTCACTGCCTATTTCAAACTCAAAGTCGTGCTTGAAGTCCTCAAAGAGAAGGACACACTGACCACCATCATCAAGCGGTATTGTCCTGCTCCCCTAAGGGGTAACCATTGAGTACTGGAATCAAACAACTGACCGATAAATACTCTCAGGCGTTTGGTAGTTTAAGGACGAATGAGTCCGCTCGAAGTTATACTGCTGCCACCATTCATCCAAAGCCGTTTGCACCTGCTGAATGCTTACAAAGACTTGTAAGTTTAGACATTCTCGCCGGATCGTACCGTTCAAACGCTCCATTAACTCGTTTTGCATAGGCTTGCCCGGTTGGGTGTGCCGAAGCTCGATACCATGTTTGTCAGCAAATCGACTCATAGCTGCACTGATTAGCTCAGGCCCGTTGTCACAACGAATGTACTGGGGCTTGCCTTGCGCCTGCACCATTTGCTCCAGATAGGACACTAACTTTTTGGCTTTGAAGGCGGGTTGAGCCACGGCTAATAGACATTTGCGGCTGTACTCATCTAATACATTCAAAATGCGAACCTTCTTCTCCGCTACGACTTCATCAATCAGAAAATCCAGTGACCAGCCCTGGTTGACTTGACTAGCCGCCAGCGTATTCGGATTGTCTCGCTTGATGCGTTTGCGCTTGATGGGGCTGCGCAGATTCAACTCCAGGGCTTTGTATATGCGGTAGACTCGTTTGTGATTCCAGCTATAGCCCGACAGTTTGATTCGGCCAAAGAGTAGGCGAAAGCCCCAGTTTAAATGCTTTTGAGACAGTACGGTAAGGACATCTCTGATCGTTTTATCTTCGTTAATTCGCTTTGGTTTGGCATACAGAGTTGCTCGCCGTCGCCCTACCACCTGACAAACTCGCCGAAGCGAGACCTGCCGCTGGGCACGGATGGTTTTCACCCATCCTACCCATTCTATGGTAGTAAAGCCTACCTGTTTTTTAGGAGTTGGTAAGCATCATTGAGAATATCGTAATCCAGACTCTTGTCAGCCTGTAATTTCTTGAGTCGGGCATTTTCGGCTTCTAATGCTTTACTTTTTCGCAGTTCCTCGGTGTCCATGCCGCCATACCGATTTCGCCAATTGTAAAAAGTGGCCGAGGAGATGTTAAACTGTCGACAGATGTCTTCGATAGATTGTCCCTGGCCCGCCAAGGCCAGGATTTGGACGATTTTTGCTTCGCTGAATTGACTCTTTTTCATGGTAATCCATTGATAAGGTGAAGAAATAGATTTTTTCACCTTATCAATGGTTACTCCTTAGGGGGGCAGGACAGAGGAACTTCGGCGAATAATTGGTGCTGACGAAAAATCGTACAAAAACTACTCGGCTTTCTGAACGCGTGTAATCGATTTGTCGCTGAGGCAAATCAATGAGCACATTAATCTATTGGTGACTTACAAGCCGGTTATGCAGGGGCGGGGCGTTATTGGAGTAGAATTCAGCATTCAGAAAAAAACCCCGCCCGAAGAACTGGAGCAGGAAACAAAGAAGGCAGAGATCAAACAGCGTTTGGATGAACTGATGTAACAGGATATCGCTGATCTCATTTCACATGCGGCCAACACATTACAGAAATACTACGGGACGTTCACAAGCCAACAGAAAAAAACCATCTTGACCAGCAGTTAACACCTAAAAGCATTTATCCGGGCCGACCTCTACGTCGATTATGGATATGCAGATAAAGACCCTGAAGCCTACGTAGCCCAAAGTGTATTCAATTACAAAAGGGGGAAATCGACTATATGATGGTGACGACCAACGATATTCTGGCTAATGGTCAACAGAGAAGAAGAATAGAAGGGGAAAAAGGCACTACTTTCGGTTTTACTATTATATCCGATAAGTGAGCTTTATCGGACGCAAATGCTATGTGCGTACATTGCCTTCCGGGACTTCAACATTAACCAGTCATTCTGAAATTTCGCGTGAAGGCAGCCTAAGCGGTCTTTATTGATCTGGAATCGCTTCAAATTGCGGTGATGAACGAGGCTGTTTTTCTGCAAGCGGATCGAAAACGGATCCGTTGCTGCTTTTAAAAGAAAGAGGTCAGTTTCTTCACAGACTAATTCACGAGACTGTAAAGTACTCAGCAGCCTGATCGAGCAGTTGGCTTGGCGGCACAAGCACTGGGGTGTTTTGAAGATTTATCGCCAGTTGCGCAAGCAGGGCGAGCTGGTTAACCACAAGCGGGTCAGGCGGTTGTATAGAAGTTTAGGCTTATGCTTACGACGAAAGACGAAGAAACGCCTGCCCGATGCTGTGCGTCAGCCGCTGGCTAAGGTAACGGCCTGTAATCAGTGATGGTCGCTAGATTTCACGTCGGATAACTTAACCGGTGGGCGTAAGTTTCGTACGCTGAATGTGGTAGACGACTACAATCGGGAGGCCTTGGGCATTGAGATCGGTTACTCTTTACCTGCCCGCCGAGTCACTAGCCTATTAGATCAATTGGTGGAACGTTACAGCAAACCCGAGCGGCTACGGAGTGATAATGGACCGGAGTTTATTAGCCAGGCCATGCAAGATTGGTGTAACCATCAGTGCATCGAGTTATGCTGGATCGAACCGGGCAAGCCCACTCAAAACGCGTATAGTGAGCGCTTCAATAGGACTTTCCGCAGGGAAGTATTGGACGCTCACATATTTACAAGTATCCGACAAGCACGCCAAACGGTGGATGCGTGGCTGGTGGAGTACAACACGGAGCGGCCTCATCAGGCCTTGCAGTTTATGACACCGGTTGAGTACCGACAAGTGGCTTAAATTCCAGTCAAAACTGGCTCACCAAACGGGGTAAGGACAGGAGTACCCTAGTAGTGAGGGTTTGTTGGTTGACGAAAACGCTTTTGAGGCAGAAGTCATCAAATTTAAATAAGTACGGCGGTTAAGTCAAAATAGGCACTCTTCACACAAAAAAGGCCCCCTGGCAGCTGCCAGGGGGCCTTTTTTGTGTGAAGACTATGTGTTTGCTGTCCAGAAATTCAGTTTCACTGTTTGTGCCGAATACATTTTGCTTCGCGGCCACATGTTAGCAATCGTACTAGGCAGCTGGAGAGCTTGCTTTGTCTCCATTACCTATCTAGCGTAATTCTTAGCCACCAATTTTATCGTATAATAGATGCCCGAATTACGTGTATTACCGCCAAAACGAATCCCAACTCCGTCAAGCATTCCATTACCCTCAACGTTACCGGCATTACCGGCGAAGAAAATACGTCTGTTGAGTTCACGGCTACCAGTAATCACTTCGTCATAAGTCGTTCTCTTAGAGCTGTAGCCAAAATTATCAAGTGTGTACGATGTATCATGCATAAAAGGATCTGTTGGCGGAGAAGTGGGATCCGTAGGAACTGTTGTCCCACCAGGGTTGCCACTGCTTGTATTTTTCCGGTAGATTGTGAAGCTGCCACTAAATGTTCTTTCCTTACTTAGTCCAGAATTAATGGTTTCGATGCCCATGTGCTGGTCGCGTTCTACTGCATTCCAATCCTCGTCCCACACCGCATTGGGCCGGCGCCAAACGCCCTTCCGGCCGGCCCACCGGTCTATCGTTAATTTAATGGAAGTGGTTTGCCCCTTTGTTAAATACTTGGCGTCGCCCAGGTGAAAATTGATTTCATTCTCTCCGCCCCCAAATATGTCGCGGAAGTTGCTGCCCGTTGTACGAATGTTCTCGATACGAATCTCGTTAACATCTGCCGTCCCGTTGGCGGGCCCCGGAACAAAACCTGGACCTAGATCCGAGGAACCCGTACTATAGTAGTAGCCAGGGTCGGTAGGGCTAAACGT